>NHDV01000005.1 GCA_002167525.1 Flavobacteriaceae bacterium TMED68
AAGAAAAAATTGGAGTAGTAAGAGGTAATACTAAACGAGATCGCACTGACAATAAAATAAATTCCTCTCCAAACAGAGATCGTTTCTTTATAAATGTTGGAACACGTGACCAATACGAAAGGCACTCATTAAAAGATTTTTTACACTCTTATCTAAAATTAGATCCTAATGATATTTTCCAAGTTGAGGTTATGAAAAACTTTTCCTTTTTCTCAACTCACAAAAATTACAGAAATCTTGTCCTTAAATCGTTTGACAACCTAGTTATTGGCAATAGAAGGGTGAATTTAGAACTTACTAAAAAAGAGAAAATCTATTCCAAAAATTCTGGGTCTAAAAAGAAAAAGACTGAATTTAAAAAAAAGAGATTTAGATAGGCACTAAAATAAAGAGGAACTTCAATCGAGTTTTTTCTTTTTTATGTTATCATAAGCGTAAGATACATTTGAAGCTACTAACGCGAACCATAAGAAAGGTTCATTAAAAGGGATTGGTTCTATGTATTCAAGTTCAGCCAAAAAGAAAGTTATTGCAGTAATAATATTTATTAATATTAACCAAAATGTCCTTTTATGAATAAGTTTCATCATATGACTAAAGTAGACAAATAATAGATAAAATTTAATTATTAAAAAGATAGAAGTACAATAGCAAAGAAATTGTTTTCTCTTAAGTTGCTATTAAACATTGTTTGAATTAAATACAACACAACCTCAACAGATTTTTTTAGTTTTGAAGCATGGAATTAGATGTTGGTGAAAAAGTAGGTCTTTTAATTGAAAGAAAAAGGAATATAGGTTTCAGTGTGTTGATTAATGGTTCTTTTAAAGGATTATTGTACGAAAATGAAATTTTTGAGCCAATAGAGACAGGTATGCAGATTGAAGGGTATATAAAAAAAATAAGAGAGGACGGAAAGTATGATGTTTCACTTAAGCCTCAAGGATTTTTAAATGTTATTGAATCAAATTGCTCTTTAATTCTTGATAAACTTAAAATCACGGGTGAACTGAAACTTTCTGACAAAAGTAATCCAGACGAAATCATACAACAACTTCAGTTAAGCAAAAAGGCATTTAAAAGAGCAATTGGAGTTCTTTACAAAGAGAAAAAAATTATTATTGAAAAAAGTAGAATATTATTACTCAAGAAACATTGAGAAAGAAACTTTGGGGATTCGCTTTCATATTTACCCCCCTTTGTTTTTTAGTCATTTATCTAAAGTAGACAAATAATAGATAAAATTTAGAAGTTTAGTTTACAGGCAGGCATCTTGCTCCTATACTTTCTATTTCACGCTTGTACTCCATAAATGATTCTTCTGAACCAAATGTTATATCTGTATTAAAACTATTAATCACAAATCTCTAAATAGGAAATACCTCCTACCCTATCATACCTGTCTTGATAATTACCCTCCGTCCTACCTATATAATCTTCATCTTCAAAATAAGAGAAAGAAACCCGATTATTACCATATGGAGGATTAGTTATAGGTATATCGACAATAAGTGCGGGACCAAAATTTCTTACAATTTCACCTTTTACTGGATTGCAATCAACATAAGAAGCGTCTCTACTTTGTATAACAGTTTTTAAAAATTCTGTTTCTGAATTATAAAAGAATATATATTCATCAAATTCCTCAACTTCAGACA
Organism: Flavobacteriaceae bacterium TMED68; assembly: GCA_002167525.1. The sequence continues at coordinate 1,659 of NHDV01000005.1, forward strand.
ATTTCCAAACTGTATTATTATGAATTTCTAAAAAGGGTTTAGTGTTTGCTATAACATTTCCAAGTTCTTCATTACCGTCGTCACAAGAAAAAAATAAAAAAGTACAATAAGATAAAAGATAGAATTTTTTCATATAGCTAAAATATAAAATAATATGAGTTTAGATAAAAAAGATAGAAGTACAATAGCAAAGAAATGGTTAGAGTTTAAGTCAACCGAGTACAACCCTTTGACAGGTCAGCATGAGACACATTCACAAGAAGAATGGATGTTAATACGAGACCCTGATTTCAAAAAGATAAAAAAACAATATGGCTAGAGGCAACAAAACTGGTGGTAGAGAGAAAGGCACACCAAATAAAAAGACTTGTATTGGTGAAAAAGTTGAGGAGCTACTCGAAAAGGAGTTTGAAAGTATAGAGGACTATTTACAAAGACTGAATTCCAAAGAAAGGTTGGAGTTTATTGTTAAGCTACTCCCCTACGCTACTCCAAGAAAGTCACAAAGTGTAACTGAAGTGAAAGCAGATATTTGGGAGCCACCATTATTTATTACAGAATAAAAATGGCACAAAAAACCCCTCGATTAAGAGGGGGTATATTCAAAAACTTTTGTTTTAAAAATTATTTCATTGCATTAACCATGCTAAGGGTATCGTCAAAGGTTATAAAATTAATTAGTTTTCCTTCATCATTAATTTCGGAGTAGTGTCCAAAAATAGTATCCATACCATCTGCTTTAGCATTTGCTTTCGTGAAAACCTTATTCCCTTCAGCTATCATAAATTCTGGTTTAACTGTAAAATTGTGCCAAAGTCCGGGTATTTTAGACATAGCCTTAGCCATTGCTTGTTTTCCTTTATGAGTTCCTGACAAAGGGTGTTTGTCACCTGGAAATACCCAAGTTATATTATCATCTACAATTTCATTAAAAAAAGTTTCAATGTCTCCTGCATTAAAAAGGTCATATGCCCTTTGAGTAATTTCTTTTACATTCATAATTTAATTTTTTAGTTATTAAATAGCCAATATAATAATTTTAAAAGAAAGTAAAAGTCTATACTTGGGAGCCACCATTATTTATTACAGAATAAAAATTCATGTGTATATTTGCCCTTCACAATAAGCATTAAAAAACACCATTGTGGTGTTATTAGTGGTGTTAATTGATATTAACATAGACAAAAATGGTAGTCTAACTTATTGTAAATGAACATAATGGCCTCGTAGCATAACTGAATAGTGCACTTGATTACGGCTCAAGAGGTTGCAGGTTTGAATCCTGCCGAGGTCACAAAATAATAAGGAAGCAAACTCTCCCTCCTTTCTTTTTAGAATAACAAATAGGGTAATGGTTATTTGCCTAATGGTCTTGACTCTACCTTAAGCTTGACTATTTCTCCATTTCAACTATGAATATTTATAGCAGTAGGTTCTCCTTCAGTCATAAAATGGGTATTCAATTGAGATAGTATATTTTATTCTATAGTGTAGACTTATAGATCTATTGTCTATAATTATATTTTCAAATTGATTTACCCATAATTATTGCCTTTATTTGTAAAAATTGTTGTCTTAGTTTTGATAAATTTTAAGTCGATATAAAATCAATTTTGAAGAAATTTACTTGTTTACTAGTTTTTGTCTGTTTATTTGGTTGCTCTAAGGATGTATTAACCGAGGACCCTATTCTTGGTAAATGGCAATTTAGAATTACAACAACTATAAACGATCAGTTCTGGTATGCATCAATAATTTTTACATTCAATAGTGATGGAAGCGGAACAGCGGTTTTTAGTGAAAGTGAAATATCTGAAGCTCTAGGAGAAGGTTCTTATGGCGATCCTTGTTACTTACGCTCTGAAACTGGCTTTGACTGGTCGAATCTATCAACTGATCTTCTAGCTCCTCAACAGACCTATCAATTTATTAATAATTACATTACATGTTCTNCAGTAGATCTTTCAGAAAGATCCATCGAATCTAGGACTAATATTGAAATACTCCGATTCAACTCTGATTTCACGGAATTTATTAAGGACGGTGACGTNTATNTNAAAATGTAACTANCGNNATTTTACTAAACAAAGTATCNCTAGATTTTGANTACATAATTTTGTATATTCANNTGTGATTAATGTGTAGCNCATTTTANAATGAATGTAAAATCTCTTACNAGTAAAGAGTTAATGCCAGGTTTTNANGGNAAGATGGTCCATGGTAACCAAATAACATGGGCATTTTGGACAGTAAAAAAAGGNGCTAAAGTACCTGAACATAATCACCCGCATGAACAAATAATGTATGTTGAAAAGGGAGAATTTGAATTTACTTTAAATGGAGTAACAAAAATATATAGCACCGGAGATATTGTTCATGTTCCTTCAAATTGTAAACATTCCGGTAAAGCATTAACTTCTTGCTTTTTAATGGATGTCTTTAGCCCTACTCGAAATGAATATAAGTAGCTAATGGAGATTGATTTGACAGGGAAATCTGCATTGGTTGGTGGNAGTACTGGTGGTATAGGTAAAGCTATTGCTACTAGACTTGCCGCATCGGGAGCTAGTGTGTGTTTAATGGCTAGAAATANATCAAAGCTAGAGAAAGTTGTTAATGAATTAGATAAATCTAGAAACCAAAAACATGGATTTTTAGAAGTTGATTTTTCAAATTACAAGCTTTTCTCGNCTAAAATAAAGTCCTTTTTTGAAAAAAATCANATTGATATTCTAGTTAATAATACTCAAGGACCACCTGCAGGAAGTGCTTTGGAAAAGTCTATTGATGATTATCAATCAGCTTTTGACCTTCTTTTTAAATGTGTAGTTAAAACTAGTTTATTAGCATTACCAAATATGAAAGATAAAAAATGGGGAAGGATTATTAATGTAGCTTCAATTTCAGTAAAAGAACCATTAAATTATCTTGTACTTTCTAATAGCCTGCGTTCTGCCTTAGTAACCTGGTCCAAAAGTCTTTCAGTAGATGTAGCAAAATTTAATATTACAACAAATAATGTATTAACCGGTTATTTTAATACTGAAAGATTAAAGCAATTAAATACCAAAAAAGCCGAAAAATTAGGAATAAAGATCTCCCAAATTGAGGAAACAATTAAAAATACCATACCCATGAAACGTTTTGGAAACCCAGAAGAATATGCAAATTTGGTTTGTTTTTTGGCCTCAGATAAGGCAGGTTATATTACAGGGGTAAATATTGCTATTGATGGGGGGTATATGAAATCATTGTGAGTTGAGTTTTTTTATTTAGGTTTCAAGAAAAAAAAATACTATTTTCAATTACTAAAATTTAATAGCTTTTTAATTATGAAAAAAATAACCTTATTACTAGTAATTGTTGTGATGTTCGCTTCATGTGATCAAAAGGTTGAAAATTCAACTCCAGATACAAGTGCTCTTTACGCAAAAAATCTTGCTACTGCTCAAAAGTTTTTTGAGCTTTTTTCTACTGAAGATATGGAGGCTCAAAAACCTCTTATATGTCCAGGGATTACTCATTATCCACCTTTTCATGGTGCAACCCCAGTCAAATACGATGGTTTTGTGGCCAATACCAAAGCTTGGATGGATAATTTTGATGATATTACATATGACGCCAATGTATGGCTTCCAGGAACCGATTCTTTGGGAGTTCTAAATGGTAGTGTTAGAACCTACGGAGTTTGGACTGCAAAAAATACGATGACCGGTAATGTTATTAAAACTAATGCCTACCACTCATTTGATTTTAATGGAAAAGGACAAATTCACATAGCTCAAGATTACTTTGATGCCTCAGGTCTTATGGCTGCTGCAATGAAAAAAGCAGAATAGTTTCTTAATAATAACTTTGAAAAAACCCCTACTTTATAAGGGGTTTTTTTATTATTGATTAGGATACCTGGAAAAATTATATTTTAAAACAAAATTTATAATTACTTAATTTCTTGAATGATTTGAAGAGTATCAAAAACATTTTTCTCCAGTTTTTTAAAGTCTTGGTTTATTAAAATTTCCTTAGAAATTAATTTAGAGCCTAATCCGACACAATCAGCACCGGCCTTAAACCATCCCAATAGATTGGATTGCTCAATTGAAACTCCTCCCGTCGGCATAATAGAGCTCCATGGCTGTGGAGCTTTCACAGATTTAATAAAATCGGGTCCATATATATTACCAGGAAAAAGTTTTACAAATTCACATCCCATTTCTTCAGCTCTGGCAATTTCAGAAAGTGAACCGCAACCTGGAATCCAAAGAACTTTTCTTCGATTGCATACAATTGCAATATCTTTTCTTAAAACAGGAGTCACAATAAAGTTAGCTCCTAGTAGCATATAATGAGAAGCGGCTGATGAATCAGTGACAGAGCCTATTCCAACAATCATTCCTGGTAACTCTTTAGAGGCAAATTTTATCAATTTAGAAAAAACTTCTACTGCGAAATCACCCCTATTTGTGAATTCTATCAAACGAGCACCACCATTATAACAAGCTTGTAAAACATTTTTTGCAACTTGAAAATCAGAATGATAAAATAAAGGAACCATCCTTGATTCTATCATCTTGTTAATTACTTCTACTCTTGAATATTTTGCCATATTTTAAATTATCTTGAAACTCGACCAGACACATCCCCACTTATTAACTTTTCAATTTCTTGTACTGTAACTAAATTGAAATCCCCTTTAATTGTATGTTTTAAGCAGGATGCTGCTGATGCGTAATCAATAGCTTTCTGGTTGTCATCTGGATAACTAATCAGTCCATAAATTAAAGCTCCCATAAAAGAATCTCCACCCCCCACTCTATCAACTATGTGGGTTATTTCATATTCTCTACTTTTAAACAATGAATTACCATCGTATAAAATGCCTGACCATTTATTATGGGAAGCCGATATTGATCCACGCAGTGTTGTTATAACTTTTTTTGCTTGTGAGAATTTTTTTTGCATTTGTTGACATACTGAAAGAAATTTATCAGCTTTGACTTTATCACCCTCTCTAATAACATTTAATCCTTCAGGCTTTATTCCGAAATGCATCTCAGCATCCTCTTCGTTCCCTAAAATTATATCACAATAGCTGACAAGCTCTGTCATTATTTTTTCTCTTTCNNTTGTATAATTCCATAATTTTGATCNGTAATTTAAATCAACAGAAATTGTTATTCCCATTTTATTGGCAATTTCTAATGCTTCTAAACAAACTTCCGCAGCATTTTTTGATATTGCAGGAGTAATTCCAGTCCAATGAAACCATTGAGCTTCTTCAAAAACGGATTCCCAATTAATCATCCCTTTTTGAATATTATACATTGAAGAGTGAGCCCTATCATATATTACTTTACTTGATCTGTTCACCGCTCCTGTCTCTAAAAAATAAATTCCTAATCTCTCACCACCACGAATAATGAATTGAGTCCCAACATTGTGCTTTCTTATTTCCATTAGAGCAGATTCAGCAATTTCATTATTAGGAAGTCTAGTTACAAACTCTACTGGTATCCCATAATTAGCAAGTGATACTGCAACGTTGGATTCACCACCTCCGAACACCGCATCAAAATTGTTCGCTTGAGAAAACCTAAGAAATCCTGGTGGAGATAAGCGCAACATAATTTCGCCAAAGGTTACAACTTTTTTCATTATCATAATTAATTCTCAAAATAATCTAAAAATATTAATATTAAGCCTTGTTCTTAAATATTTCCTTTTTTAATTTCTTTAATTGCATGATTGGAAGCTCTAGCAGTAATTGCCATAAAGGTTAATGAAGGATTTTGAGTAGAAGTAGATGTCATGCATGAACCGTCTGTAACAAAAACATTTTTGCACAAATGCAATTGATTCCATGAATTTAATAAAGATGTTTTGGGATCTTTACCCATTCTTACCCCACCCATCTCGTGAATATCGTTACCTGGACGACGCTTATTGTCATTAATTTCAATATCAACAAAACCAGCTCTAGTGTACATTTCTGTAAATTGCTCATAGAAATCTTTTATCATCTTTTCATCATTATCATCATAATCTACATTAATGTTAAGAAGTGGAACTCCCCAGGCATCTTTTTTATTATTATCGAGACTCACATAATTGGAAATTTTAGGGATTGTTTCTCCCATCATATGCGATCCAACATTCCATACTCCTGTTTCCTTTGTATCTAAAAGTTGTTTTTTTAATTTATCTCCTATGCCCTCTGTAATTGNTTCTCTTACTGGAGANGCCTGAAAACCAGCCGCGTAACCTCTTAAAAAATCTGTTTCTTGCCTAANTACATTTCTAAATCTGGGTACATAATGAGTTGTTGGTTTTGCTCCTTCAACGGTGTAATTTGCAAATCCTTCATATTTAGCACTTATCGTAGCTCTATAATTGTGAAAAGCNATATATTTCCCNAGTAAACCATTATCATTCCCCAAACCATTTGGNAATCGACTTGANATTGAATTCAACAAAATTAAATTAGTNTTTAGGGTTGATGCATTTAAAAATATAACACTAGCAAAATAATCCTGAGTTTTTTTTGTAATTGAATCAATTACTCTTACTCCAATCGCTTTTTGCTTATTATTATCGTAAAGTATTGAGTGAACCACTGAGTGTGGTCTTAAGGTGAGATTTCCTGTTTTTAAAGACCAGGGTATTAATGTAGAATTAGCATTAAAATAACCTCCAAGTGTACAACCTCTCTGACATACATTTCGACTAACACATAAACCACGTCCTTGTTTCACAAAGATTGGTCTAGATTCAGTTAAATGAGCGCAACGACCATAAATTACATGGCGATCCTTATAAAACTTTTTCATCTGCTGACTAAAATACTCCTCTACTACATTTGACTCCCAAGGTTTTAAAAATTCACCATCAGGCAAGATATCTAAACCATCTNTATTTCCACTAACACCTACAAAACGTTCAACNTANGAATACCAATCAGCTAGGTCTTTATAACGGATTGGCCAATCAACAGCGAAACCGTCACGAGCAGGGCCTTCAAAATCATATGGACTCCATCGCTGAACTTGCCTTGCCCACATAATTGATTTTCCTCCTACTTGATAACCACGAATCCAATCAAATGGTTTTATTTGATTATAAGGATGATCTTTATCTTTCACAAAGAAATGTTTTGCGTCCTCTCTAAATGCATAACAGCTGCTGGCTANAGGATTATCTTTAATTTCTTGTGCAGTTANTNTACCTCGATGTTTGAGTTCCCANGGTTGCAGGTTTGAAGTTGGATAGTCNGATATATGTTCAATATTTGGGCCCCTTTCCAAAAGTAAGGTTTTGAATCCTTTTTCAGTAAATTCCTTAGCTGCCCATCCCCCTGACATTCCTGCACCGATGACTATAGTATCAAATGTATTTTTCAAAGTAAAAATTTATACTTGAACTTTACCATTATAGCGACCTGGCATAAATTCAAAATTCAAATATTTTTTCATATAATTTTCAGAAGTTTCAAAATGTAATATAGAAAACTCTTTTATAAGATTGAGAAACAATTTTATTTCAGGCTTATTGTTTTCAAAACCTTTCAAAATGAATTCTTTTTTTTGATTTATTTGTAATATTTCAAATCTTTCATTTCTTTCTGATGAAAGTGAAAATTGGAAAAAATCAAATCCTTCTTCAAAAAGTTTTCTTTCCTTTTTTACTAAACAATCATTAGCCATTGTCATAATAAAATGTAGGCGATTTTCAGGGGTGGGAAAGTTCTTTGTGTCACTGGGTAAAATAAACTCACTAACAGAGGCTATAAGGTTTAGGTGCTTTTTTTTTAAACCAGTGAAATTTGAATAAACAATTCCCGATTCAAAATCACATCTATAAGTGAGAATGAATGTGCTTCCTGTTATTATAGCGATATTTTTTAAAGCTATTCTTCTAAGCATCATTTATATTAGATTGAAATTCAAAAATCTCTGTAATTCCCAGAAAGATATTGATTAGCTTCTTCCTCTTGAAATTTTGCCTTTTCATTATTCCAATGCAATGTTTTATTTGGAAAACGCCCGGCAATTACACCTAAAAGTATAGTTTCCGTTAATCTAGAGGAATATGAAAAAGGGGCTGAGACTTTGTCTTTTCCTAGGCAAGCATCTACAAATTGATGATAATGCTTGGGTGCATCCCTTTCGTAGTCATTTTCAGTATTTCCTAAAAGGTCATTTGGATCATACTTTTTTATATCAATTTCCTTATATTCATTATCAATTATTAGACGTGGACGTTCCATAAAATGGGGTAAAAGTAATCTGCCTTTTTCTCCTATAAACATAGCTCCCTGAAGAGGTAGTTTACCACGTTTTGGAAGCTTCAACTCTTTATTAGTAGCAGGTGCTCCAGGACCATCAGACCAAATCCATGTTAAAGTATTGGCTGTGTAAGGGGTTCCTGGGAAGGTATATTCAACACTATTATTTACTGGAAAGCCATAACCATTTGGTTTTCTGCATTTATTCTTAATTGTAAGAGGCACGTCTAGAGCTAAGGCATTGTAAGGTGTATCAAAAATATGCACTCCCATATCACCCAGTGTTCCGCATCCATAATCAACTAACTTGCGCCAGTTAGACGGATGATAATATTTGTCTTTATATGGGCGATCAGGAGAAGTTCCAAGCCATAAATTCCAATCTAAATTTTTTGGAATGTCGTCTTTTCCTATTGGTTCGGGACCATCATATCCCCAATTTTTCGGAGACCAAGCTCTTACTTTATAAACTTTTCCAATAATTCCCGCCTGTATTAAAACTGTGGCTAACTTATAGTCATAAAATGAATGAACCTGAATTCCCATTTGTGTAACTAATTTTTTTTCTTCGGCAACTTTTTTCATTGCTCTGGCCTCAGAAACAAAATGAGTTAGTGGTTTTTGACAATATACAGGTTTATCCATCTCCATTGCCATAATTGATGCTGGAGCATGAGTATGNTCNGGCGTTGAAACAATTACAGCATCAATACTTTTTGACATTTCATTAAGCATGGTTCTATAATCTTTAAATGCCTTAGCGTTTGGATATTTTTTTTGAGCGTCGTTAAGACTTTTTTCGTCTACATCACAAAGTGCTACTACTTGAACTGAATTATGTGATGCTATTGACTCTAGATCAGATGCACCCATTCCTCCAACACCAATGTGTGCCGTTCTAAGTGTAGTCTTTTTATGTGAAATTGATGCTAAAAGGGACGAAGGAATTATTGTTGTAGAAGCTAAAGCAACTGAAGTTTTAAGGAAATCTCTTTTTTTCATTAATTAAAATTATTACAGTTTTCTNATTTTCACGTTTCTAAACCACAAATCGCGTCCGTGATCTTGAAATCCTATATATCCAGTTTTAAATTTACCATAATCTGGTGTATTATCCCACTTTCCTGAATTTTTCTTTTCATACCATTGTTCTGACCAAGGCACAAATGATAAAACCTTTTTTCCATTTAACCAATACTCAACCAATTTTTCAGTAAATATAATTCTTGAACTATTCCACTGACCTGGAGGGTTTAAATTTTTTTGATCAGGTGCAGCAACATGCATGGCATAATCCGAAGCTGTTTGCTGCAATGGGTGGAGTTGAGATGGGTTTTCAAAACCAGCAATTGTATTTGCTTCCGTTAAATCGTGTATGGATGCATAATTTGCATCATCAATCAATTGATATTCTGGAGCTACTTCATGGGGACCATCGTAACCCTCTCGAATATGATACAAAATCCCACTATTCCCACCTACTGGAATTTTCCACTCAACATACAACTCAAAATTCTCAAACATCTTTTCACCATATATAATGTCTCTGCTTTTTTTGTAATCAAAATCTTGCTCTAAAATCTGTTGTGTTTTAAATGTAAGTACACTATCAATAATTTTCCAACCAGGTGGCATTTCTGACTCATTATAAGCTCGCCATCCTTCCATACTTGAACCATCAAATAAATATGTCCATTCTTTTGTTTTATTTTGGTTGGGTCCACAAGAAATATGGATAACGAAAATCGATAGGANAAAAAAGGTATATTTGATATTATTAGTCATAAGCTTTTTTCTATTGAATATTTTCAATTTAATTAACATCTCTATATTTAAAAGCAAAATTTAAAAAAAAATGGCGAAAAATACTATATTTGTTTCTTAAAATCAATTGAATGAAATCAGTAAAGTATCTAATACTACTTTTAATATCGTCGTTTGCTATGAATGCTCAAACGAGTGAGAANCCTTGGGCTATAGCAGTTGGTGCTGATTTGATAAACCTGCAAGGTGATGACGTCGATTCTGGTTTAAATTTTGGAGCACCCGCGCTTAGTTTATCTAGGTATATTTCAAATGGATTTTCTGTAGGTGCTAGATATGGACTTGGAAAGGCTAGTCCTCAAGATAACACAAATTTAGATTATTCATATTTAGATGGTTTTATCAGATTCAATTTGACTGAAGAAAATATAATTCCTTATTTGTTTGGTGGTTATGGGCTTAGTCGTTTTGCTGACGGTTTAGACAAAGAGGGTATTTTCCCATCGTTAGAAAGTGGTAGAACTACTTTTGGTGGAATTGGTATAGACATACCCCTTGGAGACCAAGTTAATATTAATGTGAGTACATCCTACAGAGGTACTCAAGAAACTAATGGATCTTACAACCACTTGCAACACATAATTGGATTAAGTTACAACTTTGGTGCTGGAGATGCGGATGGTGACGGAGTATCCGATAAAAAAGATGAATGCCCTGATGTTCCTGGCCTTAAAGAATTTAATGGCTGTCCTGATACTGACAGTGACGGTATTCCTGACTCTAAAGATAATTGTCCCGAAGAAGCAGGTCCTGAGAATCTACAAGGTTGTCCTGACTCTGACGGAGACGGTGTTGCAGATAAAGATGATAAGTGTCCAAATGTTGCCGGATCAATTGAAATGGACGGTTGTCCAGATTCTGACGGCGATGGCGTAGCTGATAATTTAGATAAGTGCCCCGAACAGAAAGGTGATCCAGATAATGATGGTTGCCCTCTAAAAGATAGCGATGGAGACGGTGTGCCAGATAAAGATGATAAATGTCCACAACTATCTGGTGATTTAGCAAATGACGGATGCCCTGAAGAGCCTTCAGACTTACTTACATTCATAAATAGTGAAAAGAGTAGGATTTTATTTAAAGCAGACAGCAGTAAGTTAGATGNTAATGACATATCCATTATCGATACATTCAAATCACTTTTAGAAAAGTATCCTAATGCAACAGTTACAATTGAAGGTCATGCTTCAAGCGACGGGAGTGNACCATATAACCAAATACTTTCAGAAAAAAGAGCTGCTGCAGTAAAACAATCTCTTGTAGAAAAGGGTATAAATGCGGATCGATTAAGTACAGTTGGTTATGGAGAAACAAAACCAATTGAACCAAATAACACTACTAAAGGTAGAGCAAAGAATCGTAGAGTACAGTTGAATAGGAGTGCTCAGATTAAAGTAAATTAGAATTCTATCAGTTCTTTTGAAAAAACCTCATCAAATCGATGAGGTTTTTTTACACCTAATATTAAACAACTTAATAAAATTTTGTCATTTTTGTGATTAAATAGATTTGTGGCTCAGAAAAATTATATGATCAAATGAAAAAAATAGCAACACTTTTTTTTATTTTATTCTTGTTCTANGTAAATGGTCAAAGAAGAAATATAACAGTTGACACAATAGTGGTTACAAATCACACTACAAAAATTAAAAACCAAGTTATAAAGTACCAAGCACAAACCGGAACNCANCCTGTTTGGGACACAATAGGAAGGCCCATTGCGACNTTATTTTATACATATTACAGAAGAATTGATATAAAAAATTATAATAAAAGACCATTAATTTTCTCTTTCAATGGCGGTCCTGGTTCAGGTTCTGTATGGATGCATATTGCATATACTGGTCCTAAAATTTTAAAAATTGATAATGAAGGATATCCCATACAACCCTACGGTTATAAAAATAATCCTTATTCGATTTTAGATGTTGCAGATATTGTATTTATAAACCCAGTTAATACCGCATATTCAAGAATTTTAGATATAGATGGTAAAAAAGCTGAAAGAGAACAATTTTTCGGTATTAACGAAGATATTGAATACCTAGCTGAGTGGCTCAATACATTTGTTACAAGAAAAGAGCGTTGGGAGTCACCAAAATATCTTATTGGTGAAAGTTATGGTGGAACAAGAGTAATGGGATTATCTGCTGAACTTCAAGAAAAACAGTGGATGTATCTGAATGGAGTGATTATGGTTTCACCTGCAGACTATAAGGTAATTAGAGTGGGTGGTCCTGTTTCTTCCGCTTTAAATTTACCATATTATTCAGCAGCAGCCTGGTTTCACAAAAAACTAAATCCTGAATTACAACAAAAGGATTTGACAGATATATTGCCTGAAGTTGAGAAATTTGCTATAAACAAGCTAATACCAGCTTTAGCTAAAGGAGGATTTATATTAGAAAATGAACGTAGGGAAATTGCTTCAAAAATGTCCTATTACTCTGGACTAAGTCAGAAATCAATTTTATCAAATAACTTAGATGTTCCCAATTACTTTTTCTGGAAGGAATTATTACGAGATGAGGGGAAAACAATCGGTAGACTAGATTCTAGATATCTAGGTATCGATCGAAAAGATGTTGGAACAAGACCAGATTATAGTGCAGAACTAACCTCCTGGCTTCATTCNTTTACACCTGCAATTAATCATTACATTAGAAAAGATTTGAGGTTTGAGACGGATATCAAATATAATATGTTCGGTCCTGTACATCCGTGGAATAATGATAATGATAGCACTCGTGAAGATCTAAGAAGGGCAATGGCAGAAAATCCTTATTTAAATGTATTAATTCAATCAGGATATTATGACGGCGCTACCACCTACTTTAATGCCAAATATACAATGTGGCAAGTAGATCCAAGTGGTAAGTTAAGAGATAGATTCCAATTTAAGGGATATAGAAGCGGCCATATGATGTACTTAAGAAACGAGGACCTTAAAAATGCTAATGAAGATTTAAGAAATTTTATTTTAAAGACCCAAACTAATGGTTTTCCAGCAAAGTATTGAATTAAACATCACAAGTTCTTACAGCTTTAAGAAGTGAGTTCATTCCAAGTTTAGTCTTGTCTAAAGGAACAAACTCTTGTGCTACATAACCATCAAAGCCTGTTTGCCTTATAGCTTCCATAATTGCGGGATAAAAAAGCTCTTGTTTTTCATCTATTTCATTTCTCCCAGGAACACCTGCAGTATGATAATGTCCAAAATATTTGTGATTTTTTCTTATAGTGTCAATAATATCACCTTCCATAACTTGCATGTGATAAATGTCGTATAATAATTTAAAATTATTTGAATCCAATGATTCACAAAGTTTAATTCCCCATTTTGTATTGTCGCACATATAATCGGGATGATCAATTTTTGAGTTTAATAACTCCATGTGTAATACAACACCATAATCTTCAGCTACTTTAACTATTTTATTTAAGCCGTTAATACAATTTTTTAAACCTTCCTGATCACTCATTCCTCTTCTGTTTCCACTAAAACAGATTAGGTTAGTCCAACCTGCTTCAGAGACTTGTTTAATGTGACGCAGATAATTTGTTATCAAATCTTTATGAAATCTTTTGTCACACCAACCATTAGTTAAACTTCTCGCAGACTTTCCTTCTAAATCTCCGTAACACATTGTTGAAATTAAACCATACTCTTTTAAAGTATCCCATCCCTCTTTACCTATGAGATCTACGCCAATAAGACCTATTTTCTTTGACTCTTCTGCTAACTTATCAAGAGGCATGTCAGAATAACACCATTGACAAACTGATTGCTTTATTTTACCTTTCAAAATTGTTTTATTTTTTTTTGAATAATTATTATTTTGGATTTCTGGAAAACTTAAGGCAGTAGTTCCCACAGCTATTTTTTTTAAAGCGTTTCTTCGACTAAGTTTTGAGTTTTTTCCTAACATATTTCAATAAAATATTCACTCAATATAAAAAGATTTTAAAACTTTTTTGCTAAATGCTTCTCCCAATTCCAAGCAGATTTTAATCCATCTTCCAATGTAAATTTTGCCTTCCATCCCATTTTGGTATAAATTTTTTTAACATCTGCAAATGCAATTGGAACGTCACCTTCCCTAGGACTAACAAATTTAAATGGAACTTTTTCCCCAGTAACTTTTTCAAATGTTTTTATTACTTCTAATACACTAGAGCCTTTACCAGTTCCTACATTAAAAATCTCATACATTTTTTTACAATTTAAAGATATTATATAATTTATACTTTCAATATGGGCTTTAGCAAGATCCATTATATGGATGTAGTCACGAATACATGTACCATCTTCTGTTTCATAATCGGATCCAAACACCCTTAAAAAAGAATGTTTACCGATAGCTGTTTGAGTTAAATATGGAATTAAATTTTGAGGAGTTCCTAATGGATATTCCCCTATATTTCCTGTTGGATGTGCGCCAATGGGATTAAAATATCTAAGAATAATTGTTTTGAATTTACTAGAGGTATTAAAGCAATCTTTTAAAATTTGTTCTCCTATGAGTTTTGTATTACCATATGGAGATTTAGGATTGCTAGTAAAAGTGTTTTCATTAATCGGAAAAATTTTAGCATCCCCATAAACTGTGCATGATGAGCTATAAATAAAAGGAATGCCTTTTTCAGCTGAAAAACTTAGAATATTTAAAAGTCCTACAATATTATTATTGTAATACAATAAAGGTTTTTTTGAACTCTCAGCTACAGCTTTATGCGCAGCAAAATGAATAATTCCCTGAATATTTTCGTGCTCTTTAAAAAAATTCGCTAATTCTCCTTTATCTTTTAAATCTAAATTTTTAAATAAAGGCCTTTTTCGTGTAATCTTACTTATGCCCTCAAGAACTTCTAATCTTGAGTTATCGAGGTTGTCAATACATATTACTTCTATGTTTTGCTCTAAAAGCAATACCGTTACGTGTGATCCAATATAACCTAAACCACCTGTTACGAGTATTTTCAATTAAGATTAATTAACTTATTTTCCAGCCTTTTCTATAAATTCTTCCAACAAACTGGTTTGCTTCCTCCAAATTTGTGATCTTCATATTGTCTCCGTCCCAAAGTAATTTTTTTCTTCCAATATAATTTGGCACAGGAGAACCATACTCTTTTCTTTTAGATTCACCCTCAACCATATAACTTCTGATAGCTATATTTCCCATCAAAACAGTTTCAGTCATGGGTCCGGAGTAGTCAAAACTTGATGTTAATTCTCTATGCTTATTGCTGTTAAATCCATCTTTACAAGCATCAACCCATTTTCTTTGATGGTTAAAATCAGGGGCATTTAATTCTTTTTTCATATCACCTTTAATTACTGGCTCTCCTTTAAGATAAAGTCTTGGGTTATACCCATAATCATTACATGTAATTACACCTTTTTCACCAATTATAATTACACCACCTGCATCTATGGGCACATCAGAAGGCAAAAGCTCTGGATGAAAAGGTTTTATACCTCCATCCATCCAAGTCATTTGGATATCAGTTTCATTTTTTTCAGTAGGTCCAAAAATGAGTGAGACTGCAGCAGATGGAGGACAACCTTTTGGTGTGTAAGCACTTTGATACATACCTGTGAGAATTTTTCCAATACTACATTCAACTGACTTAGGATATTTTAATGCTAATGCTTTGAAAGGGACATCTATTAAATGACATCCCATATCCCCTAATGCTCCTGTGCCATAATCCCACCATCCTCTCCAGTTGAAAGGATGCATTTCTGGAATATATTCGGTATTCTTGGCTGGTCCGAGCCATAAATCCCAATTTAAGCTTTTTGGTTTGAGAGATTTATTTGCCTTAGGCATAGGATTACCTGACGGCCATATTGGCCTGTCTGTCCAAACGTCCACTTTAGATATAGTTCCAATTTTCTTTTCGTTGATCCACTCCTGGATTTTAAGTTGATCAGGATTAGAGGCCCCTTGATTCCCCATTTGAGTTACAACTTTATATTCCCGAGCAAGCTCAGTTAAAAGACGTGCTTCATAAACGTTATGAGTTAATGGCTTTTGAACATATACATGTATATTTCTTTTTATAGCATTTACAGCAACAGCGGCGTGTGTATGGTCAGGAGTAGAAATTGTTACGGCATCAATATCTTTTTCCTTATCTAGCATTTCTCTAAAATCTTCATATCTTTTGGCTTTTGGATACTTTTTTACTGTATCTAAAGCTCTGCCTGTTAAGTCGACATCACAGAGAGCAACTACTTTTTCTTTACCGTTTGATTCAGAATTCGAAATATCACTAGCCCCTTTACCTCCAGATCCAATTGCAGCTAAAGCAAGTCTGTCACTTGGGGCTATATATCCGTTACCACCCAATACGTGCCTAGGTACAATAAATAGTGAACTTGCGGCAATGCCTTTTTTTATAAATGTTCTTCTTTCAACTTTTTTTGAAGACTTTTTCTCTTTATTCATTTCTTTGTCAAATTAAAATCCACCACTAAATTAAAAAAATAAAACGCTAATAAGCAAATTTCAAGGAACCAAATAGGAACCTTTCCATTTGTCTTCATTACTAAAGAATGCTCTAATGTGATTAGGTCTTTTAAGTTTCAAGTACTCAAGATTTACTGCTTGAAAAATAATCTTTCTGAAATAATCCTTAGAATAATCATATTTAATTTTATCTGGGGATTGGATATTTGTACCAGGTTTTAAGATAGATGTATAGTCCTTTTTACTAGGTTCAGGTAACGATTTAAAAACATTATTTAAATCAACAACCTCAATCATTTTTACATCAAGTATTAATTGGATAAGCCTTGATGTATCATAAAATAAAAACTTACCATTCTTATTTGATTTAAATTCTTCTACCTTTTTTGATCTTCCATCTGTAAATATTGTGAGCTGAAATTTATTAGCATTAAATTCTCTGAGAACAACAGTTCTTAAGTTTGGAGTGTCATTTTCAGATATTGAGGCTAAAGTAAAATATCGGAAAGGATGTTTTTTATGATTTAAAGCTCCAGTCAGCTGTTTCTTGCAATCAATTAATATATTTTCTAATGTCATTTTGAATTTTGTTTTAGCCAGTTTTGTGTTCTTAAAACTGCATTTTGTTCTATATCTTTCCAAAAAAGATTTATGTCTGCAAAGTGGTAGTCTTTTATAAACGATAATAAAAAGCGGTTTTTTATTTTTGGTAATGAAGACCATAAAATTCCATCTATTTCTGCTGTATATAAGCTGTTAGGATATATTTTTTTATCCCTCCCTAATACACCCAAATGGGAATCTATTGAACCCTGTGGGCTTTGATCCCAGCTAATTGGATTTGAAACCACTCCTCCTTTATACCAATCATTGTACTTTGATGGTAAATGATTTTTTTTGTAGGTATTCCAACTGATAAATCCACCAAATGAATCTGGACTATTTAATTCATAGATATTTTTAAACTCATTTGGTATGACTCTAGCACCTATTAAGTAGGCAGCTATAAGTCTATTTTGTAATGGCTTTCCATCAAAAAACTCCTTTACAATTCTTTTAGCATGTAAGGTGCCTTGGCTGTGTGATGCGATGATTATAGGTCTTGAATTATTGTAGTTCTTTAGAAAATATAAAAATGCATTTTTTACATCCTGATATGCCAAAATACCTGCTTCTCTACCCTGAGTTGCATATGGCTCAATAAAAATTCTATAGTGAGCCTGTCTGTAAAATGGAACGTAAAGATTTGCCGCTTTAACCCATGCTGAAGCTTGATATGTCACTGCTTTTTCAATAACATCTTTTCTTATTTGTGGATCGGAAATGTTAGCATTCCAACAACTACTTTTTTTATTTGAAAATAATGTTGGATAAATATAAAAAACGTCTGCTCTTTTTTTTTCTGGAGTCCCAGCGACCTCTTCAAGTGATTTATTCCAGAGATTGGGTAGTACTGCCCAGCTTTCAATTTTGGAATAATCAGGAGCCGGAGGTATATCTTTTAGTCTAAACTCAACTGTGTTATAGTTTGTTTTGCAAGACGATGCGCATATTAACAAAAAAAACAAGATAGTTTTTTTCAAGTATTCGTTCTTTAAATTCAGCTAATAAATTAAAACGTTTATTTATTTTAATATAATTTTTCTTATTGANGGATTGAAAGGGGTTTCAATTAGCTCTTCATTAGAATTTAATAATTCAAGTTTAATTGAGATTTCACCCTTCGGTAAGCCCTCTATAATGTATGGGGCCCATTCATCAACTAGAAATTCAGAATCCTGAATACTTATTCTAACTTTATTTCCTTCAGATGATATACTAGTATTGACTAAATAAAAGTCTAGCAGCAATCTTTCTGTATCTTCACCTGTATAGGTCCCTTTTGGTCTGCTATAAAATAAATACTGTTTTTCTAAATCAATTTTTTCACCCTCTCCAATTTGAGTAAAAACATAAGCATTTGGGTTTTTAACTGACTCATGATGAGATCTTGATAAAAAAGCTAATATTACGTTGTTACCATCTTTTAATTTTTTTTGAAATTTATTTGTATAGTGCGCTGAATATGGCCCATTATTCTCAATAAAATGAATGTGTTGGCCTTTAGCAGAATTTGCAAGCTTAAATTTAAATTCATTCTCAGTTTGAATTCCTAATTCATAGTTTTCTACTTCGAAATCAAATTCATTATTATCGTTTTCATTAAAATCATTTAATGTAAGCTTGGCTTCATTATAATCCGGAGAACCTTCCAGTTTGGTTAAGGAAATTTTTTCAACGTTATTACATGACACAAAAGCAACTAAAAAAAGGATTATTAAAATATTTTTTTTCATTTTTCTACAATAATTTTTAAATAATTTAAACACAAATATTTAATAAATGGCTAATTAATGAAAATTATTTGGCTGTAGCCAAAAATTATTATGAAGATCTTAATTTAAACCTTTAATTAAAAATCCCATTGACGTGTGACATTCAATTTTTCTTTAGCCTCTAAAACTTCTTTAGGTATAACTTTTAAGAATGACGAGTGTTGTTCAATAGCATACTCAATTTTTTCCATTATAGATTCAACACTGTCATTAGCATAATCTATTTCAAGTGGGTTTTTAATTATCATTGACTGTAATATTCCTCTTTTTTTAATCATTAACCCTTTTTTGTCAAATGATCTTCTAAACCCATCAATAACTATTGGGATAACTTTTGGTTTAAAATGCTTAATTAAGTGAGCCGTTCCCTTTCTAACTGGCTTAAAAGGCTTTGTTGTTCCTTGTGGAAATGTAATCACCCAGCCGTCATCCAATGCAATACCAATATTTGAGATATCACTCATTTTCACTTGCCTGTTTATTTCTATGCCATTTTCACGCCAAGTTCGCTCAATAGATACTGAACCAGCATATGCAAGAATTCTAGGTAAAATTCCGGCTTTCATAGTTTCCTTAGCAGCAACATAATATATATTTAATTTTGGCTTCCATAAATAACCAACATTTTTGATACTATCAATTCTTCCGCTAAGACTTGCATTGAAAACATGTAGCATAGCAACTACATCGGCAAAATAAGTTTGATGATTTGAAATAAATAATACATTTTTATCAGGTAGATTTTTTATAATCTCTGATCCCTCGATTTTTAGTCTATTAAATCCTCTGTAACGCCTGTGAGTCATAAAGCCCATGTATCGAATTAACCATTTTTTCAAAATCAAGTAATGGCCAAAAGGATTTTTTTTAAGCATACAAGCGTAGAATATAATTCCAAATATAGAATTAATTAGTGCTTCGAAAAGCTAAATAAAACTTAAATTCATTTAAAATCATAGCTGTTGCTCCCCAGATTAAGTGATTTTTAAATTTAAAACATGGTACTTCTATACTTTTAGAAGTTCCATTGAATAATTTTCTGACTTTTATTTTTGATCTCAAAAGTTCAGAAATCGGGAACTCAATTAATTCAGCTACCTCGTTTGGTTCTGGAAAAAATTTTGGTGTGAAATTTTCATACGTGAAAAAAGGAAATACCATAAAGTTGCTAAGAGGGATATATAAGGGTGTAAATTTTATTGAATCCTTTTTTGAGACTAACTGAACTCCCAATTCCTCTCGAAATTCTCTTAGGGCAGTTTGTTCTAAAGTCCTGTCACCAACATCAAGCTTTCCACCAGGAAAACTTATTTCACCGGAATGAAAGCCGATAAAATTTGATCTCTTAATCAAAATAAGATGCATCTTATCATTTTTTGGATAACAAAAAATTAAGACAGAAGCTTTTTTTGGTTTATTTTTATTTCGGATTATTTTTCGACTGCTAGGAGATAACATGCGATGAGTTTTTTTTCCCGGTAGTATAAAATGATCATTTTTTGAAAAAATGTTGTTGAAATTTTTATAATCCATGAGGAAAACAAAAATACTCATATATATTTTCATTTTTCAATTGTCAATTACTAATTGTAATACTTACAATAATGACAAAACTTCCTCAACAACGAATAGGGAAAAAATGCAAAATGATATGAAGGAAAATATTTCAGAAAACAAAGATCTTATCGAAAAAATTAGAAACGTAGATTCAATTGACCAAGAAAAAAAAATAAAACTTGATGATAAAAACACTATCCCATTTTTTTTTAATTATGGAAAGGAGAATCCAGAGGATAAAGTTCGTATTTCAACACGATTTGGAAATATTGACATACAACTTTTTAAAAAGACCCCATATCATCGTGCAAACTTTATCTATTTGACTAAAATTAAATACTTTAATAATACAACATTTCATCGTGTTGTACCTGGCTTTATTATCCAAGGTGGAAATTCTGATAGGTATGAAACAGCTGAAAAAAGGAAAGAAATAGGAAAATATCTTCTTCCACCCGACACTAAAAAGGGTTACAAACATCATAGGGGAGTAATTTCTGTGCCCAGCAGTGAAATTGAAAATCCACATAAACTTGCATCTCCTTATGAATTTTTTATTGTACAGCAAAGTCCAGGTGCTTATCACTTAGATGGAGATTATACTGTTTTTGGAAAAGTCATAAAAGGAATGGATGTGGTGGACGAAATTAGTAAGCAAAAAACTGACACTAGAGAGACTCCTTTGACAAATGTATTTATGGAAGTATTTGTCATTAAATAAAAACTAATTTTTAGCTAAAAATGAGTTTTATTTAGATTCTAAATTATTTTTTATAATTATAGATTTTTCTTATTAAATTTATACAAATAATAGTTTTTATGACTTTAACACAATTGGAGTACACCCTTGCAGTTGCTGAAGTTGGTAATTTCACATTGGCGGCAGAAAAATGTTTTGTAACTCAACCTACCCTAAGTATGCAAGTTCAAAAACTCGAAGACGAACTTGGAGTTAAACTATTCAATAGAAATACAAAACCAATAGGTTTGACACCAATTGGATCTAAAATTCTCACTCAAGCTAAAACAATCGTCGAAGAGTCTAAACGCATGGACGATATTGTTTCAATGGAAAAAGGAGATGTNAAAGGTGAGTTTAAACTTGGAATCATCCCTACTGTCATGCCTACATTGTTACCAATGTTTTTGAATAACTTCATTAAAAAATATCCTAAAGTNAATCTTAAGATTGAAGATTTAAACACTTCCTCGATTGAAGAAAAACTATTAAGTGGGAGGTTGGATGCAGGTATAGCTGCAACCCCACTTGAAAATATCAAGTTAATAGAAAAACCTTTATATTATGAACCTTTTGTTGGTTACATCCCAAAATCTCATCCTCTTTCTAAGTTAGAGTTTATTGAACCAATAGATATTGAAGAATTAGAAATTCTTGTTTTAGAAGATGGGCATTGTTTTAGAAATCATGTGCTAAAGCTTTGCAAAACAACTACTATTTCAAAATCATTTGATTTGAAGAGTGGAAGTTTCGAAACCCTGGTAAACTTGGTTAATGAAGGCCCTTGGGTAACAATTTTGCCTTATTTGCAAACCTTAAATATGTCATCAGTAGATAAAGCAAACTTGAGNTACTTTAAAGATCCCGAACCTGCTAGAGAAATTAGTATTGTGTACAACAAAAGCCAATTAAAGTTACCAATAATTGATGCNCTTTCAAATCAAATTGAGGGNATAATTAGAGGGGCAATTAAATTTGATAACATTCAATTAATTGCACCAAAATGAAGTTTCTTTAAATTGAAAAAATAACTTTTTGAAGNTCTATTCTATCAGAAACAAAATCGTTGACCCAGTTTCGAAGTGCTTGCTGTTCATTGGGTGTTAGGTAATTAAAAGATTTTTCAAGCTCTTTCTTAAAAAGAGTAACATCAAAACTAACTTTTTTTAATATTTGTTTGTAGTAATTTAAATTCTTCGACATAATCAGTTTCATTAAAAACCACAATTTATGCACAATAATAAATTTAAAATGTTGTAGAAATGTTAAAAAAATTTTGTGAGATTTAATTTTTCTTAAAGAAAAATTTTTATCTAAAAAAACGATAAAAAGGACTATTTAACCAAATTAAATTTTCAAAAAGTTAATTCTGAATTTATTATAAAATTATAGTTGTATAAGAATATATTATTAAGGTTTGATGTAACTTGATTAAATGCTATATTTGGCCTGAATTTTCGGGGTGTAGCGTAGCCCGGTCATCGCGCCTGCTTTGGGAGCAGGAGGTCGCAGGTTCGAATCCTGCCACCCCGACGTAAAAAAATTACAATTTATTCATTATAGGTTAGTTGTAATTTTTTATTTTGGATGACAATGGTATCTAAAATTAGTAAAACTGATTGGAAAGGTGGGGTAAATATCATTAAATACAGAAAAAAGGTAGGTTCAGATTCTACCACCCCGACAATATTGTCTAATTAATTTTATTCGGGATGTGGCGCAGCCTGGTAGCGCACACGCATGGGGTGCGTGGGGTCGCAGGTTCAAATCCTGTCATCCCGACATTTTCTAAAATCTAATTTGTCAATAAAAACGGCTTATGCAATTAAAAAATAAAATTATAACTTAAAATAAAAATTTTGTAGATTAAGATAAATTATGAAGAAACAAATCCTGATATTCACTTTAATAATTGTTTGCTTTCAAATTGCGTGTTCTCAAGAAAACAAACCACCCATACTGGGGCAAGAGGAAAATTACTCTTATGAGGTAGTTGTTGATGGAATTTTTGTACCATGGGGTATGGCATTTATTAAGTCAGAGGAACTGTTAGTAACTGAGCAATCAGGAATCCTTTATCATGTAAAAAATGGAATTAAAAATGAAGTTGAAGGTCTTCCAAATGTGTATTTTAGAGGACAAGGAGGTCTTTTGGATGTTGCGCTTCACCCAGATTTTAAATTAAACAAAACTATATTTTTTACATTGGGAGTAAACACAGAAAATGATAAAAAAGGAGGAAATACTTCTCTCTATTCAGCTATTATAGATGGTTCAAAATTAATTAATGTAAAACAACTTTACAAAGCAACACCAAACACAAAAGTTTCCCAACATTGGGGGTCTCGAATAGTTTTTGATAAAAAAGGTCACGTGTATTTTGGTATTGGTGACCGAGGAGAAAGAGATTTAAATCCACAAGATCTTACAAGAGATGGAGGCAAAATTTATCGTTTAAACCTCGACGGTTCAATTCCATCTGATAATCCATTTATAGAAATTAACAACGTAAAGGATGCAATTTTCTCATACGGACATAGAAATCCACAAGGAATGACAATACATCCAAAAACTGGTCAAATATGGGAACATGAACATGGTCCACGCGGAGGTGATGAAATTAATATTATAAGAAAAGGATTAAACTATGGATGGCCAAAAATAACTTATGGCAAGGATTATATTGACTACGTCGGAATAAGTCCTTTAGGAAAGACCACAAGTCTTCCTGGAATGGAACAGCCATTATATTATTGGATTCCTTCCATAGCTCCCAGTGGTATGGCCTTTTCTACATCAAATATTTATGGTGATTGGAAAGGTGATTTGTTTGTAGGATCTTTAAAATTCGAATATCTAGAGCGTTTAGTGATAAAAGAAAATAAGGTTGTCAAAAGAGAAAAAATTTTAGACGGAATTGGCAGGGTTAGAAATGTTGTTGAAGGGCCAGATGGATATTTATATCTTGGTATCGAAGGAACCGGAATTGTAAAAGTTTTGCCGAAATAATGAAGTCTGCTTTACTAATATATATATCTTTTTGTTTAATTGCATTTTTAAATTTAGGAATACAGAAAAGTAAATCTGAAAGCATCAAAAATGGAGCTGAATTATATAGAGATTTTTGTTATCGATGCCATGGATTTAATGGAGAAGGTCAAACAGATTTGATACCACCATTAAAATCTTCTGATTATTTGCTCAACAATATTGATCTTTCAATAGCTGGACTAAAATATGGTTTGAAAGGAAAGATAATTGTTAATGGTAAATCTTACAACAGTTACATGGCATATCAAGGTCTTGAAAATGATGAGATAGCTGATATTATGAATTATATTTTAAACGAGTGGGGAAATAATTCAGAGGAACTTATTACGTTCGAAAGAGTAGAAAAAGTTAAAAAATCTATCCTTAATGGCCAAAAATAAATTTAAGTGGAATAAGCTTAGCTCCGCAAAGCGGTCATATTATATTTATGGAATCATTTTAATCAGCTTTATTATATGGATGGCTTTTATTGATTCTCACTCTTTAATAATACATACGGAGCTTAATAAGGAGATTAGAAAACTTGAAAGCGAGAAAAAAGCACTTGAAGGAATCATTAACAATGATAAAAATACCATCCAAAAACTAAAAAATATTGATAGTTTAGAAAGGTTTGCGAGAGAGAATTATGGTCACAAAAAAGAAAATGAAACTATTTTTATTATTGAAGCACAGTAATGAAAATTAAACTTTAAATTATAGAAATCTTTCTTTTAAATAATTATTAAATCATATTAAAAGAATCTTTTTTTAGGGATTAAATAATTGTATTTTTAAGAAGTTTTTTTTGAAAGAACCATGGGTAAAATAATCGCTATTGCAAACCAAAAGGGGGGGGTTGGTAAAACTACAACAGCAGTAAATCTTGCTGCTGCTCTTGGTATTTTAGAAAAAAAAATATTATTAATCGATGCAGATCCACAGGCAAATGCTACATCTGGTTTGGGGATAAATTTGGATAATAGAAAAAATGGTACGTATCAACTTTTAGAGCATACAGCACTTGCTTCTGAGGCTATAATTAAAACAAAAAGTACAAATGTAGATTTAATTCCTTCTCATATTGACTTAGTTGCGTCAGAAATTGAATTAGTTGATAAAGAAGATAGAGAGTATATGTTAAAAAAAATACTTGAAGAAATTCAAGATACGTATGATTTCATTTTGATTGATTGTGCTCCCTCTTTAGGGTTAATTACTTTAAACGCACTTGTTGCAGCACAAGCTGTTATGATTCCTATTCAATGCGAATATTTTGCGCTTGAAGGACTAGGGAAATTACTCAATACAATAAAAAGTGTTCAAAAAATTCATAATAATGAACTTGATATTGAAGGCCTCCTTCTCACTATGTATGACATACGTTTGAGATTGTCCAATCAGGTTGTTGAAGAAGTTAGAAAACACTTTGGTAAAATGGTATTTAAAACGATTATACAGAGAAATATAAAACTGAGCGAGGCTCCAAGTTTCGGTGAGGATATCATCAAATATGACGTTTCTAGTAGAGGTGCAAAAAGTTATTTATCATTAGGAAATGAAATAATTAAAAGAAATAAACAGTGGCAAAATCCAATAGAAAGCAAGTTTTAGGAAGAGGACTTTCCGCCTTATTAAATGATCCTAAAGATTCAGATGATAAAATCTTAGATAAAGACACTACTAATATAATAGGAAGTATAGTTAATTTACCAGTATCGAATATTAAAACAAACCCTTCACAGCCTAGAAGTAATTTTAATGAGGAATCCCTTAAAGAATTAAGTGTTTCAATAGGAGAACTTGGAATAATTCAGCCAATAACTGTCAGGAAAATGAAAGCTGATGAATACCAATTAATATCTGGCGAACGTAGACTCAAAGCAACATTACTGGCTGGCATAGGTGAAATTCCAGCATACATTCGCTTGGCAAATGATTCAGAGTTATTGGAGATGGCATTAGTTGAAAATATTCAAAGAGAAGATCTAGATCCAATTGAAATCGCACTATCTTATCAAAGACTTTTAGTTGAAATTAATTTGACTCAAGAAAAGCTCAGTGAAAGGATAGGAAAAAAAAGATCTACAATAGCAAATTATATTCGATTACTAAAATTAGATCCAATAATTCAAACAGGTATTAGGGATAAATTTGTTTCAATGGGCCATGGTCGAGCACTCATAAACATTTCCGATTTAAATGTTCAAGTCAAATTATATAAGAAAATTATAAAAAAAGGACTTTCAGTTCGACAAGTTGAAAAATTAGTTCAGGAAATTAAAAGTCCGAATGAAAAATCATATAATTACTCCTCACCGTTTTTAAATCAATCAGCTATTGAATTAGAAGAAATTTTTGAGACCACAGTTTCAGTAATTTCTAATGATAATGGGAAAGGTTACATGAAAATTTTATTTGATTCTCAAGAAAAACTTCAGGATATTTTAAATAAAATTAAAAGTGAAAGTTAAAACGGTCGATTTTTTTATCATCTTAATATTAATTTGTAACATAAATTTTTCACAAAGAATTCAAAATAACCTTACACCTAAGGATACCATTTTTGAGCAGTCTAAGCGTTTTTTGAGATTGAAACATTTGATTAACGACCCACTAACACCATCTAAAGCAGCATTTTACTCAGCAATTATACCAGGTTTAGGCCAAGCATATTTAGGAAAGGCCTGGAAAATACCAATTATTTATTCCGCTATAGGCGCATCTCTATACTATTTTGATTTGAATAACAAAGAGATGAACGAATATAGAAATGCTTACAAAAGAAGACTTAATGGTTTTTTTGATGATAGATTTCTAGAATTAGCAATTCCTATAACTACTGAACAACTTCTTCTTGGCATGGAATTTCATAAAAACTATAGAGATATAGCACTAGTATTAGCCGCTCTTTCCTATATGCTTAATATATTAGAAGCAAATGTAAGTGCACATTTACTTCAATTTAATGTTAGTGAAGATTTGTCAATTACACCAAATTTAATTATCGATGAAGAAATAAGAGGTCTTCATTTAGCTTTAAAATTTTAGATCATGAAAATTGCATTGTTAGGATACGGAAAAATGGGCAAAATGATCGATTCATATGCCAAAAAAAGAAAACATAAAATTAGTTTTATTCTTGATAGAGACTATGAAAAGGGATCATTGACTGAAGCAGATGTGGCTATAAATTTTAGTGTTCCGGAATCAGCTGTTTCAAATATCAAACTTGCTTTAGAAAATAATATACCTGTTGTATGCGGAACGACAGGATGGCTTAATAGAATTTCTGAGATTGAAAAATTTTGTATTAAAAACAATAGTGCTTTTTTATATGCATCAAACTTCAGTATAGGTGTAAACATTTTTTTTAAAGTTAATAAATGTTTAGCAAAATTAATGAGCCCTAACACACCTGATTACTACGCTTCAATTGAAGAAATTCATCATGCTGAAAAATTAGATTCACCAAGTGGAACTGCAATAAGTTTGGCTGAAGATATTATTAATAGTACAATTTATGAAAAATGGGAGTTAGGAAGACATAATAAAAAATCTTTGAAAATTGAATCTATTAGAGAAGGTGATAATCCTGGAACTCACTCAGTAAATTATGTCTCTCAGCTCGATGAAATCTCAATTAAACATAAGGCGTATAAAAGAGATGGATTTGCATTAGGTGCTGTTATTGCAGCAGAGTGGTTAATTGATAAAAAGGGCATTTTCAATATGAATGATGTTCTAAAAATTTAACAATACATTAGACATAATTGGAATGATCACTATTATCTTTGAAAAAACACCAATATGACTTTACTCCAATGGACGTTATTCTTTTTTCTTTTACAGATAGTTCATTTCTTAGGTACTTGGAAACTGTATAAGATTGCAGGTTTTCATTCTTGGAATGCTTTAATTCCAATATATAACGCCTATATATTGATGAAAATTATTAGACGGCCAACCTGGTGGGTTCTACTTTTATTTGTTCCTACAATTAACCTAATTATGTTTATAGTCATCTGGGTAGAAATTCTTCGAAGTTTTGGATGGAGTTCACTAAAAAATAATGTATTAGTAATTATAACTCTTGGATTCTACATTTACGCATTAAATTACAGCGAAAATCAGAAATATATTCTAAATAGAAGCTCACAAAAGAGAACAAATTTTGGAGAAACAGTAGGCTCTATATTATTTGCTATTGTAGCAGCCACAATAGTTCATAATTATGTAATACAGCCATATATTATTCCAACAGGATCATTAGAAAAATCTTTACTTATAGGGGACTTTCTTTTTGTTAGTAAATTTCATTATGGAGCGAGGGTTCCAATGACAGCTGTATCTTTTCCAATGGTTCATGACACTATACCAATATTAAAAATTCGTTCTTATCTGAAAAAACCACAATTTCCTTATTTGAGATTACCTGGTATAAAAAAAATAAAACGTAACGAAATTGTAGTTTTTAGTTGGCCAGCAGATACAGTTCGTCAATTCTTTGTCAAGGAAAAAAGGGTTGATAAACCAACAGATAAAAAATCTAATTATGTTAAACGTTGTGTCGGAGTCCCAGGGGATACTCTTGAGATTATAGATGGTTTAGTTTTTACTAATAAATCGAAAAATATTTTACCCGAAAGAGCAAAGGTTCAATACATTCATTATGCCTACAGCCAAAAAGGAGTCTCATCTAGAAAGTTAGGTGCTAAAGGTTATTCTGATTACACTCGTTTATACAAAATTGAAAATATCACTGAGCAGAGTTATAAACAAATATTACCCTACATTATAGGAAGAAAAGGCAACACTAGGGAAGATTTTAGAGTAATAACAGAAAGTCGAGGACTTCCGAGCAAGGTAATATACAAAACAGGACTAAAAGTTAGTGAAATACTTGAATTAAAAAAGGAAATTACTTTGACTTTGGAGGAAGCTGAAGCTTTAAGAAAACTACCTGGAATAGACAGCGTTGTAAGAAGGATTAACCAAGTAAAAGTTCCCAATGAAGCTTTTTTTCCAAATAAAATTCCGTTTGATTGGAATGAAGACAACTTTGGGCCAATTGTAATTCCTAAAAAAGGAATGACTGTTGAATTAAACCGAAAAAATCTTTCATTATTCAAGAAAATTATTGGTGAATATGAGAATAATACACTTGAATTAACTTCGTCCGGAGTAAAAATAAATGGAATAGACTCTACAAAATATACATTTAAAAAAGATTATTATTGGATGATGGGGGATAATAGGCATAAATCTGAAGACAGCCGTTTTTGGGGTTTTGTTCCAGACGACCATATTGTGGGTAAACCAGTTTTCATATGGTTTAGTATTAAAGGTATAAACGATGGAATTAAAAATTGGAAAATTCGCTGGGATAGNTTATTTACAACNGTAGACGGNCCAGGAAAGAGAATTTCTTATTTTCCNTNCTTTATCGGAGCCTTAGTAATTTGGCAAGGGTTTGTTTTTTATCGAAAGAGGAAAAAATCATAAAGTAGCATGAAACTTGTATTATGCCCAGCTTACCTTCCAAATGTTGTAAACTTTTCATGGATGATAAAACAGCCAAAAGTTTATTTTTATGGAGAATTAAGCTATCAAAAACAAAGTTTCAGAAATAGAGCAGAAATTTATGGTGCGAATGGAAAGTTGAAACTCATTATCCCTATTAAGCATTCGAAAGGAAGTTTTGGAAAATCATTCAAAAATGTGAGTATTGCTTATGATCGGGATTGGCAGAAAATTCATTGGAAATCAATATGCTCTTCATACAGGTCATCTCCATATTTTGAATATTATGAATCTGAACTCTACCCGTTTTTTCAAAAAAAGCAATTAGCTCTTTTTCATTTTAATATTGTATTAATTGAAAAGCTGATGTTTTTAATCGAACATTCTTTTGATTACCAAATCGTAAACTGTAGCCCCGCAGAATTGGACATCCTGGATTCACTGATTTCAGCTAAAAAAGTCTTCAAAACTGATTTCAAAATGTATATTCAGGTTTTTAGAAATAAATATGGATTTATCCCAAACCTTAGTATTTTAGACGTTTTATTTAATCTAGGCCCAGAAACAAAGAGATATTTAAATAGTATAAAACTACATTAAAATTAAGGCCATTTTAATGAAGCTAAAATAGGTTTATGATCTGATAAATTAATATCAAAAACTTTAAAGTCAATAACTTTAATTTTTTCTGAGGTTAAAATAAAGTCAATTCTCATTGGAAAGAATGGGAATTTGTAAGTAGCACCAAAACCACTACCCTTTTCAATAAAAGTATCTTGGTGATCTTCAACTAAATAATCATAATTTTTTGAAAAAACATTATTATTTAAATCAGTACATATAATCACCGGATATTTATTTGATTTTAATAAATCTCTAAACTGAAAGATTTGTTTTTTTTGAACATCAAAAACTTGTTTTATTTTATTTCTAAATCTTTTGAAGTTATTTACAGAAAGTATGTTGTCATTTCCATCAAATTTTAATGACTCAAAATGTAAGTTGTATAATCGTAATGTATCTCTTTTCCANATCATATCACTTTGCATTCCACCATTTGATGANTTTTCGAANGNAATAGTTTTAGAGTTTAATAATGGGTACTTAGANATTATGCATGAACCTATTTGTCCATTTAAANTATAAGGTTTAAATACTTTGAACGGATAATCTTTAAATTTAGGGGATNAATCATTTGCAAACTCTTGAAAACAGATAACATCAGGTGAAATATTTTTTATATATGAAGCAATCAAACTAGGAATATTTTTATTTTCTATCCATCCTAAGCGGTTAAATGAGCGAACATTAAAGCTCATCACATCTAGCCCTTTAGAAGTTATAATAGCATCTGATTTAAATTGATAAAACATTTTCCATGAGTCAAATCCTATTATTAAATAAATAATGAATAGTATTGCAGGCCATTTAAATCTCAAAAGCCAAAAAGTAAAAAAAACAGAATTTATTAAAATAAGAAAAGGTGTAGATAAGGTTATAACTGGAAAATCTAAATTAAAGCTTGAGCTTTCGATACCAATAAAAAGGAGAATTAAAAAAAAAAAATTTATTAAAATTCCTACTTTGAATAAAATTTTACTTCCATTCATAAAATACAACTTATTTCTTACCAGCCTTAAAGAGGAAATCTTTTTCTTCTTTTGAAAGACTCTCATATCCAGATTGACCAATTTTATCTAATATTTCATCAATTCTTTTTTGGTTTTTTTTAATAGAAATTTTACTTTTTTTTGATTTTAATTTTACATCATTTTTGTAAACAGAATTCAATTTTGATTTAGCGTAAAATAATTTGGAAGTCTTAATTATAAAGTTTTCTACAGGTAGGCCTATATCGATTCCTTTCTGAAGACGTTGAGCATAAATAAATCCATAAAAAGCACCTCCTAAGTGGGCAATATGTCCTCCGGAATTACCATATGGAATTTGAATTACATCGAGCAAAACAAATGCAATACCAAGGTAACGCAACTTTATATTAAATAAAATTAATCTTACTTCTAGATCGGGGCTATATGTAGATATGAATATGAATATTGACATAACACCAGCTGAAGCTCCAACCATGTAGGGATTTGCATTTTGGAATACTGGGAAAAAATTATAGCTTAATATAAACGTAAAGCCACCAATAAAAATTCCCAAGAAATATAACTTTAAAAACATATCTTGATTAAATAGGTTCAGTAGTAAACTTGAGGAAAAATAAAGTAAATACATGTTCCAGAAAAGATGAAAAAATCCTGAATGTAAAAATCCATAGGTAAAGACTGTCCAAGGCTTAAAAATTAAATCTTTAAATGAAGAAGAAAGTTCAAAAAAACCTAAAAAATAATTAGAAGGTATATTAAATAAAAAAAGTAAGGTTTTAAAGAACAATGGTAACACAAAACAAATTATGTTTATTAAAATTATCTTTTCTGCAATGTTAAGTTGGCTAATTCTATATTGTATCTGATCTTTTAACATCATAAATCCCACCTGTTATTATCAAATTGATTCTTTTTCCAATACCACATCATTACTAGTCCAGTTATGGCCCCTCCAACATGGGCAAAGTGAGCAATTGGTCCTATTGAATACGATGTAAATCCAAAAAATAAATCACCCAGTATGAGAACAGGTACAAGAAATTTTGCTTTTACAGGTATAGGTGGAAAAAGCAACATTAGTCGTGCGTCTGGAAATAAAAATGCAAATGCAACTAAAACCCCATATAAAGCTCCAGATGCTCCTACCATAACTCCATTAAATGCTGAAAGAGCGGAAATAAGATTCTCTCTTCCAACACTATTTATATATGAAAATGATAAATCACCTGACATAAAAAAACTTTCGATATCACTTTTTGTTAAACCCTCACCTGTCAATATAGAATAAACATTATTAATTTGGTAGTTATAAAGCAGTAATTGGAGTGCGGCAGCACCAAAACCAGTAGACAAATAAAAAAAAATAAATTTATTTTTACCCCACATCTGCTCTATAGGAGTCCCAAACATGTAAAGTCCAAACATATTGAAAAAAATATGTCCTAAATCACCATGCATAAACATATGAGTTAGCGGTTGCCAATACTGAAATTTTTCATTTGAGGGATAGTGAAGTGCAAATAAGTCATAAACTAATTCACCTAAAGAAAGAGAGGCTATGAAAAAAATTACATTTATTATCAATAGGTGCTTAACAGTTTCCGTAATACTTTTCATTCAATTTAGTTTTTGGTCTATTTGACTCTTTTCTAAGGTAATAAAAATAGGTTTATGAAATGGAGATACTCTTGTCTCCTTACAACCAAAAAAGTCATCTAAAAGTGAATACAATTCTTCTGGTTCAAGCCTTTTCCCAGTTTTTATTGACAATTTTTTAGCTAAAATTTTTGCAATCTTATCAGCTTGGCTAAAATTATCTTTCAATTTTTCATTGTAATCACTTGAGAGTATAGATTCAATTAGCTCCTCAATTTTTGATTGTGGAAAATTTTCAGGGGAGCCCTCAATAAATAATATATACTCTTTTTTTTGTTGTATTTTAAATCCCAGGCACTCAATTATATCCTTTACTTCTAAATACTCATTTATCTGTTTTGCATTTAATTTAATTTCTAAAGGAAATAGTAACTGTTGACTCAAACTCTTTTTTGATGTAATTGAAGATAAAAATCTTTCATATAGAACTCTCTGATGTGCTCTGCTTTGATCAATAATAACCATACTACTTTGAAGTGGACAAACAATATATTTTAAAAATAATTGAAAAACTCTTTTATTTTTTGGAACATCAATTAGTTCATCATTGCTATTATTTGAGTAAGAATCCATTTTATTACTGAATGGCTCACTGCCCCAGGATTGTCCTTTTTGGATTTTGGAAATAACACTCTTATCAGTGAACGGATTAAAACTTGAATCAACTTCAATTTTTGGAAAAGATGGCTTTTTTTGATTAAATGAGTAAGGAATTTCAAAAGATTTATCGCGATCAAAATCCAATGTTGGAGTTACCTGAAATATTCCTAGACTGTGCTTCACGGCTGCTCTCAAAATAGAATAGATACTTTGTTCTTCTTCAAATTTAATTTCGGTTTTCGTAGGATGTATATTTATGTCTATTGACTTTGGATCAACCGTTAAATACAAAAAATAACCAGGGTAATATCCAATTCTCAACAAACCCTCAAATGCACTATTTACAGCATGATGGAGAAAAGGGCTTTTAATAAAGCGGTTGTTAACAAAAAAAAATTGATGCCCTCTTGTCTTCTTTGAAAATTCAGGTTTAACAATAAAACCTTCTAGATTTGTGAGAGATGTAGTTTCTGAAGTAGGTATCAGGTAGTTGTCCCATTTTGAACCAAAAATGGAACAAATTCTTTTTCTTAGTTTTTTAATCGAAAGATCAAATAACTCATTCCCATTATTAAAAAACAAAAAATTTATATCTGGATGAGCGAGTGAAACTCTGTGAAACTCATCTATTATATGTTTTAACTCAACTGTATCAGATCGTAAAAAGTTTCTTCTAGCAGGTACATTAAAAAATAAATTTTTGACTAGAACAGAAGTTCCCTTTGGTTGAGTAGATAAACTTTGTTTAGTAATTCGACCTCCTTCAATTTTTAAATAATTAGAAACTTCATCTTTGGAAGTGCGAGTATGAGTCTCAATATGAGAGATTGCTGCTATAGAAGCAAGGGCTTCTCCCCTAAACCCTTTTGTCTTTAACTTAAATAAATCAGCTGTTTCACTAATTTTGGAAGTAGCATGGCGCTGAAAAGCTAAACTCAAATCCTTTCTCATAATGCCCGAGCCATCATCAATAACTTGAATTAAAGTTTTCCCTGCGTTTTTAATTATAAGTTGAATATTTTTCGGACCTGCATCAATAGCGTTTTCTAAAAGTTCTTTTACAACAGAGGAAGGACGTTGAATGACTTCACCAGCGGCAATTTGATTTGAGATGTGATCCGGTAATAATTTTATTCTCAAAGTCATTTATTTGATTATATGAAAATACTTAAATCAAAATCCAAGATATAAAGTACCAGAAAAATTAATAGTGAAATTATAATGANCAATCGTATCGAAAAATGACGGTTACTATGAACACGCATTTCCATGCGTTTACCCATCCATTGTTGTCCAAAATCGTTCCTATTATATGTATCACGGTATTTAGAAAATTTGGAATCAAAATCATAAATATTATTTACTTCTTTTCCATTAAAATATCTTGGAGTGTAATTGTATCTTCGATTTTTTCGAAGTTTAAATAAATTTGATTTGAACATAACACAAATTTAAGGTATAGGTGTTAAAATTATGTTTAAATTCTAGTTAATTTATTTTTTAATATTTCTACTAAATTCTGCCATATTTAAAGCAGCAATAGCTGCTTCTATTCCCTTGTTTCCGAATTTTCCACCACTTCTTGCTTTTGCCTGTTTAATATTAGAGTCTGTTAATACACAAAAAATTACAGGTACCTCAGATTTTACGTTAAGATCTTTTATTCCATGTGTCACTGCTTGGCAAACATATTCAAAATGCTTGGTTTCACCCTGAATAATACTTCCAATTGCTATGACAGCATTTGGATTCTTTTTTTGTGCTTCTTTTGATCCATAAATGAGCTCAAAACTTCCTGGAACATCCCAAACCTTAATATTTTCATTTTTCACTCCAGCCTTAATAAGTGTCTCCTTAGCGGCACTTAGTAACGAGTTCGTAATTAATTTATTCCATCGAGAAACTACAAGATAGATGGTAAATTTCTCTCCATTTGTTAAGATTTTAGAATTTTTTGACAAAATATTGCTATTTGCGGTTGCCATAATTACTGCAATAGTGATAATAGTTTTGCAATTTGGACATCTACTAAATTAGCTTCGTCTGATTCAGGAAATTCCTTTTTAATTCTGTTAAGGTAAGAAAGTGATTGACTATTTTTTTTCAATCGTAAACCAATCATTGCAGCCTTGAACAAGTACTTTGGTGTGCTGTATAAATTATTATTAATTTTCGCTGCTTCTAAATAATACTGATAGGCATCTTCAGGTTGGTTAATTTGGGCAAAAGCATCTCCAATAGCTCCCTTAGACAATGCGCTTAAAAGAACATCATCTGATGAAAATTCATCTAAAAAAATTATAGCATTTTTGTAATCTTTTAAATTCAAATAGGCCATTCCAGCACTAAACCTAGCAAGCTTAGCAGCTGGTGTGCCTTTATAATTTTTAATTATATCTAAAAATCCATATTTCCCCTCACCACCTAATAAAGACTTTTTAAATAAAGAATCTGATTCATCATTATTAACAGCTAAATCAAAATAATATTGAGCTTGATTCAGCTCGCTGATTGCTTCTTGTGCTTTTGGTTGATAAACCAAATTTTGATAGCCTAGATAGCTTAAAACACAGATTGCAATTGCACCAATAAAAATTAGGATTATATTTTGATATTTTACAACCAACTGTTCTGTTTTATTTGCAGTAAGATCTAGGGTATCAAAGACTTCAGCTGTCTTACTTTCCTTTAGCTCTTCGGTTCTGTTTACCGATCCTAATGATTTTTTCGCACCTCTTTTCTTGTAAGTTGCCATTTTAAAATTATTTAATCATAAAATTAATCTTTTTATTCCAAAACAAAACTGTTGACTTAATTGAACTTATTATTTTTACATTGTTATGCATTTGAAAGAATTAACACTTACAAATTATAAAAATTTTAGTTCTAGGACTTTTGATTTTGATCCAAATATAAATTGTTTTCTTGGTGACAATGGAGTGGGGAAATCTAACATTCTCGACGCTATTTATCATTTGTCATTTTGTAAAAGCTATTTTAATCCTATTTCAGTGCAAAACATCCAAATGGGAAACGATTTTTTTGTGATTAAGGGTTTATACGAAAAAAACTTACGTGAGGAAAAAATTGTCTGTTCATTTAAAAAAGGACAGAAAAAAATTGTAAAAAGAAATGGAAAAGCTTATAAAAAATTATCTAAACATATTGGTTTGATTCCAACAGTTATTATATCTCCAGCGGATAGCGATTTGATTATGGATGGAAGTAATACAAGAAGAAAGTTTATCGATAGTGTTATAGGTCAAACAGATTCAATTTTCTTAAATAGCCTTTTGGAATACAACAAAGCCTTATCTCAACGTAACTCATTACTTAAATATTTTGCATTTAATAGTACCTATGATTCTAATACATTGCAAATTTACAATAATCAATTAGTAGAAAGAAGCCACATAATATTTAAAAAAAGAAAAGCTTTCATGGATAATTTTATCCCTGTTTTTTGTAAAATATATAAAAATATTAGTCAAGGTAATGAAAGTGTTTCATTATCATACCTAAGCCAATTAGAAGGTAAAAATCATTCTAATCTACTCAATGAAAGCCTAGCGAAAGATAAAATTTTTCAGCATACAACAACAGGTACCCATAAAGATGACATAATTTTTTTTTTAAACGATAAACCAATCAAAAAATTTGGAAGTCAAGGGCAGCAAAAAACATTTCTTATTGCATTAAAACTTGCACAATTTGATTTTTTAGAAAATTTAAATGGCTACAGTCCGTTACTTCTCTTTGATGACGCTTTTGATAAATTAGATCAAAAAAGGGTTATTCAAATTCTATCTTTAGTTGACAGAAATTATTTTGGACAAATATTTATTACGGACACTCATGAAGAAAGAATAATTAAAGCCTTAAAAAAGATAAAATCAAGTTATGAGATATTCAGATTGTAAAAAGAAATTAATTTTACAATGTTTAGCAATTATATTTATCAGTTGTTCATCTCCTGAGAAAGTACAAATAGATAGATTAGACGGGTATTGGGAAATAGAGTTTATTTATCAAGATGGAGAAAAATTTATACCAAAAGTATCTAAAATAATTTTTGATCATTATCAAATTCAATATCCAAAAGGATACTTGAATAAGGTCACCCTTGAACTAAATGATTCATTTAATACTTCAAAAGACATGACGTTTTTTGAAATTGAGAAGAAAAATGCAAAATATTATATAAATTATAAATCGCGATGGGATGAATGGAAGTCAAAAATAAATTTTTTAGATAGTCAAAAGCTTATTCTTGAAATTGGAAATAGAACTTTTCACTATAAACGCCCAAAAATTAAATTGTAATAAAATGAAAAATACCAACAGGAGTTTTGACGCCAAGTCATTAAAAAATATTTTAAAAAGTTTTGTTTCACAAAGATCATTACAAAAAGGTATGACAAACGTAAGGGTTTGTAATGCATGGAAAGATGTTATGGGAGAGAATGTTTTTAAGTATACGACTCAAATTAGATTTTCGCGTAAAACATTGTTTATTGGAATAAAATCTGCAGCCCTAGGAATGGAATTAAGCTATAAAACTGACATTATTATAAAGAAAATGAATACCCATTTAAATGGTGACTATGTTAATAAAATTATAATTCGTTAATAGAGATCAACTCCTGCAAAGTGGAAAGAAGATTCTATTAATGCATTTTCATCGCTATCTGAGCCATGTACTGCATTTTCTCCCATAGATTTANCATAGTGCTTNCTTATNGTTCCCTCNGCAGCCTCATCTGGATTAGTAGCTCCAATTAANGTCCTAAAATCACTAACAGCATTTTCTTTTTCTAAAACGGCTACTACAATTGGGCTCCTTGAAATAAATTTTACGAGGTCATTGTAAAAAGGCCTGTCCTTATGAACTTTATAAAATTGCTCAGCGTTTTTTTTTGAAAGTTGAGTTAATTTAAGGGCTTTAAATGAAAATCCAGCGGATGTTACTTTTTCAATTATATCTCCGATAAAACCATTTTCTACGGCATCTGGCTTAATCATCATAAAAGTTATATTCCCCATCTTTTTTTTTGTAAAATTAATAAATTGAGCGCTTCAGTTGTTTCTAAAAGAATTTTATTTGCTCGATAAAATAAATTTACTCCTAGATACAACTATTACTAAAGTACTATCTTTGCTTTAAATGGAAAATAATTTTTTATCTGCTTTTGAAAGAATAATTGCGTCCCAAAAAAAAATTGTAATAATACCTCACCGAAATCCAGACGGTGATGCCCTTGGAGGAGCGCTGGCCTTAAAACACTTTTTGGATGCAAAAAAACATGAAGTAAAAATAGTATCTCCTAATGACTATCCTTCCTTTCTAAAATGGCTTCCAGGCGAGTCAGAAATAATTAAATTTTCAAAAACACCAAATATTGCAAGGGAAAAGATTAATAATGCTGAATTAATTTTTGGTTTGGATTTTAATTCTTTGTCAAGGATACAAGATATAAGCGAAATTGTAAAAAAAACTAGAGCTGAAAAAATTATGATCGATCACCACGAATCGCCCGAATTTTTTGCAAATCTTAATTATTCTGATCCAAGTATGAGCTCTACATGCGAAATGGTATATAATGTTATTAATGCATCTGATTCAAAATTACTTAATAAAAAAATTGCTTCTTGTCTCTATACCGGTATCATGACTGATACAGGCTCATTTAGGTTCCCATCAACAACTTCTAAAACTCATAAAATTGTAGCACATTTAATAAAACTAGGAGCAAATGGCAGTGATATTCATCAAAAAGTATTCGATAGCTCCTCAATGAGCAGATTAAAACTACTTGGTCTTTCTCTTTCAAATATGATTAAAATTCCTGATCTACCTGTAGTTTATATTACACTTTCTAAAGAAGAATTAAAGACCTGCAGCTATAAAAAAGGTGATACTGAAGGATTTGTTAACTATGGTCTTAGTTTGAAAGGTGTTAATTTTTCTTGTATGATGATTGAAAATGAAAGTGAGGGGAAAATAAAAATGTCTTTTAGATCACAGGGTAATTTTTCTGTTGAAAATTTTGCTAGAAATTATTTTAATGGAGGTGGGCATCAGAACGCTGCCGGTGGACTGTCAACAGAATCATTGGATCAAACTATAATTCTTTTTAAAAATGCTGTAAAAAATCACATATCTGAACTAATATAGCTAATTTATTTATGAAGCAGAATTTATATTTTATTTTATTAGTAATTTTTTGTTCATGTTCAGAAAATAAAGTTCGCTATCCCTTAAATAAAGGAAAGAAAACTTTTTTAAGTAACTCAGCGACTAGGAATAAAATTCTTATGGCTAGAGAAGAGTTGATGATAAGAAAATCGGCAAATTATGATAGTCTATTTACTTTCTACAATTCACAAAAAGGTTTTTTATACGCATACGTAAAAAAGGTTTCTGAAAATGAACCTCTTCCTCAAAAAGGGACAAGATTGCGTTTTACATATAAAATAGAAGATTTAAACAAAAAAATACTCTACACCAAAAATGAATTAGGAATTGTTGACTATTTAGTTGACAAAGAGAATATATTGCCTGCTTTAAGGGAAGGAGTGAAGATAATGAGACCTAAAGAAATTGTTGTATTTCTTTTTCCTTCATACCTTTGTTTTGGTTACCAAGGTGATGGGAATAAGGTTGGAGTAAGCCAACCCCTCCGTTACACAATTGAAAGATTATAAAAATATTTAAATAAATTATGATTTTGAAAAAAATTTTTTCAACCCTTTTGATAATCAACTTAATTATAGGTTGTGCTGATCAAAATCCTGACTTAGATAAAGGCTTATATGCAAAAATAGAAACGAGTAAAGGTCCTATATTTTTGAAATTAGCAATAAACAAAGCTCCTATTACTGTTGCAAATTTTGTGTCTCTCAGTGAGGGGGATAATCCCAGAGTTAGTGAAGAATTTAAATCAAAAATGTTTTATAACGGATTAAAATTTCATAGGGTAATCAATGATTTTATGATCCAAGGAGGAGATCCATTGGGAAATGGAACAGGAGGACCAGGGTATAAATTTGATGACGAGTTTAGTGAGTTAACTCATGAAGGTCCTGGAATTCTGTCTATGGCGAATAGTGGTCCTGGAACAAATGGAAGCCAGTTTTTTATTACACATAAAGCAACTCCATGGTTGGACGGCAGGCACACTGTTTTTGGAGAAGTTGTAGAAGGACAAAAGATTATTGATAGTATTGAACAAAATGACCTAATTAAAAGCATAAAAATAATTAGAAACGGACATGAAGCGAAAAATTTTGATGCACCAAAAATTTTCGAAAATTATTTTGTGAAAAAAGAATTACTAGCAAAAGAAAATGAAGAAAAAAAATCCAATGCCACAAATAAAAATTATTTAAAATTTAATTCACTTGAAAAAAGAACTAAACAAACAAAATCAGGTTTAAAATATATTATTACCTTCAAAGGCAATGGAAGAGCTGTAAAAGTTACAAATAAGGCAAGAATAAACTACTCAGTATATTTCAAAGATGGGACTTTACTAGAAACAAGTGTTGAAGAAGTAGCAAATTTCAATGGGGTCTTTAGCTGGCAAAGAAAAAATTCTGGAAGATACCAACCTATATTGGCAAGTGTGGGTCA
This sequence comes from Flavobacteriaceae bacterium TMED68, assembly GCA_002167525.1. Next base: position 42,969 of record NHDV01000005.1, read on the forward strand.
AAATGATCGAATGATTGAAGGCTTTAAAGAGGGGGTGCGATTACTTAAAGAAGGTGATAAAGCAACTCTATTTTTACCTTACAATATAGCTTACGGTGAAAATGGTGTTCAAGGCATTCCACCAATGTCTGATTTAATTTTTGAAGTTGAGATTAACTCTTTAGAAGATTAATTTTTTAGAATTGGGTTTTAAGAATTTGAAGTCAATAAAAATTCACTTAATTCTTTTTTGTTTAATACCTATTCAACTTGTTGCATTAAACTTTTTTAAAGATAACCCGATGGGGATAGAAAAATATTACAGTGCTTATTTATATCCTCTTATTTACAAAACACATGACTTCTTTTTCGAAAGATTTTCTTATCCAATAGGAGATTTAATATACGGTTTTGGTATAATACTTATTCCAATATTATTTTTAAAATTATTAAGAAAAAAATTGTCAATAGGTGTAATTTTTATGAATATTACCTCAATTTTTTCATTAGTCTTTTTAATTTTTAATCTTAACTGGGGATTAAATTATTATCGTTTACCTCTTAGTAAAAAAATGAATTTAGACATAGAATTTCAAAAAACTGAATTGATAAAAACTCTTCATTATCTTGTCAATTCAACAAATTTATTACACCTAAAGCTAACAAAGGATAGAAATAAAATTGTTAAAGTTTCACATGAATCAGATCAAATTATAAAGATGATTTGTAATGAATTTCATTTCTCTCAAAAATTTGAGCAAAAACCATTTTTAAAAAAATCTCTATGGAGCAACTTATTAAATTATATGGGTTTTGCAGGCTATCTGAACCCTTTTACTCTAGAATCAAATATTAATCTTAACATTCCAAAGCTGAATTTTATCGTTACAGCTGCCCACGAGATGGCACACCAAGTAGGATTTGCATCAGAAAATGAAGCAAACTTTATTGCTTTTATTACTTGTTTTAAAAATTCGGACCCTTACATTCAATATGCTGGATTAACATTTGCGATAAATTATTGTTATTCAAACCTATTAAAAATTGACCCCGTAAAAGCAAAAAAATATATGAAATTGTTAAACCCTGGGGTAGTTGAAAACTACAAGGAAATATCAAGGTTTTGGAATCAATATCAGAATCCATTTGAACCAATAATAAAAAAAAGTTACGATACATATTTAAAAGCTAATGGCCAATCAATGGGAATTGAGAGCTATGAAGGAATGGTAGGATTGGTTGTTGGTTATCTTAAAAATAGTGATCTAATTAAACATAAAATTGATTAATTTAATGTTTATAATTTTAAAATATTTTAGTGGAAATTATAAGAAGTACTAAAAATTTAGAGCTAAAAAAAATGCTTATCCTTTACAAAAAATCAAGGGAAAGAAAAAAACAAGGGTTATTTATTATTGAAGGTGAGAGAGAAATTATAAACGCGCTAAAAGCTAAATATATAATTGAAAGAATTTTTTTAGAAGAAGGTGTTAGCTTTATTAATAATAATATAAATGATGCACTTAAAAATTCACGAACCTCAGTTATAGAAAAAAAAACTTTTAAAAAAATAAGTATTAGATCCGGTGGTGAGAAAATAATAGCTGTAACAAGATCTAAATCACACGAATTAAAAGCTCTTAAGCTATCAAAAAAGTCTCTAATCGTTGTCCTAGAAGAACCAGAAAAACCTGGTAATATTGGGGCATTATATCGAACTGCAGCTGCAGCTAAAATTGATGCTATCATAATTTCTAATCCAAAAACTGATTTCTACAATCCAAATAGCATACGTTCCAGCCTTGGAGATATATTTAAAATACCAACTGCAGTAGCATCTAATGAAAATGTTCTATCATTCTTGAAGAAAAGAGAATTTAACATCTTAACAACATTTATTAAATTAAATGCAGTGAGATATGATGAATGTGATTACCAGTTGCCATGCGCATTAGTAATTGGGTCAGAAAGTGAAGGTTTAAGCAATTTTTGGTCAAAAGNAGCTTTTGAAAACTTAGTTATCCCAATGACAAAAACATCCAATTCTTTAAATTTATCCGTTTCAGCAGGCATATTAATATATGAGGCTATCCGAAAAAACAAGAAACTTGATAAGAATACAATTCTTTAGTATCTTTCAATTAGTATGTTAATTGATTCAAAAATAGAAAACAAAGAAATTGCTAAGCAATATAAAGAGCTTTTACGAATAAGCTACCAAACTCTAGGTGATTCAGATAAAAAAATGATCAGGCTAGCATTTGACATGGCAGTAGAAGCTCACAGCGAACAAAGGCGAAAATCTGGTGAAGCTTATATTTTTCATCCTATTAGTGTTGCAAAAATAGTTGCACAACAAATTGGATTAGATGCAACCTCTATTTGTGCAGCTTTATTGCATGATGTAGCAGAGGACACCAAGTTTACTCTCAGAGATATTGAGCAATTACTAGGCGAAAATGTAGCTAAAATAGTTCACGGATTAACAAAAATTTCTAATCTCAAAAAAGATAAGAATATTTCTTTGCAAGCAGAAAATTTTAGAAAAATGTTACTCACTCTCAATGATGATGTTAGAGTTATAATTATAAAGATTGCTGATCGCCTTCACAATATGCAAACAATGGATGCTATGCCTGAATATAAACAAGTAAAAATAGCTTCTGAAACACTTTACATATATGCACCACTAGCACATCGTATAGGCCTTTACAATGTTAAGAGCGAGTTAGAAGATCTCAGCTTAAAGTATACTGAGTCAGAGAGATATAACTCAATTAAAGAAAAAGTAGAAGAAACAAAAGGATCCCAAAATGAATATATAAAATCTTTCTCGCGGTTCTTAAGTAAAGAGTTAAGAAAAGAAAATCTCAATTTTTCAATTAAAGGGAGAAGTAAATCAATTTATTCAATTCATAGAAAGATGCTTACCCAAAATGTTTCTTTTGAAAAAGTTTTTGACAAGTTTGCAATAAGGGTTATTTACAAATCAAATAGAAATAACGAAAAATTTTTAGCTTGGAAAATATATTCTATTGTTACAGACAATTTTACTCCTAACCCGACTAGATTGAGAGATTGGATATCTGCTCCCAAATCAACAGGTTATGAAGCACTTCATATCACAGTAATGGGTCCTTCAAATAAATGGGTGGAAATTCAAATAAGGTCTGACAGAATGAATGAAATTGCAGAAAAGGGGTATGCAGCACACTACAAATACAAGCAGGGAAATCCAAAAGATATTGGTATTGAAAACTGGTTAAATAGACTTCAAGAGGTTTTAGAAAATAATACTGGCAATGCCGTTGACTTCGTTGAAGATTTTAAGCTTAATCTTTATGCTGAGGAGATTTTTGTATTTACCCCAAATGGTGAATTAAAATCTTTACCTCAGGGTTCTACCGCATTAGATTTTGCTTTTTTTATTCATTCAGAGATCGGAGAAAAAACACGAGGAGTGAGAGTTAACAACAGGCTTGTCCCTTTAAGTAAAGTGCTGAAAAGTGGGGATCAAATCGAAGTCATTACATCTGAAAATATTAAACCTACAATTAATTGGTTAGACTTTGTCGTAACATCACGCGCAAGGTCGATTATTAAGTCGTCTATCAATGAGCAGAAGAAAATTAGAGCAACTGAAGGAAAAGAAATTTTAAGAAGAAAGCTTAAATCCTTAAAATTAAATCATAATAACAAAACGATAAGTAAAATGCTGGAATATTTTGAGTTTGAAAATGTTCAAGATCTATATTATCGAGTCGCTATTGGCACAGTTGATAATAAAAAACTTAAAGGGTTTGCAAAATCATACCAAAATACATTATTAAATTTCTTCAAAAGAAAAGTCAAAAAAAAAGAACATTTAATAGAAAAAGATAATGATGAATTTACTGAAAGATTTGATCAAATTGTTTTTGGGAAAGATAAAGAACAACTCGCTCATAGCATTGCCAATTGTTGTAGTCCAATTCCTGGCGACCCTGTTTTTGGATTTATAACCTCAAATGAGGGGATAAAAGTTCACCATAAAGAGTGCCCAAATGCACTTAGCTTACAATCTAATTTTGCTTATAGAGTGATATCCTCAAAATGGATTGACTCAAGTTCGCAAGAATATAACGCAGTATTAAGGTTATCTGGAATTGACAGAAAAGGTTTGGTTAATGAGGTTACAAAATTGATTTCTAATAATATGAGTGTTGACATTAACAAAATCAATTTCGATAGTGAGGATTCTTTTTTTACAGGAGTAATTCATGTAAGTGTTCTCAATAAAAATGTACTAATAAAATTAATTCAAAATTTGTCCAGGGTTAATGGTATTGATAAAATTATCAGAGAATAAAAACGTAATAACTATCTTTGGAATATGATAGAATTAAAAAAATCAAATCAAGATATTGTTAAAGAGGTTTTTGTCAATTTTTTAAACCTTAATGGACATCGAAAAACCCCTGAAAGATTTGCCATTCTGTTCGAAATATACGATAGTAAGGAACACTTTGATATTGAATCACTTTATATCAAAATGAAAAATAAGAACTATCGTGTGAGTAGAGCAACTCTTTACAACACAATTGAACTTCTTCTTGATTGTGGTTTAGTTAGAAAACATCAGTTTGGTAAAAACCAAGCTCAATATGAAAAGTGTTATTTCGATCACCAGCACGATCATTTTATAAACACAGACACTGGTGAAGTAAAGGAATTTTGTGACCCTAGAATACAACAAATAAAAAAAACTATTGAAGAAATTTTTGAAGTCGAAATTGTAAATCATTCATTATATTTTTACGGTACCAAAAAAAAAATTAAATAATTTCGATGGCAATTGACTTAATTCTAGGACTTCAGTGGGGAGACGAGGGAAAAGGAAAGATTGTTGACGTATTAACTGACAATTACGATATAATTGCAAGGTTTCAAGGGGGTCCAAATGCAGGACATACATTAGAGTTCGAAGGAAAAAAACATGTGCTTCACACAATTCCTTCAGGAATTTTTCATCAAGGTTCTTTGAATCTTATAGGTAATGGGGTGGTAATTGACCCAATAAGTCTTCAAAGAGAGATTGATGATCTAAGTCCTTACAAAATAGACTTTAGTAAAAAGCTCTTAATTTCAAAGAAAGCACATCTAATTCTTCCCACACATAAAATTCTTGATGCGGCTTCAGAACAGGCAAAAGGAAAATCAAAAATTGGCTCCACTCTTAAAGGGATTGGTCCTACCTATATGGACAAAACAGGTAGAAATGGTATTCGTGTAGGCGATATTTTGGATAAGAATTGGAAGATAAAATATTTAAAGCTTACTAAAAAACATCTAAATATTTTAAAAAGTTACAATCCTAATAAAGAATATGATTTAGCTCAAGATGAAAATATTTTTTTTAAAAGCATAGAATCACTAAAAAAAATGCAATTAATCGATAGCGAACAATTTCTAATAAATTCAAAAAAAAATGGAATGAAAATTTTGTGTGAGGGTGCTCAAGGTTCACTTCTTGATATTGATTTTGGTACTTATCCATTTGTAACATCATCAACTACAACAGCTGCTGGAGCTTGTATTGGACTTGGTGTAGCTCCAAATCAAATTGGAGATATTTTTGGAATATTTAAAGCTTATTCAACGAGAGTTGGAAGTGGTCCATTTCCTACTGAACTTTTTAATTCAGAAGGGGCAAAAATGGCTAAAGTTGGAAATGAGTTTGGTTCAACTACTGGTAGAGCAAGACGATGTGGTTGGATTGACCTTGTATCTTTAAAATACTCTGTTAAGATTAATGGCGTAAACAAATTAATGATGATGAAAGGAGATGTACTTAGTGGTTTTAAAAGGATTAAAATATGTACTGCGTATCAGATGAATGGTGTTGAGATTGATTACCTCCCGTATAATATAAGTACTGATAATCTCAAACCTATTTTTAAAGAAATTCCAGGATGGGATGAAGATCTAACAACTATCACAAAGTTTTCGAATCTTCCAAAAAATTTTGTTAAATATATTTCTTTTTTAGAAAATGCTTTGGAAGTTCCAATCGAAATAGTTTCTGTTGGGCCCGACAGAAAACAAACAATTTTTAAATAATTTTTAAGTCAATGAAGTTTTCGCCTAATGTTNTAATATTTGCATTAGCTTTAATGNTCAATTATTGTTTATTAGGNCAAGAAAACAAGATTATTGAGATTCGTGANGCAGGAGGATCAAAAAAAAATCAACAAATTTACCCTGGAGCTAACATTCTTTTTAAAGATTCGAAAAAAAGGGTCTTATTGTTTCATGAAGGAGCATTAATAGAATCAGACTTAGCTTATTTCTATTCTAAAGACAATTATTTTAAAGCTATTGGAAANGTAATTTTCACTCAAGGGGATACTTTGAAAATGACCTGTAGAAAGATAGAATATGATGGGAAAACAAAAATTGCAAAAGCTAATGGAAATGTTTTTTTTAACCGCCCTGACATGTCGCTTTCAACAGAGGAATTAAAACTGGATAGAATCACTAATCAAGCTTTTTATAAAAAGAAGGGTATTATTGTTGATAGTTCAAGCACATTAACTAGCAATAAAGGCAGGTATTTTATAGAAGAAAAAAAGTACCGTTTTGTTTCNGATGTAAANATATCTAATCCTCAATACATTGTTAACTCAAATCNATTAGATTATTANACTGAACNTAATAAAGCATACCTTTNTGGCGAATCAAAAATTGAAGGTNAAAATTATATAATTAAATGTAAGAATGGTTTTTATGATTTAGGAAATGAAAAGGGNTTTTTTAAAAAAAATGCAATACTCTATTATGATAATAAAATCATAAAAGGAGATAGNCTTTATTTTGAAAGTCAAAAAGAATATGCTGCAGCAACCAAAAATGTAAGTATTTTTGATTCTATAAATAATTCCATTATAAAAGGGCATTATGCTGAATTTTTTAAAGCTAAAGATTCAGCGGTTGTCACAAAAAATGCATTGTCAATTAATCTTATTGAAAGAGATACCTTATATATAAGTGCTGACACGCTTCTAGCAACTGGCCCAGATGATAGAAGAATAATTAGAGCGTACTATGATGTAAGAATTTTGAAAAATGATATGAGAGGTCGCTCCGATTCTCTTCATCTAGACAAATCAGCAGGATTAACCAAACTGCTTAGCAAACCACTTACAAGAAAACAAGAACAAATTTTTACAGAAGTTGACAGAAATAAATCAAATCCGGTGATTTGGTTCAATAAAAGTCAAATGTCAGGAAATAAAATTNNTTTAATGTCGAANAAAAAAACAAATAAATTAGATTCTTTAAAAATTTCTGGAAACGTNTTAATCATTGAAAAAGATACATTAAGTGAGGAGAGTTTTAACCAAATTAAAGGAGGTTTATTAGACGGATCATTTAGAGATGGAAAACTTGATAATATTATTATCAAAAAAAATACTGAGATGATATATTACTTATACAATGATGAAAACTATGAACTGATTGGGATTGATAAAACAACCTGTAGCGCATTAAAAATGAATTTTTTAGATGGAGAAATAAATGATATAACTTTTTTGGTTANACCAACTGGCAATGTCTATCCTGAAGAAGAAATCCCATTAAATGATCGTACTTTAAAAGGTTTTATATGGAGAGATAATGAGCGGCCAAATAGTATTAGTGATCTATTTGATAGTTATGTAAAAGAGAAAAATTAATTTAGCTTTTTAACCTTTGGTAAACCTGAAATCAATATAAATGAATCATGCATTCACTAAAAGAAGATTTTTTAAAATTTCAAGCAAAAACCAATCCATATCCACTTTCGTTAGAAATAAAAAAAGCAAAGGGATCTTATATAACAACAACTGACGGAAAAAGATATTTGGATTTTATAGCTGGAGTTTCGGCTTGTAGTTTGGGACATCTACATCCAAAAGTAACTTCAGCAATAAAGGGTCAAATAAAAAAATATATGCATGTTATGGTTTATGGCGAATTTGTTCAAGCNCCTGCAGTTAAATTATGTAAAGAGTTATTAGAACTTCTTCCAAAAAATCAAGAGACAGTTTATCTCACAAATTCTGGAACTGAGGCAATAGAGGGTGCAATAAAATTAGCTAAAAAAGCTACCGGAAGAGAGGAATTAATTAGTGCTTTTAATAGTTATCACGGTAGTACTCACGGGTCTTTGAGTTTATTAGGCTCAGATGATCAAAAGCTGGGTTACGGTCCCATGCTGCCTAAAGTTAAATTTATCAGATTTAATTATGAAAATGATTTAAAAAAAATTACAAAAAAAACCGCTTGTGTATTACTTGAGACTATTCAAGGAGGTGCTGGATTTATTGTTCCAGATCAAAACTACTTAAAAAAGGTAAAATTGAAATGTGACTCAATGGGTGCATTATTAATTTTAGACGAGATACAGCCAGGGTTTGGAAGAACTGGTCGTTTCTTTGGCTTTGAACATTTTGATGTTGAACCTGATATAATTGTGATGGGTAAAGGTATGGGTGGAGGATTACCCGTAGGAGCTTTCTCATCTTCACATAATTTAATGAAGTTTTTCCAAGAAAAACCTAAACTTGGACACATCACAACTTTTGGGGGCAATCCAGTAATAGCAGCTGCCTCTCTAGCAACATTAAGGGTCTTGAGAGATTCGAAATTAATTAGACAAATTGAAAGAAAAGAGGCTCTTTTTAGAAAAGAATTAAAACATCACAAAATTACTGAAATAAGAGGAAAAGGGCTAATGTTAGCGGCTATTCTAAAAAATGACGAAATGGTTNATAAAGTAATAGATGAGTGTATTAAAAATAAAGTCCTTCTATTTCGTCTACTATGGGAAAAAAAAGCTTTGAGGATTTCACCTCCATTGACCATTAGTGAAAATGAGATAAAAAAAGGGTGTACCATTATTCGTGAAGTTTTAAATAATCTATAATTCTTTTTGTGTTAATTAATTTGTTAAAAACAATATTAATCTTTGACTTTATTCCATTTAGGAGTCCTTAAATTTAGTAATTGTTGTTTCAATCTATGCTCAATTTCGATCCAGGGGAAACCAAATCATCAATAGAAAAGTTCAAGCGTATGCTAAAAACCAACATGAACTTTTATTTTGATGCGCAAGAATTTGAAGATATCATTGTGCATTACTTAAGTTATGGTGATAACCAACTAGCAAAAAAGGCCCTTCAAATGGGTTTACAACAGCATCCTAGCTGCCATGGGTTACTTCTTCTACAAAGCGAGATATATATTTTAGATGAAAAATATGATAATGCAGTTAAGCTCTTAGAGTATATTGAAGAACTTAATCCTTTAGATGAGGAAATTGCTTTGCAAAGAGCAAGTATTTCCTCTAAAAAAGGAGACCATAAGAATTCTATAAAACACTTGCATCATGCTTTAAGGATTTCCGATGATCCAAGCGAAATATGGAATCTATTGGGAATGGAATATTTGCTCGTAGAAAATTATAACAAAGCTTCCCATTTTTTTAAAAGCTGTTTAAGTGACAATCCCGAGGACTATCCATCGCTTTACAATCTATTACATTGCTATGAGAAACTAAATATGGATGAAGCTGCAATTGAATCACTTAATAAAGTTTTAGAATTTAATCCTTATTGTGAAGTAGCATGGCATCAATTAGGTAAAGTTTTTTTAAAGTCTGGTGAACCTGAGGATGCCTTGTCTGCCTATGAGTTTGCCATAATTAGTGATGATACATTTACTGGTGCATATATTGAAAAAGGAAAATTACTTGAATTNCTTGGAAGATTAAATGAGGCAATACTAAATTATGAATTAGCCTTAAAAACAACTGAAACAAGTGCATTTATTCAAAATTCTATTGGGAGGTGTTATGAAAAGCTTGGGAATTTTGATATCGCGGAAGAATTTTATTTTAAATCAGTCGAGTTAGAACCAACAAATGAAAATTGTTGGGAATCATTGATTATCTTTCTAACCTCACAAAAAAAGTTTAAAAAGGCAAAGCTTTATCTTGAAAAATCTTTAATGATAAACGGGGATTCTATTGAATTATGGAAAAGCAATGCTGAATTATGCATTGAGCTCAAAAAAGAAAATGAAATATTTAAATCTTGCCAAAAACTTTTTGCGCTTGGATATTATGAATCTGACATAATAATTAAAATTATTGATTTTTTTCTTAAGAAAAAAGACTGGAAAAAAGCAGAAACTTTAGCAGAAAATGCCTTTTCATTTTGTCCGAATAACAGAGATTTAGAAATAAGAATTGCTGGCTGTTATTTCTATTTAAATAAAATTGATGAAGGAACGTATTTACTAAATTTGAATCAGATGGAAAAAAAACATAAAAATAAATTTTTCTTTCTCTTTCCTGAGCTTGAAAATGTTATTGCTAAAACATAGCTACTTAAAAGTTTTTAATATCAAATTAATACTTCGGTTCCTAAAAAAACAAGGATGCAATATTTAGCCATATTCATTAAGGGAATACTTATGGGTGCGGCAGACATGATTCCTGGAATTTCAGGTGGCACTGTAGCATTAATAACTGGTATATACGAGAAGCTACTGAAAAGTATAAATTCCATTTCATGGAAAACTATTATTGAAATAAAAACAAATGGAATAAAATTTGTTTGGAATAAAATTAATGGAAAATTCCTTTTGATACTAATATCAGGTATTATTACAAGTATACTTTTATTTTCATGGATTTTAGAATGGCTAATTAAGAATGAATCTATTGGACTCTGGTCTTTTTTCTTTGGAATTTTATTGTCAAGTTTTATTTTCCTTATTAGAATTGAAATTTTAAAAAAAACCATTTCATTTTTTTCTCTTTTTGTTGGAATTTTCATCTCATTTCTAATAATAAAGATTACTCCAAGCACAATTCAAGATGTTTCTCTCTGGTATATATTTATGGCCGGTTTTTTTGGAATTACAGCCATGATTCTTCCAGGAATTTCAGGAGCTTATATTCTTCTTTTAATGGGTGTTTATCAAATAATTTTATCTAATATAAGACAAGCTCAACAGCTTATTTTGAACTTTAATAAAGAGATATTTATCGATGTTACTGAAGTTCTAGGAATATTTTTTTTGGGTATTATCTTGGGAATAAAATTCTTTACAAAGTTCTTAACTTTTATTTTAGATAATTATCGAAAATATTCAATGTCTTTTTTAATCGGTATGATGATGGGTTCTCTAAATAAAATATGGCCGTGGCAAAATGTTGCAAATAAAAGTAATTCCATTAAAGATCTACAAATGGTTCCTGTATTACCTCAAAACTATAATGGAGATAACCCAGAGATAACTAAAGCTATTGCATTTTTATTTTTGGGCTTTATGACAATTTCCATTTTAGAAAAAGTTAAATCATTTTTTAAAAAATGACGACATTACCAAGTAAAAAATCAATTATGAAAGCTCTAATCCTTGTTTTTAAAGGGATTGCAATGGGTACTGCAAATAAAATACCAGGTGTTTCTGGTGGAGTCATAGCATTAGTATTTGGATTTTATGAAAAACTTTTGAATTCATTTCAAAAACTAAATTTAAATGCTTTAAACCAGCTACTAAACTTCCAATTTAGAAGCTTTTGGACATATATAAATGGCAGCTTTTTATTTTTAATTTTTAGTGGCGTGATTATTAGTTATTTCAGTGTTTCTGTATTATTAGATTATTTATTTAAACTTAATGAAACTCTTGTTATAGCTTGTTTTTTTGGTATGATTCTGGCCTCTTTATTTTTGATAATTAAGAAAATAGATAAATGGGAGAAAAGTGTATTTTTTTTCCTGGCTGTGGGGTTTATACTAGGTTTGTCATTATGTTTTGTACGTCCCATGGGGGAAAACGATAATCTATTTTTCATATTTTTTTGCGGTGTTATAAGTGTGTCTGGTATGACCATACCTGGTCTTTCAGGTTCTTTCTTACTTCTAATATTGGGTAATTATAATTTATTACTAGTTGATGCTGTAAATAAATTATATTACGTAGTATCAGAAATTATTTTTTTAAATTTTGTCCCATTTTCGGAGCCTTANACTAGGAGGTTTTTAATAATTATAAGTTTTTTNACNTTNGGCTCTTTATTTGGATTAGTCATATTCTCAAACATTTTGAAGTTAGTGTTAGATAAATTTCCAAACCAAACGATCTCAATAATAATTGGATTTATTTCAGGCACACTGATATTAATATATCCTTGGAAAGTGAAAGAGTACTTGTATGACGAATATGGAAATCTCGTCACAAACTCAGTTGGTAAAGAAATTTTTTTAAATTTTAAATATTACCTNCCNAATATTTTCGAATTAAAAACCTATTTTGAATTTACCGGTATAATTTTTGGAATTATTATTATTCTTGTTTTAAATCATTATGAGAAAAGAAAAACAACTTAAGCTNTTTGGTTTAATTGGTAGAAATATTGATTACTCTTTTTCAAAAAAATATTTTTCAAAAAAATTTAAAAAAAATAATTTAAATGACTGCATCTATTCAAATTATGATCTAAAAGAAGTAGGGGACTTTAAAAAGTTAATTAATACTTATTCAAATTTAAAAGGCCTAAATGTTACAATTCCATACAAAAAAATTATAATTCCATTCTTAGATGAGCTGTCAGAGGAAGCTAAAGCTATTAAGGCTGTTAATACAATTGTTTTTGAATCTTCAGGAAAAATTATTGGTCACAACACAGATCATTTAGGATTTAAAAAAGCTCTTGAGGAGCAGTTCAAATTGACCCCAGAAAATGCGTTGATTCTTGGTTCAGGGGGTGCCTCTGAGGCAATAAAATATGTGTTTAATAAAATTGGATGCAATTTTAAGGTCGTTTCCCGTTTTCCTAGCGGTGATCAGTTAAATTACGATCAATTATCAAAAAAGATTATAAGAAAAACTGATATAATTGTTAATGCCTCACCTATTGGAACATATCCAAACATCTTGGAAGCACCAAATATTCCCTATAAATACCTAGATACAAAAAATTCACTTTTTGATTTAATATATAATCCAAAAGAAACTGAGTTTTTAAAAAAAGGTAAATTCTATGGAAGTAAAACTTCTAATGGTTTCAAAATGCTCAAATACCAAGCAGAGGAATCTTGGAAGCTTTGGACATTTAGCTAAATTTAGCTAATTCTACTTACAAAAATCAAAAAAATGTATATTAGTGTACNAATACAAATGATACTTATGGAAGATAATATTCTACAACCTGGTGCGGAGGAAAAAACAAAGCCGCAAATTAAAAGTCAAAAAAATCTTGAGCAGAAAAAAGAAAAAAAGAAAACCAAGACTANTACAAAAAAAATCAATGNACTANATNCTAATTTGAAAGATGATCCAAAAAAAATAAATTCTCTANCAAAAGATGAAATTAAACAGGATAAAAATCTGAAAAAAACAAGGGGTAATACTAACTCTAGTGATAATTTAGAAAAAGAGAAACAAGATTATAGTGCGCTAGATACAGAAAAACTCATTGTTACTTTCGAAGAATTGATTAAAGAAGATTTATGGTTAAAAAATCAACAAGATCTTAAACAAATTAATCAACTTTTTGAGCAAAAGTTTCAAAATGAAGCAAACAAACAAAAAAAAGTTTTTGTTAAACAAGGTGGAAATGAAATAGATTTTTTCTTCAAACCAGAATACAAAAAAAAATTTGACCAAATTACTTTTGAATACAGAAAAAAGAAGAGGGATTATTACAAAAAACAAGAAGCAACCCAAAAAATTAACTTTGAAAAGAAAAATAATATCATTAATGAAATAAAGAAACTTATTGATGAAAATCAAATAGATTCGAACACATACAAGAGGTTTAGAGAACTTCAAGAAAGTTGGTATAATACAGGTTACGTCCCTAGGAATGAAACTCAAAATTTATGGGAAACTTTCAGGCATCATGTAGAGAGGTTTTATGCTTTTTTACACCTTGATCGAGAATTTAGGGACCTTGACTACAAACATAATTTTGAAGAAAAATTGAAAATTATAGAGAAAGCTGAAGAACTTGAAAAATTAGCAGATGTAATGAAAGCATCTCGAGACCTCAATATATTGCATCAAAAATGGAAAAATGATNTAGGGCCAGTTGCTAAAGAACATAGAGAAAATTTATGGCTTAGATTTCAAAAAGCTTCGAAAGGGATTCAAACCAAAAGACAAGAATATCAGAAAGATAAAATAGGTATTATGCAAGAAAATCTCATTAAAAAAAATGAGTTGCTAAAAAAAATGAAAAGTATCCTTGAAAAAATTCCAGAGAATCATAATTCTTGGCAAAATGCTCTAAAAAATTTTAATTTACTAAGAGATGAGTTTAAGAGTATTGGTTATGTTCCCTCAAAGAATAGTAAGACATTATGGAAAAGTTTCAGGGAATATGGAACTGAATTTATGCGTAAAAAGAATATGTTTTACAAAGAACAAAAGAACACTTTTAACATAAACATAAATGAAAAAAAAGAAATTATAAACTTGTCGAAAAATATCTTGGAAAGTGAAAATTGGGATAGTTGTGTAGAAGAAATGAAGGGGTTCCAAAAAAAATGGAAAATGGTCGGTTTTATTCCTAGAAAAATTGAAAATAAATTGTGGAATGATTTTTCTGGAATTCATAAAGATTATTTTGATCGACTAAAATTGGGATATAAACGCATTACAAATGAACAAGAAAAATTATTAGTAGAAAAAAAGGCATATTTGGATAAAATCAAAAGCAATCAATTTGACAAAAGTATTGAGTCAATTGAAAGTCAATTGGAAGAGCACTTTCAAAATTGGAAAAATTTTGGGGCTTTAGACACAAAAAATGAGTTAAAAATTAATCAAATATTTTTTAAAAATTTAACTACTGAGATAAAAAATGCAGATTTAGAAAAAGATGAATTAAAACAAGTTATTAAAACAATTAATACTCAAATGTTCGAATATGATTCAAGACTATTGGACATTGAATATGATAATATTAAAAGTCAATTATCAGATCTTAAATCAGAACTAACTCAATTGGAAAATAATTTGGAGTTTTTCAGTAATTCAAGTACAGAAAATCCATTATTCAAAAATGTTGAAAAACAAATTAAAAGTTGTGAAAAGAAAATTGAAAAGTTTCAAGATGAATATATTTATTTAAAGAAAATTAAGTCTGCAAAAATTAAGAAAGCTGAAATAATTGAAAAAAGGGAAGATGAAAAAAAGACATTAAAAAATCAGGAAGACTCATCATCAGGTGAATGATAATTTTTTGCATCTAACCACAAGTTGTTTAATTCAGAATGACTTAATTCATTAATTAATTTTCCATTTTTTCTTGCATTATTTTCTATAAATAACAATCGTTTCATAAATTTTTGATTTGCTTTTTCTAAAGCACTATCAGGTTCAATATTTAAAAAACGCGCGTAATTAACCATTGAAAAAAATAAATCTCCAAATTCTTCTTGAATTTTACTTTGATTTCCTTTTTGAATTTCAACCTTTAGTTCATCTAACTCTTCCTGAACTTTTAACCAAACTTCCTCAGGAGTATTCCAATCGAAGCCTACACCTGCAGCTTTTTCTTGGATTCGTTGTGCTTTAATTAAAGAAGGGAGTGAATTTGGAACTCCACTTAATAAATTATTTTTACCTTCTTTAAGTTTTAGTACTTCCCAGTTTTTCTTTACATCAAATTCGTTAGCTACTTTAATCTTACCAAATATATGTGGGTGACGGTAAATTAATTTCTCACATATTTTCTCGATTACATCTTTGATATCAAAAGCATTTTCCTCACTTGCAATTTTAGAGTAGAAAACTACATGTAATAGTATATCGCCCAATTCATGTTTAATATCATTCCTATCTCCTTTTAAAATTGATTCTGATAGTTCATATGTTTCCTCAATTGTTAGATGTCTCAAACTTTCGATCGTTTGTTTTTTATCCCATGGACATTCATTTCTAAGTAAATCCATGATATCTAGAAGTCTTGCAAAAGCATCTAATTTTTTCGATTTAGAATTCATTATTGAAATATAATTTTAATAACTAAAAATTATTGCAATTTTCTGTTGTTGAATTTCATCTCGTAGTCAACTTTAATTGATCCTAAAGATATATTATTTAGCTTACCTTTAATAAGCCTTTTTTTTAATGATGATATATGATCTATAAACAGAATTCCTTCAATATGATCATACTCATGTTGAACAACCCTTGCAGCAAGTCCACTAAGCTCTAGTTTATTAGATTGAAAAGTTTCATCAAAATATTCGATTACAATTTTATTTCTTCTTGAGACATCTTCTCTTATTTCAGGTATGCTTAAGCAGCCTTCATTAAATTCCCAAAGATTTCCATTCTCCTCAATAATTTTTGGATTTATAAATACTTTTTTAAAATTTTTTATAGAATTTAACTCAAAATCATTCATGTTTTCATCATCTAAAAATGGGGTTGCGTCGATGACAAAAAGACGTACTGACAGCCCTATTTGAGGAGCAGCTAGACCAACACCTTTAGCAGCATACATAGTGTCCCACATATTACTAATAAGTTCATTTAAATTAGGGTACTGAGGTGAAATATCAGTTGCTACTTTTTTTAAAACAGGAGAGCCATAGCCTAGTATAGGTAAAATCATAATTTATTTTTTTTAAACTCAAGGTAAGATTGCAATATTAAAGTTGCACTAATTTTATCAATAATTCCCTTGTCATGCCTCACCTTTTTCTTCATTCCTGATTCATTAATTAAATTTTTTGCAATTTTAGAGGTATATCTTTCATCATAACGATCAACTTGAATTTCAGGAAAATTAATTTTTATTTTCTTGATAAAATCCTTGATTTTTACCTCGACATTTGAGGGGTTTCCGTTCTTTTGAATTGGTTTTCCAATAATTAACATTTCAACTTCAACTGTTTCGAAAAAGGCCCCAAGGAATTTAATCACATCTTTCGTCAAGATACTTTTCAAACCAGTAGCTATTATTTTGTCAGGATCAGTATATGCTAAACCAGTTCTTTTTTCCCCATAATCAATACCAATTAAACAGCCCATATTTTTAGCAAATATACTTTTTTCATATTGATCATATTGATTCTGTTAGTTTCTAATTCTTTAACTTTGAAAAAAATTTTATATGCAAGAAATTATTGAAGCAGCATGGGAAACCAGATCATTATTGAAGGAAACGAAAACTCAAGAAACTATCAGAGAAGTTATTGATCTGCTTGACAAAGGAGAATTAAGAGTAGCCGAACCTTTAAATCAAGATTGGAAGGTCAATGAATGGATAAAAAAGGCTGTCATTTTATATTTTCCAATTCAAAAAATGAAAACTATAGAAATAGGGCCACTGGAGTTTCATGACAAAATACCTTTGAAAAAGGATTATGCATCCAAGCAAATTCGAGTTGTACCACATGCTATAGCTCGCAAAGGAGCCTACGTCTCATCAGGTGTAATACTTATGCCTAGTTATGTAAATATTGGTGCATATGTTGACCAGGGATCAATGGTTGATACATGGGCTACAGTAGGTAGCTGTGCACAGATTGGTAAAAATGTTCATTTAAGTGGTGGCGTTGGAATTGGTGGTGTTTTAGAACCAATTCAAGCAGCTCCAGTGATAATAGAGGATGATGTATTTATTGGCTCTCGCTGCATTGTTGTAGAAGGTGTACGTGTTCAAAAAGAAGCTGTTTTGGGAGCTAACGTTGTTTTAACAGCCTCAACAAAAATTATTGATGTAACTGGTGAAAGTCCAGTTGAATTCAAAGGTAATATTCCAGTTAGATCTGTTGTTATTCCCGGAAGTTATAACAAAAGTTTTAAATCTGGTTCCTATCAAGTACCATGTGCACTAATAATCGGTAAAAGAAAAGAAAGTACCAATAAAAAAACATCGTTGAATGAAGCTCTTAGAGAGCACAATGTTTCAGCTTAAAATAAGTTTTAGCTAATTTGATTATAATTCTAAATTGTGGAATCTGAAAATCTATCATTTGGACCTAAATACGATAATCTATTTAAGATTATAAGCAATACCTCTAATCTATTAAAAATAAAATCTTATCTCGTTGGTGGTTTTGTTAGAGATAGTCTGATTAAATTAAAGCCAAAGAAAGATATTGATATAGTAGCGATTGGTTCAGGAATTGAATTAGCCTTAGAAGTTCAAAAAAAATTAAAGGGCTCAAAATCTGTTAAAATATTTAAAACATATGGAACTGCAATGATCCAGTGGAAAGATACAGACATCGAATTTGTTGGTGCTAGGAAAGAATCTTATTCACCTCAAAGTAGAAATCCAAAAGTATTTTCAGGTACACTTGAAGATGACCAAAATAGAAGAGATTTTACAGTAAATGCTATTGCCATAAGTCTTAATAAAAAAGATTATGGAAATCTAATTGACCCGTTTAATGGTTTAAATGATTTGAATAAAGGGATAATACGTACACCATTAAACCCAAATGCTACATACTCAGATGATCCGCTGAGGATGCTAAGAGCAATTCGATTTTCTACTGAACTCAATTTTCAAATCGAAAAGAATTCATTAGAAGCAATAACACAGAATTCCAATAGAATAGATATTATTTCAAAAGAAAGAGTAGTTGGAGAATTAACTAAAATCCTGAGTTGTGAAAAGCCATCAAAAGCATTTTATCTATTAGAAAAGACTAAACTTTTAGATCGTATATTGCCTGAATTAATTTCTTTAAAAGGAATCGAAGAAATTGATGGAAAAAGACATAAAGATAATTTTTACCATACATTAGAAGTGNTTGACAATTTATGCTTAAAAAGTAAAAATATATGGCTGCGTTGGGCAGCTTTATTTCATGATATCGGTAAAGCTTCTACAAGAAAGTTTGATTCAAAAATAGGTTGGACATTTCATAACCACGAGTATGTGGGTGCTAAGATGGTCTATAAAATTTTTAAGCGCTTAAAAATGCCCTTAAACGAAAAGATTAAATATGTTCAAAAATTAATACTTATGAGCTCAAGACCAATAATAATATCGAAAGATTATATTACTGATTCTGCAGTAAGAAGATTAATTTTTGATGCNGGAGACGACATAGATGACTTAATTACCTTGTGTGAAGCAGATATTACGACTAAAAACCAAACACGTTTTAAAGCATATCATAATAATTTTAAAATCGTTAGAGAAAAGATCGTTTTAGTTGAAGAGAAAGATCAGCTTAGAAATTTCCAACCACCTATTAATGGAAAAGAAATAATGAATTACTTTGGTTTAGGACCATCAAAAAAAATTGGATTGATAAAAGATGCTATTAAAGAAGCAATATTAGATGGGTTAATTTCAAATGAATTTGAAGCTGCTTTTGAAAAAATGAAAAGTGAAGGGGAAAAGCTAGGATTAAAACCACATGAAAAAAGCATATAATTTTCTTCTAATTTTTAGTGTAATACTTGTTTATTTAGTCATAGCTGCTGGAGCAACAGTAAGGATGACGGGAAGTGGGATGGGATGCCCAGACTGGCCAAAATGTTTTGGTTACATTATTCCTCCGACCGATCGTTCTCAACTAGACTGGAAAAAAAAACATAATTACAAAAAAGGACAAATCATTATTGTCAATGAATCTCTTTATGTTGCCTTAAATGATTTTACTTCAGCCAAAATATATAATTCGCAAAATTGGGTGGCATATACCAAGCACGAATATTCAATTTTTAACTCGACACATACGTGGGTTGAATTTTTAAATCGTCTACTTGGTGCAGTTGCTGGTTTTGTTACTCTTTTACTTTTTATTACGTCAATTTTTAAATTTAAAAAAGATTATTTAAAAACTTTATTTTCATTTTTTGTAATTCTTGGAATGGGCTTCCAAGCATGGTTGGGAAAATTGGTTGTNGACTCGAACTTAATGTCTTANAAAATTTCAACTCATATGGGTATGGCTTTGCTAATTATTTTATTGTTAGTTTTTCTTTTAGAGAGAGAAAATCAGTCAAAAATAGATTTCCCTAAAAAAAAATCATTTAAAATTTTAATATTACTAAGTTTAATATTGACAGTTTTTCAGATTGGGTTTGGAGTACAAGTAAGAGAGTTTGTTGATATTCAAACTGATTATTTGGGCTTGGAAAATAAATCAAATTGGCTAACAAAAGCACCTATACTTTTTTACATTCACAGAAGTTTTTCTCTNGTTGTACTTGCTTTGAACAGTTTTTTAGGAATTAAATTATTAAAAAATGGAACCATTCCACTAGTATTTAAATGCATTATATTTTTTATAGGTTTGGAAATTCTGACTGGAATCATGATGTATTATTTTTATTTTCCATTTTCTACACAACCTATTCATTTATTAATAGCTTCATTCTTATTTGGAGCTCAAAGTTTTTTTATGATTCGTATATTTAGGCAATATGATTTTCAGGATTAGAATAATATTAGATGTTGAAGCAGATGTACTAAGGGACATTGAAATTGAAGCTAAATGCACTCTTAAAAATTTACATGAAGTAATTACAAAATCGTTTGGTTTTCTAGGAAATGAATTAGCATCATTTTATGAATCAGATAAAGACTGGAAACAAGGTAAAGAGCTTCCCTTATTTTCAATTGATGATAATGCAACAATGGAGAATGAGAAATTAGATCAAATTTTCAAAGGTTCTCAAAAAAGACTTATATATGTTTACGACTTTTTAAATATGTGGACTTTTTATGTTGAGCTAAAAGAATCAGGCGAAATTATTTCAGGAGTAAATTATCCTAATCTAATTCATAGTCAAGGTGATGTTCCAGAAAATCCTCCTGATAAAAAATTTCAAACAGATGGAGATCTCTTGTTTGATGATAATCAAGAAAATGAAGAAGACACAAATTTAGATTACGACGAAGATTCCTTTTATTAAAAAAAATCTTGCATATTTACTTTTTCATAATTTAAACGTACAAAATTTAATGCTGCACTCATAACATCTCCCATAGACTTGCTCTTCAAAAAATCCTGATCTTTGGTAAAATTGTAAATTTCTTTTTTAAGTCTTTGTAGATTGGATTCTAAAGTTGTCTCATCACTTTGCATTATTTTCAGCAGTTTTTTTAAACGATTCCCAGAACTTATTATTCGTCTGGCAACAATTGATCGCTCTTCAATTTTATACTGATTAATTGAGTCTTTATTGAGTTTACCACGAACTAATTCCATTATTGGAAAATTCTCCTTAAAAAACTGAGGACGATAAACCGAAAGCTTACCTTCAAAAGATTGTTGGTCAAAGTCAATTGGACGGATCTTATATACTACTTGATCAAAATCATGTGTTGGAACAACTACATAATTATAGGCTCTCATATCTCCTAAAAGACGGATCATACTTCGCTCATTAAACTTAACGTATTCTTTTGCGATTTGTGATTTTTCTGATTCATTACATTTTGGTAAAAAATCTTTAATAAAAGTATCTCCTGGAATTCCTGCAATATGCTCTTCAACTAGCGTATTTTTATTAACTAAAAAATTTAGATTGTATGGCGAAAGCATGTGCTCATATTCTAAACCATAAATTCTTGAAGCATCTGTTTTTTTAATGTAGTAGTAAGTGAAGTTGTCATTTAAAATATTTCGGATTTTAACTCTGAATGGCTTTGAGTTGCCAAAGGTGCAATAATCTATAGAATCTACATTTAGATATTGAATACCAGACTCATTGCCATCTGAATGAAGTAAAGTATAAATTTTCTTTAAATTGTAATCAACATCACGCCTTTCCGTTTCAGAAAAAAATACACTAACCCAAAGTGTATCATTATCATTTTTATCATATACAACAATAGAACCTGAAAATCTTAACAAATCGCTGTAGCAAATGGGTGTCTCAACCCATCGATCATAGGACTTCAAAAATTTCTCAAGATCTGAACATATAGGATAAAATGGTTTTTTTTGTGAAATTAATTTATCTGCCATAATCACATTTATATCAAATGTAATGTTATTGATTTTTAAAATTAGATCAGAAATATTTAATTTTAAATTTAACAACTTAGATCGATAGTTTTACAAAAAAGATTGTTCAAAAAACCATTTAATTTTTCTGATAATAATTAACTATATAAGTTTTTGTTTTGGCAATTATATTTAAGTTTCCCTTCATTTTGTAAATTTGAAATCTTTTAAATAAAAAGCTATGGAATTTGAAGTAGTCTCAGATTTTTTACCAACTGGGGACCAACCACAGGCTATCAACGAAATTGTTTCCAATTTTCAAAATAACGATAAATATGTTACCCTCCAGGGAGTTACAGGTTCTGGAAAGACATTTACAATGGCGAATGCTGTCGAAAAGTTAAAAAGACCTACGCTAGTATTAGCTCATAATAAAACACTCGCTGCGCAACTTTATTCAGAATTCAAGCAATTTTTCCCAAAAAATGCTGTTGAGTATTTTGTTTCTTATTACGATTACTACCAACCAGAAGCATATATACCAACAACAGGTACTTATATAGAAAAGGACCTGTCAATTAATGAAGAAATTGAAAAATTGAGACTGAGTACAACATCTTCACTATTATCCGGAAGAAGAGATGTGCTTGTAGTTGCATCTGTATCTTGTTTGTATGGAATTGGTAATCCAAAAGAATTTGAAAAAAATGTTATCAAAATTAAGCAAAATCAAATGATTTCAAGAACCAGGCTTATGTATCAATTGGTCCAAAGTCTGTATTCAAGGACAACATCAAACTTATCTAGAGGTAATTTTAGAGTACTGGGAGATATAATAGATGTATTCCCAGGTTATGCTGATATTGCCTTTAAAATTCACTTTTTTGGAGATGAAATTGAATTAATTGAAGCTTTTGATCCTCTCAATAATAAAAAAATTGAGAGGTATGAGAAAGTCAATATTTTTCCTGCAAATATATTTGTAACCTCTCCCGATACTCTTCAAAACGCGATATTGCAAATCCAGGAAGATCTAGTAAAACAAGTTGAATACTTTAAGAATTGTGGAAAATTTCTAGAAGCAAAACGTCTTGAGGAAAGAACTGAATTCGATCTAGAGATGATTAAGGAATTGGGATATTGCTCAGGAATTGAAAATTATTCACGTTATTTAGATGGTCGTTCACCAGGAAGTCGACCTTTTTGTCTTCTAGACTACTTCCCAAAGGATTTTTTAATGATTGTAGATGAAAGTCATGTAACTATCTCACAGGTGCATGCAATGTACGGAGGTGATCGAAGCAGAAAAGAGAACTTGGTTGAATATGGCTTTCGTTTGCCAGCAGCAATGGACAATAGACCTTTAAAATTTGAAGAATTTGAAGCATTACAAAACCAAGTTTTATATGTAAGTGCAACTCCAGCTGATTACGAGCTTAAAAAAACTGAAGGAGTTTTTGTAGAACAAGTAATACGTCCCACTGGACTATTAGATCCTGAAATTGAAATTCGCNCTAGCAATNATCAAATAGATGATTTGATTGAAGAGATACATAGATGTACTGAAAAAGAAGAAAGAGTGTTAGTAACTACTCTTACAAAAAGAATGGCTGAAGAGTTAACCCAATATTTAACAAAGGTTCAAATACGTTGCCGTTACATTCACAGTGATATAGACACACTTGAAAGAGTTGAGATCATGCAAGATTTAAGAAAAGGTCTATTTGATGTTTTAATAGGTGTTAATTTACTTCGNGAAGGACTTGATTTACCTGAAGTTTCATTGGTAGTAATTCTGGATGCAGATAAAGAAGGTTTCCTAAGATCAAACCGTTCATTAACTCAAACTGTCGGACGTGCCGCAAGACATATAAACGGTAAAGCAATAATGTATGCTGATAGTGTTACGCAGAGCATGAGAAAAACCATCGATGAAACTAACTACCGTCGAGAAAAACAAATTAACTATAACAGAATTCATAAAATAAAACCTAAAGCTTTAAATAAATCCTTAGATAGTGCATTAGCTAAAAACTCTGTAGTATCTAAAAAGAAGGATATCGTAAATCAAAAAACTACTGATAATATTAATAATATCTATCTTACAAAATCTGAAATTGAAAAGAAAATTCGTGAGATTAGAAAGGCAATGGAAAATGCTGCAAAATCACTTGATTTTATTGAAGCTGCAAGATTTCGTGATGAAATTAAAATTTTACAAGATCAGCTTTAGATTATTTAAACTATCTTGAAAAGATGAGATATCTAACAAATATTTTAGCCTGTTTAATTTATTTAAATTTTTCTTACAACTACACTCAAGAAACTTCTGCTTTTGTAAAAGACAGCCTAACTGAAAAATCTGTTCCTTTTGCCAGCGTTTATCTTAAATCTGGGGACGGTGTGGTCACAAATGAGGAGGGTTATTTTAGACTAAAAACAAATACTCTCCTGAAAAAAGACTCAATTTATATTTCCTGCATGGGTTATGAAACACTTGCTATGCCCTATTCTAAATTTAATGACACTATATTCTATTTAAAACCAAAGACANTTGAATTAAACACAATAATTTTAAGTAATAAACAACTTGCCGTAGAGGATATAATTAAAAAAATACAGGAAAACACATCNGAAAAATATGACTTNGGNTTAAATAAAAAAAAGTTATTTTTTAGGGAAACTGGACAACAAAAATTTAACTCACTGAACGTAAAAATAAAAAAAACTTCAATACCCGTTTTGAATCAGGTCTTTTGGGACAGCGTCCTTTTAAAAGTACCTAGAGAAAACGACTGGTATTTTGAATTTATTGGAAATCTGTATGGAGACTATACTAAAGAAAAACAAAAGTTAGAATTATTAAAAGCTCTTGATTTACAGGACAAAAGTAAAACTGAACTTTTTAAAAATTTTGAAAAATTATTTGATAATATATTAAAAAAGAATGTAAAGACTAATTCATTTTTTAAAGTCAGATCTGGAATAATTGGTGGAAAAGTAGAAGCTGAAGATATTGGATTAAAANATACTCTAACTAAAGAACAAAAAATTCAAAAAAGAAAAGATAATTATCTAAAATCAAGAAAAGGGATTTTGACAAATATTATNTCAGAATTATTTGATAAAGAAGAACTTGATCTAGTAATACTTAATAAATCATCAAANTATAAATTTATTCAAACTGATTTTACCTACTTAGGAAATACACCTGTCTATATAATTGATTTTCGACCAAATGGAAATGCTGATTTTAAGGGTAGAATATATGTAGATGCTGATTTATTGGCGCTAATTAGGTTAGAATATACAAATGTTCAACCCATAAGGGACTTTAGCATGTTTGGTGTCTATTTTAAAGAGGATATGAGAAAAGTAGTTATTCAATTTAAAAAAATGAACACAGGAAAATATTGCTTAGAATATTTTGATTATACTACTAGCTTCGAAGGAGGTTTTGATAGGCCACTAGTTGTTACNGAAAAAAATAAGATAGTTAGAGGGCGGAATAAACAAAATCAGCTTAAAATGGATTTAAATATTTCTAATAGAAATAAACAACGATATCAACTAATAGTTTTTGATACAAAAAAAATTGATGACAATACATTCAAAAATTTTGAAGAAACTGGCAAAATTTTACCAGAAAATAAAACATCTTATGATCCTGATTTTTGGAAAGGATATTCAATTATCGAGCCAAATAAAGCAATAAAAGATCTAACAATCGAAAATCAAAACTAAATTACATTCATTTATTTTGAATTAATATTTCATCTTTGAAAATTTGCTATTTTAGATGAAATACGTCTTAAATGAAAAACTTCTTAATTATTTTTTTTGCTTTTATGCTTTTAGTACAATGTAAGCCTGAAGAAAAGGAAACCTCTAAAATTCAATTTTACATCAATAACTTTGATTTTAACTATGACCAAATGGAGGTAACTTTCGAATTAATTAACAATTCAAATGAAATATGGGAAGAGGGAAAGTGGGAATTACATTGGAATCAATTTAGTGGCAATTTAGATAAAAAGAGTCTGCCTGAAGGAATTAAAATCATTCCAACTAAAAATGTTCAGTACTATAGGCTTAGTTTTGGACCTTCATATTCAATTGGCCCCGGAGAAAAATTTAGCTTTTCGGCAATTCAAAGTGGAATAATGAGAAGACTAGTTATGGGACCGGTAGGTTTTTTTATCCATAACAAAAAAAATAATAAGTTATATGATTTAGAAAGTAAAATTATTTGGCAAAATGCTAAGGGATTGGAAAATTTAAGTATACCCTCTGCAGCAGATCGCTACTTAAAGTATGAAGGAATTGAAACTTTGCCTAAAGAAGAATTATACTGGGTTATTCCTACTCCTAGTAAATTAGTAATAAAAGATGAAAATTTTGATTTGCCTAAATCATTGAATATAGACTTCGGGACTTTTAAAAATGATCAGGAATTTCTAAGAACTTATCTGCAAAAGGATTTAAGCATAGATCTTACATATTCAGATGAGCCCCCCCAAATTGTTGTAAATAAAGCTTCTAATCTTGATGAAGAAGCGTATCATTTAAAAATTGATAAAGATAAAATTAGAATAAGCGTCTCAAACTATAAAGGACTTTTATATAGTTTTTCCTCATTGCGTCAAATTCTATATAATGCCCAAATTGAAAAAAAAGATATTCCATTACTCTACATTAAAGATGCTCCAAGATTTAAACACCGTGGATTTATGTTAGACCTGTCAAGAAACTTTTATCCAAAGAATAAAATTCTTCAGATTCTAGAACTTATGACTCATTATAAACTTAATGTACTTGATCTAAGACTTACAGATGATGAGGGTTGGCGAATAGAAATACCAGGACTAGAAGAGCTAACGGATATTGGAGGTAAACGTGGTTTTACAATAGATGAGAAAGATAGATTATTCCCTATGTATGGCTCAGGCTCAGGAAAAAATAATAGCCCGGGTAATGGTTATCTCAGTAGAGATGATTTTATAGAAATAATCAAAGAAGCTAATAAAAGAAATATTGAAGTGATACCTCAAATAAGTTTTCCTTCCCACGCTAGAGCTGCAATTATAGCTATGGAGGCACGATACGACAAATTTTTGGAAATAGGAGATCTAGTATCTGCTAATCAATATAGACTTCATGATCCTGATGATAAAAGTGAATACACTTCAGCACAGCTATTTAAGGATAATGTTATTTGTATATGTCGGCCTAGTGCTTTTGCGTTTTTTGAAAAAGTATTTTTTGAAATTAAAACTATGTATGATTCAGCATCAGTGCCGATGAGAATTTTTAACATTGGAGCTGATGAGGTACCTCACGGTTCATGGAGAAAATCGCCCTTATGTAATACACTTATTTCCCAATCATCCGACTTAAGCTCTTTTCAATCTTTGTATGATTCAAGTGTAAAAAAGTTAAATAGAATTATTTCCGATTCTGGAGCAAAAATGTCAGGTTGGGAAGATGTACTTTTAGTTTTAAGTGAAAAAAGTCAATCTGAAATTAGAATTAATAAAAATTTAATTGATTTAAATTTTATACCTCTCGTATGGAACAATACTTGGGGTGACGGAAGAGAGGATATGATATACAAATTAGCTAACCAAGGGTTTAAGTCGGTAATGAGTAATTCGTCTGCATTCTATTTTGATATGACAGATGACAGAGACATTGAAAACGGTGGATTAAGTTGGTCTGGTTATGTTGATTATAAAGATTCGTGGGGCACTGAACCATTAAATGTATTTGCTAATAAAGTAAAATTAAAAGAGCTCAAAATAGATAAAAATAAACTTTTCAAATACAAAAAACTTAAACAAAATAGTGTCTCCAATTTTCTTGGAATCCAGTCTCAACTGTGGACTGAAACAGCAACAGATCATTACCAATTTGATCGAATGCTAATGCCTAATTTAATTGTTTTCTCTCAAAGGGCATGGAGTCCAAAAGAAACGTGGCTAGACGAAATTACAGCTGAAAAACAAAAACCTTTATTAATTAAGTCATGGAACCGATTCGTAAATACGATAGGACAAAGACATCTACAATTTATATCTAATAATTATGAGGGAATTTATTTTGATTTACCGAAACCTGGAGCAATATTAGATAATTTAACACTTAAAGCCCGTCAACAATTCCCCGGTCTTGAAATAAGATATACTCTAAACGGGAAAAAGCCAGAAAAAACTGACCAGTTATATACCTTTCCTGTAAAAATTAAACCTAACGACCAGGTTATTTTACGAGTTTTTGACTCTAACGGACGAGGAGGAAATTCAATTAAAATTCAGAAATAATGAAAGAAATAAAAGATCACAGATTACTATCCCTCGACATATTAAGAGGTCTGACTATAATTTTAATGATTATTGTAAATACTCCAGGCTCTTCGAGTTATGTTTATCCACCTTTACTTCACGCTGAGTGGAATGGAATTACCCCTACCGATTATATATTTCCAACTTTTCTATTTATAGTTGGGGTATCGATAGTTCTATCTTTTACCAAACAAATTGAAATAGGAAAAAGTAAAGCTGATATGACAAAAAAGACTGTAATTCGTGCCTTAAAGATATACGGAGTTGGAATTTTTTTGTGGATTTGGCCTGATTTTAGCTTTGATGAAATTCGTTGGGTGGGTGTACTTCATCGTATATCTTTTGTTTTTTTAGCTTGTGCACTTTTATTTTTGTACACCTCTAGAAAATTTCAGATCTATTTTGGAATATTTTTATTGTTATTTTATTGGATAATTATGGTTTATGTTCCAGTTCCAGGCATTGGATTTCCAGATTTGAGTGTTCCTGAAAGGAATTGGGCTCATTATATTGATTCACTATTATTGCCTGGTGTTCTTTGGGAGGATACATGGGACCCTGAGGGAATATTAAGTACTTTACCATCAATTGCTACTGGAATAATAGGAATGTTTTCAGGATATATTCTATTAAATAAAGAATCTCTTGGTCAGCGCTTAAATAAATTATTTTTTGCTGGCTTTTTGTTAGTCTTCCTTGGAGATTTAGTTCAATGGTTTTTCCCGCTTAATAAAAACTTGTGGAGTACATCTTTTACTCTATTAATGGGTGGTATAAGTACTCTTGGCCTAGCTGCATCGATTTACTTTTTTGACCATAATAAAAGCAAATACAAATTTAGATTTGCACATGTTTTTGGTGTAAACTCAATTTTTGCTTATTCGCTTTCAAGTATGTTGACTATAATTTTTTATAATTCAAAATGGATTGGAGTTGCACTTAATTCTGAATTCTTGAGAATTTTTGAAAATATTGGCTTTCCGATGAAACTGGGATCTTTAATCTATGCAATATTTTATGTGATTATACTATGGATACCTACTTACTATCTTTATAGAAAAAGAATATTCATTAAATTATAAAAAAATCAGTCCCCATTATGGAGACTGATTTAAACAAAAATAAATAACTGATTTCTATTTTATTTTAATTATTTTTTTTGGCTGAGCCATAGACTCTTTTTGTTTCGGTAAGCTAATTTTTAATACTCCTTCAAAGTATTTTGCGTCTATTTTTGTTTCGTCAATACTTTCTGGAAGAGTAAAGGTTCTTTTAAAATTATTATAACTGAATTCACGTTTTGTAAATTTGAAGTTATCAGAATTATTCTTCTCTTCAACATTTGAAGAAATTGTTAAAAGACCGTCTTCAATTTCAATTTGAAAATCATTTTTATTTTTCCCTGGAACAGCAAGTTCTATTTGGAATAAAGAATCCAATTCTTTAATATTTACCGCAGGGAGTGTCTCAAATATAGATTTATCTAAATTAAATTCTCGATTGATAAAATCATCAAATAAGAATGGTATAAATGCATTTTGTTTTTGTATTAAATTCATAATTATTTTTTTTATTAAACAATATTTCGATTTTACAAAAGCAAAACTGAGGCCAAATCATATTATTGACAATCTGTCATCTTTTTTTAAAATTTAGCTGACTTTTTGTCTTTAAAGAAGTGTTTCTTGAACTTTATCTGCTGCTTCTTGAAAGGCAGTGGCAGACAAAACATTTAGTCCAGAGGAATCGATAAGCTCTTTTGCTATATCAGAATTTGTTCCCTGAAGTCGCACAATAATTGGAACCTTAATGGAATCTCCTAAATTTTTATACGCATCAACAATCCCTTGGGCTACTCGGTCACATCTTACTATACCGCCAAAAATATTTACCAGGATTGCTTTCACCTTTGGGTCTTTTAGAATCAATCGAAAAGCCGTTTCAACTCTATTGGCATCTGCTGTTCCACCTACATCAAGAAAGTTTGCTGGTTCACCTCCTGCTTGCTTAATTAAGTCCATTGTTGCCATTGCAAGTCCTGCGCCATTCACCATACAACCTACATTCCCATCAAGATCAACATAATTTAAACCTACTTCTCTTGCCTCAACTTCTACAGGATTTTCCTCACTTAAATCTCGCATAGCCTCAAATTCTTTGTGTCGAAAAAGACCATTATCATCTAGAGTCACCTTAGCATCAACAGCAACAATTTTATCATCAGATGTTTTTAGCACCGGGTTAATTTCAAATAGAGATGCATCTGAGCCCACATATGCTTTATATAATGAAATCACAAACTTTACCATATCTTTAAAAGCTGCACCTGAAAGTCCTAAATTAAAAGCTATCTTCCTAGCCTGAAAACCTTGAAGCCCTAATGCAGGATCAACCTCTTCTGTAAAAATTAGATGTGGTGTCTTTTCAGCAACAGCCTCTATATCCATTCCTCCCTCAGTAGAATACATTATCATATTTTTACCTGACCCTCTATTTAATAATACCGAAATATAGTATTCACTTGGCTCAGAATTGCCTTTATAATAAACATCCTCTGCTATCAAAACTTGATTTACTTTTTTCCCTTCTTTTGGAGTTTGGGGCGTAATTAATTGCATTCCTAATATTTCTCCTGCAATCTTTTCTAATTCATCAGAAGTCTTAGCTAATTTAACTCCTCCTCCTTTTCCCCTTCCACCTGCATGGATTTGTGCTTTAACAACATACCAATTAGAACCAGTTGACTTTGTAAGTTCTTTCCCTGCAGATATTACCTCCGAAATTGTTTTAGCAACAATTCCTCTTTGAACAGTAACTCCAAAACTTGATAGCAAATCCTTGCCTTGATATTCATGTAAATTCATAATTAATTCTAAAATCTTGTTAAAAATATATAAACAAAGGATTAAATATTAAAAGAATAGTCTAAATATTTTGTTACAAACATAACATTACATGGTTTTTTGAATCAGATAACAGGTTTGATAGACCGATTTAATATAAGTCATTATTTTTGTTTTTTAATTTAATGAAATGGATAAATCTATACTAAAATCAATTGCAGACACCTTTAATGATTCCATATATGTTTATAATGGTGATCATATTCAAAGCCAATATAGTCGGCTTAAAAATGCATTCAGTGGTATTGATAAACTTCAAATAAATTATGCCTGTAAGGCTTTATCAAACATCTCTATCCTAGGACTTATGAACTCAATGGGAACTGGTTTAGATACAGTTTCTGTCCAAGAAGTTCAACTAGGTATTAAGGCTGGCTTTGATCCTAAAAAAATTATTTTTACTCCTAACGGAGTTTCAATGGAAGAAATTGAAGAAGTAACTTCCTTGGGTGTTCAAATCAATATCGATAATCTTTCAGTTTTGGAACAGTTTGGATCTAAACATCCTAAGATCCCAGTTTGTATTCGAATAAATCCGCATGTAATGGCTGGGGGTAATAGTAATATTTCAGTTGGACATATTGACTCTAAATTCGGTATTTCAATTCACCAAATTCCACATATTATCCGCATTGTTGAAAATACAAAAATGAGGATCAATGGTGTTCATATGCATACTGGTAGTGATATTTTAGATATCGAAGTTTTTTTACATGCTGCTGAGATTTTATTTGATACTGCTTTGAAATTTAAAAACCTTGATTTTATAGATTTTGGAAGTGGTTTTAAAGTTCCATATACAGATAATGATATTGAGACAAATATTGAGGAATTAGGAGAAAAGCTCACTAAAAGATTCAATGAATTTTGTGACAACTACGGAAAAAAGCTCATTCTCGCTTTTGAGCCAGGAAAATTTTTAGTAAGTCAGGCAGGTTATTTTTTAACAAGAGTCAATTCAATAAAACAAACTACTTCAACAGTTTTTGCACAGGTTAATTCGGGGTTTAACCATCTAATTAGACCAATGTTTTATGGATCACACCATGATATAATCAATATTTCTAATCCAAAAGGTAAAGAACGTTTTTACACTGTAGTTGGTTACATATGCGAAACTGATACATTTGGGAGTAACCGGAAAATAGCTGAAATAAATGAAGGAGATATTTTAATGTTTAAAAATGCTGGCGCATATTGCTTTACAATGTCAAATAATTACAACTCTAGATTCCGTCCAGCAGAAGTTTTGTGGCATAATAACAGGGCTCATACAATTCGTAAACAAGAAACTTTAGATGACCTAATCTCTAATCAAATATTAATTGATTTTAGTGAGAAAGTTGAGATTAATTGATTTCNCTCAAATTTTTTAATGCCTTATTATAAGTTTCAATAAATTCTTTTATTATTGACTTTGCAGGAATTACTTGTTCAATTTGGGCAGATACTTGTCCTATTTCTAGTTCACCTTCAATTAGATCACCTTCAAACATTCCTTTTTTTGCTCTTCCCCGCCCTAGTACCTCTCTTAATTCATTAATGCTAGCACCATTTTCATATAGAGTCTGAATTTTTTGAAAAAAAGGATTTCTCATCATTCTTACTGGGGTTAATTCCTTTAGGGTTAGAAGGGTTGCTCCTTGCTCAGCTTTTAAAATTTCTTTTTTAAAATTGTCATGAGAAGAAGCTTCTGGAGAGGCTACAAATCTAGAACCAACCTGAACTGCATCAGCACCTAAAGCCATTGCAGCCAACATTGCAGGTCCGCTTCCAATACCACCAGCTGCTATTAATGGAATTTTTATAGATTTTTTAATTAAAGGTATCAATGTCATGGTAGTTGTTTCTTCACGACCATTATGACCTCCTGCTTCAAATCCCTCAGCAACTATTGCATCAACCCCACAATCTTGGGCTTTTAAAGCAAATTTCACTGAGCTAACAACATGTACAACTTGGCAACCATTTTTTTTCAAATGCTCAGTCCAGATTTTTGGATTTCCAGCTGCGGTAAAAACTATTGGTACATTTTCCATCAAAATTACTTCCATAAGTTGATCAATATCTTTATAAAGTAAAGGGACGTTAACACCAAAAGGTTTACTAGTGGCTTTTCTACATTTTTGAATATGTTCTCTTAAGACTCCAGGATACATTGAACCCGCACCCAATAGACCAAGACCTCCTGAATTACTTACAGCTGAGGCAAGACGCCAACCACTTGCCCAAACCATTCCTGCTTGTATTATTGGATATTTAATTCCTAATAAATCACAAACTGGATTTTTCATTAGATAAACTTGTCAACTTTTTTATATGCATTTATAACTTTTAGCTCTCCCTCTTTTCCTTTGAAACTGTTCCCATGCTCCATACCTAAAATCCCTTGGTAACCTCTACTGTGGATGTATTTAAAAACGTTGTTGTAGTTAATTTCCCCTGTTGTCGGTTCATTTCTTCCGGGATTATCACCTATTTGAAAATACCCTATTTCGTCCCAACACTTTTCGATATTTGGAATCAGGTTGCCTTCTTGAATCTGCTGATGATAAATATCAAAAAGTATTTTACATGAGGGAGAATTTACGGATTTACATATTTCATAAGCTTGTGGACTTTCGGCCAAAAACAAGCCTGGATGATCCCTAAAATTTAAAGGCTCTAGGACCATAACTAGTCCATGAGGCTCCAATAAATCCGAAGCTTTTTTTAAAATTTCAATAACATTTGCTGTTTGGTATGCAATATTCTTTGTTAAATCAACATGCCCAGGAACAACTGTCATCCATTTTGCATTTACACGCTTAGCAACTTTAACCGCCTTTTTAATATAGTTTAGAAATTCAGATTGTAAAGCTTTATCCCCACTAGCAAGATTTGGTTTTTTCCAATAAATCTCATGAGCAACAAAAACACCCATCCTAATACCACGCTTTTGCATAGTCTTAGCCATTAACTCTTGAAGACTAATTTCTCGCTTCCTCATATCATTATCTTCAAAAGATTTAAAACCTAAATCTGCGATAAAGTTTAATTGATCAACTGGATCTTCTCCTGCAAGATTCCGAAACATATCCAAGTGAGGTGCATAGTCAAGGTTGTATTTGTAAGCTTTGTTTTTTACAAACGAATTTGAAAACCTACCATACTCTGAGAGACCTACAACCCCAAATGCCGATAGCTTTGAAAATTTCCTTCTATCCAAGTTAAACCATTTTAGTTTTACCAGGAACGGCTATAGGATAGTACCCATCCTTATTCGGTAGTGAAGGTGGTGTAGTTTTCCAAGTAACAGTTTCAGGCATAAGTTGCAGTTTAGAATTTAATGCCTCCTCTAAAGTAATTTTCTTTCCTGTGTAAGTCGCCATTCTTCCTAAAATTGCTGTTAATGTACTCATGGCTCCGTTTTCAGCGTCAGAAATAACTCCCCCATTTCGTATCGAAGCAAATAATCGGTCATGTTCTACTTGATATGGATCTGGGTCTTCTATTGATTTCCGTGGGTATTTATATTTAGTATTTCCCTCAAGATCGGTTATTATGCCTTTTCCAATCTCTACACTCCCTTTTGTTCCTTGAAAGACCTCATCAACTCTACTCATAGTTCCAGGTATGTGTCTACATTGACTTGATATAACAGCCCCACTTGCATATGTAAATTCAACAAAATGGTGATCAAAAATTTCACCATGATCCTTTCCATTCCTAACCTGTCTTCCACCCATACCTTGTGCATAAATTGGATAATCTCCAATAAACCAATTAGCAACATCAATATTATGAATATGTTGCTCAAGGATATGATCTCCACAAAGCCAATTGAAATAGTACCAATTTCGCATCTGGTAATCTAATTCTGTTTGATTATCTTTTCTTCTATTTGTCCAAACTCCAGCATCATTCCAATAAACCTGGCCACCACGAATTTTACCTATGGCGCCTTTATCGATACGATTCTTTAAGTCAATATAATTTGATTGATAATGACGCTGTAATCCTACGACGACATTTAGTTTTTTTGATTTGGCAAGCCTAGCTGTTTCTAAAACCTTACGAATTCCAACTGGGTCAGTTGCAAGGGGTTTTTCCATGAATACATGTTTATCATTTAAAATAGCATATTCAAAATGATAGGGACGAAATCCTGGCGGTGTCGTTAAGATTACAACATCAGCTAAATCAATTGCCTTTTTGTAGGCATCAAAGCCAATGAATTGATTTTTAGNTTTAACATTAATCTTTTTTTCACCATCAAAGTGCTCTTGAATACCCTTTAAACTCTTTTCAATTCGATCTGCAAAAGCGTCAGCCATTGAAACTAGTTCAACATTTTTATCAGCTGTGAGAGCCTGAACTGCNGCACCTGAGCCTCTACCTCCACATCCAATTAAAGCTAGTTTAAGTTTTTTTTCTCCCTGTCCATGCACCATTGATTCAATTGGTAGTGAGGTGGTTAATAAACCACTTGTAGCTATGGCAGTTTTTTGCACAAATTCTCTCCTAGAATGGTTTGAATTTTTTAAAAATTTGTATTTACTCATGATTTTCTTTATTTATATTGTTTTAGTTAGTCTGTATTGTAATTCCAATACTTTTTTTGTTCTTCTTCTACAGGAGTTTTTACTGGTCTTAATATACGAAAACCAACAAAAGGGGCGTCAGTATGCCACC
Source organism: Flavobacteriaceae bacterium TMED68 (assembly GCA_002167525.1). The sequence goes on from NHDV01000005.1 coordinate 78,837, forward strand.
ATTTACTTTTAGGGATTTGCGGGTCCCTCATTTTCCATTTTTTAGATGAAGGCCTTCTAGAGGCAGATCTCAATCTTTTTGGGGAGTCCATCCAAGATCCTCCTCTAACAACCTTAGGATAAATTTTTGTAGGCCGTTGAAAAGGGTTTCTTGCCTCCTTTTTTCTTGTTCTGTAAGTTGTAGGAATATATTGATCCAGCGTCCATTCCGCTACATTTCCATGCATATCATGTAATCCCCATGGATTCGGCTTTTTGGTACCTACTTTTTGATATTTTTCATTACTATTAGAATCATACCATGCATATTCATTTAAATTCTCTGAGTTATCACCAAATGAAAAGGCTTTGTCAGTTCCTGCCCTGCAAGCATACTCCCACTCTGCCTCAGTAGGTAAACGATAAAAATTTCCAGTCATAGCAGACAACCATTCACAAAATTTAGATGCAGCTAATTGAGTCATACAAATTGCTGGATATCCGTCAGTTCCCATACCAAAACTCATTTCAACATAAGGTGTTGTAGCACCAGATACTGCATCTACATCTACTTGGACTTCAGAATTTGGTAACTTTGTAACTTGATTTTGATCAATCTCACGACTGACAAACAAATTGTAAATATCCCAAGTGATTTCATACTTTCCAATCCAGTAGCTGTCTAAACTTACCAGGTGTTGGGGTCCCTCATCACCAAAATGTCCTATTTCAGATTTTGGACTTCCCATAGTAAACGAACCATTTTGAATATAAACCATAGGTATTGTTAAGTCCGTACCAGGTATAGTTTCTTTATAAAAGTTTTCTTGCGCTGATAAATAAGTTAAAATAAAAAATAGGATAAAAAAATTTATGCACCTCACGTTAACCTTTACTTCTTTTAGTCACTTAAATACAAGATACTTTTTTTTTAATGAAACAAAAAGAAAATCAATAATCAGAGTGGATAAAGATTATTTTTTAAAAATTATGCAATAATTCCAGATCCCAATAAATCTTCTTTTTCATACCAAGCCACAAATTGTCCAGGTGTAATTGAAGATTGAACCTTATCGAAGGTAATATAAAGAGCTTTTTTAGTTCGATGAAGAGTAGATTTTTGAAGAGGTTGACGGTATCGGATACGTGCATTTACCTCTAGACTATCACCAACTTCTAATTTACAGTCTGGCCGCAACCAATTAGTGTCTTTAGAATTAACTCTTAAAGTATCTCGAAATAAACCTGGGTGAGATTTTCCTTCTCCAACATAGATTATATTTTTATTTACATCGGTATCAATAACAAAAAGAGGTTCATCAAATCCTCCAACACCAAGACCTTTTCTTTGCCCAACTGTATAAAAATGTGCCCCTTTGTGTTTTCCAATCACCAAACCATCGGTAGGTTCATAAATGAATTTTTCTGATCTTTTTTTAAAAGATGTACTTTCAAGTTTGTTCTTTTCGAAAGTAGGATGATGTTTTGGAATTTTAATTATCTGCCCCTCTTTGCAGTCTAGCTTTTGCTGCAAAAAATCAGGCAAGCTTACCTTACCTATAAAACAAAGTCCTTGTGAATCTTTCTTATCAGCAGTAATTAAATCAAGCTTTTTAGCGATAAGTCTGACTTCTTTTTTTTTCAAGTGGCCAATTGGAAATAGTGATTTAGAAAGTTGTTCCTGAGTTAATTGACATAAAAAATAAGATTGGTCTTTAGTTTTATCAAATCCTGCGATTAGTCTATATATCTTTTGTCCAGATTTACTTTCAAAAGTCTTTTTTTGGCAATAATGACCAGTAGCTATATAATCTGCTCCAAGTGATATTGCAATATTTAAAAAAACATCAAATTTAATTTCTCGATTACATAAAATATCAGGGTTAGGTGTTCTACCCTCTTCATATTCTTTAAACATGTATTTGACAATCTTTTCCTTATACTGAAGACTAAGGTCAATAGTCTGAAATGGGATGCCAAGTTTTTCTGCTACTAGCATCGCATCATTACTGTCTTCTAGCCATGGGCATTCATTTGAAATAGTTACTGAATCATCATGCCAATTCTTCATGAATAAACCGATCACTTCATATCCACTTTGTTTAAGTAAATATGCTGCAACACTTGAGTCCACTCCCCCTGAAAGTCCAACAACAACTCTTTTTTTCATAACAAAAAATATAAAAGGGTCTTATATTATTTTTTTCTTGCTTTTTTCTGTTTTTCAGCTTCTTCTATTGCTTTTTGTAAACGTGCTGAAAATCCACTAGACTTTTTTGGCTTACTCTTATTTTCCTCAATTTGGGCATGGATTTTTGTATCATCAATGATGTAGTTTTTTATTACTAACATTAGAATGATAGTCAAAAGATTAGAGACAAAATAATAAAGACTTAAACCACTGGCATAATTATTAAAGAAAAAAAGCATCATAAGTGGCATTAAATACATTATAATTTTCATATTAGGCATACCAGGTTGCTGTGGCATTGGCTGTTGACCAGTAGTCATTTTAGTGTAGAAGAAAATAGCCACTGAAGCTAAAATTGGAAATAAACTAACATGATCCCCATAAAAAGGGATGTTAAATCCTAAATCTAGAATTGAATCAAAAGAAGACAGATCATCCGCCCAGAGAAAGCTTTTATCTCGGAGAACAAAGGCGACAGGAAAAAAGGAAAATAGAGCATAAAATACTGGCAATTGAATTAATGCAGGAATACATCCAGACATTGGATTAGCACCTGCACGAGTATAGAGGCTCATAGTTTCTTGTTGACGTTTAACAGCGTCATCTTTAAATTTAGCCGATATAGCCTCAATGTCAGGTCGTAAGACTTTCATTTTAATTTGTGAGACATAAGACTTGTAGGTTACTGGCGACATAAGTAATCTCACAATAATAGTCATTACTATAATTGCTATACCATAAGAAAGAAAAGAAGATAAAAAGCCAAACAATGGTAAAAAGATAAACTTATTAATCCATCCAAAAATTCCCCATCCTATCGGTATGGAAGCTTCAAGGTCGCCTTCTAGATTTTGAAGGGTATTGTAATCTGTTGGACCATAGTAAAATTTAAACGTAGTATTTATATTCTCTCCTTGTTTTGGTAATAAATAAGACGACTCAAAATACTTTGTGAATTTTTCTTCAAGGATTTGGTCACTAGATAAATCCTTCGATTTAAGGTTTACGGTCTTTATACTAGATTCAGGAATAAGAATCGCACTAAAAAAATGTTGCCTATATGATATCCATCGAATATTCTCTCTATTTTCCTCATCATTGCCACTAAGGGATAAATAATCAACCCTATCATCTTCATAACCAAATGTTAGCTCTGTATAACGGTTTTCATAATCTATACTTCTTGAGTTACGGAATACATTTGTGCTCCAATTTATTTTTGGTGGCTGGTTATTATCAAGTAATGCTCCCATACCAACAGATTTAAAATTGACTGAAAACAAATATCCACTTTTAGGAAATATATATTCATAAATTACATACATGTCCTCTGAAATGGTAGATTTCAATGATACTACAAATTCATCATCCTTTTCAGAAATATTAGTTTTGAAATAGAAATCTCGTGTATTTAAAATTCTTCCATCCTTTGTATAAAGCGCTACATTAAATCTTGAATTCTCGTTTTTAATCATCGGTATGGGAAGGCCATCATAATTTTCAAATTCACTTAATAACAAAGCATTTATTTCAGCTCCTTTTGATTGGATTTCTACAATCATACTATTGGTAGTTAACTGTATATTTGATTGATCATTTGGAATAAAAAAACTACCTAAGTCACCATAAGCTTTAATCTTCTGTTGTGATTGAATTGAGTCTTGAATAGCTTGATTTAAAGGTGCATCAATAGTCTGCTTATCAGTCTGAGTCTGAACTTTTTCTTGAGGACCATTACGATATAGCATCCAAGTTAAAATAAGTGCAATCAAAATGAATCCGATAAACTGATATGGGTCAAATTTTTTTTCTTCCATTTTTACCTTAAGCTTTTAATTTTTTTTCAAGACTTGCTTTAACAAATGCTTTAAAAAGCGGATGAGGGTCAAGTACCGTACTTTTATATTCNGGATGAAACTGAACTCCAACAAACCATGGATGATTATTATATTCAATAATTTCAACTAACCCGGTTTCAGGATTGATACCAGAAATAATAAAATCTTGATCAAAAATTTGATCTGAAAATTTGTTATTAAATTCGTACCTATGGCGGTGTCGCTCATTAATATGAATCTTTTGGTAGGCAATTGCTGATTTAGTGTTAGCAATTAAATTACAATCCCAAGAACCTAAACGCATAGTTCCTCCCTTTTTTGTAATACTTTTTTGTGATTCCATTAGATCTATGACTGGATATTTACAATTAGATACCATTTCAGTAGAATTAGCATTCTTCAGACCAACTTTATTTCTAGCATATTCTATAACAGCCATTTGCATACCTAAACAAATCCCAAGAAAAGGTAAATTATTTAACCTTGCATATGAAATTGCCATGATTTTTCCCTCTATTCCTCTCTCACCAAATCCTGGTGCAACAATTAGTCCATCTAAATTTTCAAGTTTTTCCTTTAAATTTTTNGATTCTAAATATTCTGAATGTAAGNATTCCACATAAATTTCTGTTTCATTTTCTGCACCAGCGTGTATTAAAGATTCTAGAATTGATTTATACGAATCTTGAAGCTCTACATACTTACCTACTAAACCAATTTTTATAAAATTTTTAGGGTTTCTAACTCTTTTTAAAAAAGCATTCCATGGTTTGAGATCATGATTTTGTTTAGGCTTTAATTTAAGTCTTTGTAAAACCTGAGTGTCTAATCCTTCCTCTCGCATTTTTAAAGGGACGTCATATATTGTGTCTACATCTATAGATTGAATTACAGCCTCTCTTTTAACATTACAAAATAAAGCAAGTTTCTCTCTTAAATCTTCTGAAAGCTCGTGCTCAGTTCTACAAACAATAATATCTGCAGATATTCCACTTTCCATCAATTTTTTTACTGAATGTTGTGTAGGTTTAGTTTTTAATTCGCCAGAGGCAGAAAGAAAAGGAATTAAAGTTAGATGAATGGCTAATGTATTTTCCTTTCCTAAATCCCAGATCATTTGTCTAACAGATTCAATGTAGGGTAATGANTCTATATCACCAACNGTACCACCAATTTCNGTTATTATTATATCATAATCCCCTGAATCNCTAAGTAATNGCATTCTATCTTTAATTTCATTGGTTATATGTGGTATAACTTGAACTGTCTTTCCAAGAAATTCTCCTTTTCTTTCTTTTTCAATTACACTTTGATAAATCAATCCTGTNGTGACATTATTCGCCTGAGAGGTATTTACGTTTAAAAATCGCTCGTAATGTCCTAAATCTAGATCTGTTTCAGCACCNTCATCAGTCACATAACATTCTCCGTGCTCATAGGGGTTTAATGTTCCAGGATCAACATTAATGTAAGGATCAAACTTTTGGATTGTGACTTTAAAGTTTTGGGACTGGAGCAGCTTAGCTAAAGAAGCTGCAATTATTCCTTTACCTAATGAGGAAGTAACTCCGCCTGTTACAAAAATATATTTAGTGCTTGACATCCCGGTNATTAAAATTAATATACCTAACCGGACTCAAATTTACGAAAATAGAAAGGAATTTTGACTTAATGAACTACTCTTTTATTTCATATATCTCGTATCCTTTGTGTTGGAGAATATAAACTGATTTATTTGTAAATGACTCATTTTCATTTTTGCTGTAGAAAAATCTATTTGATTTATATTGGGTTTCACCTAAATCAATTGATTTTCTTATGTCCTTTGAGACAGCAAACCTTAAAATGGCATCTAGGATAACATCGTAGCCTCTTAAAGCGTTATTATTAGGTGGCTTACCATAATTTTGTACAAATGCATCTATAAATTTGTTATCGGTTGTCTGATCCAGAGGTTTAGTTCCAGTTGGATATGTAAATCTTATCGCTCCTAGCGATTTTCTTGATAAATTTTCATTGTTATATATATTGCTTCTATAGGTAGTAAATACTTGAACTTCTCTAAACCCTTTATTTTGAGCACTAAATTGTGACAATGCACTTGCAATCAAAGGAAACGACTGGGTCTCTAAAATTATTTTATTAGGTATTGAATCNAGAAGAAGTGAGTCCACTAATTCTGGTATTATATAATCCGACTTTTCTGGCTTCAAATTAATTGCCCATGGAAATCTTAATTTAAGTTCGTCCTCAATAATTTTATTTTTTGAGTCCGCAACAATAATAATATGATGTGTAGAGTCAAGTTTTTTTTCAAGATATTTAAACATTTTTTCACGGAAAATATTTTCATCAGTTACAGATTGAAAAACATTTTTCCTGTAGTCTACTGGTCTGGAAGAAAGAGGAGCTATTTTTGGAATATTAATTAATTTTTTTTGATTTGACATATAATCAAAGTTTGACGGTATTAAAGGACCAACAATAAAATCTAAAGTATCTAGAGATCCTGAGGCAATAATATCATTAATTTTAAATTTATTATTTTCTGTATCAAAAGTTGATAAATCGATCTCTAACCCAATACTGTTAGCTCTTTGTAAAGCAAATAAAACTCCTGAGTAGAAATCTAATGAAATGGTATGAAGATTTCTTTCTTCGAGAACTTTTTTAGTGTTTTCTACAGAATCAAAAATTATTTGTTTTGCCTTGAAGGGCAATAATAATCCTATTTTTATTTTGCTTTTTTTNAATATCGAATCAATTAGGTTAACTCTTTCAACTAGAAGGTCATTTTCGATTTTAAATTTCCCACTAAGTGAATCAGGAATTCTTAAGATCATTCCAACTTGTAGCCCTGTTTTATTTAAATTTGGATTTAAAGAGTCCAGAACATATCGATTTACCCCTAACTTTTTTTCTATACGATAATATCCCTCTGATTTAAGGACTTGGTAATAATTATACAAAGAATCTTTTTCTGGTATTGTTTTACTGAAATCAATATTTCTTACTCTAATTTCTTGACCAATTTTTAAACCATCTAAAATTTGAGGATTCAAAGAATCTAATTCATTGATAGTCATGCCATATTCATAAGCTAAGCGCCACTTTGTTTCCTTGGGCTCTACAATATGTATTTCAAAGGATCTGACAGACTTTTTTTGTTTGTCAGCTTCTAAAGAATTTATCTCTTTATAAACAGGAATTCTTAACAACATTCTTTTCTTGATCCCTAGTTTTTTTAATGAGGGATTATATTCATTAAGTTGGATTTCAGAAATACCGTAATAATCGGTAATTTCTATCAAGGTTTCACCTTTTTTAACCCGATGAATTAAAAAGTCTTGAGGCACCTGACTTAAACAAATTTTAATACCTAATAGGAAAAAAAATGAAAAGAAAGTTTTGTACTTAAATAAACTCATTTTTAAAGTTATTCCCATTCAATTGTGGCTGGTGGTTTAGAACTAATGTCATAGACTACACGATTAATCCCCTTTACATTATTTATAATTTCATTTGATATTTTTTGAAGGAATTCATATGGTAAATTTACCCAATCCGCAGTCATTCCATCTGTTGATTGAACAGCCCTAAGTGCGACACAATTTTCGTACGTCCTTTCGTCTCCCATTACACCAACGCTATTTACAGGCAAAAAAATTGCTCCAGCCTGCCAAACATTATCATATAGATTCCATTTCCTTAGGCCTTTTATAAAGATATAGTCAACTTCTTGTAAAATACGTACTTTTTCACGTGTGATCTCGCCTAATATTCTTATTGAAAGCCCTGGTCCTGGAAAAGGGTGCCTAGCGAGTAAAGATGGGTCCATATTCATACTTTTTCCTACTCTCCTCACCTCATCCTTAAACAACATTCTTAAAGGCTCCACAAGTTTGAGTTCCATTTGTTCGGGTAGACCACCTACATTATGGTGAGATTTGATCGTCGCTGAAGGGCCATTAACTGAAACTGACTCTATTACGTCTGGATATATTGTGCCTTGTCCTAGCCATTTGACCCCTTTCACTTTTTTTGCCTCCAAGTTAAAAACATCAATAAAAATTTTTCCAATTATTTTGCGTTTTTCTTCTGGCTCAGAAATTCCTTCAAGAGCGTTTAAAAACTTATTTGAAGCATCAACTCCCCTCACATTCAAACCCATTCCGGAGTATTGAGCTAAAACCTCTTCATATTCATTCTTTCTTAGTAATCCATTATTAACAAAAATACAGTTTAGCTTATCCCCCAAAGCTCTATTAAGTAGCATTGCAGCAACTGATGAATCAACACCACCTGAAAGACCAAGAATCACAACATCCTCGGATACCATTTCTTTAATTTCATCGATAGCCATGTCAATAAAAGAATCTGGAGTCCAATTTTGTTTTACATTGGCAATTTGTACCAAAAAGTTTTTTAATATTTGCTTACCGTCTGTAGTGTGATATACCTCAGGATGAAATTGAATTGCATAGGTATCTTCGCCCAAAATTTTATACGCGGCATTAGCAACATCTTCCGTGCTTCCAATAAGTTTAGATCCTTTAGGCAAAGTTAATATTGTGTCAGCGTGACTCATCCACACTTGACTATTTTCTGAAACGTCTTTAAAAAAGGGATCCTTTGCCTCGAAATATTTAAGATTTGCACGTCCATATTCTCTTGTTTCTGATAAATTGACTTGTCCTCCATAAAAATGTGCAAGGTATTGTGCACCATAACAGACTCCAAGAAGAGGTATTTTTCCTTTAATCTCATCCAAATTTGGATGAGGTGCGTCATTAGCTCTTACAGAAAATGGTGAACCTGAAAGAATAACGGCCTTATAGGTATCTAGGTTATTTGGAATTTTATGATAAGGATGAATTTCACAATATATAAAAAGTTCCCTCACACGACGCGCTATTAGTTGGGTGTATTGTGACCCAAAATCAAGAATTAAAACTTTTTCTTGCATGAGTAAAAATACGATTTAATCAACGCTTAAAAACTCAAAAATGAAATTTATCTTAAAAATATACTAAAACTCAATAAAATTAAAGTCAGTATCTAGAGGATCTAATGATTCTATAAGTAGTGGTATAAAGTTTTCTCCAATCTCATTGTATATGGTAAAAAAATTTAATTTGCGTTCTTGGAATTCATTATCAGGAAATAATTGGTTTCGAATAATCTGAATCCTTTCTATCTGATTAGATAAGCTCTTTTTTTGTGCTTTTAATAAACGTTTTTCTAATTTATTTATCCCGTTAATTTGTTTTTTTTCTTGAGCGTTAACAGCTCCTTCAAAAGATTTATCCGTCTTTGAAACTAAAGATTTGAGGTAATCGAATTGCTTATTTAGTGCAATTTTTAAATGTTCTAAATTTAAGTCAATACTGCTAGCTTGTTTTACTTTTTTTTCATCCAAGGTCTTTTGGCTATAAAACAAATCTGAAATTTTAATTTCTAGTTTTTTCAATTTATCCGCCTGCTTTTTAGAATATAACAGAACAGAGTTTCTTACAAGAAGTAACGGAAAGGGAACTTCAACTTTATCAAACATTGTCTTTAGTTGCAACCAATAAGAAATTTCTGCAGCCCCACCAATATAACAAAGGTTAGGTAGCAAAACTTCTTGGTATAGTGGTCTTAAAATTACATTTGGTGAAAAGCGCTCAGGATATTTTTCTAATTCATCTATTAACTCTTTTTGTGAAAAAGATTTGCCTATATCCTTAATGATAAATTTGTTGTCTTTTTTTTCAATTCTATAGCGCCCATCAGGTAATAGATAAAATAAATTTATGTTTCTTGGGTTTACCTGAGGGGAGTATGTTTTGTTGTAATTTTCCTTTATGTTATTTATTTGTTTTTCGATGCTATAAAAGGAAAATCGATTGGTAAGCTCTTTTTTGAAAAAATTTATAAACAGTTTTTTTAGATTTTTTTTGTTGGGTTCTAAGACTAGTAAACCATAATTGCCAAACAGTTGGTTAACAAGCTTAAATGTTGCCTCTGACAAATTAGCAGATTCACGATAACTGTTTTTAATTAACTCCCTAATTTGGTTTGCTTCATTTTTATTTCCCAAATATGATTCGAAGTCTTCAAGAATAAATTTTAATTTATCGAGCGGTAATTTACCAACAGGACCAGCTAAATCCTGCTTCCATTGGAATTTCTTCTCTTGAAATTTAAATGAACTTATTTCATCGAAATCGTGATCTTCACTAGCCATCCAATAAATAGGTATGAAATTAAACTTCGGGTATTTTTCTTTAAGTTTACTACAAAGATTAATAGTAGATATTATTTTGTAAATAAAGTACAAAGGACCTGTCATTAAACACAGTTGATGGCCAGTAGTAATCGTAAAAGTATTTTCACTAATTAGAAGATCTATATTATCCAAAACATGTTTTGGTGCTTTTGCANTGCTATACTGATCTTTAAATATTGTTGTTAAAAGATCTCGGTTTTCTCTTGCAAAAGAGGCTTTTTTTTGATTGATTTGACTTTCAAAGTTTTCTAATCTAGGTGGATGTGAGTAATATGATTTAAGTTTTTTATCTTCAACTATATAATCATTGATTAATTTTGAAAATCTAAGCTTTAAATCAATTGGAAGACTATGGGCTTGCATAAACAATATGTGAAGCGTAAAGATATTTTTTTTTAGAAAAAGAAATCGAAAGTTTGACTAGAAAGCTACAATTTAAATATATGAGAAGAAAAATTATTTCTTTACTATTAATTTTTTATCCATTTCTATTAACCTCTCAGCTAAAGGACCCTGAAACTTTTTTTGGATATGAGCTAGGAACTTATTTTAATTTACATCACCAACTTTTGGATTACTTCAGCCATCTTGAGAAAAATTCTGAGTTTCTTAAAATTATTCCGTATGGAAAAAGTAATGAAGGTAGAGAATTACAACTTGTTTTTATTTCGAATCGTAAAAATTTAGACAACCTTGAAGAAGTTCGTTTATCCCATCTTCAAAATAGTGGGTCGATAAGTGGACCTAAAAACGAAAATAAATCAATAGTTTGGCTTAGTTATAATATACATGGTAATGAATCTTCAAGCTCAGAAGCTTCAATGAAAACTGCTTATGATTTAATTACCAAACATACAAAATGGTTATTAGACACCATTGTAATAATAGATCCCTGTGTCAACCCTGACGGGAGAGATCGTTATGTAAATTTTTACAAACAAAATAGGGGTATACCATATGACACAAATCAAAATTCGATAGAACATGACGAACCTTGGCATAATGGAAGAACAAATCATTACGCTTTTGATTTAAATCGGGACTGGGCATGGGTTACTCAAACCGAAACCAAAAATCGTATAAAAAAATTTAATGATTGGCTTCCACACATTCATGTCGACTTCCATGAACAGGGGATTAATAGCCCTTACTATTTTGCACCTGCAGTAGAACCCTATCATGAAGCTGTTACAAACTTTCAAAGAGAATTTCAAGAAATAATTGGTAAAAATCATGCTAAATATTTTGACGAAAACGGATGGTTATACTTTACAAAAGAAAAATTTGATCTCTTGTACCCCAGCTATGGAGACACATATCCAATGTTTTTAGGAAGTATTGGCATGACCTATGAACAAGCAGGAGGAGGGATTGCTGGACTCGGGGTAAGAAATGACGAAAATATTGAGGTAACACTAAAAGATAGAATAGAGCATCATCATTTGACTGGTATATCTACAGTTGAGATGGCTGCAAAATTTAGGATACTTTTAAATAAAAATTATCAGACTTTTTTTGATAATAAAAATTTCAAATACAAAAATTTTGTTTTGGAAGGAAATAAAAATAAAATAAATTCTTTAGCTGAATTTTTTAAAAAACACAATATTATCAGCAAAAAACTTTCAAAAAATACAAATATTCGTGGTTTTGATTATCAAATGCAAAAAAATAAATCTACAGAATTCTCAAAAAACTCTCTAGTTATACCAACAAATCAGGTAAAAGGAAAGCTAGTAGAAATACTCTTAGAACCTAATACAAAACTAATTGACTCGATCACTTATGATATAACTGCTTGGTCTTTAGCATTTGCCTATGGTCTAAAGGCAATAGCAACAACACAAGAGGTTATAACTACTCCTTTTGAATTTTTAAAAAATTCAAAGATGTTATTGGAAGAAAGCAAATATGGATTTGGTTTTATTTGCAAAAGTTTAGATGATATCAAATTTCTTTCTGATTTAATAAAAGCAGGTATTAAAATTAGGTATAATACTTTACCTCTAACAAATAGTAAAATAGATTGGGATGCAGGAAGTATTTTTATTCTCAAGGCAGACAATCTTAATTACAAACAATACTTTACAAAACTTAAAGAAATGGTAAATCAGCATAAAATTACATTACATAATATTTATACTGGATATTCTGAAAAAGGACCTGATATGGGTTCAGATAAAATAAAATTGATTAAAGCTCCGAGAGTTGGATTACTGAAGAGTGAGAATAGTAGCTCTTATAATTATGGTGAATTATGGAACTTTTTTGAACAAGAATTAAATTACCCACTGTTGCGGATTAATGAAAAAAAATTACATTCTGTTCTCCCTGAGATCGATGTATTAATCCTACCAGACGGGGATTACCCAAGTTTTGAAAATTTTGGAAATGGAAAAAAGATTGAAGAATGGATTCATAGTGGCGGAAAATTAATCGCACTTGCCGGCGCATTAAATATTTTTGCTGATACTGAAAATTTTGCTTTAAAAAAGAAGAATCCTAAAAACCAAACTGAAAATACGATTCCGTATATGGAAAAGGATCGTTCGGATATTAGTGCCTCTACTAGTGGAAGTATTTTTAAAGCTACCTTGGATAGAACCCATCCGATTGGGTATGGAATGGAAAGATATTATACATTAAAATTGAATGCTGACGCATTTTATCTTCTAGAAAATTTTGGTAATGTGTTTTATCTTGATAAAGATGTAGATACTATTTCAGGTTTCATTGGATATAAAGCAAAGCAAAAACAAAGGTATTCGTTGCTTGTTGGGCAAGAAAATTATGGTGAAGGTGAATTAATATATTTTGTAGATAATCCTTTATTTAGGGGATTTTGGTACAGTGGTAAGCAATTATTTTCAAATGCACTCTTTTTTTAAATCAAATTATCAATTTAAATAAACCTCAAACAGGAATACCTACCAGATCAAAATTATTAGCCCCAATGATCTTAATGTTAACAAACTCNCCCAATTTGACATAGAATTTTTTTGCATCTATTAGCACCTCATTATCAACATCTGGTGAATCCATAAAGGTTCTACCAATAAAATTAGTTCCCTCTTTTCTATCAATTAAACATTTGAAAACTTTCCCTATTAGCTTTTCGTTGTTATTTAACGAAATATTAGATTGTATTTCCATGATTTCATTTAATCTTTTTTGTTTTAATTCCTCGGGAACATCATCTTTTAGAAGATATGCGTGAGTATCTTCTTCATGACTATATTTAAAACAACCTAAACGATCAAACCCCATCTCTTTAACCCATTTCTTTAAAATTTCAAAATCTTTATCTGTCTCACCAGGATAGCCCACAATAAGCGTAGTTCTTAACACAATACCTGGGACAAGTTCTCTAAATCGTTTGATAAGTGAAGTCGTTTTTTCTTTATTAGTACCACGTCTCATTGACTTTAAAATCTTATCAGAAATATGTTGAAGTGGAATGTCAAGATAATTACAAATCTTAGATTCGTATCTCATGACCTCTAAAACGTCCTCAGGAAAGCCTGTTGGAAAAGCATAATGTAATCTTATCCACTCGATACCGTCTAATTTTGATAGAGCACTAAGTAATTTTGCGAGTCTTCTTTCCTTGTAAAGATCTAACCCATAATAAGTCAAATCCTGAGCAATTAAAATTAATTCTTTTACTCCATTTTTAGCTAAGATTTTAGCTTGGCCTACAAGTTTTTCAATTGGAGTTGATCGATGCTTACCTCGCATTAACGGTATAGCACAAAAAGAACATGGCCTATCACAGCCTTCAGCAATTTTGAGATAAGCGTAGTGGTTAGGGGTTGTCAAGATTCTCTCTCCTATTAATTCATGCTTGTAATCAGCTTCTAAAACCTTTAATAGTTGAGGTAAATCCGTAGTGCCAAAATACTGATCTACATCAGGAATCTCTTTTTCTAAGTCATTTTTATATCTTTCACTTAAACATCCAGTTACATAAACCTTATCTACTATACCAGTTTGTTTGTACTCAATTTGCTCTAAAATTGTATCTATAGACTCTTGTTTCGCATTATTTATAAAACCACATGTGTTAATAACTACAATATTTCCTTTTTCCTCATGAACTACATTTTTCTTACTTGCTTCTAATTGTTTTATTATTACCTCTGAATCATAAATATTTTTTGAACACCCTAAGGTTATAACATTTATCTTATTCCTTTTTTTTGATTTAGTTCTCATATTACTGTTTAAACAAATCTGGCATATTACGAACTGGGTTTATTTTTTCATAGGCTGCTCCTATATTTAATAAAATCTGTTCTTTTTTTGAAGGGGCAATAAAGGTGATATTTTGAGGTCGACCACTACGTTTATATCCCATTGGAATTCCTAACGCTGGAAAATGTGCAAGAGCTGCAAATTTAGCATCCTTACTATCAATTGATATGACAGCATCTAGATTTAGATTTTTGATTACCTTAAAATAGCTCTTAGCTAATTTCATCATTTCACATTTAGTTTTTCTAAATTGATTTTGAGAAATATTTACATTAACTAATCGGGTAAAATTTTCTTGTCCGTANGGTGCATGAAGTAGGCTATCCATTTTGTTAAAATTNACNATATCNTTTATTGAATCGAAGGGTAATTTTTTGTTAGTGCTNTTTTTTATATATTTTGGTAAATCATTTTTCATATCTATGTCAAGCAGCTTTATAAAATTTTNTANTNCTATTTCAGGAGCTTTGAAACTAATAATTTTTGCTCCTGCTTTTCTCATCAAATCCAAAGAAATTTTCACCAAACTATCTTTTTCATATTTTTTAAAAATTCCAAAACTTTTCCCCTCTAAGGTTACTGTATCTAATCCCTGATAAAAAACGGGTTNGCTATTATAACTATACTCATCATTACTGTCAAAACCTACTAGTGCATTCATTAATATAGCAGTATCCATTACACTTTTAGCCATGGGTCCTGCTGTATCTAAACTACTTGAAATTGGAATCATTCCGTTTCTACTTATAGACCCTATAGTTGGCTTGAGACCTACTACACTATTTTTCCCTGATGGAGATAAAATTGAACCTGAAGTTTCAGAACCAATAGCTGCTACTGAATAGTTTGCTGCCACCGCTACACCACTCCCTGAACTTGATCCACCAGTTTCAAAAATTTTCCTCCCATATGGATTTAANGTTTGTCCACCCAATGCACTATAACCTAATGGACAATCTTGACAAAAATAATAAGCCCATTCACTCAAATTAACTTTTCCTAAAATTAGCGCTCCCTTTTCCTTTAAACGTTTGACAAGAAATGAATCATCATTAGGAATGTTATTTTTAAATGCTGCACTACCAGCAGTTGTACTCATGGGTAAAGCATCAATATTATCTTTTATAAGAATAGGAATTCCGTATAAAGGATGGTTTATTTGCTTCTTTCGCTTTTTGTCTAGCAACTTTGCGTTATCAAGAACATCTGGGTTAAGAGAAATTATAGCATTCAAATACGTATCACGATTGGTTTCAAAATAATATATACGGAATAAATAGAATAAACATATTTTTTCATATGATACTAAGCCTTTTTGAACGTTCTCTTGAATTTCAAGAATACTTTTTTCTAAAATAAGTGGCTTTAATCTTTCATATTCTTTTTTTTTGAATCCTAAAAGTTCCTTTTTAAAAGGGGAAAAAAGTGAGTTTTTATCTTGATGCNTTGATTGAATACGCATAAAACGTAANCGTTTTAAGGAGTTTTTCGAATTTTCNTTTAATTCAGCTGTTTCGTCATAGGGNACCCATTTTGCGAGGCTTTGTTCTTCAATACTGCAAAAGTTAAAAATGAATATTATTANAAACAAAANNCTAAATTTATNGANGGGCATANTATANTATTTTTTTNAAAAAATCCTGAACNGCTTNAGTTACTTTCCNATAATTNTCAGAACTTAGATAAGAGGTTATTACGTGATCACCAGCATTGGGAAATGCTTTTTTTACCTTCAATTCGTTTGTGGTACCTAATTCATCAAACATTTTTAACATTGCAGGTATGGAAACAACTTTATCTTTTAAGCTATCATTTTTGTAATAATATCCCATGAAAACTGGAACCTTTATCTTTTCATATGTTGATTTATTCATTTTAATATCTAAAAGTTTTTGCATATGTAGTGCGCTTTCTAATCGTATTTTGGATGTCCAATATTTTTTCTTTTCAATATTCATGTTATTCATATTATGATATTTACTNCCTCTTACAAGNCGTGCNATTTGAAGTCCCCANGGTTTGGAAATAAGTTTNGCAAAAGGATCNTTATATTCAATATTCGGTGCAAAAAGACAGATTGCNGCGATAGACGGGTCAGTACCAAAACACAAAGAGAGTACGCCTCCATGAGAAGTTCCAAGTAATATTACTTTATCTCCAAGCGCTTTTGCGACCGATATAGCTTCTTTTGTAGATTCCCAAAAATCATTATTATTGTAATTCAACATTGGTTCTTTTTCATTTAGTCCGTGACCGTAAAGTCTAGGAACATAAAGATTTGCGTTGAGAAATTTGGCGATTTCTCGGTGTACCGGGTCTCCCTCAATTCCTGAAGCAGTAAAACCATGTAAATACAAAACACTATAATTAGTTTTTTTTGGAATAGAGTCATTAAACTCTATATAAGATTCATTTCCTGGACGAACATTTCCTAACGCTTTTTCTTTATTAGAAATCCAATTTTTTAAAGTATTTAATTCTTGCGGTACTTCAACTGGAGTCATACTAAGATCAGGGTTTTCAACTCTTGGTCCTACTAGATAGACACCTCCTAGAATCAAAATAAAAATCCAAAAAAATTTAAAAATTTTCATTTTAGATTATTTATTTCCTAAACAATGTTTTAACAAATTTGTCAGGGTCAAAGTCTTGTAAATCTTCTATTCCCTCTCCAACACCAATGTATTTTACAGGAATCTTAAATTGGTCTGATATTCCAATAAGTACTCCCCCCTTTGCGGTTCCATCTAGTTTCGTAACTGCTAAACTTGATACCTCAGTTACTTCAATAAATTGCTTTGCTTGTTGAAAGGCATTTTGGCCAGTTGAACCGTCTAAAACTAAAAGCACTTCATGTGGTGCCTCAGGAATTACTTTTGACATTACTCGCTTTACTTTTGATAGCTCGTTCATTAAATTAACCTTATTATGAAGACGTCCTGCTGTATCAATTAAGACATAATCAGCCTCTTTTGATTTTGCTGCTTGAATAGTGTCAAAAGCAACAGAAGCGGGATCACTACCCATTTCTTGCCTTATAAGAGGTGCATTTGCACGGTCAGCCCAAATTTGAAGTTGGTGTATAGCTCCTGCTCGAAAGGTATCCGCTGCTCCAATTACGATTTTTTTCCCCTGTACACCAAATTGGTATGCAAGTTTTCCGATTGTAGTCGTCTTTCCTACTCCATTTACACCTACAACCATAATCACATAAGGTTCATTTTTTTTTGAATCACTTTCTTCACTATTGGTTTTTTTAAGGAGTTTTGAGATTTCTTCGGAGAGCATTTTCACCAAATCTTCAAAACTAAGATATTTTTCCTTTGCTGTTCTTGTCTGCAAAGCATCAATAATCTTTAAAGTTGTTTCTACTCCAACATCAGACTGAATAAGAATTGATTCAAGTTCGTCTAAGAAATCATCACTTATTTTTGTTTTACCGGCTACTATTAATCCTAAGCGAGATAAAAAAGATTTTTTCGTATTAGATAGTCCTTTTTCTAATTTTTTTTCATCCTTTTTTGTAAAAANGTCTTTAAGCCTTCCCATATATAAAAATAAAAAAAGCTACTGTCNAGAGTAGCTTTTTNTTNAAAAAGTANTTTATTCTATTTTTTACTNAGCCAATCAGATACCAAATCTGGCGGTAAAATGGTTTCAACAAAACTATAAGAATTGCTACCAGGTTTTTTTACCATTTTTATGGCTTTTGTTAATCTTTTTGATCCTGTTTGTAACGAAGCAACTGATTTCTTAGCCATTATTACTTGATTTCTTTATGAACAGTCATTTTTTTTAAAATCGGATTGAATTTTTTTACTTCAAGACGTTCTGGTGTATTCTTTTTATTTTTTGTTGTAATNTACCGTGANGTTCCAGGTAAACCTGAATCTTTGTGCTCCGTACATTCTAAAATAACCTGTACCCTGTTACCTTTTTTAGCCATAAAATCTAACCCTTATAATTACCATTTTTCTTAGCTTCTTTTAAAACAGCTGAGATACCTTTTTTATTAATGGTTTTCAAGACAGCTGTTGAAACATTGAGTGTGATCCATTTATCTTCCTCAGGAACAAAAAAACGTTTTCTTATTATATTTGCATCAAATCGTCGCCTTGTTCTATTCAATGCTTTTGATACATTATTTCCAAACATTACTTTTTTTCCGCTAATTTGACAAACTTTTGACATTACAATTTTATACGGCTGCAAATTTACTGTTTTTTAAACAGTTTCAAAATTGTTTTTAGAAAAATAAGAATTTTATATTATTTCTCTGTAAACCATCTCTAGTGCCTTGTTCACAGCTTTTCCAATTACCCTTTCTCTATGCTTACCAAATGTAAATCTTTCGCTTATAATTCTTTTATCTGATGAGATTGCTATCCAAACAGTTCCAATTTCAGCATCTGAATCACCTTTGGAGGGGCCAGCATTACCTGTAGTTGCGACACCTATACTGGAATTAAATTTTTTACGTACGTTTTGAGCCATCATTTCAGCAACTTGTTTACTAACAACCGAGTTCCTTTCAATAATATTTTGTGGAATAGAAAGCAAATCTGATTTAGATTGGGTTTGATATGAAATAATACTCCCTACGAAATATTTTGAAGCACCTGGTATTTTTGCCAGTCGTGCTGATATTTCACCACCCGTACAACTTTCTGCTAAAGATAAGGTCTGGTTTTTTAATAAAAATTGTGACTGTATTTTTTCCTCAAAAGGAGATACATCTTCATAACCAACAAAAATGTCTTTAATTAAAGGTAAAAGTTTGTCTATTTCCCTATCTATCTTATCATTTACTAGCTTTCTGTCTGGCCCTTTTCCAGAAATACGAAGTCTAACTCTACCTAAGTTGGGTAAATATGCTAGTTTAAGGTCATCTGGTAAGGATTTTTCCCAAGTAGAAATNATTTCTGCAATTGNGCTTTCACCCAACCCATAGGTTATTATTGTTTTATGAACTATAAATGGACGGATAAAATGATTTTGTANTTTAGGAATTACTTCGTTGATCATTAAGGATTTCATTTCAAAAGGTACACCAGGTAATGAAATAATTACTTGTCNATTTTTTTCGAACCACATCCCTGAAGCNGTTCCATAATTATTTTTAAAAATTTTTGCTTTGGATGGAAGGAAAGCTTGTTTCCTGTTCTGATCATTTATTGGAGTTGTAACATATTTTTTGAAGATTTCTTCAATGTGGTCAAGTATTTCTTTATTCTCAATCAATTTATCATTAAAATAAGTACACAAAGTTTGTTTTGTAAGATCATCACTAGTTGGTCCNAGTCCACCCGTTAGGATTACAAGTTTTACCCTTTTTTCTGATAATTTAAGTGTACTAATAATATCGTCTTTTTTATCTGAAATACTCGTTATTTGAGTAATCTCGATTCCAATATTATTTAGTGCTTTCGCTAAAAATACAGAATTAGTATTTACAATTTGACCAATGAGAATTTCATCACCTATAGTTATAAGTTCTGCTTTCATTTAATATTAATTGAAAAAGCTATCTTTCTTTCTAGATAACCAGTTAAATTATCATTTTTATAAATATTCCCAACCCCTGAGGGAGTTCCAGTAAATAGAATATCACCAATCTTAAGTGTAAAAAATGTTGAGACATAACTTATTAGCTCATCAATTTTCCATAACATTTTATTTGTATTCCCAATTTGAACTTTAGTCCCATTTCTTTCTAAAAAAAAGTTAATGTTATTTATATTTTTAAATTCTTTCTTTGAAAACCAATCACCAATTAAGGTTGAACCGTCAAAGGATTTTGCCTTCTCCCATGGCAGGCTTTTAGATTTTAATTCGTTTTGTAGTGATCTTGCTGTGAAATCAATTCCCAGACCAATTTGATCATAATACTTTGGGGCAAACTTGGTTTGAATATGCTTACCAATTTTATTAATTCTGACTAAAAGTTCAACCTCATAGTGAATATCATTAGTAAAATGAGGAAAAAAAAATGGGTATTTTTTTTGAATGATTGAAGTGTCGGGTTTAATAAATAATATAGGCTCATCCGGTTTATCATTTTTTAATTCTTGAATATGATCGGCATAATTTCTTCCTACACAAATAATTTTCACAAATTTATTCTTTAGTGTTCATTGAATTTAACTTTATTTCTGTTAAAATCTTCTTGGTATATCTAGGGAACTCAGCATTTAGAATCCATCCAAAATATCCAGGCTCTTCTTTAAGTATTTCATTAACTTTTTNCCCCTTATGCTTACCAAAACCAAAACAAATTTCGTCATCTTTATTATAAATTAGAAATCCTGCAAAATCAGCTGTTTTTTTTCTGGTACTAAAATCATTCAAAAAATCTACATTGGGTTCTAATTCTGAATAACGATCTAATTGGGCATACAAAACATCGAGTGTGGCATTTGCATCTGCAATAGCACTGTGAGCATCGGTGAGTTCCTTATCACAATAAAACTTTAAAGCAGCAGACAGAGTCCTTGCCTCCATTTTATGAAATATATTTTGTACATCAATTGTCTTTGTGTTTTTAAAATCNAAATTTAANNCTGCTCTTAATAATTCTTCAACTAGGAGGGGTATGTCGAATCTGTCTGAATTAAAACCAGCNAGATCACACCCTTTTAGGAAATTATATATATTCTGNGCTTTATCTTTAAATGTTGGTTTGTTCATGACCATCTCATCATTTATTCCGTGTATTAGAGTAGATTCAGGAGGTATAGGTATCCCAGGGTTTAATCTNATTTCAAGTGATTCTCTCGTGCCATCAATGTTAATTTTAATTATTGCAATTTCTATTATGCGATCCTTGCTTACATCAGTCCCAGTTGTTTCTAAATCAAAAAAACAAAGTGGCTTAGTTANTTTTAATTTCATGTATTTACCNATTTAAAAGGGAGAATTTTCATTCCAATTTTCAAGATATTCCGCTACACGTTTAACAAAAAGACCACCAGTTGCACCATTTATTATGCGATGATCATAACTGTGAGAAAGTATTACTTTTCTTCTGACACCTATAAAATCTCCATTTGGAGTTTCAATAACTGAGGGCATTTTTCTAATCACACCAATTGCAAGAATCCCTACTTGTGGCTGATTGATAATTGGTGTACCCATAATAGATCCAAAATTTCCAATATTTGTAAATGTATACGTACCATTTTGAACCTCCTCTGGCATTAGTTCATTTTTTCGTGCACGATTGGCTAAATCATTAATGGCCTTAGTAAGACCAACTAAATTCAAATGATCAGCATTTTTTATAACTGGGACTATTAAATTACCATCTGGTAACGCTGTAGCCATCCCAATATTAATTTCTTTTTTTACAATTATCCTATTATTGTCGAGGCTACTGTTTAACTTAGGATAGTCCCTAAGAGCCTTAATAATCGCCCTTGCAAATAGAGGGGTGAAAGTTAGTTTTTCATTTTCACGCTCTAGAAATAATTCTTTCTCTTTTTCACGCCAATCCCAAAGACCTGTCACATCTGCTTCAATAAAAGACTGTACGTGGGCAGAAGTCTCTATNCTTGATTTCATGTGTTCAGATATTAACTTCTCCATACGTGTCATTTCTAAAATCTGATTTTGCCCCTTTAGGAGTGGTTCAGTTAAAAGAGGATTATTTATTGATGGAGCTAAATCGTCAGATTTCTGCTCAAAAGGTTTAGTTTTAGAAGAATCTGTGAAAGGTCTGTTTTTAATATAATCAAGTAGATCAATTTTTGTCAAACGTTGGTTTTTTCCTGTGCCTGGAATTNTATCCAATTCNTCTTTCAAGATCCCCTCCTTTTTTGAAATNCTTTTAATTANTGGAGAATAAAAACGTTTTNNAGGCTCAGCCGAAGAAGTTATTAAATTTTCTATTGAATCAATTTCTTCTTCCAAAATAGAAGCTATTTCATCAGTTTCTGATNTTTCATTCNTTTTAGGCTNAAGAGGCTTTTCATCCTGAACAGGNGATGATATTGAATTTATT
Source organism: Flavobacteriaceae bacterium TMED68 (assembly GCA_002167525.1). Next base: position 101,368 of record NHDV01000005.1, read on the forward strand.
TCTTNTTCTGTTTCAATAACCAAAAGGGTTTCACCAACTTGAACAACATCATTTTCTTTAAATCGCTGTTCCAAAATAACACCNTCAACTTCAGAAGTTACATCAGTATCTACCTTATCAGTGGCAATTTCAACAATAGGATCATCTAATTTTACCTTATCTCCAATCTGCTTTAACCATTTGGTTACAGTTGCTTCAGTTACACTTTCACCCATTTTAGGTAATTTAAAATGATATTGTCCCATAATATTTTAATTTGCAAAAATATCAATTTTTACTTGGCAATAATGAATTTATTGTTTCACTAAAAAATTAATTTTTTGTCATAGATGATTCAAAAGGAATACGAGCTAATATCGATCTTCCTAATGTGACCTCATCGGTATACTCTAATTCGTCTCCTACAGGTATTCCCCTTGCTATAGTTGATGTTTTTACATCATAAGGCTGTATCAATTTGTATATGTAAAAATTTGTTGTATCAGCTTCCATAGTTGCACTTAAGGCAAAAATTATTTCTTCTACTTCTCCAATTTTAACTTTTTCAACCAACGAATTAATTTTTAAATCTTTTGGACCTATGCCATCCATAGGTGAAATAATTCCACCTAAAACATGATATATTCCTTGAAATTGGCCTGTATTTTCAATTGCCATTACATCACGAATGTCTTCGACAACACAAAGAATTTTTTTGTTACGTTTTAAATTAGAACATATTTCACAAAGTTTCTGATCAGATAAATTGTGACAACTTTCACAGAACATAACACTTTCTCTGAGATCTTTAAGAGACTTGGAAAGTGCTAGTGTGTGATCTTTTGGCTGTTTCAGAAGATAAAGTGCTAAACGCAAAGCTGTCCTGCGACCAATTCCAGGGAGTTGTGCAATTTCTTGAACCGCATTTTCAAGTAATTTTGAAGAAAAATTCACAAGTAAATTTACAAAAATCTAGGCTTTTAGTTTTTGTATATTAGTCCAAAAAAGATTAATCAATGATTACTCCCATATTCATTCTTTGTCTTATAGCAGGATATTTTTTTATTTTGATGTTAATCTCATTTTTGGTATCTAAAGAAGATTCAAATGAGATGTTTTTTACAGCTAACCGAAATTCTCCTTGGTATCTTGTTGCATTTGGTATGGTTGGAGCATCTTTGTCAGGGGTTACATTTATATCTGTGCCTGGATGGGTTCAAGCTTCTCAGTTTACATATTTTCAAGTAGTTTTGGGATACCTCATTGGTTACATTATAGTTGCTTACATTTTGCTCCCTGTTTATTATAATAATAACGTAACATCTATTTATGAATATCTGTCAATACGATTTGGTAAAAAAAGTCATTTTGCAGGAGCTTTTTTTTTCTTTCTATCTAGGGTACTAGGTGCTTCTTTTCGATTATTTTTAGTGTCAATTGTTTTACAACAATTTATTTTCAAAACCTGGAATATACCATTTGAAGTAACTGTTGTAATATCGATAATATTGATTTGGATATATACTCAAAAAGGGGGAATAAAGACAATTGTATTTACAGATACACTTCAAACTAGTCTGATGATTTTATCCGTCATATTGTCAATTTATTATATAAATGATGCCCTTGGCTTTAGCTTTTATGAATTTATATTTTCGAAAGAGTTATCAAATTATAATCAAGTTTTTGTAAGTGACTCAATATTGAGTCGTAATTACTTCATAAAATCCCTTCTTGGTGGTGCATTTGTAACAATATGTATGACAGGTTTAGATCAAGATATGATGCAAAAGAATTTAAGCTGTCGAAATCTAAAAGATGCACAAAAGAATATGGTCGTATTCAGTTTTGTATTGGTATTTGTAACAGGACTATTTATGCTTCTCGGTGCTTTGTTGTTTATCTATGCAGCAAAACAGGGAATAAATATTCCTTACATGGATGGAAGTCCAAAAACTGATTTACTATTCCCAGAAATCGCATTAAATGGTAATCTTGGTTTTGGTGTTGCTATTACATTTATTTTAGGTTTAATAGCTGCGGCATATAGTAGTGCTGACAGTGCTCTTACATCACTAACAACATCTTTTTGTATAGATTTTCTAAATTTTGAAAATAAGGATACAACTCATCAAAAGAAGACTCGGAAAAAAATTCATATTGGCATGAGTTTACTTCTAATAATAATAGTAATCTCATTTAAATATATCTTAGATCGTAATGTAATTGATGGTCTTTTAACTGTTGCAGGCTACACCTATGGACCGCTCCTAGGACTCTTCTCATTTGGCATCTTTACTAATTACAAGATAAAAGAGAATTTNTTATGGCCTGTACTTTTGTTTGTATTACTATTTATAACCACACTCAGTTATTTAGATTCAAGTTTTTTAGGTGGCTATGAATTAGGTTATGAATTGCTTCCCCTAAACGGGCTACTAACATTTTTAGGATTAATATTGATTCGTAGAAAGAAGAACTAGACTACAGGAGTTTTCCCAAAAAATATTTTTTTCATCTAGTAACTTGTTGAATCTATAATTTTCTGTACCTGGATTAAACAACACTCTTTTAGGTTCTAGATTTATAACAAAATCAAAATATTTTTCCTGTAAAATTGGTCGGATATAAAAAGATACTGTGTGAATATTTTCTTGGGGTTTTAAAGGTGACACAATCTCTATAGATTCTATTTTCCCCTGGTTTGGGCCCATTGGTACAACTGGAATATTTTTGCTCTTTAACATACTAACTAATTTATAAGAGTACCTAATTGGATTTGTTGAAGCGCCAATAACTAGCGTCTTTAAATTTACCATTTTATAGAAATACTACCCCATGTAAAACCACTTCCAAAAGCAGCTAAGATAACCTTACTATCTTCCTTTATTTTACCCTTCTCCCAGGCTTCTGTAAGAGCGATAGGTATTGAAGCAGCAGTTGTATTTCCATAAACTTGGATGTTATTGAAAACTTGATCATCTCTTAAACCAAACTTTTTTTGAACGAATTGTGAAATTCGCAGATTTGCTTGATGTGGAATTAGCATATCTATATCGCTCGATTGCCAACCTGTCTTTTTCAAACCAGCATTTATAACTTCAGAAAATCGGATTACAGCATTTTTGAAAACGAACTGACCATTCATATGGGGAAAATAAGAAACATCCTCAGGATCATTTTCTTCCAAAATTTCTGGAACCCAGCGTCTCGTGTTAGGACCAATCAAAGAAAGTTCCTCTGCATATTTCCCCTCAGAATGAAGTTGAGAATGCAAAATACCTTTATTTTTATTTTCAGAACGTGTCATTACAACTGCGCCAGCGCCATCTCCAAAAATTACTGAAATGTTTCTTCCCCTGGTGTTCATTTCTAATCCGCCTGAGTGATATTCTGATCCTATAACTAAAACGTTCCTATACATGCCTGTTTTGATAAATTGATCTGCTGTGGCCACAGCATAAATAAATCCTGAACACTGCATGCGAATATCCATTGCTGGACAGTCTGGAATATCTAATGCATCTTGAACTAATACACCTGATCCAGGGAAATAGTGATCTGGACTTAAAGTAGCAAACAAGATCAAATCAATTTCTTTAGATGTTATACCTGCCCTCTCAATTGCAATTTTTGATGCTTTAACACCCATTGTAAATGTAGTGTCTTCACTTCCCTTCACAATATGTCTTCTTTCTCTGATTCCAGTTCTTTCTTGTATCCAAGCATCGGTTGTATCCATTATTTTCTCCAGATCAGCATTGGATACTATGTTATCAGGTAAATATTTACCTAATCCTATAATCTTTGAATTATGCATTTAAATCAATTTAAAAGGGAAAGTACATTTTTTAAATAAAAATCTAGGTAAACAGGATCTTTAATTAAATATATTTTTGATAAGAATCTGTTTTAATTTTTGCATTTAAATCATGAAGAAGGTGATATAATCCAAAAAAAGTACGATTTATGTATATGAAATGCTTTGATCCTCTATTACCGTTCAATTTCCTCAACTTTGGGTCATCAGTAAATTCGTTTAAAAGTCCTGAAATTTTTTCCCAAAATAGTTGATTTGAGAAATCAAAATATTTGCTCTGAAAGGGGAGTGTGAATAATCGCATCATTTTCTGAAACAGGCTCATAAAAAAAGTGGCTTCTTCATCCGTATCCTCAGGGGTAAGGATTTCNAGTTCTTTTAATAATCCTTTGAAAATTGTCAGGTCTTCAATATTTTCTTTTTTTGAAAGNTCAAAATATGGAACATAAAATTCCTCAGGTATATCTTTTATACAACCAAAATCTATCGCGATCAAAGATCTCTTTTTTGAAATTAAAAAGTTTCCTGGGTGTGGATCAGCCTGAACTTTTTTTAGACCATGGATTTGAAACATATAAAAGTCCCAAAGGGTTTGACCCAAGTTGTTATTTTTAGTCTTTGTTTTATTTTTTTTTACAAATTCCGAAAGATGTATTCCTTCCATCCAATCCATCGTCAAGGTTTTTGATGTAGTCAATTCTGGATAATAATTAGGAAAAATTAGATTCGGTATTTTTTTGCAAGCTTTAGATATGAATTGGCTATTTTTTAGTTCAATATTGTAATCGGTTTCTTCGAGCAACTTATATTCAACTTCTTGAAAATATTTTTCTGTGTCTTTGCCTTTGAGNTTGAAAATTTTGAGCGCAATTGGTTTAACAATTGATAGATCAGAACTTATACTATTTGCAACACCAGGATATTGAATTTTTACAGCCAGTTTTTTACCATTTTTTGTTGCTCGATGGACCTGGCCAATACTAGCAGCATTTTCAGATTTTATATTGAATGTATCAAATATATTTTCTGGATCAGATCCTAAATATTTCTTTAAAGTTTTTTTGACTAGTGGCCATGAAAGAGGAGGAACAGAGAATTGAGCTAAACTAAACCTCTCAACATAAGCTTTAGGCAAAAGATTTTTCTCCATACTTAACATTTGTGCAAGCTTTAATGCACTGCCCTTCAACTCCTTTAAACCATCATAAATATCACTCGCATTTTTTTCATCGAGACGAGACCTATCGTTTTGACCAAAAATAAATTTCTCGCTATAATATCTTAAGTAATTGCCCCCCAACTTTACCCCTGTACCTACAAGTTTGGTTGCTCGTTCAATCTTATTTGTTGGGATTGAATTTAGTGTCTTCAATTAATTTGTTTTAATTTTTTCTTCCCAAAGGAACTTACCAAAATCTANAATGCTATCTAATGGTGTNTTATCAAATAAATCAAANACGGATCTTACAGATTTTTCGATTGCAATGTCAGTCTTTTCGAATCCAGGTGATCTATCTTCAATCCAGAATCTCACTAAAAATAAAAGCTGAATCCATGCTCCCTCAGAAAAAATTTTTGAGGGATGCTTTGCAAAATTTGACTTTTTTAATGCATTGCCTTGTTCTATAAGATTTGTTGTAAAGTCTTTAAAGAGTGATTTAAGTCCTCTAAGAATTGAAAGTTTTTGAATATTACTTCCAACTTCACCTAATTCNATTAGAACATAGCTTCTGTTTAGTGTGAGTACCTCAAAAAAAGTAAAATAAAATGATAATAATTTTTCTTTCGGTGATTGGGTGGAAAATTCTTTTGAATTACTTATTAATTCATAGGTGTTTTTATAAAATTGAGAGAAAATTTCGTCTNTGACATGATTTANAGATCCAAAATGCTCATAAAATTCAGTCTCTTTAATATTTGTTTTTTTACAGAATAGATAAACCGATTTGAGTTGACCATTTTCTTCCAAAGCAAGTTTTGAATATTCATCAAATATTTTCTCTTTTATATTTTTAGATTTNTTTTTCATTCACAAAATTTTGTNGACAAATATANTTTGTTNAATTATTTTTTTAAAGAATTAAACAAAAATTAAAATACGAAATGTCACTTTGTCACAGAATCTAACAATGGTATTTTTTTTGACTATCATTAAACAAATAATTTAATTATGAGCAAAGGTAAAATAAATGTTTCTGTAGAAAACATATTTCCATTAATAAAAAAATTCTTGTACAGTGATCATGAAATTTTTCTTAGAGAATTAATTTCAAATGCAACTGATGCAACAACAAAATTAAATCACCTAAGTAGTATAAGTAAAATTAAAGGGGATTTAGGCAACCTACAAATAGAAGTTAAAATCGATAAGAAAGGAAAAAAGCTCCACATTATCGATAGGGGTATTGGAATGTCAAAAGAGGAGGTTCAAAAATATATTAACGATGTTGCATTTTCTGGTGCTGAAGAATTTCTGGAAAAGTATAAAGATTCCGCAAAAGATAGTGGAATAATTGGCCACTTTGGTTTAGGCTTTTATTCTGCATTTATGGTTGCAAATAAAGTAGAGATAATAACAAAATCTTATAGTAAAGACCCAGCGGCACATTGGATATGCGATGGATCTCCAGAGTATAGCATCGAGACAGCGGACAAAAAAGATAGGGGTACTGAAATTATTCTTCATATTGATAAAGATTCAAAGGAGTTTTTGGATGAAAATCGTATAAAAGAGCTTCTTTCGAAATATAATAAATTTATGCCCATACCAATTAAGTTCGGAACTAAAGAAGAAACAATACCGTTACCTAAAGATTCTCCAGATGATGCAAAACCTGAAACTATAACTGTTGATAATATAATCAATAATCCAGAGCCTGCCTGGACGAAAAAGCCCTCTGATCTAAAGGATGAAGACTATCAATCTTTTTACAGAGAACTTTATCCTATGCAATTTGAAGAACCTTTATTTAATATTCACCTAAACGTTGATTATCCGTTTAATCTAACAGGCATATTGTATTTCCCAAGAATAAAAAATGATATTAATATTCAAAAGGATCGGATTCAGCTTTATCAAAATCAGGTTTTCGTAACAGATAATGTTGAAGGTATTGTTCCTGAGTTTTTAACCTTACTAAGAGGTGTAATTGATTCACCTGATATACCACTTAATGTATCAAGGAGTTATTTACAGGCAGACGGCGCTGTTAAAAAAATTAGTAATTACATTACAAGAAAAGTAGGAGATAAACTAAGTAGTTTATTCAAAAAAGATCGAAAATCATTCGAAGAAAAGTGGAATGACATAAAGGTCGTGATAGAATATGGAATGTTAAGTGAAGATAAGTTTTTTGACAAAGCCGAAGGCTTTGCATTGTATCCAACTACTGATAAGGAATATTTAACATTTGAGGAACTTAAAGATTCAATAAAGGATAATCAAACTGATAAAGATGACAAACTAATCATTCTTTATGCGTCTGATGTTGATTCACAACATAGTTATATTGAACAGGCTAAGAGTAAAGGTTATAAAGTTTTGCTTTTGGACTCACCTATAATCGGACACTTAATACAAAAACTGGAAGGTAAAAAAGAAAAAGTTTCTTTCTCTAGGGTTGATGGTGATACTTTGGAAAACCTTATAAAAAAGGAAGAAGCCACTGTCTCTAAACTTTCAGAGAAAGAAAAAGAAACTTTGAAACCACTCATAGAAGATGTTGTCAAGGAAGGAGGATATACAGTACAATTAGAGCCTTTGGATAGTAAAAGTATGCCATTTGTTCTGACACAACCCGAATTTATGCGTCGAATGAAAGAAATGCAACAAACTGGTGGTGGAGGAATGATGGGTAATATGCCCGAAATGTTCAACTTAGTTGTAAATACGAATCATGAGCTGATAGGTCAGATTTTAAATACTAAAACCAAAAAGAAAAAAGAACATCTTATAAAACAGGCGTTAGATTTAGCGAAACTTTCACAAAACCTTCTAAAGGGAGAGGCTTTAACGCAATTTATTCAAAGGAGCGTGGATTTAATCAAGTAAAAAACTAGATCAAATATTTTTTACAACTAATTAGATAATGCTCAAACCTTTAGATATTTTAGGTGATGGTACTCCCTTAAATTTACCGGGTGCAAAATTAAGGTACTTCGAAACTTTTTTTAATAAAAAAGAAGCTGATAATTATTTTAGTCAAATTCTAAACACAACCGCTTGGCAACAAGACAAAATTAAAGTTTATGGAAAAACTTACATGCAACCAAGACTAACAGCACTATATGCGAATAATGCCTTACCATATTCGTATTCGGGAATTAAGATGCATCCAGAAAAGATGACCCACATATTATCTGTTATTCAGAATCGCATACATAAGGTTAGTAATAATATATTTACAACTGTACTAATAAACCAATATCGTAATGGTAATGATAGTAATGGTTGGCATGCAGACAACGAAAAAGAATTAGGACAAAACCCCATTATAGCTTCTGTAAGTTTCGGTTCAGACAGATTTTTCCACCTAAAACATAGGAATAAAAAAGAATTACGCTTTAAAATTCTTTTAAAATCTGGAAGCCTTCTTTTTATGGAAGGGGAGACTCAAACACACTGGTTGCACCAAATTGCAAAAACGGCACAGCCAGTTGGAACAAGAATTAATTTAACTTTTCGTAAGATTATTTAAATATATCATCTAAAATAAAAGCTAATCTTAAACCAGCTTTTAATAATTGGCACCTTATAATTTCAAAATTCTCATAACTATATCTGTATCCAAGATTTTTATTTTCTGGTAATTCAGTATAAATTTTTCGAGTTAAAGCATGAGTTTCTTGTATCCAAGAATCTATAGAACTTGATGTAATTTTTTTTCTTTTTTCATTGGATATAGTGGGTAAATTGTCACTTAATTCAGTAAAACTAAATTTACTACTATCTATGATATCGCTGTCCCAAAGTCTGTGAAGATTTGATTTTTTTCCAAACCATAAAATACTAATATCATTTCCACCTTTGTCCTCTTTTCTTCCTAAATGTAGTGGTTGATGTAAATCACCTACAAAGTGAACTAATAATTTTAAATAAAATTGTTTTTCGTTTTTTGTTGAAGATTTTGACTTTAAAATTTTTATACTTGTTTTTATGGCTTTAACAATGTCACCTTTTGGATTTTTGTAGCTTGATTTGTAGGTCTCGTTTAGATTAAGATTTGCATAGTGCCAAACATTATACTTGAAATATGTTTTATCTGATTTGATTTCATCAGCATAAGTTGAAACGTAAGCAAGGCTTTGATCTCCTAAAATTTCGTTAAGGGAAGTTCTAGTATTTTTTGAAATATATTTTGATGCAACCTCACCCACAACTCGGTGTCCTGTTTTACCCCACGAAATTTCATTTGTTAAAAAATATCCCAGAAAAAAGTTGTAAATAAATATGAGTTTTAAAATCATACTTAAATATAATTTTAAATCTTATTTTTACAATAAAGTCTTCTAACTAAAAGATTGCTAATTTTACAATCCTTTAAAAAATTGCATTTTGAGTATTCAAAGGGTCGTATTAACCATTTTTTTATTTAAATCTTTATTTTGTTTCACTCAGAATGATAAAGAGTTTATAATTAAGAATACTGAATCTGATATAAATATTGATGGAATTGGAAATGAAAAAGACTGGGATTTAGCAGAATGGCAATCAGAATTTTGGTTGTGGAGGCCGAACGATAGTTTAAAAGCTGAAAAACAAACCAGATTCAAAATTCTGAAAAATCAAAAAAATCTTTATATACTTGTTGAATCACTAACAGACGGAATAAATTTTACTACACCAAGTCTAAAACGCGACTTCAGCTCTTATGGAGCTGAATTTATAACTCTTCTTTTCGATACATTTAGTGATGCTACAAACGCTTTCTCATTCTCATCAAATCCCTTAGGGCTAAAAAACGAGGGACTTATTTCAGGTGGAAATCAAGAATACAGAACAGATAGAAACTACACATGGGATACAAAATGGTTTGTTGAATCTAAAGTGTTTGAAGATCGGTATTCAGTTGAAATTCAAATTCCATTTGCTTCCTTTTTTTACAATAATAGGGATAGCTCATGGCGTTTTAATATTTATAGAGGCAATAGACAAAATAATGAATATAGTGTATGGGTNAAAACTCCTCAAAATCAACTTATTGGGAATTTAGGATTTATGGGTAAAATGATTTTTGAAAAACCACTGAAAAAAGGACGTAATCCGATTTCATTAATTCCATACGTTAGTGGAATTAATCAAAGAGATTTCTTAAATCAATCTTCAAATTTAAATACAGGTATTGGAGGAGATGCAAAGATTCCAATTGGAAATGCTCTAAATTTAGATCTTACTTTTAATCCTGATTTTTCTCAAGTTGAAGCAGATGATCAGATTGTAAATCTTACTCGTTTTGCAATTGCACTTCCAGAAAAACGTCAATTCTTTACACAAAATAATGACCTTTTTAACGATTTTGGTAGTATTAGAGATGTTGTTCCTTTTTTCTCAAGAAAAATTGGTGTAGCTGAGGATTTGGATGGAAATACTATAGAGAATAAAATTATTTATGGAGCCCGGCTAAGTGGGAAATTAAATTCAAGCCTCCGAGTTGGTCTTTTAAGTATTCTCACAGATGAAGATGTAAAAAATGAAATTGCATCAAATTTAAATTCTGTTTTTACATTAAGGCAGAAAGTATTTGAAAGATCAAATATTAGTTTCTTTTTTATGAATCGAAGTGCTATTGAAAACTATCACTTCTTAAAAAATGAAGAAAGAAAAAATAGTGTTGCTGGGATAGAATATAATTTAGCGTCTTCTGATAGTAAGTGGTCAGGTCGAACATACTTTCATAAATCCTTCACTGAAGGACTAGATGGTGATGATCAAATAATAGGTTTAAGAATTCAGCGCAATTCACTTCGCCATAAAATTGGAATGGGATTGATTCACGGGGGCGATGACTTCAGATCAAATTTAGGTTTTTATAGGCGTACGGGATTTTTGAAACTTACACCAGAATATACCTATAGGATATATCCAAAAAATCCTGAGATAACAAGTTATAGTTTCATGCAAAGAGGTTTTTTTGTTTATGATACAGCGAGAGACTATCTAATGACAGATAGAGTATTTATCTCGACTATTCAAAAAAGATTTCTAAATACCAGCAGTTTATCTCTACAATACATAAACCGATATACATATCTAGTTTCAGATTTTGACCCAACTCGAAGTTACGAAGGGGCTTATCTTCCTGCAAATTCGGACTATTCATATGGTGATATAGAATTTGGTTATCGATCTGATCAAAGAAAAATTTTTAATCTTGACTCTAAAATTTCTTATGGAACTTTTTTTAATGGAACCAAATTTACTTTTGAAAATGAATTTAACTGGCGTAAACAACCAATAGTTAATGCGAGTTTTATTGTAAATTTTAATTCTATAAACCTACCAAATCCTTACTCATCAAAAAACATTTGGTTAGTAAGTCCCAAAATTGATTTTACTTTTACGAAAACCTTAACCTGGACCACCTTCATTCAATACAACTCACAAGGAGAAAATTTGGGCGTGAACTCTAGAATGCAATGGCGTTTTGCTCCTCTTTCTGATTTATTTTTGGTTTATAACGATAATTACATCAGTTCGGACAATTTTTCACCAAGATATCGTAGTTTTAATTTAAAATTTACATACTGGTTAAATATTTGAAATGTTAAAACTCAAAAAGTATTTTCTGATTATTCTTTTAAGTAGTCTTATGTTTTCTTGTAATCAAAATGAAAAATCCAATTTTGAAGATCTAATGATTGTAAAAGGTAGTATACGAGGACTAAGGAAAGGTAAGTTATATCTTCAAAGAATTAAAGACACTATGTTAATAAATCTTGATTCAGCTTATATTGATGGTTCACCCGAGTTTAGATTTCAAACACCTATTAAAACTCCTGAAGTCTTTTATCTTTATCTAAACAAGGATGACGGTGACAGTCTGAATGACCGTATTTTATTTTTTGGTGAAAAAGGTACAATAGAAATCAACACACTACTTAAAACTTTTGAAAGCAGTGCAAAAATTTCTGGTTCAAAAAATCAAGAATTACTTCAAAAATATCAATCTATGAGGAGAAAATTTAATGACAAAAACCTTGATCTACTAAAAGATTTGTATGTGGCAAAAGGAAAAAAACAAATTGAAAGAGTTGATACACTAGAGAAAAAAATTGCAAGTTTACTGAATAGAAGATATCTCTACACAATAAATTTTGCTGCACAAAACCCAGATCAAAACCTCGCTCCTTATTTAGCAATAACTGAAGTATACGACGCAAATTTGACATTGTTAGACTCAATTGCAAATAAACTGACTAATAAGGTCAAAGCGTCTAAATATGGTATTGAGTTTTTGAATTTGCTTGAGAAAAGGCGAAAAAATGAAAAAAATTAAAGTGCTGCCAATTTTTTAAGTAACGAGTCCATAACTTTCTTTCGCTCTTCCTCTATTTCTTTGAACTGTCTTTTTTTGTTATCTCCTTTAACAGTATTTATCTTGACTATAAGTTTATCAAAGGCTTTAATCGCTTCTTCAACTAGTTTTTCACTTTTGCCTAGATCCGAACTTGGATTTGATAATTCCCAAAGATAAATCTCTTCAATAAGACCTCCTATATCGTTATTAATTTCTTTTTTTAGAAGTTTAATACTTGGCATCTTGAATAATTAAAATTATTGTTGAATATAAATATTTTTTTAAATGAAAACTAAAAAAGAATTTTTATCCTGAATAACTAACAAAGTTTCTTGGAGTCTCATATAAAGTAACTTCTAGGGAGTGTTTTGGATTCAGGTGTGGTTTGAGTTTATTGTAAATTACTATTGCAATATTTTCTGCAGTTGGAATCATTTCAATAAATTCTGTTACTTCTTCATTTAAATTCTTGTGATCCATCTTGTCCTCAACTTCAGATTTAATGAGGTCTTTTAAAATTTTCATATCTATAACATAACCAGTTTTGGGATCAACTGAGCCTGTCACGTGAACAATTAACTCATAATTATGGCCATGATAGTGGGGATTTGAACACTTCCCAAAAACAGAATTATTTTTTTTATCTGTCCATTCTTTTCTATANAGGCGGTGTGCAGCATTAAAATGTGCTTTCCTACTTACAGTTACTTTCATTCTATTTTTCTAATGTGTTTATAAAATCTTTCAAAAATAATTTTAAACCAAACTGTAAAATCTTCTGGTTTNTTTTTCATTNCTNCTAAAATTTTATCTAAAGACATCCACTTCCATTCCGCTACCTCACTTGTATTAATAGACGGAGTTTTTTCATAATAACCAATTAGCACGTGATCAAACTCGTGCTCTATTAAACCATTATCAAATTTTGACTTATAGATAAAACTAAACATATGCTCAAGTGGGGTTATAAAACCCATTTCCTCTTCAAGCCTTCTTATTCCTGCTTCAATATTGCTTTCACTTTCTCTAGGATGACTACAGCATGTGTTTGTCCAAAGCCCAGGAGAATGGTACTTACCTAAAGCACGTCGTTGAAGCATTAATTGACCTTTCTGATTTAGAATGAAAACTGAAAAAGCACGATGCAAAACTCCTTTTTCATGAGCTTCTAATTTTGGCATTGTACCTATGGGGTTGTCATTCCCATCTACTAGTACCACATTTTCTTTTTTCATGCTTAGTAAAAATACCTATAATTTTGTCAAAAACCTATCCAGTCATTTCACTTGCGAGAAATTATTTAGATTATTTTTATTCAAATTTTAATAATGTCACTAGAAGAAGAAATAAAAAAAAGGAGAACATTTGGAATCATCTCTCATCCAGATGCTGGAAAAACTACACTTACAGAAAAATTATTACTTTTTGGTGGAGCCATTAATGAAGCAGGTGCTGTAAAATCAAATAAAATTAAAAAAACTGCCGCAAGTGATTTTATGGAAATTGAAAGGCAAAGGGGCATTTCTGTATCTACTTCTGTTTTAGCTTTTAATTTTAAAGACAAAAAAATTAATATTCTTGATACTCCGGGACATAAAGATTTTGCCGAGGATACCTATAGAACTCTTACTGCAGTTGATAGTGTTATTGTTGTTATTGATGTTGCTAAAGGTGTTGAGGAACAAACTGAAAAGTTGGTTGAGGTTTGTAGAATGCGCCAGATACCTATTATTGTATTTATTAATAAACTTGACCGTGAGGGAAAAGATGCTTTCGATTTATTGGATGAAATTGAAAAAAAACTTGACTTAACTATTACTCCACTTTCATTTCCAATTGGTATGGGTATCAATTTTAAGGGTATTTATAATATCTGGAAAAAAAATATTAAAATCTATCAAAATGATCAAAAGCAAACTATAGGAAATAAAATCATTTTTAATTCTTTACATGATCGAAAAATTGAATCGTTTATTGGGAAAAAGGATATTGAAATTCTAGAAGAAGAACTAGAGCTTATAGAAGCTGTGTACCCATCATTTAATAAAAATTTATATTTGAATGGAGAACTTCACCCTGTTTTTTTTGGCTCAGCACTAAATAATTATGGTGTTGAAGATCTTCTAGAGTGTTTTGTTGAGATAGCTCCATGTCCTTTACCAAAACAAAGCGAAAAAAGAATCGTAGAACCTGAAGAAAAAAAATTTACTGGCTTTATTTTTAAAATTCATGCTAATATGGATCCTAATCATCGTAATCGTTTAGCTTTTGTAAAAATTGTATCAGGAACATTTAAACGTAACACTCCTTATCTTCACGTTCGTAATAATAAAAATTTAAAATTTTCTTCACCGAATACTTTTTTTGCTGAAAAAAAAGAAATTATTGAGGTTTCCTATCCTGGCGATATTGTAGGACTTCATGATTCTGGTAATTTTAAAATTGGTGATACATTAACAAGTGGTGAAAATTTAAATTTTAAAGGTATTCCAAGCTTTTCTCCGGAGCACTTTCGATACATAAATAATACTAACCCTATGAAAGCAAAACAGCTGGAAAAAGGAATCAACCAACTAATGGATGAAGGAATAGCTCAGTTATTTATTTTAAACCTAAATGGAAGAAAAGTAATTGGGACCGTTGGAGCTCTTCAATTCGATGTAATTCAGTATCGCCTGCTTCATGAATATGGAGCACAATGTGAATACGAAAATATTAATATCTATAAGGCATGTTGGGTTGATGGAGAGAAAGATAGCTCCTCATTAGATGATTTTAAACGGAAAAAACAAAAGTTTCTAGCATTTGATAAAAAAGGAAGACTTGTTTATCTGTCTGATTCAGAATTTACCCTAAAAATGGCACAACAAAACTATGATGATTTGAAATTCAATTTTACTTCAGAATTTTAAATCCATTTTTGAGATATTTTAAGCCTTGCCAGTCGGTCCAAAATTTAGTGGAACATTTGGAGATTCATTTGTTTTTATTATCCCATTAGATTTTTCATATCTCTGGATATTATCATTTAAAGCAACTTTAAATCGTTTCGCGTGTTCGGGAGTTAAGATTACCCTTGACTTTACTTTTGCTTTTGGTGAGCCTGGCATAACATTTATGAAATCAATGATGAACTCAGATGTTGAGTGATTAATAATTGCTAGGTTTGAATACACTCCGTCAGCAATATTTTCATCAATAGCTATATTTAATTGCTTTTGTTTACTTATATTTTTTTCACTCATGATTTAGAATGTTATTTCTTCTTCCTTGTCAATTAAAAGACTATTATATTCTTCTTTTGATCCAACGATTAAATTATTATATCGCCTTAAACCAGTACCTGCAGGAATTTTATGTCCAACAATAACGTTCTCTTTTAAACCTTCTAAGAAATCAACCTTTCCGTTAACAGCAGCTTCGTTTAATACTTTTGTTGTTTCTTGGAAAGAGGCTGCCGAAATAAACGATTTAGTTTGCAAAGAAGCACGTGTAATACCCTGAAGTTCTGGTTTTGCAGTCGCAGGAGCTGCCTCTCTAGCCATCACCAAAGATTTACTCTCTCTTTTCAAGAGAGAGTTTTCATCTCTTAATTGTCTTGATGTTATAATCTGGCCTTGTTTAAAGTTTTCAGAATCACCAACTTCCTCAACTATCTTCATTCCAAATAAAGAGTCATTCTCAGTCATAAAGTCATAACTAAAAATCAATTGATTTTCTAGAAAAATTGAATCTCCTGGATCTAAAATTCTGACTTTACGCATCATTTGACGGACAACAACTTCAAAATGTTTATCATTTATTTTTACACCTTGAAGCCTATAAACTTCTTGAATTTCATTTACAAGGTATTGCTGGACAGCTGATGGACCTTTAATGTTAAGGATGTCTGCTGGTGTAATAGAACCATCAGACAAGGGCATCCCTGCTTTTACAAAATCATTCTCTTGAACCAAAATCTGATTAGATAATTTGACTAAATATTTTTTTATATCACCAAATTTTGATTCTACTATAATCTCACGATTTCCCCTTTTAATCTTACCAAATGAAACAACCCCGTCGATTTCTGATACTACTGCGGGATTAGATGGATTTCTCGCTTCAAAAAGTTCTGTCACTCGTGGCAAGCCTCCTGTTATATCTCCTGACTTTGCTGATTTTCTAGGTATTTTGACAAGTATTTTCCCTTCCTCTATTTGGTCACCCTCATTGACAATTAAATGTGCCCCAACAGGTAAATTATATGAGCGAAGTGTTTTAGAATTCTTATCAACAATTGAAAGCGTTGGGATAAGTTTCTTATTTCTAGATTCAGATATAACCTTTTCCTGAAATCCAGTTTGTTCATCGATCTCAACTTGGTATGTAATTCCTTGCTCTATGTTTTCGAAAATAATTTTACCACTAAACTCTGAGACTATAACACCATTAAATGGATCCCATTGACATACAATCGTACCTTCTTTTACGTTTGAACCATTTTTAAGATTAAGTGAAGATCCATAAGGAATGTTATTAGTGCTTAAAACACTTTTAGTTTTGGCATCAAGAATTTTTATTTCAGTTGTTCTTGAAATGACAATTTCAGCATCATTACCTTCTGAATCCTTTCCTTTAACAGTTTTAAGGTCTTCAATCTCTACAATACCTTCAAACTTAGTAATAAGTTTGTTTTCCTCTGAAATATTACCCGCTACACCTCCAACATGAAATGTGCGAAGTGTTAATTGAGTTCCAGGCTCACCAATAGACTGAGCTGCAATAACTCCAACAGCTTCTCCAAGTTGCACCATTTTACCTGTGGCTAGATTTCTTCCATAACATTTTTTACAAACACCNTGTTTAGCAACACATGTTAAAGGAGAGCGTACTTCAACTGACTCAATAGGTAAATTTTTTAAAATGGAAACATGATGCTCTTTAACTTCTTTNCCAGATTCTACAATTATTGAATTGGAAAGTGGNTCAACTATNTCATGTAATGTTACCCTACCAAGAATTCTCTCCCCTAANGTTTCNACTATCTCTTCATTCTTCTTAAGAGGTTTNACTTCAACTCCTCGTAAAGTTCCACAGTCCTCGATATTAACAATAACATCCTGTGATACATCATGGAGTCGTCTTGTTAGATATCCAGCATCAGCAGTCTTTAATGCGGTGTCCGCAAGCCCCTTTCGAGCACCATGCGTTGATATAAAATACTCTAAAATAGATAATCCTTCTTTGAAATTGGATAGTATTGGATTTTCAATGATTTCACCTCCACCAACATTTGATTTTTTGGGTTTTGCCATAAGACCTCTCATACCTGTAAGTTGACGAATTTGTTCTTTTGAACCTCTTGCACCTGAATCCAACATCATATAAACAGAATTGAAACCCGTCTGATCCTCACTTATTCTTTTCATTGCTAGCTCAGTCAACTTCGCATTAGTGGAAGTCCAAATGTCTATTACTTGGTTATATCTCTCGTTATTAGTTATTAGTCCCATATTATAATTACCAATAACACCATCTACTTGACTATTAGCTTCGTCAATCATTTTGAGCTTTTCTGGTGGTATAATGATATCACCTAAGCTAAAGGAAAGCCCTCCTTTAAAAGCGAAACCGTATCCCATTGACTTAATCTTGTCCAAAAAATTTGCAGTCTCTGGAACACTAGTAACCTTGAGTATTTCACCAATAATCTCACGTAGATTTTTTTTAGTCAAAACAACATTAAAAAAGCCTGCGGCTTCTGGAACTACCTCATTAAATAAAACACGTCCAACAGTTGTTTCAATAATTTTTTCTTGAAGCTCTCCCTCATTATTTAAAACTTTTGCCCTTATTTTAATTACTGCATTTAGTTCTACTCTTTTCTCATTGTAAGCGATATGAACTTCTTCGACAGAATAAAAAGTGAGTCCTTCCCCCTTAACTTTCTCTTTTTCAGAGGATATTTTAGCCTTCGTCATATAATAAAGACCTAAAACCATGTCCTGAGATGGAACGGTTATTGGTGATCCATTAGCTGGATTTAATATACTATGGGAGGCTAACATTAATAGCTGTGCTTCTAAAATTGCCTCTGGGCCAAGAGGAAGGTGCACTGCCATTTGATCTCCATCAAAGTCAGCGTTAAATGCAGTGCAGACAAGAGGGTGCAACTGGATTGCTTTTCCTTCAATCAATTTTGGTTGAAATGCCTGAATACCCAGTCGGTGAAGAGTAGGAGCTCGATTAAGTAGGACAGGGTGTCCTTTCAACACATTCTCTAATATGTCCCAAACAACAGGCTCTTTTCTATCAATTATTTTTTTAGCTGATTTTACAGTTTTTACAATCCCTCTTTCTATTATCTTTCGTATTATAAAAGGTTTGTACAATTCAGCTGCCATATCCTTGGGTAGTCCACATTCGAACAGTTTCAACTCAGGACCAACTACTATGACTGATCTTGCTGAATAATCAACTCTTTTACCTAATAAGTTTTGTCGAAATCTACCTTGCTTACCTTTTAGAGAATCGGATAGTGATTTTAATGGTCGATTTGAATCAGTTTTTACTGCAGAAGCTTTTCTTGTATTATCAAAAAGGGAATCAACTGATTCTTGAAGCATTCTTTTTTCGTTTCTTAAAATTACTTCAGGTGCTTTAATCTCAACTAGTCTTTTTAAACGGTTGTTTCTAATTATAACTCTTCTATACAAATCATTTAAATCTGAAGTTGCAAAACGGCCACCATCGAGTGGTACCAGTGGTCTCAACTCAGGTGGAATTACAGGAATAACCTTCATTATCATCCACTCTGGCAAATTTTCTCCTCTTTCATTTGCATCACGAAATGCTTCAACTACTTGGAGACGTTTTAAAGCTTCTGTTTTTCTTTGTTTTGATGTTTCATTATTTGCCTTGTGCCTTAATTCATATGAAAGTGTTTTTAAATCTATACGTGCCAATAAATCAATTAAACAGTCTGCACCCATTTTCGCAATAAATTTTTCTGGGTTAGAGTCCTCTAAATATTGATTTTCTGCTGGTATTTGTTCCATTACATTAAGATACTCTTCCTCTGTTAGAAAATCCAACTGTTTTAAATTATCACCTTCTTCATTTTTTGCACTCCCAGGTTGAATGACTACATATCTTTCATAATAAATAATCATGTCTAGTTTTTTTGAGGGAAGGCCTAATAAATACCCTATTTTATTGGGTAAAGAACGAAAATACCATATATGTGCCACGGGAACTACCAGATTAATATGGCCAACTCTGTCACGGCGCACTTTTTTTTCAGTTACTTCTACTCCACATCTGTCACATACAATTCCTTTATACCTTATCCTTTTGTATTTGCCACATGCACATTCATAATCTTTAACAGGACCAAAAATTCGTTCACAAAAAAGTCCGTCACGTTCGGGTTTGTGTGTCCTATAATTTATTGTCTCTGGTTTGAGTACCTCACCTCTAGAGTTTCCTAAAATTATTTCAGGTGAAGCTAATCCTATTGAGATTTTATTAAATTTTTTTTGAGTAATGATTTCGCTGTTTCTAGCCATTTATTTTATTTTAAAAATTATTCTTCCAATCTTATATCAAGTCCGAGACCTTTTAATTCGTGCATTAAAACATTAAAAGATTCTGGTAATCCAGCCTCAGGTAGTGTATCACCCTTAACAATAGATTCATAAGTTTTAGCCCTCCCAATTACGTCATCAGATTTGACAGTTAGAATCTCTTGCAATGTGCTTGACGCCCCATAAGCCTCCAACGCCCAAACTTCCATTTCCCCAAATCTTTGTCCTCCAAACTGTGCTTTACCACCTAGGGGCTGTTGAGTGATTAATGAATATGGACCTATTGATCTTGAATGCATCTTATCATCAACCATATGTCCTAATTTCAACATGTAAATTACTCCAACTGTAGCAGGCTGATCAAAACGTTCGCCAGTACCACCATCAAAAAGGTATGTATGGCCGTATTTTGGTACTTTAGCTTTTTCTGTCAACTTATTAATTTCATCTATTGAAGCACCATCAAAAATTGGAGTAGCATATTTTTCACCAAGGTTTTGTCCAGCCCAACCTAATACTGTTTCATAAATTTGACCAATATTCATCCTTGATGGAACACCAAGTGGATTTAAAACAATGTCTACTGGTGTACCATCCTCTAAAAATGGCATTTCTTCTTCACGAACTATCCTCGCTACAATACCTTTATTACCGTGACGCCCCGCCATTTTATCGCCTACTTTAAGTTTTCGTTTTTTTGCAACGTAAACTTTTGCAAGTTTCTTTACGCCCGCAGGAAGTTCATCTCCAACACTAATTGTAAATTTTTCACGGCGTAAAGCTCCTTGAAGGTCATTTTCTTTGATTCTATAATTATGAATCAAATCTGCAATTAAACTATTAGTTTCTTTAGAAGTTGTCCAAGTACTTTTGGACAAGTGAGTATAATCATCAACTGAAGAAAGTAATTTTAATGAATATTTCTTTCCCTTCGGCATAATTTCCTCGCCTAAGTCATTAGTTATGCCTTGGCAGGTTTTACCGTTTACAACAGAAAATAATTTTTCAACTAAAACCTGCTTTAAGTCATCAAACTTTTCATCATATTTTCTTTCAAGTGAATCTAATTCCTCTTTATCTAAATTTCTTTTACGTTTGTCTTTAATAGAGCGTGTGAAAAGCTTTTTATCAATCACAACTCCACTAAGAGAAGGAGGGGCTTTCAAGGATGCATCTTTAACATCACCTGCTTTGTCTCCAAATATAGCTCTTAACAATTTTTCCTCGGGAGTTGGATCAGATTCTCCTTTTGGTGTTATCTTCCCAATTAATATATCACCTGAGTTTACCTCAGCACCTACACGGATCATGCCATTTTCGTCAAGATCCTTCGTAGCCTCTTCGCTGACATTTGGGATATCATTTGTTAATTCTTCAGCTCCTAATTTTGTGTCTCGAACATCAAGTGAATATTCATCTATATGAATAGATGTAAAAATATCCTCTCTTACTACCTTTTCTGAAATTACTATTGCATCTTCAAAATTGTAGCCTTTCCATGGCATAAAAGCTACCTTCATGTTTCGCCCTAGAGCTAATTCTCCTCCGTCTGTAGCATAGCCCTGGCAAAGGACCTGACCCTTTCTAACATGGTCTCCTTTCTTGACAATCGGTTTAAGATTTATACAAGTTCCTTGATTTGTCTTTCTAAATTTTACAAGATTGTAGGTTTTCTTCATTCCCTCGAATCTGACGAGTTCTTGAGATTCTGTTAGATTATAACGAATGGTAATTTTATCAGCATCAACATATTCAACAACTCCTTCGTTTTCTGCATTTACCAGAACTCTAGAGTCGGAGGCTACTTGCTTTTCAAGTCCTGTACCAACAATTGGTGATTCTGGGCGTAATAATGGAACTGCTTGACGCATCATGTTTGATCCCATTAATGCCCGATTAGCGTCATCGTGCTCTAAGAAAGGAATTAAGGATGCAGAAATAGAAGCAATCTGGTTCGGAGCTACATCAGTATAACTTATCTGCTGAGGACCAACAACTGGAAAGTCTGCTTGATCACGAGCAATAATCTTCTCATCAAGTATTTTTCCATTATCATCATATTCTATATTTGCTTGGGCTATGAGTTTGTTCTCTTCTTCCTCAGCACTTAAGTAATGTGTTTCATTTAAATCAATTTTACCATTCTCAACCTTTCGATATGGAGTCTCTATAAACCCGAGGTTATTTACCTTAGCGTAAACACCTAATGAGGATATTAATCCAATGTTTGGTCCTTCTGGTGTTTCGATTGGACAGAGACGGCCATAATGAGTGTAATGAACATCACGTACCTCAAATCCAGCTCTTTCTCGGGATAATCCACCGGGTCCTAAGGCAGAAAGTCTCCGCTTATGAGTAATTTCAGCTAAAGGGTTAGTTTGGTCCATAAACTGAGATAATTGGTTAGTACCAAAAAATGTATTAATAACTGAAGAAAGTGTTTTTGCGTTTATAAGATCAATTGGAGTGAATACCTCATTATCTCTAACGTTCATTCTTTCTCTAATAGTTCTTGCCATTCTAGCTAGTCCAACTCCAAACTGTGATGAAAGCTGTTCTCCGACAGTTCTAACTCTCCTGTTTGAAAGGTGATCAATATCATCAATTTCAGCTTTTGAGTTGATCAATTCAATAAGATATTTTATGATTGTAATTATATCTTCTTTAGTTAAAACTTGTTTATCCATCTCAACATCAAGTCCTAACTTTTTATTCATTCTATAACGGCCAACCTCACCTAGGTTATATCTCTGATCTGAGAAAAACAATTTATCTATTATTCCTCTTGCAGTGTCTTCATCGGGTGGTTCAGCATTTCTCAGTTGTCTGTAAATGTGCTCAACAGCTTCTTTTTCTGAGTTAGTAGGGTCTTTTTGTAAAGTATTATAAATAATGGCGTAATCAGACATGTGAGCATCCTTTTTGTGTAAAAGGATATTTTTTGCTCCGGCCTCTATAATTTCATCAATATGCTCTTTTTCGAGAATAGTATCTCTATCTATTACTATTTCGTTTCTTTCAATTGATATAACCTCACCGGTATCTTCATCCACAAAATCCTCAATCCAGCTTTTCAAAACACGTGCAGCTAATTTTCTTCCAAGTATTTTTTTTAGACCCGTCTTGGTGACCTTTATTTCTTCTGCAAGATCAAAGATTTCTAAAATATCACGGTCGTGCTCAAATCCAATTGCCCTAAAGAGAGTAGTTACAGGCAATTTTTTCTTACGGTCTATGTAAGCATACATTACACTGTTAATGTCTGTTGCAAATTCAATCCATGAGCCTTTGAAAGGTATAACTCTTGCAGAATATAATTTTGTTCCATTTGCATGAAAGGATTGACCAAAAAATACGCCTGGAGAACGGTGTAGTTGCGAAACAACAATCCTTTCGGCACCATTTATTACAAATGTCCCACTAGGTGTCATATACGGTATGGTTCCAAGAAAAACATCTTGGACGATGGTTTCAAAATCTTCATGCTCCAGATCATTACAGAATAGTTTTAATCGGGCTTTAAGTGGAACTGAATAAGTAAGTCCCCTTTCAATACACTCTTGTATAGTATATCTTGGTGGATCTACAAAATAATCTAAAAACTCTAGAACAAATTGGTTTCTAGTATCAGAAATAGGAAAATTCTCTTTAAATGTATTGAAAAGTCCCTCCTCATTTCTCTCATCAGATTTTGTTTCTAATTGGAAAAAATCTTGGAAAGATTTAATTTGAATATCAAGGAAGTCCGGATACTCAGGAATGTGTTTTGCACCTGCAAAACTAGTTCTTTGACTGTTTTTAATTGGCATTTAAATCAAGTTTAATAGTATATGAATAAATTGAATGAATGTATATAAGGGAAGTTGGCCTCTGGATTATCCAAAAGCCTGAAACTATAATAATGATTATTAAATCTACTTAAGCTCAACCTCTGCACCTGCTTCTTCAAGAGATTTTTGAAGCGATTCAGCTTCATCTTTTGCTATACCCTCTTTTAGTGGTGTAGGTGCTTTATCAACTAAATCTTTAGCTTCTTTTAAACCAAGACCAGTCAATTCTTTTACTAATTTAACCACAGCTAGTTTGGAACCTCCAGCTGCTTTAAGGATTACGTCAAATTCCGACTTTTCTCCAGCAGAATCTCCTGATGTATCTCCAGCTATAGGTCCTGCTACGGCTACTGCAGTTGCAGAGGGCTCTATACCATACTCTTCTTTTAAAATATCGGCCAACTCATTGACCTCTTTGACTGTCAAACCGACCAGTTTTTCTGCGAATTCTTTTAAATCTGCCATTTTTGTTGTATTTCTAATTAAACTTATTTATTTNGTTGCAAAACTAATTTTGTCAGGAATCATTTTTCTGAAAGTGATTTTAAAATTCCAGATAATTTCCCACCCCCTGACTGGAGTGATGAAACTAAATTCTCAATGGGTGACTGTAATAATGATACAATATCACCAATTACTTCATCTTTTGATTTTATAGCTACTAGCTTATCAATTTGATCATCACCAATATAGACAGTCTGTTCTATAAAAGCTCCTTTCAAAATTGGCCTATCAGATTTTTTTCTAAAGTTTTTGATAACCTTTGCAGGGGCATTACCAGAGTCAGAAATCATTAAGGATGTGTTACCCTTAAGAGTGTCTATCAAATCACCAAAATCATGATNGGAATTNCCCATGGCTTTCGCCAANAANGTGTTTTTAACAACTTGTAGTTTAATTTTTTCATTAAAGCAAGTGCGTCTCAGATCGCTTGTTTCTGATGCNTTGAGNCCGCTAATATCAGCTAAATATAAGTTTTTAACCTCTCTTAATGCTTCTTTAAGGTCTTCTATTACTTGTTGTTTTCTTTCTTTTATCATCTTNGATAATTATCTNTTAAGCTAATTTTGTATCAATAGAAATTCCTTGACTCATTGTACTAGACATAAAGATACTTTTAATATATGTGCCTTTTGAGGTTGATGGTTTAATTTTTTCGATAGTTTTGATAAGTTCATCAGCATTATCAAAAATTTTATCAGCAGAAAACGATACTTTACCGATTGATGCGTGAATTATTCCAGTTTTATCAACTTTAAAGTCAATTTTTCCACCTTTTATATCAGTTATTGCCTTTTTAATATCCGTAGTGACAGTACCTGTTTTGGGATTTGGCATTAGACCACGTGGACCTAATATCTTTCCTAATGGCCCAAGTTTTCCCATAACGCTTGGCATAGTGACAATTATGTCAATGTCGGTCCAACCATCTTTTATTTTTTGTAAATATTCATCAAGTCCAAAAAAATCAGCACCAGCCTCTTTTGCTTCACCTTCTTTATCTGCTGTTACCAATGCCAATACTCTAACATTTTTACCTGTTCCATGCGGCAAAGCCACAATACCTCTAACCATCTCGGTAGCTTTTTTTGGATCAACACCTAAACGAATAGCCATGTCAATGCTAGCATCAAATTTTGTGAAAGTAATTTCTTTNACCAATGANGATGCCTCCCTGAGAGAATATATTTTATTGGGATCCACTTTTAAAACTAGTTTTNTCTGATTTTTAGTTTGTTTTGGCATTGTAATNATTTAAATTAAAATGGCGCATCTCCTGAAATTTGAAATCCCATTGAACGAGCAGTTCCAGCAACCATTTTCATCGCTGATTCAATTGTGAATGCATTCAAGTCTGGCATTTTGTCTTCAGCTATAACCTTGACCTGATCCCAAGTTACAGTAGCTACTTTTTCTCTATTTGGTTCCCCAGACCCCTTTTTTGCTTTTGCTGCTTCCATTAGTTGAACGGCTGCAGGTGGTGTTTTAATTATAAACTCAAACGAATTATCCTTAAAAACAGTTATCACTACAGGTAAAACTTTACCTGGAGTGTCTTGAGTTCTAGCATTAAATTGCTTACAAAATTCCATAATATTTACACCGGCGGACCCAAGAGCGGGGCCTACTGGCGGGGAGGGGTTTGCAGCTCCTCCTCGTACCTGTAGTTTTAATATTTTATTTATTTCTTTTGCCATTAATAGTTTATATTATTTAGATNAAAGTGCCCTAAAACAATCTCACCTTATTAAATATTGAATTAAATTTTTTCTACCTGCATATAGCTCAACTCTAATGGAGTCTTTCTACCAAAAATTTTAACCATTACCTCAAGTTTACGTTTTTCTTCATTAACTTTCTCTATAGATCCTGTGAATCCATTAAAAGGACCATCAATCACTTTAACATTTTCTCCAACAATAAACGGGATAGAAATGTGTTCTGTCGTTAATGCTAATTCATCAACTTTACCAAGCATCCTATTTACCTCAGCTTCTCGCATTGGTACAGGAACTCCTCCTTTAGTTTCGCCTAAAAATCCAATAACATTTGTAACAGATCTTATTATGTGAGGCAGTTCACCAGAAAGATTAGCTTTAATCATAATGTATCCAGGAAAATATGTCCTTTCTTTGCTAATTTTCTTGCCATTTCTTATTTGAATTACTTTCTCGGTTGGGACTAAAAGATCTTCTACTGCCGATTCATAACCAAAGCGTGAAATTTCAGACTTTATATAGTCTTTAATTTTAGACTCTTGGCCACTAACAGCACGAACAACGTACCACCTTTTTTCGTTTGTTGTTGTTGCCATATTATCCAATTAGACTAAAGTATAATTTAATTATTCTCGAAAAAACTGTATCTGCCCCCCATATAGCTAAAGAAAAAAAAACTGAAAAAAACAAAACAATNACTACTAGGCGCTGAAGTTCTGAGCGCTCAGTCCATGAAACATTATTTTTTAGTTCTTCAAAAGAACCCTTTATGTAATTAATTATTTCTGCCATCTATTGTTTTTCAGCACGGGTTGAGAGGCTCGAACTCCCGACACCTGGTTTTGGAGACCAGTGCTCTACCAACTGAGCTAAACCCGTATTTTCTAGACACTAAGGGTATAAACAAAACTGAAATGTCCAAGGTGTGTAATTCAAAAATTGTTTTATAGTTAATCTAAAATTTCCGTGACTTGGCCAGCTCCAACAGTTCTACCACCTTCTCGGATAGCAAACCTGAGACCAGTATTAAGTGCTACAGGTTGGATCAAATCAACATTAATTGTTAAATTATCTCCAGGCATAACCATTTCAACCCCATTCGGTAAAACAATATTGCCCGTAACATCTGTTGTTCTTACATAAAATTGCGGTCTATAATTATTATGAAAAGGGGTGTGTCGACCACCTTCCTCTTTTTTCAAAATATAGACTTCAGCTTTGAACTTAGCATGAGGTTTTACAGAACCTGTTTTACAAAGTACCATGCCTCTTTTAATATCTGTTTTTTCAATACCTCGGAGTAGTATTCCAACGTTGTCTCCAGCTTCGCCTCTGTCTAAAATTTTTCTAAACATCTCAACACCAGTAATTGTAGATTTCATTTTTTCAGCTCCCATGCCGATAATATCGATTTCATCGCTAGTATTAGCGACTCCCGTTTCAATTCTACCAGTTGCAACTGTTCCGCGTCCAGTAATTGAAAATACATCTTCAACAGGCATTAAAAAATCTTTGTCTACATCTCTTTTAGGTAATTCAATCCAAGTGTCTACTTGCTCCATCAATTTCATGACTGTATCAACCCATTTTTGTTCTCCATTTAGGGCACCTAAAGCTGATCCTAGTATAACAGGTGTATTATCACCATCATAATCATAAAATGAAAGTAATTCTCTCACCTCCATTTCAACTAATTCTAATAATTCCTCATCATCTACCATATCAGCTTTGTTAAGGAAAACAACAATTCTTGGAACTCCAACTTGACGACCAAGTAAAATGTGTTCTCTTGTCTGTGGCATTGGACCGTCTGTAGCAGCTACCACAAGAATTGCTCCGTCCATTTGAGCTGCGCCAGTAACCATATTTTTTACATAATCAGCGTGACCAGGACAATCTACGTGAGCGTAGTGCCTATTTGATGTTTGATATTCAACGTGTGATGTATTAATTGTAATTCCACGTTCCTTTTCTTCCGGGGCATTATCAATTTGATCAAAGCTCCTAGCTTCTGAGAAACCAGCGTCAGCTAAAACCTTAGTAATAGCAGCTGTAAGTGTAGTTTTACCATGATCAACGTGACCAATCGTTCCAATGTTTAGGTGTGGTTTCGACCGATCGAAAGTTTCTTTAGCCATAATAATAGTTGTTTCAATGTTATTTTAAGGAGCGCAAATTTACTAATTTTTTTGATTAGCTTATCGCTTTTTAAGTTTTTTTTGAGTTAAAGATTTTATAATTTAAAAGAGAAAAAAATATTACTACAGGATTACATAGATATGAAATAAATATTAAGTTTTTTATTTGGGTCGATTTAGGTTTCTAAATAAATATTTATGCAATAAACAATCATGAGCCTTTAGGTTTACTTAAAAAAGTAAAAATAGAAAAAAAAGCCTGCTGAAATCCAAAGCAAGAAGGCTATAAGAAGTTTTTTTGTTTTTGATAAGTTATCCATAAAAATAATTTTAGGCTGATTTTACTTTAAAACTTAAATATCTTAAATTTTGAATGTTTATGGAAAATTTTTAAAATTGAATAAGTAAGTAGTTTTAATTTTTAGTTTTTTATTGGTTTTCGTTTAAAACTTAAAAATAATGATAAAAAATATATTTAAATCTTTTAAGATTGTAGTTTTTATTTTTTTCCTTGGATGTTCAGGTGAGGATGCTTTATCTGAATCCGATAACTTCCTGAGTAATAATTTGGAAGACAAAAATATCATTGTTGCTGGATCAACGCTAGATGATGGAGCTGTTATTTGGATAAATCAAAATAAGATTACTTTGATGGGTGATTCTGATGAGGCTACAGGATTATTTTTTCAAAATGAAAAAATTTATGTTACTGGATGGAAATACGGTGGAGCTGGAAGCATTTGGAGTTTAAATTTAGAGGGCACAGATCAAACATTAATAGAACTTGAAGGTCAATATTCTGAAGGACAACGTATTATTTTGCACGAAGAGGATATTTACGTAGGAGGTTATTTTAAAAATGGGTCGTGCTATTGGAGGAATGGTGTCAAATTTAATTTGACAACTAATGCCGATTCTATGACATGGGGAATAGAAATGGATTCAGAAAACAATATTTATAATGTTGGTTACTATATGAAATCACACAACCTGATACCAGCTTATTGGAAAAACAAACAAAGAGTAAATCTGAATCGGCCAAGACATGGAGACGGGGAAGCTAAGTACATTAAAATCCTTGGAAATAAAAAAATTATGGCTGGAACTGTAATGGTACCTCACAATTTTCTTGGCTACCTAACGAAGCCAACATACTGGACAAATGGTGCTCGGACCTCGTGCGAAATTGGATCTGTAGACGACGGCTGGCAGAACAGTGAGGTTTTTGATTTATTTGTAGATGGGGAAGAAAATATTTACTTGGCAGGTTTTTCTCAAGACATGAACTCTGAATATCCAACCTATTGGAAAAATTGTCAGAAATATATTCTAGAAAATGGTGAAACCACAGGTGTTATAAGAAGTTTAAAAGTTGTAGACGGTAAAGTTATATCTGCTGGGACTAAATCCTATTTCCCTGGAACACCATGCATATNGATAGGAAACGAATCTTTTGTTTTAGATGAAAACAGTGTAGGTGAAGTTTGGGATATGTTAATTATAGATAAATAATTTTTTACTCGTAACTATAATTTGCAAGTATTGGCGCCAAAAAAACGATAAATAACACACATCCCAGAAATAGCATTAAATAGTAAAATACCCCCAACAACAGACTGAACTATTGAAAATGGGTCAAACTGATAAACAATGGGAGCAGGTATTAGAAAAACTGATAGAATAAATCTGAGTACTCTTTCAGACTTGTTTTGATTAGTTGTAAAAAGCTTCATAATTTGGTTTTATTAAAACTAAGAATTTTTTCAAAACTACCGATTTTTATAATTAAAATACAGAATTGCTTATCCTCTATNATTAATCATTATCTTGGTCAGGATACTNTTCCATTTTATTTTTTTCTCCAGAAATATGTACTTCTAACTCTATTTCAATCATGAATTCGGGCAACGCCAGCTCTTTCACTCCTAACCAAGAACCTGTTGGGAATCTATCAACGTAAATATTATTTCGATAAGAAGCAACCTCTAAAAATTTACCCATGTCAGTAGTAAAAATATTTTCCACTACAACGTCTTCAAATGAAGAGTTGAAATGTTCTAGGATTTTTTGTAAATCTGAATAACAATTTTTCATTTGTTGTTCTAAATTTCCTGCAGCAGTTGGTCTACCCTCATCATCCATACTTACGGCCCCAGATATTTTAACTTGATTACAAATTTTTACTGCATGAGAATACCCATAGNCCTTTTCTACCTCTGGCCTTAGTAAAAAATATTCGGGGGCTGAGTCGCAATTATTTTCAGAATGTACTGAATTGTTCTTCTGAGCGCAAGAAATAAGTAAAATTGTAGTTATTGTAAAAAATATTTTTTTCATTGTTATAAATTTTAGTAAATAATACTCTGCAATAATTTTAAAAATTAATTAAATTTTTGGTTTTAATCTTAATTTAANATANACTTATTGATTAATAATTGATGCTTTTTCTTTAGTTTCATAATCATTTGTAAATAATAAATATTCATAAAGTCTCATTCCATCCACTTTTTCATTTAATTGTAAAGCCTTTCATTTAGTTGTCAAAGACATTGATATAAATTATTGGGAAAAAATAAATAAACNTTCAAATGAACACATAATTTATCCAATATCAACTAGCCAACAAAATTTAGTCCTAATTTTTAATAAGATGGGATTACAAGCATTAAAGGAATTGGTATTAATAAGTAAATCTGAAAATGAAGGTTTTGTTTCCCTTTTTGATATTAGTCAAAAAAGGTTTTTTTAAACTAATTTAAAAATGGATCGATCAACTCGAACAGAAGAAATATCCAAGCAATAATTAAAATTCCTCCACCTACGGGAGTTAAAGGTCCTAACCAGTTTAAATTAATTTTTATCAAACTTTTAATTGAAAGCAAAAAAATACTAAAAGAAAAAATACATGTTCCTAGGACGAAAAATCTAAAAACTAACGGATTAATATCAAGGTAAAATTGTGGTAATATCATTAAAACTAATCCATGATACATTAGATATCTTACACCCACCTCAAATGATTGGATCGCTGAATCTGGAATAATTTTTTTTAAATAATGTGATGTAAAAGCTCCAAGAACTACAGAAAAAAGACAGAAGGANGCACCTAAAATTTCATTAACATATAGCATTTTATAAATTTATGAAGTGCATAAGAAATTATCAATAACTAAGCATCATTTTAACATATTGAATATTTNATATGAAATTGTAATAGTTTAAAATATAAAAAGTGGGGAGTTAATAATAAGGATTGGTCCATCAGTCATCATCCTACTCCATTACCTTATCCCCACATAATCAAACAAATCAATAAATTATTACAAACAAGTTACAAATATCAAAAAAATCAAAAATCACTATTATTTTAACAGATACTTAATCTCAATACACATATAATTAAAATTTATTAATAAANTATAAATACTGATTGGAAATTTGGAGATTAAAACTTCCGAACTAAAATATCTATTTAAGAATAATATTTATAAAAGATAAATCTATTTTTAAACAGTTTAGATAATCTTTGTCAATCCTTATGGGCATATTGAATAAGTAAATTTAGAGAAGTATAATCTAATGTCTTTTCATGTGTTGCTTCTAAAATAATCTTCGGGGCTTTACCTGCTTTTTCTGCCTCAATCCATCTGTTCACACATAAACACCATCTATCACCTTCTTTTAAACCAGGAAATTGGTAAAAGTGTATTGGTGTAATTAAATCATTACCCTTAGAAGCTGAAAATTTCAAAAACTCATCAGTAATTACTGCACATACGGTATGTGTTCCTGTATCATGAGAAATCGTTCGACATAATCCGTCTCTAAAGTAACCTGTCATAGGACTTGAACAACAAACTTTTATAGGCTCACCAAAAACATTTTTCTCCATGATTTTAATAGAAATTTACTCTTTAAACTTAAAAAAAGTATTTATCAACTTATAAGATTATCTTTTTTTTTTATGTATTTCAGAAGAAAATTGAGTAAAATACCATAAGCTGGTAAAAAGAAAATTAAACCAATTATAACTTTAATGATGGTTTGGGTGGTTGCAATTTCAATCCAATTTTTTGACATATATATGTTTTCTGAATTATAAAAAGCAGCAAAAAAGAATACATATGAATCAATTACATTTGATATTACAGTAGATAATGACGGAGCTATCCACCATGATGAGTATTTTTCTCGTATAGTCTGAAAGGCATAAACATCAATTGTCATACCTAGGGCATAAGCTGTTGCACTTGCAATACCTATTCTTAATGCCACAGATAATAAATTACCCTCAAAGAAAACCACTAGTATTGATGAAATAATTGCCAAAGGATATGAAAAAAAAATAGTCTTTTGGGCAATTCTTTTACCAACTAATCTTACTGTGAGGTCTGTTATTACTACAACAAGAGGAAAAATCAGTGCACCCCATGTGATTTTAAAATCATAAACATTTAATGGTATGGCGACTAACGCATTAGATAAAGTGGTAATAAAAACGTGAATTATGATTAAAAAAAGCAATAGATTTTTATTCACCATTTATTTTAATTCAATTTGTTTAAGATTTTCCCATTGAAAGACGATCCAATTTGGATTTATTTTTTTATCAATTATTTTTGCTTTGAAATCTACTTTAAAGTTACTAGACTTATTTTCAATTAAAGAAGCATAACTAAAATTACCCTTGTATTTAGCTAAGGAATTTTTGACAAAATTAAAAGTAGCTCCTGTATCATTTATATCGTCTACTATTAGAATATTCTTTTCTAATTTGGCAAACTCCAATAAATTAGAAATATTGATATTTTTTTTCTGATCCCTCAGTTGTACATTTATTACATGATGAGGGATACTAAGTAAATGTGAAAGGTAAACTCCTGGAATACACCCTCCC
Organism: Flavobacteriaceae bacterium TMED68; assembly: GCA_002167525.1. Next base: position 134,335 of record NHDV01000005.1, read on the forward strand.
CTATTTATGCTAAAAATTATCTCAGGGGAAAAATTTGACTGTTCTATCTGATTTTTTATTTCTATTAATGCTAATTCCATTTCTTTTTGTCCGAAATAATCTTTTTTTTCCATGATCAAATTTTTACTAGTTCAACTGTTAGTGAATTTAATAATTGACTCAAAAAAAGAATATTTTTATTAATAAAGCGAATGTTTTTTTTTAATATAGAAATATATAAACAATATAATTTTTCAATGTTTTTGAGTTTCACTTAAATTTATCTTTTTTAGTTGTTAAACGGTTTAATTTGATAATTACATAATCACATGAAAAAAAGTATCACAATATTATTTTTTGTTACATTTTTGCTTTGCATATTATATTTTTTTTCTCAAAAACCTTCTAGTGATGTAAAAGAAATTTCAATGAAAGAAAAAATAAAAAACGAAATAGCAAATGATGTGTTTATTCCAAATGAATATAACGATAAAGGGATTTTATTCCTAAATCAAATAAAAAATAAAGAAAGTTTTTTTCCTTACTATGAGGTCAGAGTTACAAATAATGTACACGTTACATCAGGCGACTGGCGCTTTTTCCAAGAAAATTTTGAACACATAGGAAATGTAAAGTTAGTTATTGAAATTTCAAAAAATGTATTTAACGATTTAAAAAAACAAACTGATATCAATTTATTAAACCCCAAGTTTAATAAATTGATAAAGAGTACATATAAATGTTTAAATATTTGTTTTGAAAGAATAAAGCAAACTGATGGAAGGTGGGGTAATCAATGCAACTGTAAAAATCAATATTGAAACACTTTATTTAAATAATTTAATTGTACAGCCAAATTGAAACTGTTGATTTTGATTAACGAATTCCAAAACAAAGTCAACACAAATTAATATAAAAACTATTTTTTTCTTTTTATTTTTAACTTTAAATAAAAATTATGAAAGCAAGTTCATCAAGTTTATTAAACGCAACAATTCTCATATCTATGGGATTATGGGGTTATTTTGAATCAGAATCTAAAGCAATCACAGCACTAATTCCAGTAATTATTGGTATAATACTTTTGCTTGTAAATAGGGGAGTGAAAAATGAAAACAAGGTTCTTGCACATATTGCTGTTTTACTCACTTTTTTTATATTATTTGGTTTGGTAAAGCCTTTATTGGGTGCATTTGAAAGAGATAATACCTATGCAATAATTCGAGTATCATTAATGATAATTTCTTCCTTATGGGCTATGATAAGTTTTATAAAAAGCTTTATTTCAGCACGAAAAAATAGATCATAAATCAAATTTTTAAACCATAAAAAGAGGGCTTCAATCAATAAGGTAATAAGTTGAATAATATTTTTTCATCCCCCTAATTTAAAATTTCAATTTTACACAAATCCAAAAAATAAATTTAAAATAACAGCCCAAAAAATAGTTTTTTATCATAACTATCAATAAAGTAATTTTTGGAGTATAGCCATATTGTATTATATTTATTTAGAATTTNAACTACTATCAATAAATTTAATTTAAAAATCTTAGCATAGCGCAACATGCTAAATTAAAAGTTGGGGTTTCCCATCAAATTTAAAATGAAAGGAAGTAAAAAAAACTTTTTACCGCTAGCAAGCTTTGATATTCACCTAGAGAATTACCAAAGCTTGGTTAATGAGTTCAGAAGAAATAATGATATTGCACATATCAAATCCATTTTAAATGACACTTGGACAACTGAATTAACTAAAAAGGTATTTCAAGTAGACTATGATGCTATGGTTCTTACTGATACGAACCAAAAAATACTATGGGTTAGCGGTGGTTTTAGAGATATGACAGGCTATTCTAAAAAGTATGCATTAGGCAAAAAGCCATCTTTTCTACAAGGAGAAGAAACTTCTAAATCAGTTAAAAATCAAATTCGANAAGAATTGTTCTATAACCATACTTTCAGTGGATCACTCATGAATTATAGAAAAAATGGGGAGACTTATTTATGTCAGATTTCCATATACCCCATTTACGATTCTAATGACAGATTAGATAATTTCTTAGCTTTTGAAAAAGAAATTCCAGTTAATAAGCCTAGAATTGATACTTATTTGTCTTAAATAAGACTTAAATATTTAGGAAGTTCATATAAATGGACAAAATAAACATCTTATCAAAATACAAAGAATTTGAGGCCATTTGGAGTCCTCATTCAATTGCTGAATTAAATAATCAGCAAGTTTTATTAGCAAAAATAAAGGGGGAATTTGTTTGGCATTCACACAAAAATGAAGATGAATTATTTTATGTGATAAAAGGAAAGCTTAACATGGAATATCGTGACAAAATAGAAGAGGTTCTACCTGGAGAAATGATTGTAGTTCCAAAGGGAGTCGAACATCGTCCATCTTCTAAAATAGAAACTTGGATTCTTTTGTTTGAGCCAACCTCTACAAAGCACACAGGTGACGTAAAATCGGATATTACAAAAGATTACTATCCTAAAATATAAAAATATTTAGCTGAGGATAATCTTAATTTATCCTTTTTTACAANAAGCCTATTGTATTATACAATTATTTTAAGCAAATCTGCCTAATGACCATCCAATAGCTCCCCCTTGAACTGCACNCATAATTGCCGATATAAATATATCTGTTAAAGCAAATTGGATTGAAACAATATTAGTTAGAGCCATAAATTGGAAGCCAAAAAAGGTAAAGGTTAGGGTTCCAAACCAAATTCCTGTAATTGATCCATTTTTTAAATTTGTAACACCCATTTTATCAAAAGTTATAACCCATAACATTATCAATGCAGTTGCACTAATTAATATAAATAACGGATCAGGAACTTCGTTTACAACACCAGGGAAAAGTCTACTTAATTCAGATTGTTCAGGTCCATAAAACAGTATTGTTGGTATTATACTTGCAATAGAAACTGATACAAAGCAGCAAATAAAGGCTATTATGTATTTTTTCATTTTTGTTTAAATTTTTGGTTTCATCACTAATATAAAAATTGTTTTTCACTTTATTATTTATCCTAATTGATTCATTTTCTAGAAAACCCTAAAACTAATTTTTAATGAATTGGAAAAGAATTAAAATCCATCCAAAAATTAATAGGCATCCACCAAAAGGAGTAATAGGTCCTAACCAACTCATATTGAAATCGATTTGTGTTTGAAATGATAATAATAAAATACTAAAAGAAAAAAGTAGCGTGCCGATAATTAAAAAAAATGAAATTAGTTTCTTTCCCTCAACAGATAAAGCAGATAGAATTAATAACGCTAAGCCATGAAACATTAAATATCTAAGACTTATATCAATGGATTCAGATGCCGTTTCAGGAAGTATTTTTTTGAAATTATGGCTGTTTAGTGCACCTAAAATGACGGATAACAAGGCGAAAGTAGCCCCAAATAATTTTGCAATTTTCACATACCAAAATTACATAAAACGCATGTAAGATTAGTAGAAAATAAAATTATGTAATGACACTAAATCTTTCTACCTCTTTTTGAAATAGATATTCAATTTGAATAGGCTGACAACAAACTTCGCAATCTTCAATATAATTTTGAACTTCATCCGATCTTTCTAATAACATTGAAATTTCCTCCCAACAAAATGGACAAGTAAAAAAATATTCAATCATTTATTTTTATCCAAAATTAAAAGGCCATTCCAAACTATCAATGTCAACAAGAATGATACTGGAATTATGAAGTAGTATGTGTCGGGGATGAAATTTAGGATTTCAAATTCATGTAAAACATGAATTAGTCCGATCAAAAGGTTTAAATACAAAGTTATTGCAGTTCTATTTATATATTTTTGCATTTAGTAAAATTACAAAACCATATAGACTTATTTGAAACACAATTCTTAAATTTAATGTAGTTAATTTACAAAGTTGAAATTTTCAGTTCTAAGTTTTGTATTGTTATTTTATGGTTGTTACTCCTACAAGCCAATTAAAGCTCCAACGTCCTATAAATTTATAGAAAATAAAATTTTTTATGATCATGGATATTACAGGGAATATGTCTTAAATAAAAAGGGAGTCAAGCTATANGGAAACTTTAAAAAATGGCACGGCACTTTTTCAAATCCTTATTTGATAATTAAAACTAACATTTCCTTAAATGCAAGGTCAGCACCTAGAGGTGGGAGCTATAACTTATTAAAATCAAAAATTAGTAAGAGAAAAGCCGAGTAAAAAGCTGTACACATAAGTTTTTTCGTTGTCAATCACAAACCTCTGAATCGGTCATATTTTTTCACCTTTTTTCATAGCTAATAACATACGATGAACATATGATCTACATGTGATTTACATATGATCTGTTAATGCCACGGCGTTGCAATGGTATTTCGATAAAAATGAATGAAAAGTCCAGATACAAAAAAACCCTTAATAATCAGTAAATAATCATTAAAGGTGATTTTGTTTTGATGAAATCTTAACGTAAGTTTTTGATTATCAGATGAGCCAATGACGAGATTTGAACTCGTGACCTCTTCCTTACCAAGGAAACGCTCTACCCCTGAGCTACATCGGCAAAAAAAGAGAGCGAGAGACCGGGTTCGAACCGGCGACATTCAGCTTGGAAGGCTGACGCTCTACCAACTGAGCTACTCTCGCATTTTGTTACCTAAATTCACTTTATAATTTGGTGTTTTATTCATGAAGATAATTAATTCTATTAAAATAAAGTTGTGGGGAGAGCAGGATTCGAACCTGCGAAGTTAAAAACAACAGATTTACAGTCTGCCCTCGTTGGCCGCTTGAGTATCTCCCCTATTCTTTTAAGATATAACCATATGTTAATTCCAAAATATTTTTTTAATTTTTTTAATAACTAGAGCCGATGGAGGGACTCGAACCCACGACCTGCTGATTACAAATCAGCTGCTCTAGCCAGCTGAGCTACATCGGCAAATTAGATATTCTTATAAATTTGATTGCAAATTAAATGTTAATTTTATTGGAATCAAAAGAAAAAATCAAAATTTACTAGCTCCTTTCTTTGCCTTTTCTTTTCTTCAAAATTCTTACAGCACTTTCCGCTGCATTATGAATAGATTTTTCAAAAGACCGAGAAATTTTCTTAACTATAACATAATCTCCAGGTATTTCAATTTTGAGCTCGGCCCACTTATTGAGACCGTCAGAATTATTTTCAACTTTAGTAAATACAAAGACCTCTAAGATTTGTTTATTAAATAAAGAAAGCTTTTCAATTCGCTTTTTAGCGTATTCTTTAAGTCTAATTCCCGCTTTAAAATTTACGGCTCTAAAATGCATTGTTACCATAAGAGTTTTTTTAATTATTTTTTTTTTCTTTAGGATGAGCTTTTTTATAAACTTCTTGAATCTTTGCCATACTACTTTGAGTGTAATGCTGCGTTGCAGCTATACTAGCATGTCCCAAAAGATCCTTGATTGCATTTAAATCCGCTCCTTGGTCAAGTAAATGAGTTGCGAAGCTGTGTCTTAGGACATGTGGGCTTCGCTTTATTTTACTTGATACATATCCAAAGTACATTTTTACGGTCTTATAAACAAATGCTGTAGAGAGCTTTTTCCCATTGTTATTAACAAATAATAAGTCCTCTTGCTTTTGAATTTTATCTATTTTTTGAAAGTCCAAAAGTCTATTGATTTGGTCCTTTATCTCTGGTAAAAGGGGGATCAAACGTTCTTTATTTCCTTTACCAATAACCTTTATTAAACTTTGCGAAAAATCAAAATCATTGATCTTTAATTCAATAAGTTCACTTCTTCTTATGCCAGTAAAATAGAAGAGTTTGATAATTGTTTGTTGAAGAAAACCTGTATAATTATCTGAAAAATAATCTTCAGACATCAATTTATTTATTTCATCTTTAGAAAAGGGAATGACCACTTTCTTTTCTGTTTTCAAAGCTTTATGCTCTTTAAGTGGGGAAATACTAATTGTTTCAGTCCTTAATAAAAATTTGTAATAAGAAGCTAAAACAGAAATTTTTCTATTAATAGTTCTTTTACTATTTCCTTGTTCTACAAGAAAGACAATCCAAGATCTAATTTCCTTATAAGTAGCCTTTTCAATAGAAGTGTCAAAATTGTTTGAAACAATAAATTTTTCAAAGTCATCAAGATTCTTTTTGTAGGCTTTTAATGTATTGGATGAATATTTTTTTTCAAGAGAAATGTGGTCTAAAAAAGCCCGTATAGTCATATAACTTTTAAAGTAAAGTTAATGACTTCAACCAAATAAAGCTAAAGTGAATAAACAGATTAAGAATTAAACATCCTCGTTGTCCGTTAAACGTTGAATATATTGAGCCTTTTGTATCTTTTGACGATGTTTAACTGATGGTTTTACGAATTGCTTTCTAGCCCGTAATTGTCTCATAGCACCAGTTTTATCGAATTTACGCTTAAACCTTTTTAGGGCGCGGTCAATGCTTTCTCCTTCTTTAATTGGAATTATCAACATGCTATTATACCTCCTTTCAACATGAGGGCAAATATAAACAAAAGAATTTACTTGATGATCTTATCTAAATTCTAACTCTAAGAATTCAAAATTTTTCTAGCTATTACAATTTTTTGGATTTCACTTGTTCCTTCTCCAATTGTACACAACTTAGAATCTCTTAAAAATTTCTCAACTGGATAATCCTTTGTAAATCCATATCCACCGTGGATTTGTACGGCTTCATTAGCAACCTTTACGCAAGTTTCTGAAGCAAAAAGCTTAGCCATAGCACCTGACTGGGTTACACTCAAGTTTTGATTTTTCATCTCTGATGCCTTTTGAGTCAAAAGTGAAGCGGCTTCAATTTCAGTAGCCATATCAACTAGTTTAAAAGAAATTCCCTGAAAATCACTTATAGATTTACCAAATTGTTTCCTCTCCTTTGAGTATGATAGTGAAGCATTATAAGCTCCTTTTGCTATCCCTAAGGAAAGAGCGGCTATTGAAATTCTTCCTCCATCTAAAATTTTCATTGACTGAATAAAACCGTCACCAACTGGGCCTAGACGATTTTCGTCAGAGATTACGCAGTTCTCAAAAATCATTTCTGCAGTCTCTGAAGCTCTCATACCCATTTTATTTTCCTTTTTACCAGAATAAAAGCCAGACGTTCCCCTTTCTACAACAAACGCAGTAGTTCCCCGATTGTCACCTTTTTCGCCACTCCTAGCAATAACAACTGCAATGTCAGCTGAAATACCATGAGTGATAAAATTTTTAGTCCCATTTAAAATCCATTGGTCTCCTTGTTTATGCGCTGTAGTTGACATGCCCTTAGCATCAGATCCAGTGTTATGTTCAGTTAAGCCCCATGCTCCGATGGCTGTTCCCTCACATAACTTTGGTAGCCATCTAAGTCTTTGTTCTTCGGTTCCAAAAGAATATATGTGATTCACACATAAAGAATTATGTGCAGCTATTGAAAGACCTATAGAAGGATCAACTATCGATATTGTTTCAATTAATGTGACGTACTCATGATAACCCATACCCGAGCCTCCATAACTTTCTGGTATAAGCATTCCCATGAACCCTAGCGCACCAGCTTTGTCAAAAATTTCTGCGGGAAAATATTGAGCCTCATCCCACTCCATAACATTTGGCTTTATAAATTGTGTCGCAAAGTCTCTAGCTGCCTCATAAACCATCCGTTGGGTTTCGGAAGTTTTTATGTCTGGGCGTAGTTCGAAATCAATCATAAACAAGTTTTATTACAAATATAGTCTTATTATTTAGAGTTTGTTTGGGAAAATAACAAAAAGTTAAGACAGAATGGGTGTTGTTGTAAACACTTTGTCATAATAGAATTATTAAACAAATACCTGTCAACAGTTTAGCATAGTTTGCAATATAAAATCTTTCAGATTTCCAATTAATTTTTAACAGTCCTTATTGAATTTATATACCGATTCAATTCATCTCTAACTCTAGGAAACAGAATTAATAGTCCTATCATATTGGGAAAAACTAATGCCAGAATCATCGCATCTGAAAACGCCCAAACTGATGACATATCACCAGCAGCACCAATTACAATAAAAATAAGGAAAATTGATTTGTAAGTTAGTTCTGAAGGTTTGCCTTTCCCAAAAATATACATCCACGATTGTAAACCATAATATGACCATGAAATCATTGTTGAGATTGCGAATAATACAACAGCTATTGTCAGAAAAGGACCGGAAAATGAAATGTATTCTGAAAATGCAGCTGCAGTAATACCAGCACCCTCAGCAGGTAACCCATTAATCATAACTACACCTCCAACGCCACCGTATTCGAAAACACTATTATTACCATTGAAAATGATTATGACCAAAGCTGTCATCGTACATATGACAACCGTATCAATAAATGGCTCTAATAGAGCAACTAAACCTTCTGAAGCTGGATATTTTGTTTTTACAGCCGAATGGGCAATTGATGCTGAACCAGCTCCTGCCTCATTNGAAAAAGCAGCTCTTCTAAAGCCTGTAATTAATACNCCTAACAAGCCTCCAAGNCCAGCTTGAGGNTTAAAGGCTTGGCTAAAAATCATTCCGAACGCNTCATCAACAAAACTAAAATTTGAAACAATTATATACAAACAGGCAATTATATACATTAGCGCCATAAATGGAACAACCTTTTCAGTTACATAAGCAATTCTTTTTATTCCGCCTATTATTATAATACCCACCAAAATCATCATTATTATCCCTATAATAGTTCTCGCACTCCCGCCAGTCATTCCAAAAGAGCTAACAAGTTGCATAGCAGCCTGATTAGATTGAGCCGCGTTACCTCCACCAAAAGAAGCTCCGATACACAAAAAAGCAAATATCACTGCTANAGTTTTTCCTAGAGTAACAAAACCTTTCTCTTTGAGTCCTTTTGTTAAATAGTACATGGGACCTCCATAAACAGTGCCGTCTGAACCAACGTCCCTGTATTTTACCCCTAAGGTACATTCTACAAATTTTGTTGACATACCTATTAAACCGCATAGTATCATCCAAAAAGTGGCACCTGGTCCTCCAACTGCTATTGCAAGTGCGACACCNGCNATATTTCCGTTACCCACAGTTCCAGAGACTGCCGTTGCTAGTGCTTGAAAATGNCTCACCTCCCCTTGGTCAGTTTTTTTTAATTCAGTTACATCTGATGTTTCTGANTTTTGAGTTTTATGTTCCTNCCTTATATTTTCATCTAAACNATCGTATTTTCCTCGTACCGTATTTATAGCAGTTAAAAAATGGCGAATGTTAACAAACCCAAAATAAAATGTGAAAAAAAGTGCCCCTCCTACCAACAGGATTATTATTGTCGGGATCTCTGTACCTGGAAAATTATGAAGTATTAATCCTTCCCACCAATTTGCAATTGGAGTAAAGGCCTCATTAATTTTTTCATCTAANCCACGCTCCTGGGAAAAAAGATTACTACATGGNAGTAAGAAAAAAAAATATAATAAAGTGTTTTTTTTAAGATAAGTAGACTTCATTTTCTGCGTATAAAATTTGATACTCCAATATCATAAAAAGGATTAGAATATCAAATTATTAGACATGAAACATTTCTACAAAATAGATGAAAAGAAATTATTCAAAATGACAATTCTTAATTCACAAATCGAANACGGANGTACGCTTAGTGTAAATAAGGTCCTTTAATTTNAGCCAAAATGCTAATATTAAATAAAGTACAAAACCACCTACAAGAGTCGCAAANGATGCATAAATGAAAAATAAACGAACACTTTTCACTTTCATTCCAAATATTTCGGCTAAACGNGAACAAACTGCAAAACCATTTCTTTCAAAAAAAATACGANTTTTAGTTGATGTTTTCATTTTAACNNANAATCTCCCCACACCATTCATTTATACCTCCTAGCAAATTAAAACAATTTTCTATCCCTTTATTTTTCATCAATAGGCATGCCTGNGAACTTCTAGCACCAGACCTACAGTAAACAAGATATGTTTTTGAAGGGTTAAGTAATTCTAATTCTTGCATGAAATTTGGAGGGTTTTGAATATCAATTAATTGAGCGTTTGGAATGTGCCCGCTATTATATTCCTCTAAAGTTCGGACATCTAATAGAATAGTTTCTTTTTTACTTCGGTGCATTGCTGACCATTTATCTTGGCTTAAATCCATAAATTAAAATTACAACAGTGATTGTGATTATACAAATTGAAAAACAATATCTAGACAATTTGAATTAAAATAAATTTAGTAATTAGAAAATTAACTTTTAATTTGTTAAAAAAAATCATGAAAAAGTTATTTATATTTATACTTCTAGCCTTCATAAACCTAAATTTATTTGGTCAAAATAAAAATATAAACATACAACTAAGTAAAATTAAATGGACTGGAAAGGAAATTACCACTAAAATTCATTACGGCTCCTTAAAATTTATATCAGGAAATATTTTGTTTGATAACGATGAAATAGTTGGAGGAGAATTTATTGTTGATATGTTAAGCTTATTAAATGAGGATTTGTCAGGAAGATCCAAAGATTATCTTGAAAACCATTTGCGCTCTGAAGATTTTTTTTCTGTGGAAGAATATCCTAGATCTTCATTAAAGATGACCTCNNTANAAAANATTGATGGTAATAAATATAAAGTTAAAGGGGATTTAACAATTAAAGGAATAACAAAACCAACTGATTTTGNATTATCATTAAACACTGAGGGTGCAAGGGTAGATATGGTTTTCGATAGATCTAAATTTGATGTTAAGTATAGATCATCAAGTTTTTTTTCTAATTTAGGAGATAAGCTTATTTACGACGATATCGAATTAGNNGTTAGCCTTTATTTTTAAATAAGACTCACAGTTTTAATTCACTTGAATAATATAAAATTTTAGGGTTCTAAATTTTATATTATATTTGAATAATGAAAACTTTAATTTGCAATATTAACTGGTGGTGCGCAGAGCAAGAGACACTCGTGTGACGAAATTTAATATTACTAATTAAAAAAGGCTTGTCATCACGACAAGCCTTTTTTAATTTTATGAACGTATGAAAGTTTATTCTTTAAAAACCGAATTCAAAAAAATCCTGGCAGATACGATTACACCAGTAAATGTTTATCTGAAAGTAAGAGATGTATTTCCACATTCCTTACTTCTTGAGAGCAGTGATTATTCTTCAAATAACAAAAACTTTTCATACATATGCTGTAATCCTATTGCTTCAATTGAATTAAAAAATAAAAAATTAACAACTCATTTTCCTGACAAAAGTTCAATAGTTGAGAAAGTTGACGAATCAATTGATATTCCCGAACGCGTGCATGAATTCTCAACTCAATTTAAGAGTGAAAAACAACCNTTTGAATTTATTAGTAATGGTGTTTTTGGATTTATCGCTCANGAAGCTGTTGAACGTTTTGATAAAATAAAATTAGACAGAAATAAAAGTGGAATATANATNCCTGACATGTANTATGCTGTCTATGAAAATATTATTNCCATAAGTTTNTTTAATCANGAGGCCTATTTGTTTTCTAATATTTATGACGGTGATCATAATTTAGATAAGATTGAAAAGTTATTATATTCTCAAATTANTACTCCTTTTAAATTTGAAAAGGTCGGAGAAAAATCTTCTAATTTAACAGATTTTGAGTTCATTGATTTTGTAAAAAAAGGAAAAGAGCATTGTTACAGGGGAGATGTATTTCAACTAGTATTGTCTCGTCAATTTTCACAAAAATTTAAAGGTGACGAATTCAATGTATACAGAACTCTTCGTTCCATAAATCCATCACCTTATCTATTTTTTTTCGACTACGGATATTTCAAAATATTTGGGAGTTCACCAGAAGCTCAATTAATTGTGAATAACGGAAAAGCAGAAATTCATCCTATCGCTGGTACTTTTCGAAGAACAGGTAATGANCTAAAAGATACTCAGGCAGCCNAAGAATTAGCCAAAGATCCAAAAGAAAATAGTGAGCATGTAATGTTAGTCGATTTAGCCAGAAACGATTTGAGTAGAAACGGTTCAAATGTTTTAGTTGAAAAAAATCGTGAGATTCAATTTTTTTCGCATGTAATACATCTGGTTTCTAAAGTTACATGCACTATGAAAGATTCAGCGAAGACATTCAGAGTAGTAGCAGATACATTTCCTGCAGGTACTTTAAGCGGAGCACCCAAACATAAAGCGCTTCAACTTATAGATAAATATGAAAAAACACAACGAAATTTTTATGGTGGAGCTATTGGATATATGGACTTCTATGGAAATTTTAACCATGCGATAATTATACGATCATTTTTGAGTATGAACAATAGANTGCATTATCAAGCTGGAGCTGGNATTGTAGCAGCTTCTGTACCAGAAAATGAATTACAAGAAGTATATAATAAATTAGGCGCTTTAGACAAAGCTTTGTTACAAGCAGAAAAAATTTGATTAATGAAAAAAGTTTTTGTTATAGATAATTACGACTCATTTACATATAATCTTGTTCATTATCTAGAAGAGCTTGATTGTAATGTTACTGTAAAACGTAATGATGAATTCAAACTTGATGAAATTGAAGAATATCCATTAATTCTTTTATCACCCGGTCCTGGAATACCAGATGAATCTGGTTTATTAAAAGAAGCTATTGAACATTATGCTCCAACAAAAAAAATACTAGGGGTATGCCTAGGACAGCAGGCAATTGGTGAGGTTTTTGGTGCAACCCTTGTAAATATGAAAAAAGTTTACCATGGCATTTCAACGTCTGTAACTATATCGGAAAGTGACATACTTTTTAAAGACTTACCAAAAAAGTTTGAAATAGGTCGATACCATTCATGGGTTGTCGCTACTCCATTACCAAATGAATTAATAGCTACATCTTTTGATGATGAAGGGCATCTTATGTCTTTAAGACACAAAACTTATGATGTTAGATCTGTTCAATACCATCCTGAATCCGTCTTAACTCCCAATGGGAAAAAAATATTAGAAAATTGGATANAAAGTTAGGTATGAAAACTACTCTTAAAAGACTTACGAACTATGAATCCCTTAGTAAAAANGAGGCTAAAGAGATAATNANTAATATTGCTGNAGGCAAATNTAATAACTCNCAAATTGCTTCTTTTCTAACNGTCTTTATGATGCGAAATATTAGCCTTGAAGAGCTTGAAGGTTTTCGAGAGGCACTACTCGAATTATGCATTTCAGTAGACTTAAGNGAATTTAACACAATAGATTTGTGTGGTACAGGTGGTGATGGTAAGGATACTTTTAATATTTCAACATTATCCTCATTTGTAACTGCAGGAGCTGGAATAAAGGTTACAAAACANGGAAATTACGGGGTTTCCTCAGGATGNGGTTCTAGTAATGTACTCGAAGCCTTAGNNATTAAATTTTCCAATAATAAAGACTTTTTAAAACGTTGTTTAGAGAAGGCNGGAATATGTATTCTCCATGCCCCTTTATTTCATCCTGCTATGAAAAATGTTGGGCCCGTTCGCAAGGAGCTNGGTTTGAAAACNTTTTTNAATATGCTTGGTCCACTAGTCAATCCATGTTCTCCTAAAAATCAACTAACAGGAGTTTTTAATCTTGAACTAGCCCGTCTTTATAATTACCTATTACAAAAAACCAATATAAATTTTACCATTCTTTACTCCTTAGACGGATATGATGAAATTTCTTTAACTAGTCCTGTAAAAGCAATTGGAAATGATTTTGAAAAATTAATTACAGCCAAAGATTTTGGTACAGAACAAATAAAAGTAAAATCTATTCAAGGTGGAAATAATGTTAAATCATCAGCTAAAATTTTTATAGATGTACTACAAAACAAGGGTACTAAATCACAAGAAGACGTTGTTTGTGCAAATGCTGGTATGGCTGTTGCCACTGCCTTGGACCTTTCTCCAATTGAGGGTTTTAAATTGGCAAAAGAATCTTTGACATCAGGAAAAGCATTTGAAGCATTTAACAAACTTCAAAATATTAGTAAAGAATGAATATTCTCAATAAAATAGTAGCTGATAAAAAAGTTGAAGTGGTTCAGAAAAAAAAATTGCTTCCAATGTCTTATTTAGAAACATCTCCTCTTTTTGATAGGCATTGTAACTCGCTTGTAAAGAAAATTAAGATTAATGATTTTGGTATTATCGCAGAATTCAAACGTCGTTCCCCTTCAAAAAAAAATATTAATAGTTCACTTTCTGTAACTAAAGTTGCTAAAGAGTATGAGGACGCTGGTGTGAGTGGAATGTCTGTTTTAACTGATGGAAAATATTTTAGTGGGTCTCTCGAAGATTTAATTCTTTCAAGATCAATAATTAGTTTACCTCTTCTTAGAAAAGATTTTGTTATTGACGAATATCAAATAATTGAAGCCAAAGCTAATGGGGCTGACGTTATTCTTCTTATTGCAGCAATATTATCTAGGAATGAAATTAAGAATTTTTCGTCTCTAGCAAATAACTTAGGCTTAGAAGTATTATTGGAGGTTCATAACCTTGAAGAAATCGAAAAGTCAATTATGCCAACAATTGATTTATTTGGAGTTAACAATAGGAACCTAAAAACCTTTGAAGTTTCATTAGAGACAAGCAGAAGTTTAGCAGAAAAAATACCTGACCAGTTTTTAAAAGTATCAGAGAGCGGAATAAGTGATCCTAATAGTATAAAAGAATTAATAGAATTCGGCTACAAAGGTTTTTTAATTGGTGAAAACTTCATGAAATCAGATCACCCTGGGAATACAGCTAAAGATTTTATCAAAAAAATTACACAATGAAATTAAAGGTTTGCGGCATGCGAGAGTTTGAAAACATAACTTCACTTTGTAAGCTGAAGCCGAACTATATTGGCTTTATTTTTTGGGCACCTTCGGAAAGATACGTTACTGATAAAACTCCAAAAATAGAAGATAGTATTAAAAAAACGGGAGTCTTTGTTAATGCTTCAATAGATTATATTGAAACCATGATAGTAAAACATCAATTGAGTGCAGTACAATTACACGGTGATGAAACACCTGATTATTGCAAGGTGATAAAAAACTTAAATGTTGAGGTAATTAAAACATTTTCGATAAGTAATAATTATAACTTTTCAATTTTGAAAAGATATGAAAAAAATTGTGACTTTTTTTTATTTGACACAAAAGGAGATCTGCCAGGTGGAAACGGTATAAATTTTGATTGGGATATTCTTAAAAATTATCCACTTCAAAAACCCTTTTTTCTAAGTGGTGGAATTGGGACAGATAACATAGATCAAATCAAAAAATTATTAAATTCTCAATTACCAATTTATGCTATTGATGTAAATAGTAAATTTGAAATTTCACCTGCAAAAAAAAATATTGATAAATTAAAATTGTTTAAAAAGGAATTGTATGAATTATAATGTAAATGAAAAAGGATATTATGGTGATTTTGGAGGGGCTTTTATTCCAGAAATGTTATATCCAAATGTGGCTGAATTGCGTGATAATTATTTAGAAATAACTGGGCGAGCTGATTTTAAAAAAGAGTTTGAAAATCTTTTAAAAGTTTATGTTGGACGCCCCACACCACTATATTTTGCAAGTCGCTTATCAGAAAAATACAAAACAAAAATTTATTTAAAAAGAGAGGACTTATGCCATACTGGGGCACATAAAGTAAACAATACTATAGGACAAATACTTTTAGCAAAACGTCTTGGAAAAAATAGAATTATTGCCGAAACAGGAGCTGGACAACATGGTGTTGCTACAGCGACTGTTTGTGCTTTAATGGGTATCGAGTGTATTGTATATATGGGCGAATTAGATATTCACCGGCAAGCCCCTAATGTAGCTCGAATGAAAATGTTGGGTGCTGAGGTACGTTCAGCAAAGTCTGGTAGTAAAACTCTCAAAGACGCAACGAACGAAGCAATTCGGGACTGGATAAACAATCCGATAGATACGCATTATATAATTGGTTCAGTAGTTGGACCTCATCCTTATCCAGATATGGTTGCACGNTTTCAATCTGTTATTAGTGAAGAAACAAAATGGCAACTTGAAGAACAAGAGGGAAGAGACTATCCCAACCATGTCATTGCTTGTGTTGGTGGGGGTAGTAACGCTGCAGGTCTATATTATCATTATTTAAACGATGAACGGGTTAATATAATTGCAATAGAAGCTGCAGGTAAGGGTATTGATTCAGGTCAAAGTGCTGCTACATCTGCGCTNGGTAAAGAGGGAATAATACACGGTAGCAAAACTCTTTTGATGCAATCCAGTGATGGACAAATTACAGAACCCTACTCCATTTCAGCAGGTTTAGATTATCCNGGTGTAGGGCCAATGCATGCGCATCTATTCAGATCTAAGAGGGCTGAATTTATCTCTATACCTGATCAAGAGGCAATGGATTGGGGGCTAACTTTATCTCAAACCGAAGGTATTATTCCAGCGATTGAAACAGCTCACGCATTTGCGGTTCTTGATGTCCGTAAATTTGGTCCAGAGGAAATAATTGTTTTCAATTGTTCTGGTAGAGGTGATAAGGATTTGTCAACTTATATAGACTATTTCAAACTTTAATGAATAGAATTGATAAAAAGTTTAAAGAAGACCAGAAACTCTTGTCTATCTATTTTTCAGCTGGCCACCCAAAGCTAGAGGATACATTGTCTATCTTGGAAAAACTTCAGTCCTCTGGGGTTGATATGGTTGAAATTGGACTACCCTTTTCAGATCCGTTAGCAGATGGGCCAACTATTCAAAAAAGTTCTACTCAAGCATTACGAAATGGAATGACGACACAAAAACTTTTTTCACAACTTGAAAATGTTCGTGAAAAAATTAAAATTCCCTTAGTAATAATGGGTTATTTAAATCCAATGATGCAATACGGNATNGAAAANTTTTGTCAAANTTGTCAAAAAATAGGTATTGACGGATTAATTATTCCTGATCTACCTGTTGATGTTTATCATGAAAATTATAAAAGCCTATTTGAAAAATATGGTTTATATAATATGTTTTTGATAACTCCACAAACTCCTGAGGCAAGAATTAACTATATTGATAAAGTATCAAATGGTTTTATTTATATGGTTAGTAGTGCAAGTGTCACTGGAGCTAAGGATAAATTCGGGAGCCTACAAACAGACTANTTTAATCGCATAGCTAAAATGAAACTATCCACACCAACGGTTGTAGGTTTTGGGATAAGTAATTCAGAAACCTATTTGACAGCCATTAAACACTCAAGTGGAGCAATAATNGGATCAGCATTTATTAAATTTCTTGAAAAAGAGGGTGTGGAAAATATAAGTTCATTTATTTCTTCTATACGTTAATGAAAAACTTATTGATGGTTTTTGCAAAGTCACCTATAAAAGGTGAAGTTAAAACCAGACTTGGTAACAAGATAGGATTCGAAAAATCTCATTGGGTTTATTTACAACTTCTTAAAAAAACAGCTGAAAATATATCAAATAACAATCAAGATATTATTGTATTTCAAAGTAAACCAAATAAAAAAATGGAATCAATTTTTGATAACGCAAAAAATTTTTTAGTTCAAAATGGATCTGATCTAGGAAATAAAATGTTATCAGCTTTTCAGTGGGCCTTTAATGAAAAATATAAAAATGTTATACTAATTGGAACTGATCTATGGAATATTAATGAGAGTATGGTAATTCGAGCAAGAAATGTATTAGAGAATAAAGATTTTGTGATTGGCCCTACTTACGATGGTGGATATTATTTGATTGGTATGAAAAAAATAAAAAAGAAAATTTTTCAAAATATTCCTTGGAGCACAAACCGTGTTTTGGAGGAAACATTAAAAAAAATTAAAAATGATTCTGTCTACTTTCTAGGAATAGAAAATGACATTGATGATTTTATCGATCTCAAAAATNATTTAAATCTTTATAAACTGTATTTGGAAAAATTTGGATAGAGTTTATCTAATTGTCATTTGATTTAAAAATTTTAATTTAAAGATTTATTTACAGAACAACATGAGGACTTTATATTTTGCTTTTTGCATAATTTTTTCAGCTAGTTTATTTGCACAAAAAAATATTCATCATAGATGGAATACACAATTAAAAAAATATGTATCAAATGACGGCATCGTTAATTACAAAGAATGGAGGAAAAATATCGATCAGCTAAATGCTTATATTAATACTTTAGAATCAAATTCTCCTAATGAAAATACTTCGAAAGAATATAAACTAGCATATTGGATAAATGCATATAATGCTCTTACAATAGATCTTATAATTAAAAATTACCCTCTAAAAAGTATTAAAGAGATCAAATTTCCTTGGAAAACAAAATGCTTCAATGATGGTAAAAACAATTACAGTCTTGGAGATATAGAACATAAAATTCTTAGAAAAATGAATGAACCTAGGATTCATTTTGCAATAAATTGTGCTTCAAAATCATGTCCAAAACTTCTAAATGAAGCTTATATTGAAAAAAATTTAAATAATCAGTTGAATGCAGCAACAAAGGAATTTTTAATTGATTCTACAAAAAATATAATTAAGGAAAATAAATCCGAGCTCTCAAAAATCTTTCTTTGGTTTGGAAAAGACTTTGGATCCAAAAAAATGATCAAGGAATTTATATCTGAATATTCAGGATTTAAACTTAATAAATTTAAAATCGATTATTTGCCTTACAATTGGGATTTAAACGAATAATAAATATTTTTGATCCTTATTAAAATGAATATGAAAAGTCCAAATGCATTTAAGTGGTCAATAAAATACGGTCTGATTTCAGCCTTGACAGGAATGTTATGTTGTGTTGCCCCTGCTGTTCTTTTTATGTTTGGTTTGATGGGGGGTGTCGTAGCTATATCATTTGCAGATTTTTTTTACAAAGAAGATGGAAGTTTAGGAACAGGATCTATTATCTTAAGAACAGTTGCGATCGGTCTAGGTATCTATGCAACCTACATTTTTAGAAAAAAACAAAATCAATGTTCTGTAGATCGCAAAAGAAAAAATTTAAACCTAGCAATGCTAATTTTTCTATTAATTACATTTGGCATTTCTTTTTTCTTAGCATTCGAGTCTTGGTCTTCCTGGTATTTTGACGAATTCATTGTTCCCCAACAGCAAAAAGAGTTAAACATCTAAATTAAATTTGATATAAAAATTGCTGTTATTATACCAGCTTATAATGAATCACAATCGATAGGCCTTGTAATTGATTCAATCCCGAAAAGTGTTGATAGAATAGTTGTTGTTGATAATGCATCAACAGACAATACATCTAAAATAGCAGAAAAAAAAGGGGCTGAAGTAATTACAGAAAACAGAAAAGGTTATGGTTATGCATGTTTGAAAGGTTTAGAACACCTGGCCCAAAATAATCCAGATATTGTAGTTTTCTTGGATGGTGATTATTCTGATTATGCAGAAGATCTTGACCAAATTGTTTCTCCGATTATTCGTGAAGAGGTTGTTTTTTGTATTGGAGCTAGAGACAAAAAATTGAGGGAAAAGGGCTCTCTAACATATCAACAAATCTTTGGAAATAAATTAGCTTGTTTTCTAATGAAATGGCTATATCAAGGTAAGTTTTCTGATTTAGGTCCATTTCGTGCTATTAAATGGCAATCTCTTCAAGAATTAAAAATGGAGGATAAAACTTATGGATGGACAATTGAAATGCAACTCAAAGTTTTAAGAAAAAAAATGTCCTATAAAGAAATTCAAGTCAGATATCGTAAGCGTCTTGGTGTTTCAAAAGTTTCAGGAACAATAAAAGGAACTCTCTTAGCGGGCTATAAAATATTAACTTGGATATTTAAATTTTACTTTTCAAAATGGAAGTAGTAACAGATTTAGTTATTAAAATATTTGTCACGTTGATTATAGTAGTATATGTGTGTTGTTTAGTTATAATATTTTGTTATAGCTTATTGCAACTAAATATGTTAAAGTATTTTAAAATTTATCAAAAAAAAAAACAAGTTAAAATGTAAAATTCCTGAAAAGCTTCCAAGAGTAACAATTCAATTACCGCTGTTCAACGAATTTTATGTCATAAAACGCTTATTAAAATGTATAACAAATCTAGAATATCCAAAAGAGTTAATTCAAATTCAGGTACTAGATGATTCAACAGACGAGTCACTATTAGTTACAAAAAAAATAGTCTCAAAATATAAAGACAAAGGTATACCTATACATCATATTATTCGAACTAAAAGAAAAGGGTTTAAAGCTGGAGCACTTAAAAATGGATTGAAAACAGCAAGCGGTGAATTCATAGCTATTTTTGATTCAGATTTTTTACCCAATCCAGATTGGCTTCTAAAAACGATTCCATATTTTCAAAATAATAAAGTAGGAGTAGTTCAGACCAGATGGGGACATTTAAACCGTGAACATTCAATTCTTACTCAAGTTCAAGCCTTTGCTCTAGATGCACATTTTCTTCTAGAACAAGTAGGTAGGAATCAGCAAAAACATTTTATAAATTTTAATGGAACAGCTGGGATTTGGAGAAAAGATTGCATAATTGATTCAGGGAATTGGAAAGCAGATACTTTAACAGAAGATTTAGATCTAAGCTATCGAGCCCAATTAAAAGACTGGGAGTTTGTTTATTTGGATAACGTGGTTACACCTGCAGAACTTCCTATAACAATCAATGCAATACGTTCTCAACAATTCAGATGGAATAAAGGGGGTGCGGAAAATTTTAGAAAATTGGTTGCAAAGATTTTATTTTCTGATAAATATACATTTAACAAAAAAATAAATGCTTTTTTCCATTTATTTAGCAGCAATATGTTTTTAAATGTTTTTTTAATAGCAATTTTGAGTGTTCCCTTAATATTTATAAAAGAAACTTTCCCCGAATATGAGTTAATATTTAATATGAGTTCCCTGTTCATTTTAAGTACAATAATATTTTTTTATTGTTATTGGCATGTTCACAAACACTCATTTGGAGGTGGATTTTATTCTTTCTTGATTTACATTAAGCGGTTTATAAACTTTTATACATTAATTCTGGGGTTCTCGGTGCACAATTCAGTTGCAGTTTTAGAGGCTTATTTAGGTAAAAAAAGTGCCTTTATTCGTACACCAAAGTTTAACCAAAGTTCTTTGAAAAATTTTAAATATTCTGAAAATAAGATATCTCCATATTCTTTGCTAGAATTAGTGCTATCAATTTATTTTCTTTTTGGGATTCTATGCTCTTTGAGTTTTAATAAATCATTTAATTTAGGAATGTTTTTATTTCATCTGGTTCTTTTTATTGGATTTGGAATTATAAGCTATTTTGGGATTAGCCAAAACATAAATAATGAATAAAAACTATATCATTTCAAGTTCAATAACATTACTTGGAATATTTTTTGCCTTTGCTTTATTTTCGTTTGAATTAAAAAGGTATCAAACGCTACCCTTAATTGGTACATACGTGTTTTTATTTATTTTAATTTGGATTTGGGTTAAAAAGTATTCTTCAATAGGAAATATTTTTTTTTTAGGAATAATATGCCGTTTAATTTTTTGGAATTATATACCTAATCTGTCACAAGATTTTTATCGCTTTATTTGGGATGGAAGCATTCAGCTTTTTGGAATTAATCCTTATCATTACACACCAAATGAAATAATTGATTTAGTAGGTTTTCCCAATTCGCAACTATTATTTGAAAAAATGGGGAATCTAAGTAGAAATAATTTTTCAAATTATCCTCCAATAAGTCAATGCTTATTTGCCTTAGCAGCCAACTTTAACTCTGAAAATATTTTCACACCAATTCTTTGCATACGCAGCGTCTATTTAGTAAGTGAGATGATAATATTTTTTGTAATAAAAAGCTTGTTAGAAAAATTAATACTATCAAAAGAATATCTAGCATGGTATTTCCTAAATCCATTGGTAATTATTGAAGGTTATGGAAATCTTCATGGAGAATGTCTTATGATGTGTTTTACCTTTATTTCATGGCTTTATTGCATTAAGCGACAACCTATTTTAGGTGGAATTTTTATGGCATTTGCAATAGGTACTAAACTTTTACCTCTGATTTTAGTTCCTTTTTTCTTTCAGTATTTAGGACTGAAGAATTTTATAGTCTATGGAGTATTTATTTTGATTTTTGGTGGGATCATATTTTTACCATATTGGGATGAAAATTTTTTTCCAAATTATCTTCAAACCATACAACTTTGGTTTTCAACTTTTGAATTTAACGGTAGTATTTACAATATTATAAGAGCAATTGGATATAAATTGAAAGGATATAACATTATTAAAGATATAGGAAAAATAACACCTTACCTTATTTCAGTATTTGTTTTTGTTTTCTCTTTTATTAAATCAAATCGTGAGCCGAAAGATATTTTTAAAAATATGCTATTTATTTTAAGCATCTATTTTTTTTGTCTCAACAACAGTCCATCCTTGGTACATTATTAACTTAATAATTCTAGGAATTTTAAGCGGATATTTATACCCGGTTTTGTGGAGTATGACTGTCTTTTGGAGCTACAGCGCCTATGGAGTAGAAATAGTCGAAGAAAAATTATATTGGCAGATAGGAGCTTATTTTTTGGTTTACATTTGTGTTTTTTATGAGCTTTTTAGGGAGCGTTTAGGACATCATCTTCAAAAAACCAACTTCCTTAGAACTTAAATTTCTCCACTTTCCTCTTGGCAAATCTTTTTTTGTAAGGCTACCGTATATAACTCTATCAATTAAAACAACTCTTAAGCCACATATACTAAAAAGCTTTACTAGTTCAGATGTACCTATAGAATTGACCTCTAAACCAATTTCATTTTTAGGCTTCCCTTTAATATGGCTAATATCTTTTATTTTTAAAAGTTTATTATATACCATCTGACCTGTTTTTAATTTATTAATTATTTGCTTTGTTACATTTTCATTTAATACGGCTTTATAGACCATTTTTGTAGATTTAGATTTGTTGAGTCTTTTCCTTAATTCACCATCATTTGTCAAAATCAAAAGACCTGTCATGGGTCTACCCATATCATCAACAGGCATTAACCCAGGATTGGTTTTAGTACTTATTAAATCTTGAACTGGCTTAGCTATTTTGTCACNTTGAAAAGTTGCAATGAATCCTTTTGGTTTATTTATCAGAATATATAAAAATGGTTTTGTTTTAATGCGAGTACCATCATATTTAACTTCATCTGAAGCCTTAACTTTAAAACCTAATTCTGTAATTATTTTACCATTTACCTCTACTAAACCCATTTTAATATATTGATCTGCCTCTCTTCTAGAGCAAAGTCCAGCATTTGATAAGTATTTATTAATTCTAACATGTTGATTCATATTAGTATTTTTTTCTGAGTTTAGGGAAGTGTTTTTTGATTTCATGTTTTTTTGANCAACTAATAAAATTTAAGATATTTATAAATTAAAGCTTATAAACCAACTCTAGAGGATAATCTTTCAAGAGTTTTGTTGCAGATTTAAAATCTTTTGTAAAGCCTAAAAAATAACCACCTCCTCCAGATCCGCATAATTTAAGATAATAATTATCAGTATTTATACCTTCTTGCCATAATTGAAAAATTGGCTTTGGAATCATTTTATCAAAATTTTGTAAGACCAAAGACGACAATATTTTGATATTTCTAAAAAAAGAATCATGATTTTCATTTAGAAAGTCATCAATGCAATTTTCAGAAAACTTTATAAAATCTTTAAAGATTATCTGGCTAAATTTTGAGCTTTTCATTTTTTCCATAAATATTGAAATCATAGATGTAGTCTTTCTGCTTTTTCCACTGTCAACTAAAAAAATAGCTCCTTTGGCATTTTTCTTTTGAGAAGGGATTTGAGTAGTACTAATATGATTACCTGGACCGATCAAAATTGAGGTGTCTGAATAGCTAACTAAAGGATCAAATCCAGAAGAATTACCATGAAAATAAGATTCCATATGACTAAAAATTTTTTTTAGAGTTTGAATATTTTTCAAGGTTGTATAATTACTAGGAATAATCTTTGACATAGCATACTTTTCATATACTGCTGCTATAAGGGCACCACTACTTCCTAAACCATAACCTTGAGGTATATTGCTATTGAAATATAAATTTTCTTTGAGATCATTATCTAACTTCTGCCAATTAAATTCTACAAAATTTTGATTTAAATTCTTAAGATATTTTACGAATTCTAAAATTTTTTTGTGAGAAGAATCAATTTCCTTATTAATTTTTGAAGATGTATTCAAATTACCTTTATAGGACCTATAGGGTACCGTTAAACCCCTTGAGTTTTTTATTATTCCATATTCTCCAAANAGTAAAATTTTAGAAAAAAAGAAAGACTGGTTCATAAAATTTATAATTAAAAAGATATTTAATCTAGTTTCCTTGCTCCAGCACCAACTTGATCAACAATATATTCTTTGTTCTTGCAAAATGAAGATAATTCTTGATCAATAAATGGGATCATTTGTTTTTCATATTCTGAAGGATATAAGATATGAACATTGGCTCCTGCGTCCATTGTAAAGCAAGCAGGAATATTTTTTTCCTTACGGAAATCCCATAATTTTTCAATAATTGATAACGTATTAGGTTTCATGAGAATATAATAAGGATTTGATGTCATCATCATAGCATGTAATGATAAAGCTTCCAATTCGACAATTTTAATGAATGCGTCTAGATCACCTGATTTCATAATAGGGATTAAAGAATCACAGTTTCTTCTAGCTTGTAAAAATCTTTTTTCAGCATATGGGTTAGAATGCATTAGATCGTGACCCTTTGTACTCGATACATTTTTTGATTCTTTATCAACTAATAATATGATATCTTGGTAAGATTTAAAAATTGAATTTAAATCTTTACCAAATTCGATGGCATACAGGTCTGAGGAGTTTGATATTTTTCTGTTATCTCCCCAAATAGTGACTGGCCCTTTTATACTTCTAGATGCACTCCCAGAACCGATTCTGGCTAAAAATGATGCTTTAGTGAAGAAAAAATCATTTTTTTCAAAATTAAATAAATAGCTCTCTAAATCCATGATCGCTAAAGAAAGTGCTGCCATTGCTGATGCTGAAGATGCAATACCGCTGCTGTGTGGAAATGTGTTTATACTTTTTATTGTTAACTCATAATTTGTTATCCAACATACATATTTTTTAATACGATCAAAGAAAACATGCAGTTTATCGTCAAAATCAGGCTTGAGAGAATCATTGAAGAAAAATTTAAAGTTAAATTTCCCAGATTTAGATGGCTCAAAACGAATAGAGGTTCTAGTTACACTTTTATCTAAAGTGAAACTAAGTGAAGGATTTTTCGGTATTTGTAGATTCTTTTTTCCCCAATATTTGATTAATGCAATATTACTTGGTGCTTCCCAATTCGATTCATATGGTAATGGATCTATAGCTTTTGAAATAAAAAAATTTTCATTCATTTTCATTTCAAATATAGGGCTTCAATTGAAATCTTTATTTAGATAATTATTCTAAATGTATTTTTTCTAGTTTTATGAACCATGAAAAAAAACAAATATAGGCTTGTTATTTATTGTCTAATTGGTATAACTATTTCATTATTTGTTGGTTTTGTTTCTAGTAAAATAACGAGGCAGGCAATACCTAATTGGTATTCAAATTTAAATAAGCCTTTTTTTTCTCCACCAAATTGGATTTTTGCACCTGTTTGGACTACTTTATATATCCTAATGGGTATTGCTTTAGGTAGAGTTTGGTTTTATGGAAGACATAATCAAAACAAAAAAATAGCAGTTTTATATTTTACCTTTCAACTTTTGGTAAATGGATTGTGGTCATTAATTTTTTTCGGTTTTAAAATGCCTTCTCTATCAATGATCGTAATAATTATTTTGTGGTTTTTAATCCAACGGAGTATTTTCTGGTTTCGCTTAATTGATCTAAAGGCATCTTTCATGCTATACCCCTACCTAGCTTGGGTGAGTTTTGCTGCAATTCTGAATGGTGCAATAATATTTTTAAATTAGTTTATTGGTTTTGGGATACGATCAGGATAGTCAGTTATTATTCCATCCACCTGAAAATCAATCATCATATTTATATCATCNATTTCATTAACTGTCCAAGGGTAAATTTTAAGTTTTTTTTCTTTAATCTTTTTGATATTGGATGAATTGAGAGTTTTATAATCTGGATTAATTGCCACGGCATTTAATTCCAAGGCTACAGGGATAGCATCTAATGGATCGTCTTCAGTGATTACTGCAACAGGTAGTTTCTGATTTACTTTTCGAAATATCTTAAGCTCATCCCAATCAAAACTTGAGATTAAAAATTTATCAGAAGACCATAAATTATTTTTTAAATAGTTATTCAAAACTTCATTCGTTTTGATAGCCGTCTGGCTTCCTTTTAGTTCAATGTTTACAAAAATTCGCCCTTTTATAAGATCTAACACTTCATTTAGTGTTGGGATGGTATAACCTTCTAAAACTTCTATCTTTTGAATAGAGTCTATATCTAGTGCTTCAATATATCCAGTTGCATTGGTCAATTTTTCTAAAGTTTTGTCATGAAAAACTATAAGTTCTCCACTAGCACATCTAAAAATATCAATTTCTACACCATTTGCTCCTAAATCTATGGCTTTTTCGATCGATGGTAAAGTATTTTCAGCTATGTATCCCATTGCCCCTCGATGACCTATAATTATAGGGAATGACTGCGTTGTACAATTAACCATAATTAGATTAAAAACTAAGTAGAAATTTAAAACTAAAAGTCTGTTCTTATTTTTCAAATAAATAATTTAAAAAGTTTTATTTAATTAAAATCCAGAATTCCCAAGGCTTCATATCATATTGGTATGAGGAAGAAAGGGTTTTTCTTTTGAAATCCTGATATCTATGAAAGTCTCCGTCATATGGCATAGTAAATTGAACATAATCTTTACTAAGGTTTGCTAATACTACAATTGTATCTCCTGATTTTTCTCTTTCAAAAGCTAATATTTTATCATTTCTTGACGTATTTATACGTTTGTAAGAACCTCCTGATGATCCTGTTTCGAGAGCCCTATGATTGTTTTTAAGTGCTCCAAGTTGTCTAAGTAAATTCATCGTTTTACCTTTTAGTTTTGGAAAGCTATCCTTTTCAAAAAAGTGTAAACGTTTNCNTAAGTCATATTCCTGACCTGAATAAATTAAAGGCATCCCTGGNAGAGTNAAATTTAATGNCATAAAGGTGTGACCTGCTTCACCAAAACTTTCTTCAACAGTACCGTTCCANGANTTTTCGTCATGATTAGAAACAAANTTTACCAGTATATTATCAGTACCATATAACCGTAATGTCCTGTTAACATGTTTATNATAATCGTTAGCATTTTTTTTCCCTTGAGCTACGTCCTTTGAAAGTTGATGTCCAGGCCAATCGTAAGTCGCATCAAATTTATTAACCAGTTTTATTCCGCCAGGGTGATAAATATCTGTCTCTGCTAAAATAAATAATGGCTTTATTTCCCTTAATGCTTTTAAGGTTTTATCATAAAATTCTTGAGGAACTGCATATGCTTGGTCAATTCTGTATCCATCAATATTTGTTTCTTTAACCCAGTAAATCATTGCCTCTCGAAGTTCTTCACGCATCTTAATATTATTATAGTTTAAATCAGCAACGTCAGTCCAACCAAAAGATTTCCCTGTCCTAAAATCTATTGGATCAATAATTTCACCTTTTTTATTTTTTAGGTAATAATCACTCTTTTCAGTAATCCAGTGATGATCCCAGCCAGTATGACCTGGAACCCAATCCAAAATAACATATATGCCCAATTCATGAGCTTTATCAACTAAATTTTTGAAATCTTCTAATGAACCAAACTCAGGGTTAACTTTGGTGTAATCAGAAACAGCATAATAACTACCTAATGGTCCCTTACTTTTTGTTGTAGAAATTGGATTAATTGGCATTAGCCATAAAATCTTGACTCCTAGTTTTTTGATAATAGGTAAATCATTAGCAAAAGCATTAAAAGTTCCTTCATTTGAATATTGCCTGATATTGGCTTCATACAATACNGATTGGGATATAATATTTTTTGTGATGGGTTCAATAGGCTTAATTTGAAAATTTGAATCTTCAGGCTTTCGAGCCTCCTCACTTCCAGAGTGACAGGATAAAATTAAAAGGCTAAAAAAAAGTGCAAAATATTGTTTCATGTTCTATTGTAATTCAATAATATAGGCTGTTTCGGGTGAAACCTCAAGATTTTTAGCTAAGTTAATTGGTTTTTCGGATATTATTTCATAACCATTTGTTCTTCCCGCAATTCCTTCATGAAATCTGTCGAGAGAAAGATTTTGTTTTTTAGGGCTATTATTAATAATTACCATTACACAACTTTTTTCAGAATATCTAAAATACACATAAACGTCGTTTTCGGGAACATAATGAAGAGTTTTACCTTTATGAATAACACTTTTAGTTCGGCGCCAGTTAATCAATTTTTTTGTAAAATTAAAATATGATTTTTGAACTTGGGTTCTTTCTTTCTTATTAAACGCATTTTTTTTATCAGATATCCAACCTCCAGGAAAATCTCTTCTAATGTCACCATCTCCGTTTTCTTTTTTCCCAGTCATTCCAATTTCACTTCCATAATAAATTTGAGGTATTCCTCTCAGAGTCATCAAAGCTGCCATTATTCTTTTATATGACTTGAATTTAGGATAAGAATCATTTATTCTATTAGTATCATGATTTTCTGCAAATATCAGAACATTATTAATATTTGGATAAAGAAAATCATTTTGTAATGTTTTATAAATTCTAGTCATTCCATGCTCCCAATACTTATCTCTCTCACCGAATGCTTTTGTAAAAGCATTATATAGAGCAAAATCTTTTACGCTAGGCAACTTTGAATTGAATCCCTGTATTGCTGCAATTGGACTGTTCTCTTGCCAATATGAAAGATGAATACTGTTATACATCCATCCTTCACCAACAATATTGAATTTTGGATACTCCAGACGAATAGCTTCTAGCCATTTAATCATTGGCTTAGGATTATTGTATGGAAATGTATCAACTCTAAAACCGTCAATTCCAGCAAATTCAATCCACCAAATGGCATTTTGAATCAAATAATTTAATAGTTTCGGTTGACTTTGATTAAGATCTGCCATAGTAGGTACGAACCAGCCTTTTAGTAATTCCTTTTTATCAATTATTGATGCATATGGATCAGAATGTATCTCTTTTCTATGATTAGTGTTTGTATACTCTTCAAAATAATGAATCCAATTTTTTGTTGGTGGATCTTTAACCATCCAATGTTGAGTGCCCCAATGGTTAGTTACATAATCCATAATTAGTTTCATGCCTCGTTTATGAAGACTATTAGCCAATCTTTTATAATCTTGATTGGATCCATATCTTGGATCAATTCGATACAAATCGCTTTGGCCATAAGTATGATAAGAAACACTGGGATCGTTGTCCTCGCAAAGAGGAGTTGACCAAATAGCGGTTGCCCCTAATTCTTCGATGTAGTCTAAGTTTTTAATAATACCCTCCAAATCACCTCCATGTCTTCCATCTTTGTCGGAGCGATTAAGTTTATCTTTTAAGTCCGGATGGGAATCATTTAATGGGTTTCCATTAGCAAATCTATCTGGCATTAATAGATAAACAACATCCGAAGAATCAAAGCTTGAAAAATCAAAATTTCTATTTCGGCTTTTAATTTCATATCTAAATGTGTGTTTTGTTTTTTTTTCTTCAATCAAATTAATTTTAAAATTTCCAGCCTTTTGGTTGGTGAGATCAAAATTCAGAAAAAGATAATTTTTATTTTCAACCTCTTCTATGCTTACTATATTCATACCCTGAGCTTTAACATCATATTTAGATAGATCTTTTCCATATAATAAAACTTTCAGCTTCTTATTTTTCATTCCTTGCCACCAAAATGGTGGTTCTATCCGATCTATTTGAGCTATTGCAAAAAAAGGGAATAATAAATAAATAAATAAATACTTCATATAAAATCTTAAATATTGACTAGTTCTCCATGACAGTAAATTGCAAGGCTAGGATTTGAATGAATTATGTTTACCTTATTCTTATCAACTTCAACATTTATAGAAGTGTTTCTGTAGTTGATTTTAAAATTATACTTTTCCCATGATTTTGGAAGAACTGAATCTATATGTAATTGATTGTTAATAATACGAACACCCCCAAAACCTTGAACTAAACTCATCCACGTACCAGCCATACTTGTAATATGAAGTCCCTCTTCAACTTCTTTATTATAATCATCCAAATCCAAACGAGAAGTCCTAAGATAAAGTGAATATGCTTTTTCTATTCTACCTAAACGAGATGCCAAAATAGAATGCACGCATGCAGAAAGTGATGATTCATGAACTGTTAAAGGTTCATAAAAATCGAAATGCTTCTTGATGAACTCGTAATCAAAATTTTCTTCAAAAAGGTATAAACCCTGCAAAACATCTGCCTGTTTAATAAATGGCGACCGCAGAATTCTATCCCATGACCAGTGCTGATTAATTGGTCTTTCACTTTTATCAATTGAACTTGCTGGAATTATAGTTTTATCTAAAAAACCTTCTTGTTGTAAAAAAATATCGTTCTCTGGATGTCTTGGAAAGTGGATCTGGGTTGCAATTTGATTCCATTTATCAATTTCAGATTCTTGCCAAGAAACTTTTTGTTTTATTTTATTCCAATGCTGGGGATGCTTTTTTTTGATTTTTAGAATTTCCTTAGTAGTGTATAGCAAACACCATTGTGCTAAATAATTTGTATACCAATTGTTATTTACATTATTTTCATATTCATTAGGCCCTGTAACACCCAAAATAACATAGGCTTTTTTGTTTTCTGAATAATTAACGCGTTCAGTCCAAAATCTTGAAATTGCAATTAGCACTTCAAGACCCATTTCAGGTATATAAGTAAGATCTCCTGTAAATCTTTCATAATTGAAAATAGCATATGCAATAGCTCCATTTCTGTGTATTTCCTCAAAAGTTATTTCCCATTCATTATGGCACTCCTCACCATTCATTGTTACCATAGGATATAAAGCTGATCCATTTTTAAAACCTAATTTTTCAGCATTTTCTATAGCCTTTTCTAAATGATCATATCTATATTTAAGTAAATTACGAGCAACTTTATGACTTTTGGTAGCCATATAAAAGGGTAAACAATAGGCTTCAGTATCCCAATATGTGCTTCCTCCATACTTTTCACCTGTAAATCCTTTAGGACCAATATTTAGTCTCGAATCTCTTCCATGGTAAGTTTGATTAAGTTGGAAA
This sequence comes from Flavobacteriaceae bacterium TMED68, assembly GCA_002167525.1. Next base: position 165,684 of record NHDV01000005.1, read on the forward strand.
ATATTAAATCGTATACCCTGTTGAGCTTTATCATCTCCTACAATTTCAATATCAGATTGATCCCATATTTCCAACCAAACTTTTCGATGATCATCTTCTAGAGCTTTAAAACCTTTGTCAGAGGCATATTTAACAATATCTTCTGCGATTTTTTCAAACTTGTTTCGATTATAATTTAATCCATTAATATAGCCACCATATTTTAAAATAGTACAATGCTCAAGCTCATTCAAATCATATCTTTTAGTTTGACTTATTCTAAATTCTTTTTGACTAAAGTTAAATTTTGATAAACGGTCTCCAGAATGATTTAATAGTTCAGTATGAGCATAAGTTGCAATATCAAATTTTGTTTTTAACGTCTGAGAATTAAGTAGAATTAAATCTTCAGAGCAAACTGAACCGCCATGTTTCCAAAAAGGATCACTCCAATTTGAATCTTCATTTTTAATGTTACCATCAATGAATGATTCAATAGTTAATTTGGATTTACCTTGTAATGATTTTATTTTATAATTTATCACCCCTAATTCGTTTTTATCCATTGATAAAAAACGCTTTACCTCAACCTCAATTCTACTACTTTGGGTAAGTTGTGCTTCAAATGATCGTATATAGATACCAGACTTCATGTCAAGTATTCTTTTAAAGTTTGAAACTTCTAAGCATTTATTCAAATCAAGCGGAAAACCATTGANATTGATGTGGATTCCAATCCAACTAGGNGAATTCAGAACTTTTGCAAAATATTCNGGATATCCGTTTTTCCACCAACCCACTTTNGTTTTATCTGGATAATAAATACCCCCNATATAACTGCCNTGNAAAGTNNTCCCTGAGTAATGCTCCTCGAAATTTGCNCGNTGGCCCATNNATCCATTTCCTAAACTAAAAATACTTTCCGAAGCTTTGACTTTGGAAGAATCAAAATCNTTTTCTATNATTTTCCAAGGATCTATTTTATAATGTACTTTCTGCATTTGAAAATGTCATATTANAGCAATTTATAATTTTATTTTAATTCTAAAACAGCATCTCTAANTCACTAGTATTTATTGNNGAAAAATTTGGATAACAAAANTCGTAATTTGNAAAATCNTTTTTATCTCCAATAGCTACTGCTGTCATTCCAGCTGCTTTAGCNGCTATAATNCCNGCCTGAGAGTCTTCGAAAACNANACATTTTTTGGNAGTTANACCCATTNCNNTACTAGCTTTNAAAAAAANCTCAGGATGAGGTTTACTTTTTTTTACTTGATTTCCGTCAACAACAATTTTGAAAAAAGAAGTAATTTCTAATTGGTCAAGNATTAATCTNGCATTTTTACTAGCAGATCCTAAAGCTATTTTTATCNTTCTTTTATCNAGAAAATNTANNGCTTCTANAATTCCTGGTAGGATATCATCAACTGTAATCTNTCTAACATANTTAAGGTAGTCTTGATTTTTCTTTTCAAGGTAAATTTTAAAGGAGTTGGAATCTAAAGTCATGTTAGCTAAATTTAGAATTTGATTTAAAGAATCTGTACGACTCAGTCCCTTTAATTTTTGATTGTCTTCTGTTTTTAATTCATAATTAAAACATTTTGCAATTTTACGCCAGGAAATAAAATGATATTTAGCTGTATCAACTATCACTCCGTCTAAGTCAAATAAAGCTAATTTGTGCTTCATTTTGAAAGAAAAATTAAAATATCAGTCAAATTCATTCTTCAGGAGCTAATGTAATGCAAAGTCCATTTAATTCCTNTGTTAGAAAAATTTGGCAACCTAGACGACTGTTTTCNCTTACATTAAATGCCTCNGCTAGCATGGCTTTCTCNTCCTCAGACTTTTCAGGTATTNTATGNTTACTTGTTACATAGCATTGACAGGAAGCACAAAGNGCCATTCCACCACAAGTGCCTTCAANGGGAAATTNATAAACTTTACATAAATCCATNAANTTNANNTGCATATCGACAGGNGCATTTAATTTATGTGAATTCCCATCCCGNTCTGTTAAATGGATAGTAATGTCTTTATCCATCTTTTACTCAGGANCAATACTGGTGACTGTTTCAATTTGNGGAACATGCTTTTTAATNGTCATCTCAACCCCAGTCTTAAGGGTCATTTGATTTACAGAACAACCAGCACAAGCGCCGTGAAGTTGAACCTTAACATGCTTGTCATCATCAATAGAAACAAGTGAAATGTCCCCACCGTCTGAATTTAAAAAGGGTCTAATTTCTTCTAGTGCTATATTTACTTTTGATTCTATTTCCCTAGTATTCATCTCTTACGATTTTATTGCCTCACAGCCCACTAAATTAGTAATTTCTACGACTTTTGTAGGAGGTAAATTTTTATTTCTTAAAAGAACTTGTGATACAAGATTTTTTGTTACATTTTCAAATTCTTTAGCAATACTTGAATTTTCCTGAAGTGACGCAGGATGTCCAAAATCAGATGCTTCTCTTACACTTTGAACTATAGGAATAGAACCCAAAAAAGGAACTTTTTTGTCGTTTGCAAGATATTCTGCACCACGCTTTCCAAAAATGTAATATTTATTTTCAGGTAACTCTGGAGGTGAAAAGTAACTCATATTTTCAACTATTCCCAAAACGGGAACATTTATATTTTTTTGTTGAAACATAGTAATTCCTTTTTTAGCATCTGATAGAGCAACATTTTGTGGTGTACTTACTACAACTGCTCCTGTTAAGGGGAGTGATTGTACAATACTAAGGTGAATATCACCTGTCCCTGGGGGTAAGTCAACAATCAAAAAATCTAGATCACCCCAAGCGGCATCAAAAATCATTTGATTTAAAGCCTTTGATGCCATAGGTCCTCTCCAAATTACAGCTTGATCGGGTTTAGTAAAAAATCCTATTGAGAGAACTTTCACACCATAATTTTCAATGGGTTCCATTTTAGATTTACCTTCAACCTGAACAGAACGTGGCATTGCACCCTCAAGATCAAACATTGTAGGTATTGAAGGACCATATATATCCGCATCTAGAACACCTACTTTACATCCCATTTTGTTTAACATTACTGCAATATTCGCTGTTACAGTTGATTTTCCAACACCCCCCTTTCCAGAAGATATTGCAATGATATTTAGTATTCCGGGAATTGGTAAACCTTTTATAGTATCATTGGACTTATTTGATTGAACAATTTTGAAATTTACTTTAATTTTCGCCTTTTCGTAAACTTGTTCATGAATTGTTTTAAGAATAGTGACCTCAATTTTTTTTCTTGCCTGTAGAGTTGGATTTTCGAGCTTAAGATCAACATCTATTTGATCCCCAAAAGTCATTACATTTAAAACTGCTTTACTTTCAACAATATTTTTTTCCTCACCAGGAATAAATATTGATTTTAAAGCTTTTAGCACATCATTTTTGTCAATCTTCATTAATTATGTCTTGTAATACAAAGATAGTGTTAAGGATTAAATTTCTAAAAATATTTAGTGTTTAAAGGACAGGTAACTCATTTCGAGGATCCCAAAAATGTAATTCTAGGTTAATAATTTTATTTTCCTTAATTAGGATTCCTTCGTTTTCGAGAAGCTGTTGCATAACTTTTGTCCCTCCAAAATGATGTTTACCAGTTAGAAGACCTATTCTATTAACTACTCTGTGGGCCGGTATTGAATTATCTCCATGGGAAGCATTCATAGCCCAACCGACAAGCCGTGCACTTTTTTTGACTCCCAAATAACTTGCTATAGCTCCATATGANGTGACCCTCCCTTCCGGGATCTGTCGTACTACATTGTATACTTTATCAAAAAAATCATTTTTACTCATTTAAAATCGGAATTGCATATAGGCTATAGGTTTATTTTGATTAATGAAGATCTTTTCATAAAAAGTCTGAACGGCAATCGCCTCTTTTGGTGCATTTGAATTACTATAAATATTGTTATGGGCATATATGACTTTACCAATTTGAGAAACAATACCAATTGTATAACCAAAAAAGAATTCACTATCTGTTTTAAGATGAACAATACCATTATCTTTTAAAATTTTTTTATAAATATCTAGCATTTTAGGATTCGTAAGTCTATGCTTTGAGCGTTTATGTTTAATTTGTGGATCAGGGAACGTAATCCAAATTTCGTCTACTTCGTTAGTATCGAAACAGTGGTCAATTAATTCAATTTGTGTTCTAAGAAATGCTACGTTATTNATTTTATTTTCAACAGCAGTTTTTGCGCCTCTCCAAAAACGGGCACCCTTTATATCGATCCCAACAAAATTTTTTTTTGGGTATTTTTTTGAAAGATAAATGCAATACTCTCCTTTTCCACAACCTAACTCTAAAATTATTGGAGCTTTATTTTTAAAGAATTTTGAATTCCATTTACCCTTTAAAAATAAATTTTCTTCAATTATTTTTTCTCGATCCGGTTGTATAACGTTTGTAAAAGTTTGATTTTCTTTAAAACGCTTTAGCTTATTTTTACTTCCCACATTCTATTATTTTAAATTNGGAAAATTTAGGCTTCCACTAAATTAGCTGATTCAACAAGTGTTAAAGAGAAAGAAAATTCAGAACCAACGTTTAGTTCACTTTCAACAAAAATTTTCTCATTGTGTGCATCAATAATGTGTTTTACAATTGACAAGCCGAGTCCAGATCCACCTTGCTTCCTATTCCGAGCAGATTCAACCCTGTAAAAACGCTCGAAAAGCCGAGGCAAGTGTTCTTTATCAATACCCTTACCATTATCAGAAATTCTAATTAGAATTTTGTTTTGTTCTATAAAATCGATTCCTATCTCAGTAATACCTCTTTTTATACCATATTTTATTGAGTTCATTACAAGATTTAATATTACTTGTTGGATACGTTCTTCATCTGCTGAAACGTAAATAGGTTTCTCAAATTTATTTTTTAAAGAAAGTGTTATATTATTCTTGTCAGTTTGCACTTCTAACATTTCTATTACTTCATTAATTGTTGATAATATATTAAACTGACTAATATCTAATTTTGCAATGCCAGACTCAAATTTTGTAATTAAATCTAAATCGTTAACAATATATGTAAGACGATCAACACCATTCAAGGTCTTTTTCAGATATTTTTTTATGATTTTTTGATCAGTAACACCTCCATCTAATAATGTTAAAATAAATCCTTGAATAGTGAAAAGAGGTGTTTTTAATTCATGAGCAATGTTTCCAATAAATTCCTTTCTGAAATTTTCCTGGTTTTTCAAATCCTCTATCTGGAGATTTTTGTCTGAATTTAATTTTTTTAAGTTTCGCATTAAAAGATCTATATCTTGATTTGTCTTAAGGATTGAAGTCGATGTTGTTGATGTAAAAATGCTGTTGTATAATTCTCTAACTTTCTTTCTCAAATATTTATTTATATGGAAGGACAATAAGTAGTAAGAAAAAAATAAAATAAGCAGAAAGCCAACTAAACTTAAACTAATAAGCCAATAAAGGTCAGGTTTGAGAAAAAAAAATATAAATGATACAGGTGTGATAACAGAAAAAACCGAAATAACAAGTGATAGTAAAAAGCTTAGTTTATTAAATTTTGGAAATATCAAGTAATTTATTTTTTTGGTTTCACAAATTTATAACCTATTCCTTTAATAGTTTTAAAAAATTCGTCACCAATTTTTTCTCTTAGTTTTCTAATGTGAACATCAATAGTTCGATCACCCACGATAACATCTCCTCCCCACACTTTCGCCATAATTTCCTCTCTTTTGAAAACTTTATCTGGTTTTGATGCTAGAAGATATATTAATTCAAATTCTTTTCTTGGAAGCGAAATTTCATTATTATTCAAAATAATTCTGTATGCATCTCGATCAATTATCAAGTTCCCAAAATTAAACTGATTAATTTTAACTTTATCTTTCTTAAATCTTCTCAATAATCCTTTAACTTTTGAAATTAAAACTTTTGGCTTAATTGGCTTAGTAACATAATCATCCGCTCCTGCATCGAAAGCGGCAACATATGAAAAGTCTTCACCTCTAGCAGATAAAAACATAATTATTGTTTCATTAAATCGATTATCTTTTCTTAAGTTTTCACATGCTTCTATTCCATCCATATTTGGCATCATAACATCCATAATTATGAGATTAGGCATATGTTTTTCGGCAAGTTTAATAGCCTCTAATCCGTCATTAGCTGTAAATATAATATATCCCTCCGAATTTAAATTGAACTGAATTATTTCAATAATATCGGGCTCATCGTCAACTAAAAGGATTTTTATCTCTTCTTTTTTCATGAGTTAGAATTTCTAAATTTAAGACTTATTTAATTTTTTATGTATTATCAAACCATTATTATTTTTATTGTTTTAAATATTAGAAATCATATCATTTCCGATTATTAGTTTTTTTAAATTTAAAGTTTTTAGTTTAATTAGCTATTTTAATTTGCAAATGCCATTTTAATAATTTAAAATCTAAAGTGAGAAAACTTTTGTTGGACTTTGATAAGATTAATTCAGATTTTGCTTTTGAAAAACAAGCATTAAAACTCTTTAAATATCAATATGAAGAAAATAAAATATATCGATCATATTGTGACTTTATAAAAATTAAAAAAAAAGATGTTAATAGAGTAGAGGAAATTCCGTTCTTGCCTATTAATTTTTTTAAAACTCATAATCTTAATTCATCCAAAAAACAGCCTGACATTAAATTTATATCTAGTAGGACTACTAGTCAAAACGGATCTACACATTTAATAAATGATATTGATATTTATATAAGAAGTTTTGAAAAAGCCTTTGAATATTTTTATGGAAATATTGAAGATTATGCAATACTAGCTCTGCTTCCAAATTATATCGAACAAAAAAACTCTTCATTAGTTTTTATGATTGATAGATTAATAAAAAAAACTAAAAAAAAAGAAAGTGGTTTTTATCTAGATGATTGGAATGATTTAAGAAGACAATTAGATCATTTAGAAAATAAAGGCCAAAAGACAATTTTGTTTGGAGTAACATTTGCATTAATTAAAGGGGCTAATAAATATAATTGGAATTTAAAAAATACAATAGTAATGGAAACTGGAGGGATGAAAGGAATGCATAAAGAACTTGTTAGGACTGAACTTCATGATGTTCTAAAAAAATCCTTTGGCGTTTCTCATATTCATTCTGAGTACGGAATGACAGAAATATTAAGTCAAGCATATTCTATGGGGGATGGTTTCTTTAAATGCCCACCATGGATGAGAGTTTACACTCGTTCAATAGAGGATCCTTTCGAGATTCTAGCCAATAAAAAAACAGGTGCAATAAATATAATTGATCTCGCAAACATTGACTCATGTGGTTTTATTGCAACACAAGACTTGGGAAAACTTAACGAAAAAGGATGTTTTGAGGTTTTAGGCCGTTTCGATAATTCTGAAATAAGAGGGTGTAATCTTTTAGTTGTTTGACTTTTAAAATCACAAATTAACCTTAATAATAAAGTAGTTTTTTTTGCCTTTTCGTAATAGTATGTATTTTTCTGCTATCAAATCATTTAATCCTAAAGTAAAATTTATGCTAACTTTTTTTTGATTTACTGAAATTGCATTTTCTGTCAATGCTCGCCTAGCCTCACCGTTTGACTTTAAAAATCTTGTTTGAGAAACTAGAGCGCTTACAATACTCAAGCCATCAACTAAAAGTGACATTTCAACTAAAGCTTGAGGAACACCTTCGAAAAGTTCCAAAAAAGTCTTTGAATCTAAATTTTGTAAATTTTTTTCAGTAGAATTACCAAAAAGAATTTCTGACGTGCTTTCAACCTTATTAAAAGCCTCTTGGCCATGAACTAATATTGTAACCTCTTTGGCTATTATTTTTTGAAGTATTCTTAAATGTGGTGCTTTAGAATGCTCATTTATTTTTTTTCCTATTTCTTCCTTGCTTAAAAAAGTGAACATCTTAACATAATTAATGGAATCATCATCCGAGGTATTTAACCAAAATTGATAAAATTTATAACATGAAGTTTTGTTTTCATCTAACCAAACATTTCCTTCCTCTGTTTTACCAAATTTTGAGCCATCAGATTTTTTAATTAATGGACATGTGATAGCGTAAGCTTTTGAACCCTCTTTTCTACGAATAAGTTCTAGACCAGTTGTAATATTTCCCCATTGGTCACTTCCTCCCATTTGAAGTTCACAATTCATAGTTTTATGCAGATGAAAAAAGTCATATCCTTGAAGTAATTGATANGTAAATTCCGTAAAAGACATTCCAACCTTAGAATTACTTNATAATCGTTTTTTTACAGANTCCTTAGCCATCATATAGTTTACAGTTAAATGCTTTCCAATATCTCTTGAAAAGTCAATCAACGANTACGATTTCATCCAATCATAGTTATTTATTATTGTAGCAGGATTTTTTACTTTGGAGCTAAAATTTAAAAATTTTTCAAATTGACTTTTCAGACCCTTACAATTCTTTTCAAGAATTTTATGATCTAATAAATTTCTCTCATCAGATTTTCCNGATGGATCCCCAATCATCCCAGTAGCTCCNCCAATTAGAACTATGGGGTGGTGTCCAGCTTTTTGAAAATGCATTAAAATAATTATTTGTACCAAACTACCAATGTGGAGTGAATCTGAGGTAGGATCGAAACCTATATATCCCCTAGTAGGATTACTTAAAAGAAATGCTTCTGTGTCTGGGATTAGATCTTGAATTAATCCACGCCATTTTAATTCTTCAACGAAATTTGTCTGCATTAATTTTTTAGTAAAGATATATTTCTATTAGTTAAACAAAAAATCAAAATTAAAAAAGTGTAAATTAGTTAATATGATACTAATTACTGGAGGCACAGGTCTAGTTGGCTCTCATCTAATCTTAGAGTGTTACAAGAAAAAACTAAAGTTAAGAGTTACTTACCGAAGTGAACAAAAATTAAATTCTCTGAAATATAATCTCAAAAAAAAATATTTAATTGAATCCGATTATTTTAAAAGTATTGACTGGGTCAAGGTTAATCTTAATGATATTGTTAGCCTTGATAATGCTATAAGAGGTACAGATTTTGTTTACCATTGTGCTGCNAAAGTATCACTANCAGATTACGATAAAAACGAATTATATAAAACGAATATTGAAGGTACTGCCAATGTAGTGAACATTTGTTTAAAACATAAAGTAAAAAAACTTTTGTATTTAAGTTCAATTTCATCTATTAGTGCTGATAAAGATGTTGAAATAATAAATGAATCTCATTCGTGGGATAATAACAGAAATTATACTTTTTATGCTTACTCTAAATATGCTTCAGAATTAGAAGTTTGGAGAGGCTCACAGGAGGGATTGAATGTAATTATAGTAAACCCAGGTTTAATTTTGGGAGACGATTTCAATAATTCTAGTATTGAAAAAATATTAAAAATTGCCCGCAGAAATTTATTTTTCTATCCAATAGGAAAAGTGGCTGTAGTTGATGTTAACGATGTATCGAGAATTTTATTGCTTCTTTTGGATACATCAATAATGAATGAGCGCTTCATTTTAGTTAGTGATAATATTAGTCAAAAAATACTTTTTAACAAGTTTAAATTATCTGCAAAAAAAAGAAAAGCATTTTTCCCATTAAGTAAATTTTTACTAAATTTTTATTTAATTGTTGAAACAGTTTTAGATACTNTCGGTATTAGAAAAAAATTTATGAGTCAGGCTATAATTCAAATGCTTTGTTCGAAACAGATTTACGATGGTTCTAAAGTTTCAAGATTATTATCCTTCGATTACAAGGGGTTTGAGGACAATAATTAAGTTTAATTTTAATTATTTCTAATTAATGTTGTCAATACTATCTTTACTTGTCTCCATTCTTTTTAATACTTTCTTATATATTTTACTCATGACTTTAGGATTTTTTGTGTAATATTTATGGCTTTTAGCAAGTTGAAGACTATCAATATCATATTTTAAAAAAAGATAGGGTGAACCCATAATGTCAATATACTTTTTATTTTTTGGTTTAAAAGTGGTCATGACTTCCATAATTATAGCTTCATAAATTATGTTTTCCATTGTTGATTCGTCTATTAAATTTTCAGGTTTTTCAGCTAAAGTCATTTCTTGACAAGATAACATGAACAGTAGAAAAGAAATTGAAATATTTATTTTCATAAAAGTGTATTTCATCTATCAAATGTTAGCGCTCTCGCAGCTGATTTATTAGAAATATTTCCTTTATCGTAAGCTAGATGACCATTTACAAAGGTTTTTTCTACTAATCCTTTAAAAGTTATGTTTTCAAAAGGAGACCAACCACATTTATACAAAATATTCGATTTTTTCACATGAAAATATTTTTTCAAATCTATTATAACAAGATCAGCAAAAAAACCCTCCCTTATGTAGCCTCTATGTTTAATGTCAAAAAGAATTGACGGATTATGACACGCTTTTTCAANAATTTTCTCCAANGTAATGCGTTTTTGATGAAAACAGGTAAGNAGTGCGGAAAGTGAGTGTTGCACAAGAGGNCCACCAGATGGTGAAGTCAAATAAGGGGCTGATTTTTCGTTATATGTGTGTGGAGCATGATCTGTTGCTAGAACATCAATATAATCTTGATTTAATCCATTCCATAGCGCCTCTTGGTCTTTTTTTGTTTTTATAGCTGGGTTCCATTTGATTTTAGATCCTTTTTCAAAATAATCTTCATTGTTAAACCAAAGATGATGGGTGCATACCTCAGAAGTAATTTTTTTTTGTTTCAATGGGATATCATTTTGAAAAAGTGAAAGTTCTTTTGCTGTAGAAAGATGAAATACATGCAAACGCGCTCCTGTTTCTTTGGCTAATTTTACCGCATTTGATGAGGACACAAAACATGCTTCTTCACTTCTAATTTTCGGATGATGACTCATCGGTATATTTTCGCCAAACTTTTTTTTAGCCTCAATAAGATTTTTATTGATTATAGCCTCGTCCTCACAATGAACCGCAATTACCAAGTTTGTACTTTTAAATATTTCTTTTAACACTTCTTGATTATTGATTAACATATTCCCAGTAGAAGAACCTAAAAAAAGTTTTAATGCTGGAACCTTTTTTTCATCTAAAGCTTGGATTTCTTTTAGATTATGATTTGTACCTCCAAACATAAACCCATAGTTGGCATAAGAAGTTTTCGANGCAATTACATTTTTAAATTNCCAATCTTTAATTGTTGTTGTTTGAGGAATTGTATTTGGCATCTCCAAAAAAGAAGTAACACCTCCTGCAATCGCAGCTTTAGATTCTGACTCAATTGTTGCCTTATATGTTAAACCAGGTTCCCTGAAATGGACTTGATCATCAATAAGACCTGGGATTATATATTTTCCGGAAGCATCAAAGACTTTAACATTTTGGGGAGTTTTAATGGAATTACTAATTTTTTCTATCCTATCGTTAAAAATCAAGATATCTTTTTGCTCAATGCAGCCTTCATTGACTAATCTCCCATTAACAATTTTTATAGCCCCCATCTTATTTATTTTTCTTTTTGTTTGCTTTTAAATATAAAACACCAAAAAAAGCCTCCAAAATAATACTACTATCCATTTTTGAATTACCATGAGCCCTATTTAAAAACACTATTGATTCTTCTATTAAATTAAAACCATTAATCCAAGCCTTAAATTTCATTTCTATTTGGAATGCATATCCAACAAACTTAATCCTATTTATATTTATAACCTCAAGAACCTCTTTCTTATAACCAACAAAACCAGATGTTGGATCCTTGATTGGCATTGATGTTATGGATCTAACATAAATTGAGGCTATGTACGACAATAAAATNCTAGATAATGGCCAATTAANNACATTGACNCCATTTTTGTATCTTGANCCAATTANNACATCAGCATCTANATCAAGGCGATTTATCATTTTNTTTAATTCATTTGGATTATGTGATAAGTCAGCATCCATTTGAAATATATAATCATATTTCCGATCTAAAGCCCAATTGAAACCATGGATATATGCTACACCTAATCCTTCCTTTTTATCTCTTTGTGCTAAAAATAATTTTTTCTTGTGCTTATCGATTAGATTTTTAACTACATCAGATGTTCCATCTGGTGAATTGTCGTCAACAACAAGAATGTCAAGGGTTAAGTTGATATTGAATATAGAATCAATAATTAGTGAGATATTTTCAATCTCGTTATATGTAGGAATAATTACTACAGTTTTTTTCATGCTGGCTTTGTAAAATTAGCAAATGTTAGTTTCAGATGTAAGGAAGATTAGTAGAATTATTTTATAAATGAGTTAAATTTGGTAAATGGGAGAGTTAATTTTAAAATCAAATTTAAATCAAGATTGGATAAGTTTTGCTTTTTTAAGTAATATATTTCTGACTTACTTATTGACTATAATAGATCCTATTAGAACAATTAGATTATTCAATTTTTTAAAAATTGGCTTTTATTTAAGTAAACATAATTCCGAAAGAGAAACTCAATATTTTAATCCCTACAATATTATTGGAACTTTAATCCTTATAAATACAGTTTGCCTATCATTTATTTTTTTTTCTGAAAAAATAATTTGTCAAAAAACTTATTTTTTTGATTTCTGTTTTCTTTTTTTATTAATAATCATTTTAATAATAGTTAGGTATTATGTATCGTTATCATTGATAAAAAAAAATAATTTTGGGAAAAAAATTAAACCTTTAATATTCAAAAATTTTACACTTAATTTACAATTTGCTTATGCTTATTTTTTAATAATTTTAATAGGCTTTTATAGTAAAGTACCATCGTTTTTATTTTATTTTATTGTATCCATTATTTCCATATCATGGTTTTTATCTAAGTCTCGAATATTTTTTTCATTATTTAAATTTCAACCAAAAGAAGTTGTCTATTTTATTCTTTATCTTTGCACTTTTAAATTAATTCCCTGGTACTATTTGTATTTATTTGTTTTAGCACCAAGGTTTTAAATCACAGGATGATTATGAAAGTGAAAACAATCTTAGTATCTCAACCAGAACCATCTTCTGANAAAACACCTTATAAAAGACTAAAAGAAAAACTTAAATTGACAATTGATTTTAGACCTTTTATTCACGTTGAGGGCGTGAGTGCAAAAGAAGTTCGCCAACAAAAAATTGATTTTAATAACTTTGACAATGTTATTTTAACGAGTAGGAATGCTGTNGATAACTATTTTCGCCTTTGTAAAGAAATGCGTTATATAGTTCCTGATTCAACAAAATATTTTTGTTTGTCGGAAGCAGTTGCCTATTATTTGCAAAAATATGTTGTTTACAGAAAAAGAAAGGTTTATGTTGGTGAGGGCAATATAAAAGATCTAGAAAATGTATTTAAGAAATTTGAAAATGATAGGTTTATGTTTCCAACGTCTAACTTGTTAAAGAGTATTGTTCCAGACTTTCTAGATGAATTAAATTTAAATTGGCAACGCGCAATTTTATATAAAACTGTGTTAAGCGACTTGTCAGATTTAAGAAATGTATATTATGATGTACTTGCTTTTTTTAGTCCTTCCGGAATTGAATCCTTATTCAAAAACTTTCCTGATTTCAAACAAAACAACACTCGAATTGCAGCTTACGGGAAAACTACAATTAAAGCAGCCGAAAATGCTGGTCTAGAGGTTCAGATAAAGGCTCCTACTTCTGAGTCTCCTTCAATGACAATGGCTTTAGAAAAGTATGTCATAANAGTAAATAAAGGTTAAAGTTTAATTTTTAGANNATAGAAATTAATTTTAAGNGCATAAGCTAAATATTTTATAANTTTCAAACTCTTTATAATTTATAGCTGATTTTTANTTAATNATTNAAATTTTTNACNTTTTAGAAGATTCTTTCTNAAAATTTTAANNTAATTTTAATAAAATATTANTANNATTTTATAATGAAATTGGTTGAAAAAAAAGCTNTGCTTGATGGCATAGACAAAATCATAATTAAACATCTTCTAAGTGAAGCCCGAACTCCAATTCAAATTTTATCCAAAGCATGTGGNATTTCGGGTGCAGCNATACATCAAAGNTTAAAAAAACTTGAAAATACAGGTGTGGTGTCTGGNTCTCAAATAATTTTAAATCCAAAAATTTTGGGTTTTAATACAGTTGCATTTATTGGTATATATCTTGATAAGGCAATACGTAACCCAGAAGCAGTAAAACAACTTAAAAATATACCTGAAGTTATTGAATGTCACTACACAACTGGAAACTGGAGCATATTTGTGAAACTTCTATGTAAAGACAATGAACACTTGATGCAACTTTTAAATAAAAACATACAATCTATTGATGGNGTTTCCAGAACAGAAACTTTCATCTCTTTACAAGAGCAAATAAGTCGCCAAGTAGTTTTTTGAATTAGTCTCGTNGACATACAAAATCTTGGAATCTGCAAAGAATTAATGAACTATGTTGATAATTTTATTTTGAATAATTATCCATCTTTTTGGTAAGGAACCCTTGAGATATTTATCACTTCTGCTATCATTAAGTACTGCCTTTTTAATTTCAGTATCATCTAAATTTAAGGATAGACTTATATTAAATCTTAACTTCCCATTAAATGATACTGGATAGTTTTTTATTTCTTCAATTAAATAAGATTCATTTACTTCNGGAAAAGGCTCGTAAGTAATAGTATTTTTGTGTCCTAAACTCTCCCAAATTTCTTCTGCGATATGGGGTGCAAATGGATATAATATTTGAGTTAATGGTGATAAAATTTTCCTGCTATTACAGTTTAAATTAGATAATTCATTAACACAAATCATTAAAGCACTTATACATGTATTAAAGGAAAAGCTTTCAATATCACTAGCTATTTTTTTAATTGTGCTATGTAGAATCTTTAATTCATTTTTATTAGGCTCTATTTCTGTAACTATCCATTTATCNTTTCTATAAAATAAACGCCAATATTTTTTTATAAAGCTGTGAACACCTGATATACCTGAGGTATTCCATGGTTTGGCTTGTTCAATAGGTCCAAGGAACATTTCATACATCCGCAAGGTATCAGCACCATAATGCTCACATATTTCATCGGGATTAACTACGTTGAACTTCGATTTTGACATTTTTTCAATATCTCTTGAAACATAAAATGATTCGCCTTTTATAAAATTTACATCATTAAATTCAGGATTATTTTGTTTTAATCTCTCAATATTTAATCTATTTTTTTCATCGACGAAGGATATGTCAACATGAATTTTTTGTGTCTTCTCATCCTTAATCATGTCGAATGAAATGAAATCATTAGTGTTTTTGACTCTATGGGCAAAAGCGCTATTTCCTAAAATCATTCCTTGATTAACAAGCTTTTTAAATGGTTCAGTAGTACTGACATAATCTAAGTCAAATAGAACTTTATGCCAAAATCTTGCATATAACAAATGAAGAACAGCATGTTCTGCACCTCCTATGTACAGATCAACTGGCATCCAATATTTAATTAGATCTTTATTTGCAAACTCATTATTATTATCCGGGTCAATAAATCTTAAAAAATACCAACATGATCCAGCCCATTGCGGCATCGTATTAGTCTCTCTCAAATAATTCTTACCATTAATTGAAATGTTAACCCAATCATTATTCCTCGCCAATGGCGACAAACCGTCGTTTGTTGGTAAATAACTTTGAACTTCAGGTAATTCAAGAGGTAAATCATCAAATTCAAGGGCTTTCTTTTTATTTCCATCGTAAATTATTGGAATTGGCTCACCCCAATATCTTTGACGCGTAAAGATCCAATCTCTTAATTTATAATTGGTCGTTTTAGTACCTTTATCTTTACTTTCTAACTTTTCGACTACGATGGATTTAAATTTTATATTATCAATACCGTCATATTCTCCACAATTAATTATAGACCCATTTCCAGTGTAACACTCATTTTCATTACCCCCATCAATTACTTTAATAATTTTAAGATTAAATTTTTTTGCAAACTCATTATCTCTTTCATCATGTGCAGGTACTGCCATTATAGCACCTGTCCCATATGAAAAAAGAACATAATCGGATATCCATACTGGGATTTTTTCATTTGAAATTGGATTTAAAGCAAAAGATCCAGTGAAAACACCTGTTTTATTTTTTTCATTCTCTTGCCTCTCTAAATCACTTTTTTTTGAGGCCTGCTCAATATATTCACTTATTGATTTTCTATATTCATCTGTGGTAATTTCATTTATCAAAGGATGTTCAGGTGCTAATACTAAATATGTTGCACCAAAAATTGTATCTGGCCTGGTTGTAAATACCTCAATAAAATTATTATCTACTGAAAATTTTATTTCAGCTCCTTCAGACTTTCCAATCCAGTTTTTTTGAGATAATTTTATAGATTCAGGCCAGTCCAATTCAGATAAATCGTCAAGTAATCTGTCTGCATAATCAGTTATTCTCATGACCCATTGTTTCATTGGTCTTTTAATGACTGGGAATCCACCTCTTTCACTTAAACCACCAATAACCTCTTCATTTGCGAGTACAGTTCCCAGCTCCTCACACCAATTAACATCTATTGTATCAACATAAGCTAACCTTTTAGAGTCTATAAAAGACTCTATTTCTTTTTCTTTCAGGTTTTTTGGAATTTTTAACTTTTCTATGGGTTGAGCTTTATTAAGGTCATGGTCATAAAAACTATTAAATAATTTTAAAAAAATCCACTGAGTCCAACGATAATAACTGCTATCACTTGTTTTAATTTCTCTATCCCAATCAAATGATAAACCTAATTTATCCAATTGATCTTTAAATCTGATAACATTTTCTTCCGTAGTTTTTTTAGGGTGCTGTCCTGTTTTGACAGCATATTGCTCAGCAGGTAGCCCAAATGAATCAAAACCCATAGGATGAAGAACTTTAAAACCTTTACTTCTTTTGAATCTAGAAACTATATCAGATGCTATATAACCTAGAGGATGACCAACATGAAGGCCAGAACCTGATGGATATGGGAACATATCTAACACATAATATTTAGGTTTTTCTAAATTATTATCAGCTTTAAAAGTTTTATTGTCAAACCAATACTTATGCCATTTTTTTTCAATATTTCTAAAATCGTATTTCAAGTAAATTTAATTTGATTGATTAAAAAAGTTAAAATTACATTTATTGCTTGAATGTCAAAAAGAGTAAAGAATATTTTATGAGTACTCATTTATTATTTTTCTTTTTATTTTTACAAAAAAATAAATGTGTTACAAAAAAATCAAGAAAAATATCAGAAAAAAAGAGTACTAAATAGCTATTTTTCTGTTGTAATTAGTATAACATTTGTTCTTTTTCTTTTGGGCATTCTGGGGTTATTTGTTTTAAATTATAGAAGTATTTCATCACATTTTAAGGAGCAAATTGCAATGAACGTTTATTTAAAAAATAGTGCGAAAGAAATAGAGATTACTCAACTGCAGAAAAAGATTTTACTCAATCCTGCAACTAAAAAAGTTAATTATATCTCAAAAGAAGAGGCAGCAAAACTGTTTGTCAATGATATCGGAGAAGATTTTATTAGTTTTTTAGGTTACAATCCTCTATTAGATGTTATTGACATTTTTTTCAATGCAAACTATGTTAACAACCTAACTCTTTCCTCAACTAAGTTTGATATTGAAAGTTTTGATTTTGTTGACGNAGTTGTATACGACGAACCATTATTAGAGCTTTTAGAAGAAAATATTCAAAAAATTACTTTTTATTTATTGTTTTTTACCTTCCTATTCGTAATTATTGCTCTTCTATTAATAAATAGTTCGATAAGACTCTCAATTTACTCTAAACGTTTTGTAATAAAAACGATGCAACTTGTAGGTGCAAAAAAATCCTTTATCAGGAAGCCTTTCATCATAAATAATATGTTTTTAGGACTTATAAGCTCTTTAATATCTCTTAGTGCCTTAAGTTACCTGATATTAGAAGTTGATAGACAATTTCCAGAATTAAACATTTTTAATCAAACTAATGAATTAGTATTTATTTACTCAACAGTTATAATGTTTGGAATTATAATTTCAGGTCTTAGTACTTTCTTTGCGACTCAGCGTTATTTAAATCTAAAAACAAATGCCAACTATTAGATGTGGAAATGAAAAAAAAGATCTCTCAAAAAAAAATTCTGTTTGGAAAGAGTAACTACATTTTGTTAATTATTTCCTTATCAATGGTTTCTTTTGGTTTTATTTTGATGAGTGGCGGAGGAAGTAATAATCCAGATTTTTTTAATAATGAAATTTTTAACTTCAGAAGAATTCGTTTAGCTCCTACTGTTGTTATAATTGGTTTTGGTGTTGCAGTTCTTTCAATTTTTTTTAATTCAGATCGTAAAGAATGAGCTATCTTGAAGCAATTATTTTAGGATTAATTCAAGGGCTTACTGAGTTTTTACCAATTTCCTCAAGTGGTCATTTAGAGATTGGAAAAAAATTGTTTAGTATCAAGCACCAAGCTTATGATAGTTTGTTATTTACACTTGTATTACACCTTGGAACAGCTCTAAGCACAATATTCGTGTTTAAAAAAGAAATATTTGAAATACTATCATCATTATTAAAATTGAAGATTGATTATAATACTCTTTTTGTATTAAAAATTATTGTTTCAATGATTCCAGCAGTTACAATAGGTATTCTGTTTCAGCAAAAAATCAAAATTTTGTTTTCAAATAATCTAATATTGGTTGGAATTATGTTTTTAATTACAGCCATAGTACTTTACATTGCTGGAGGCATTAAGAACAAAACTAAAACGGTAAGTTTTAAAAATGCATTTATATTGGGTGTAATTCAGGCAATTGCTATTTTACCAGGAATATCACGAAGCGGTTCTACAATTAGTTTAGCCTTGATTTTGGGAATCGATAGAGAAAAGGCAGCTCAATTCTCATTTTTAATGGTACTCCCCGTAATATTTGGAAGCATTTTTAAAATTTTTCTTGATATAAAAAAAACCTCTGTAGATATAAATTATTTACCCCTATGTTTAGGATTTTTCACAGCTTTTGTAAGTGGTTTTTTTGCCTGCAAGTGGATGGTTGCACTAGTTAGGAAAAGTAAATTAAAAAACTTTAGTTACTACTGTATTTTTGTTGGCATTATTTCAATCTTTTATGGACTTCTTTAAGCAAAAATTTGAGTCTAATAGTATTCAAGAGGGGCAACTTTTTTTAATTGATAAGCCAATAGGCTGGACTTCTTTTCAGGTAGTGAACAAAATGCGATGGTATTTAAAAAATTTAACAGGCCTGAAAAAAATAAAAATTGGACATGCAGGAACACTAGATCCGCTTGCGTCTGGCTTATTAATTGTTTGTACTGGTAAAAAGACCAAATCAATTCATTTGTATCAAAGCGAAATGAAAACTTATAAAGGCACATTTACTTTAGGTGCATCCACACCATCTTATGATTTAGAAACTGAAATCGATAATATTCATGAAACTAAACATATTACAAATGATTTAATTGAAGAAATTGCACGAACTTATATTGGTGAAATAAATCAAATACCCCCTATTTATTCTGCAATTAAAATTAACGGAAAAAGACTTTACGATTATGTAAGAAATAATAAATCACCTGAAATTAAAGCACGTAAAGTTTATATATCAAAATTTGAAATAACAAATATCAATCTACCAAAAGTTGATTTTTTAATTTCATGCGGTAAGGGCACATATATTAGGAGTTTAGCTCATGATTTTGGGAAAAAACTTTTTTCCGGCGCTTACCTTTCATCTTTAAAACGTATCCAGATTGGAGAGAAAATTCTTGATGACGCATACTCAATGAAAAGTGTTGTAAAAAAGTATTCTGAAAAAAATATAAAAAGTGTAAAAGTTGATTAATTGAAACTTATTATATTGTAAATATGGCTTTACCAATTAATTTTAAACAAAAAAAATCTAAATATAGTTTAGAACTATCAAATCAGATTCAAGAACTTAAAAAGAAAAAGAATGCGGTAATACTTGCCCATTATTATCAAGACGATTCCATACAAGAGATCGCAGATTTTTTAGGAGATAGCTTATATTTAGCACAACAGGCAGCAAAAGTTAAAGAAGATATAATTGTTTTTGCAGGTGTTCATTTTATGGCAGAAACAGCAAAAATTATAAACCCAAAAAAGAAAGTTATTCTTCCTGACTTTAAAGCCGGCTGCTCATTGGCAGATTCTTGCCCTCCAAAAGATTTTTCAATATTTAAAGCTAAATATCCAAATGCAGTTGTAGTTTCATATATTAACTGCTCAGCAGAAATAAAAACTTTAAGTGATCTTGTGTGCACATCAAGTAATGCAAAAAAAATCATTAATAGTATTCCTAAAGAAAAGGAAATCATTTTTGCACCAGATAAAAACTTAGGTGCTTATTTGAATAAAGAAACTGGAAGAAAAATGATTTTATGGGAGGGTTCTTGCATCGTACACGAAGCATTTTCATTTGAAAAAATTTTAGATTTAGTAAAAAAATATCCCAAAGCAAAGTTTATTGCACACCCTGAAAGTAAATCAACCATTTTGAAGATTGCAAATTTTGTAGGGAGTACATCCGCTTTATTAAATTTTGTTCGAAATGACAATGCTTGCCAGTATATTGTAGCTACTGAAGTGGGTATTCTCCATCAAATGCAAAAGCACTGTCCAAAAAAATTATTTATTCCTGCACCTATTGAAGATGACACCTGTGCATGCAGTGAATGTGCATATATGAAATTAAACACTCTTGAAAAACTGTATAATTGTTTGGCTAATGAAAAGCCTGAAATTAAAATGAGTACTAATATTTTAAATGCTGCTCGACTCCCAATAGAAAGAATGCTTGAATTAAGTTAATTATGTTAAATGACCTTCTTGTAATTGGCACTGGAATATCAGGTTTGACATATGCTATTAAAGCTGCAGAACAAAGTCCAAAGCTTAAAATCACAATTATATCAAAAGGAGGTATAAGTGAGGGAAATACTCGTTATGCTCAAGGAGGTATTGCAGTTGTAAGAAATTTAAAAGATGATTCTATAGACAAGCATGTTCAAGACACAATCGCTGCAGGTGATGGTGAATGTGATAATCGTGTAGTTAAATTTGTTGTTGAAGAAGCTAATGCAAGACTAGATGAGTTAATAAACTGGGGTGCTGAGTTCGATATGAATAAGGAGAAACTTGATCTAGGAATGGAAGGCGGACATTCTGAAAAAAGAATAGTGCATTATAAAGACCAAACTGGTAAACAAATCCAAGATGTTTTATCAACCAAAGTAAAAAGTTTTCCTAATATTAATCTTTTAGAAAATCACACTTTAGTAGATTTAATAACTGATCACCATTCCATAGAAAAAAAGGGTAGGTGCTATGGAGCATACGTGATTTCACAAGAAAAAGAGGAAATTATAAAAATATGCTCTAAGATAACTGTGCTTTCAACTGGAGGTGCTGGAAGTCTATATGCATATAGTACAAACCCTAATACTGCCACAGGTGATGGACTTGGAGCCGCATATCGGGCAAAAGTTAAGATGGACCGTTTAGCTTATGTTCAATTTCATCCAACTGCTTTTCGAAATAGAGTAAATAAAAATGTTTTTTTAATTACAGAAGCTGTGAGAGGTGCCGGAGGTATATTATTAAACAGTAAAAAAGAAAGGTTTATGTTAAAAATAGACAAAAGAGCAGAACTTGCTCCAAGGGACATTGTTGCACGTGGCATATATAAGCAAATAAAAGAACAAATTGAAGATTACGTTTGGCTTGATGGTTCAAAAATATCTGCTGATATATGGAAATCGAATTTTCCAACAATTTATAAAACCTGTGTTTCTCAAGGAATCTTGTTACCAAACGATCCAATTCCTGTAGTTCCTGCAGCACATTATTTTTGTGGTGGAATAAAAGTGAACGACTACAGTGAGTCAGAATTAAAAGGCCTTTATGCTGTAGGAGAATGCAGCTCGACTGGCCTTCACGGAGCAAATCGTTTAGCCTCAAATTCTCTTTTAGAAGCATTAGTATTCTCCCATAGAGCGGCCATAGATTCAATTCAATCTCTAAAAGAACCATTGCCAAATGAAGACTTTTATAAAGCTCTTCCAGCTTGGAATGGAGAAAGCTATTCTAAAAGTGATACTTTAAGTAATGTGAAAAAATTACGAATAGAACTTCAAAGAAATATGACTCAATATGTTGGAATTTTTAAAACTCACGAAGGTTTAAAGTTAGCAGAAGATCAAATTAATAAAATCTACATAAAAGTCAGTGAGCTCTATAATGAAAAAAAATTAACTTATGGTTTGAGTGAATTAAGAAATATGGTAAGTATTTCATATTTACTAATTAAACAGGCACAACTCATCAAGAAAAATAGAGGAGTTTTTTACAATCAAGATTATGATGAAAAATTTTATAAACCGCTACAAAAATCAACTTAATTTTTTTATTGAAAATGCATTAAGTGAAGATATTGGAATTGGTGATCATACTAGTTTATCTTGTATAGACTCTCAAATTAAAAGCTCTGCAAGATTAACAGTAAAAGAATCTGGATACTTGGCAGGTGTTTCTCTTTCAAAATTAATTTTTGAACAGTTCGATCCAGGACTTGAACTTGAAATAATGATTAAAGATGGAAATAAAATAAAAAAAGGGGATATTGTATTTAAAGTTCACGGCTCAACACTATCTATTCTAGCAACAGAAAGGTTAGTTCTTAATACTATTCAAAGAATGAGTGGTATTACAAGTTTTACAAGAGAATTAAATAAGATGATCAAACATACTCCCTGTAAAATTTTAGATACAAGAAAAACAACTCCAAACTTTAGGTATGCTGAAAAATTGGCAGTCTTGATTGGTGGGGGAACTAATCACAGAATGGGTCTTTTCGACGCAATATTAATTAAAGATAATCATATTGATTATTGTGGTGGGATGAAAAATACCTTAAAAAAAACTGAAAAATATCTAAATAAACTTAATACGAAATTTGATGTTGTAGTTGAGTGCCGAAACCAAAAAGAAATTGATTCAGCGATTAATTTTGATTTTGTTAATAGAATATTGCTGGATAATTATAGTCCGCAAGAGTTATCAAATGCAGTATTATTTATAGACGGAAGAAAAACAACTGAAGCATCAGGAAGAATAAGAAAGGAGAATATTGTAGAATATGCGGAAACAGGTGTTGATTTTGTTTCAATTGGTGAATTGACAAANAATGTAAAAAGTATCGATATGAGTCTAAAAGCGATAACTATTTAAATATCATGTTTTAATTTTTTTTACCGAAGATTGTATTTAACAATTACAAAAAATTTCTTCTTTAATCTTTATATTTGTTATAACCATGTTCTAAATGAAATACCACAGAATTTTATTAAAACTGAGTGGTGAAGCACTCATGGGTAGCCAAAACCATGGTATTGACCCAAAGCGCATTGACAATTACGCTAAAGAAATTAAAAAAGTTTTTGATAAAGGAACTGAAATAGCAATAGTTATCGGTGGAGGTAATATATTTAGAGGAGTTTCAGGTTCAAGCAAAGGTATGGATCGAGTTCAAGCAGACTATATGGGAATGCTAGCTACAGTAATAAATGGTTTGGCATTGCAAGGTGCTCTTGAAAATAATAATGTCCCTACCCGCTTACAAACTGCAATAAAAATTGAAGCCATTGCTGAACCTTTCATAAAAAGAAAGGCAACACGGCATTTAGAGAAAGGAAGAGTTGTAATTTTTGGTTCAGGAACAGGAAACCCCTTCTTTACTACAGACTCTGCAGCAGTTCTAAGGGCAATTGAAATTAACGCGGACGTAATTTTAAAAGGAACAAGAGTAGATGGGATTTATAATAAAGATCCTGAAAAAAATATTGAAGCAACAAAGTTTGATAATTTATCTTTTGATGAAGTTTTGAAAAAAGGAATCAAAGTTATGGACACTACGGCATTCACACTGAGCCAAGAAAATAAATTGCCAATAATTGTTTTTGATATTAATACTCCTGAAAACTTATATAAGGTAGTAAAGGGTGAAAATATCGGGACAAGAGTGAATTTATAAATTTTATGAAATGGAAGAATTAATGCAAATTATAATTGAATCTGCAAAAGAAAGTATGGATTTGGCATTGANACATTTAGAAAAGGAAATGCTAAATATACGAGCTGGTAAAGCAAATCCTATAATGCTTAGTGGTGTTAAAGTTGAATATTATGGAACACCAACGGCAATTTCGCAAGTTGCAAACATTAATACACCTGACAGTAAAACTTTAGTAATTCAACCATGGGACAAATCAATTTTAGTTGATGTTGAAAATGCTATTATGATGGCTAATATTGGTTTCAATCCAATGAATAACGGCGAGTCTATAATTATAAACATTCCTGCTTTAACAGAAGAAAGAAGAAAAGAACTAGTAAAAATTGCTAAATCTGAGACCGAAAATGCTAAAATCTCAATTAGATCTGCGAGAAAAGAAGCGAATACTGAAATAAAAAAGTCTGAAACCTCGGAAGATATTCAAAAAAACTATGAAATTGACATTCAAATATTGACTGACGAATTTATTTCTAAAACAGANGAAATTTTTAGTTTAAAAGAAAAGGAAATTTTAACAATTTGAAAAAAAATGATAGCTTGTAGGCTTGCATGAAGAAAAAAAAACAATGGAATTTCTGGGGTTTAGTTGCTAGATTCATTCTTAGAAATCGTATCCTAATCTTATTGGCTTTGACAATCGCTACCATTTATTGGTCTTCGCAATGGAAATTCATGCAATTTACTTATACTGAAGCAAATCTTTTACCTGACAAACACCCAGAAAATATTATCTACAAATCCTTCACAAACATATTTGGCGAGGAAGGTAACGTTTTGGTAATAGCCTTTCAAGACAATGAATTTTATGTACCTAATAAACGAAATCCTTGGAAAAATCTTAACAAAAGAATTGAAGAGTTTAAGGAAATTAATTTTGTCCTATCAACTGAAAATATCAAAGATCTTAAAAAGAATAAAAAAGATAAAAGTTTTGTTTTCAAAGAGGTTTCAAAACAATTCCCCATTGAAGCAAAAAATCCTAAAAAATTCAAAGAAAAACTTTTTCTAGAGCTACCATTTTACAAAAACTTATTATACGACGAAAACACGAGTACAATTCGTTCTATAATTTATATGGATCCTAAAGTTGTTAATACAGCTGAAAGAAGAGATTTTATTTTTGACACTTTTATNCCATTAATTAAAGAATATGAAAAAAAGTTAAATACTGAAATNNACATTTCNGGGATGCCCTATATAAGAACATTAAATGCTCAAAATATTGTAGATGAAATTGGACTTTTTGTACTAGGAGCTACATTAATAACATCCATAATTTTCTTTTTGTTTTTTCGCTCATTTCGAGCAACATTAATATCATTATTTGTTGTTGGCATAGGAGTAATGTGGGCATTTGGAATATTAGGATGGTTAAGATATGAAATTACNGTTCTTACAGCATTAATACCTCCACTTATAATTGTAATTGGAGTCCCTAATTGTATCTTTTTAATTAATAAATATCAACAAGAAATTGCAAAGCATAAAAATCAAGCAAAGTCTTTACAAAGAATGATTGCAAAAATTGGAAATGCGACCTTAATGACGAACCTTACAACAGCATCTGGCTTTGCAACCTTTATTCTTACTAATTCAAAAATTTTAAAAGAATTTGGTGTGGTAGCGTCTNTAAATATTATTGCAATTTTTCTTCTATCTCTTTTAATTATTCCNATTGCATATAGCTTTATGGCCGTGCCAAACAAAAAACATCTAAGACATTTAAAGAATAAAACCGTTGATTTTTTTGTTTCATGGATGGAAAAAACTGTTAGAAAAAAAAGAGTAAACGTATACTTAATTTCACTCTTAGGTCTAATAATNGGAATAACCGGTATTTATCAAATTAAAATTTCTGGAAGTCTTATTGANGATATGCCNAAGAAAGCAGATTTTTTTAAAGATATTTTATTTTTTGATGANGTGTTTAATGGAATAGTTCCCCTAGAAATTTGGGTTGATAGTAAAAGAGAGAAAGGTATTGTTAAACCTGCAACATTGAGAAGGATGAACGAGCTGCATTCAACAATAGACGAAATTCCTGAATTGGCTCCCCCAATTTCAGCAGTCAACCTAATTAAATTTGCAAAACAAGCCTATTATAATGGNAATCCTAATTATTTTGCTCTCCCAACTTCACAAGAAAATAGTTTTATTTATCCATACCTAAACAAATCAAAAAATGAAAACAAATTAATTGAGGGATATGTAGATTCTACAGGNCAATTTGGTAGAATAACAACTTATATGAAAGATATNAAAACCTCAAGAATGGAGAAAATTCAGNCTGAATTGAATGCACTTATTGAGAAAATTTTCCCTAAAGATCGTTATGGTGTTAAAATTACAGGTAAATCGCTTCTATTTTTANAAGGCACAAAATATTTAATAAATAATCTTGTCCTTTCACTTAGTCTAGCTATTCTACTGATAGCTATTTTTATGGCTTTTTTGTTTAGATCTTTTAAAATGATCTTAATTTCATTAATCCCAAATCTACTTCCATTAATAATAACCGCAGGTGTNATGGGCTTTACNGGAATTCCATTAAAGCCCTCAACAATATTAGTCTTTAGTATTGCTTTTGGAATATCTGTTGATGACACAATACATTTTTTAGCNAAGTATCGTCAAGAATTGATATCGAATGGTTGGAAAATAAATAAAGCCATTTTTGCTGCTTTAAGAGAAACGGGAATAAGNATGTTTTATACTTCTGTTGTATTATTTTTCGGATTTTCAATATTTATGTCATCTAATTTTGGAGGAACGCAAGCTCTAGGAGGTCTGGTAGCTGTTACATTAATGATGGCAATGCTAGCTAATCTAATTTTACTTCCNTCATTGCTCATTTCACTTGAAGATTCGATCAGTAACGAAAAAGTATTAAAAGAACCAAAACTTGAAATTCTTGATTAGTAATTCTAAAGAAGGGTCTTGTTTTAACTTTATCAAATAAACTTATATTTGTGTCGCATTATATAGATATAAATGTGAGATGAAAGCAGTTAAAATTAAAAATCTTCTAAACGAGTCAGCTAAAAGAAATTTGATTTATTCTGTTAGGGGATGGGTAAGAACTTTTAGAGCAAACAGGTTTATTGCTTTAAATGATGGCTCATCTGTAGAAAATCTTCAATGTGTAATTGATTTTGAAACTTTAGATGAATTTAAACTTAAACATATTACTACTGGNGCNGCACTGCATATAGAGGGTTTACTAATAAAAAGCNTAGGAAGNGGACAAAAGGTTGAATTAAATGTGAATAAATTGGATATAATAGGTGATTGCGATCCTGAAAAATATCCTATCCAGCCCAAAAAACATAGCTTAGAGTATTTAAGGGAAAAAGCGCATCTAAGAATCAGAACNTCTACTTTTGCTTCTGTTATGAGAATTCGGTCNTCTCTTTCATTTCACATTCACAAATTCTTTCAGGAAAATGGGTTTTACTANATAAATACTCCAATAATAACTGGAAGCGATGCAGAAGGCGCTGGTGAGATGTTCCGTGTAAGCACATTAGATTTAAAAAAAACTCCTTTTAATAATTTAGGAAATGTAGATTTTAAAAAAGACTTTTTTGGGAAAGAAACAAATCTAACGGTCTCTGGTCAATTGGAAGCCGAAGCTTATGCTCTTGGACTTGGTGAGGTTTATACATTTGGGCCTACTTTTCGTGCAGAAAACTCAAATACTACAAGACATCTTGCAGAATTTTGGATGATAGAACCAGAAATGGCATTCTATGATCTTAATGATAATATGGATTTAGCTGAAAAATTTATAACAAGCGTATTAAAAGATATTTTATTTCATTGTCTCAATGACCTAGAATTTTTAAATGAACGTCAAAAAAAGGAAGATCAAAGTAAGCCTGTTTCAGAAAGAAACCAAATGANTCTTTTAGAGAAAATTAAATTTGTAGTTGAAAATAATTTTGTGAGAATTAGCTATGACGAGGCCTTTAATATTCTTAAAAATTCAAAGCCAAACAAAAAGAAAAGATTCAAATTCCCAATAAATGAATGGGGTTCAGATTTACAAAGCGAGCATGAAAGATATTTAGTTGAAAAACATTTTAAATGCCCTGTGATAATTTTTAATTATCCCATCAATATTAAAGCATTTTATATGCGCAGAAATGACGATAATAAAACAGTAAGAGCAATGGATATACTTTTCCCTGGAATTGGTGAAATAGTCGGTGGCTCCCAAAGAGAAGAGCGCCTTAATATATTAGAAGAGCGTATTACTGAGATGAAAATTAATCGTGAAGAGTTNTGGTGGTACTTGGATCTAAGAAGGTTTGGAAGTGTACCACATAGTGGATTTGGATTAGGCTTTGAAAGATTAGTCCAATTTGTTACGGGTATGAATAACATTAGAGATGTAATTCCTTTCCCAAGAACACCTCAGAATGCTTCATTTTAGTGGATGTATACGAAATTGTATATCTTTACAAAGATGTATTAGTTGCATATGCTAAAACAAAATCTTCAAATAAAACTTTCACAAAAATTATCTCCTCAGCAGATTCAATTGATGAAGATGATCCAACTTTCTACTTTGGAGTTGGAACAAAAAGTTGAATCAGAAATTGCTGAAAATCCAGCTTTAGAAAGTGGAAAAGAGCATTTAAATAGTGAAGTTTCAGAGGNTGAACTTNACGAAACTGAAAAAATTNCTGCAGATGAAATAGATATAGATCAATATTTAAGCGATGATGAAATGCCANCATACAAGCTTTATGCAAATAATTATTTAAACAACGACGAAGATCAAACTATTCCTTTTTCAGGAGGAATAACATTTCATCAACACTTGTCTCAGCAAATAGTTAACTTAATTTTATCAGATACTGAAATACAAATTGCTGAATTTATAATTGGCAGCATTGATGAAAGTGGGTATTTAAGAAGGAGTAATGAGGAGCTAGTTGATGATTTAGCATTCACTCAAAATCTTTTTGTGGACAAATTACTTGTAGAAAAAATAATAAAATCGGTGCAATCTTTAGATCCTGTTGGAGTTGGAGCTCGATCACTTCAGGAGTGCCTTGAACTTCAATTAGAAAAAAAGGATATCAATAGACCCGAAGTAAACTATGGATTAAAAATTATTAAAAATCATTTTAATGAATTTAGTCATAAGCATTATAAAAAACTGCAAGAGAGGCTTGGCATTGATCAAGAAACATTGAAAATAACTCTAGATTTAATAAGTAAGTTGAATCCAAAGCCTGGGGGAGCACTAACTTTAAATAATCAAAATACTCAAATAGTTCCTGATTTTATTTTAACTATTGAGGATGGAAATTTATACGTAAGGCTAAACAAAAGAAATGAACCACAACTAAGAGTTTCAAATACTTACAAAGAGATGCTTTCTGGATACTCAGAAACAAAGTCTAAATCAAATAAAGATGCTGTTCAATTTATTAAACAAAAATTAGATTCAGCCCAATGGTTTATCGATGCTATTAGGCAGAGATACCAGACTTTAACTTTAACAATTAATGCAATACTTGACCATCAAAGAGAATATTTTATAAGTGGAGACGAAAAAAAACTTAAACCTATGATTCTTAAAGATATTGCAGATAAAGTTAATATGGATATTTCAACAATATCAAGAGTAGCAAATAGTAAATATATTGATACACCTTATGGATCAAAATTATTAAAAACTTTTTTTTCAGAGGGATTAAAAAATAGAGAAGGTGAAGATGTATCATCAATAGAAATAAAAAAAATACTTGAACAATTCATAATTAATGAAAACAAAAAAAAACCACTAACAGATCAAATACTTTCAGCGATGATGAAAAAAAAGGGCTATATTATAGCAAGGAGAACGGTCGCAAAATACAGAGAGCAGCTTGAAATTCCAGTTGCAAGACTAAGAAAAGAGCTTTAAGCTATATTATAAAACGAAAAAAATCAATCCCAGTTTTATGGGTTTTATTCTAATCGAAGGGCTATCTGGATTCATATTGTTAGAATTAAAAACAGGCGTTAATGGGTATGAAAAATAGAAATTCCAAGTATTAAAACCAAAACTTACAAAAGCATTTGTCCCAAATATATTTATATCTTGATTGATTGTTTCAAAATTTAAATTTTCAGTAGCTCTAATTTGGAAGTTCCAATTAATTTTAATGCCCCCATAAACCCTCCAAAAAGCATAATCTAAATTTGATGAATTTCTCCATCTAATTGAAATAGGGATTTCAAAAGATTTGACAGATAAAGAGAAAGAATTATTAATGTTTTTATCCAAATCAAAAGAGTACATACCGTTTTCTTTTGGAATTAAATTTGTTGTAAATTTTTCAAAACTAATTCCTAAACCCAAACCTGAAGATAATTTACCTGACACACTTAATGGGATGTCACGGATCAAACCTAATTGAAAATGACGTGATAAACCTCTTGTTTTAAAATCATCTTGATTAGTCCTTAATAACATTAACGATGTACCAAAGTATAGCTGATCTTCTCTGTAAAAAATTGAATCTGATCGCTGATCTGTCTTTTGACTTTGAAGTAAATAAGGGAATATAAATGGTATTGATAATAGACCAAAAGATATATATTTCCTTAAGAGTTTATAGTTTAATTTCACTTTAAAATAAAAAAGTACCTATGAAAGGTACTTGTACAGTAAATTAGAAATTTGCTCAGACTGTTAATTCAAATTTTGGGTATAGTCACCAACTCTAGTTGTATAATTTATTTTCAACGCTTGAACTTTTCGAAGCTCTTGTTTTATGTCTTGGATTAGTCCCATTTTGGTATCACTGTCTACCTTTAAGGCAGTTGTTAAAACATTTTGTAATTCTTGTCTTTTGGAAGCACGTTCGGCAAGAATAAAAGCACCAACTTCATCAACGGAAGCAAATTTATCATTTAGTTGAATCCTTGCACTTGAACCGTATTTATCTTGATACCTTGATGAAGGTTTGCCGGCGTATATATACATAACACGATCTTTTTTGTCAAGCTTTTGTATCTGGTCAGCTGCAGGTAACTTATTTGCAACCATCAAAGTGCTGTCACGCATTACTGTGGCAACCATAAAAAAGAAAAGTAACATAAAGACTATATCAGGAAGTGATGCTGTTGAAATAGCAGGTAAATCCCCTCCCTTTTTCTTTTTGAATTTCGACATTTTATAATTATTTAATTAAGTTTAGTTGATTCTGCTTCCGATAGTTTTTGAGGGTACATAATTTTTACTTGATCTAGTTTAGGCTTAAGCTTCACTTGTCTTTCTGAACTTGTCCTAGGGTCATCATATTGTTTTTGTGCTTCTACAAAATTTATTCCTAAATCAGCCCCAAATAATCTTTCAAATTCGCGGTTTCTTAAATCATTATAAGCAGCTACTAACTCGTTTTGAACTGCAATATAAACTTTGTAAGAAGTCTCCCTGTCGTTTTTTAAAGATATTATCGCTTTATCAGGATTATCAGAGGATGACTCGTTACGTTCACCTTGACAATAGTCACAGGCCTCATCTCCAACACCTCCACCATTGTCTAAGAAGGCTATAGCAAGGGATCTTAAATCAGCAATATCAACAAGCTCTTCCTCAACTAAAAGCTGGTCGTTTTTACTAACAAGGACAGTAAAAATATTTTTTTCTCTTATTATAGGAGGATCAACTTGATCTTCCATTGGGGGTAATTTCCTGTTTAAACCACTATCAGTTTCAATGGTTGTCGTAACCAAAAAGAAAATCAAAAGAAGAAATGCTATGTCTGCCATAGAACCAGCATTTACTTCAGGTGCAGATCTTTTAGCCATTAATAATTATTTTTTTAAAATTTTCTTTGCCCCCGAAAGAAGCATGGACAAAATTGCAAGCGTTGCAAGAATGTAAAACATTCTTAGACCCGTTCCAACCCATCGAGAACCAGAGGCAGATAATACCTCTCCATCCTTCATGGGAGTCTCTACCCCATCTGAAGCAGCATAAGCTATAATTGTCACTACAATAAAACATCCTATGAAAATTAGTGACTTTTTTAACTTTTTAGAGCTAGATGTGAGGTTTAATATTGAAAACACTAAAGTTATCGATACTGTTATAGAGAGTATAGCTATTGCTAGTGATACAAGAGGAGAAACTGTTGCAAAGTCTCCAGAGCTCGCAGCCATTTTAATCTCTTCATCTCCTGCCCCAATAATCCTAAAAAGAAAAACTACTCCAAGTAATCCAAAAACTGCACTTACAATTTTAACGATGGTCTGTAAATTCATTTAATTTTTTTTTATTTTTTTTGAGCTACTAAAACATCGATTAAGGTAATAGAAGCATCTTCCATGTCGTTTACAATACTATCAATTTTAGCAACAATATAATTGTAAAAAACTTGAAGAATAATAGCAACAATTAATCCAAATACAGTAGTTAAGAGTGCTACTTTAATACCTCCTGCCACAAGTGAAGGCTGCATGTCACCAGCAGCTTCAATTTTGTCAAATGCCTGAATCATTCCAATTACAGTACCCATAAAGCCAAGCATAGGTGCTAACGCTATAAACAAAGAAATCCATGAAACATTTTTTTCTAATTGCCCCATTTGAACACCTCCATATGCGACGACTGCTTTTTCAGCGCTTTCTACTCCTTCATCCATTCGATCAAGTCCCTGATAAAAGATTGACGCAACTGGTCCCTTAGTATTTCTACAAAATTCTTTTGCAGCGTCAACTCCTCCTGATGAAAGTGCTTCTTCTACTCCATCGGTTAATTTTTTTGTATTAGTGGTAGCTAGATTAAGAAAAATTATGCGTTCAATCGATATTGCCAGCCCAAGTATCAAACATATTAAGACGATTCCCATGAAACCCGGTCCTCCCTCAATAAAGCGTTTTTTTAGTTCTTGTGTAAATGAAGCAGATTGCGCAGGAGCTTCCTCATCTTGAAATGTTGCGGTTTCTGTTGTCACTGTATTAATAGTTAATACTGCTGCTCTAGTAGTTGCCATAAAGCCCAGTAGTGCAAAGACAAAAATTAGTTTTCTCATTTTAATATTGTTTGTTCTATAAATTTAAATGCCGTTAAAGATAAAAAAAAATAAATATGATTTTAATTTTAAAAGATTAATTATAACTATGCTTAACACACAAAATTTTTCATTTTTCTTAGTTAAATATCAAAAAATTAAAAAATCTCTAAGATATTGTATCCCTATTATTAAAGTTTAATATAATTAGCTTTATGAAATTTATTTAAACCAGGAAACTTTGTCTTGATATGAACCTGGTATACGCCTTTCTACCTTATTATCATAATATCCCATATAATAAATACCTAAGCACTTTTCACCTTTTTTAAGTTTAATAAATTCATGAACATAATTAATAAGTTTTGAAGAACTCCAATATGAACCAATATTCAATTCAGTTGACATTAGCCACATATTTTGAACGGCCATGGAAACTGACGCTATTTCCTCCCATTCTGGAATCGAATTCAAAGGATCTCTTTGCATACATATCAAAATTATTACAGATGACCTTTTTATATTATTATTTATATTTTCATATTTATATTCAGAGAATTTTGTTGTTGTAGTTTTGTATTTTTCAGACAAGAATTTACCAAACTCATTTTTGAAAACATTTTGTAAAACTTTAAATCTCCATGGTTCAGTTTTTTTGTGGGTTGGTGCGAAATTACCTGCTTTAAGAATAAGTTTTAAATCTTTATTTTTAATAGGTCTATTATTGAATTGTTTAGGNAAAATTGATCTTCTTTCCTCAATTGTTTGAAATAATTTCATGCTAAAATAATTTGNTTTNNGAATCNGAATATTGTTTAGCACATAGTNATTTTCAAA
This sequence comes from Flavobacteriaceae bacterium TMED68, assembly GCA_002167525.1. The sequence continues at coordinate 199,680 of NHDV01000005.1, forward strand.
CTTATAATGCTAANNAATTTAATTTAGGNATTAATTTNACATACAAATATACNATAACTAATNTGGGAAAAAACCTNTNGAATAAATTTATCAATAAAAGGGATTNAGNTAAAGTANAGNTATTTAGTATCTAATAGGNTTTAATGTATGANNTTCAAGTAAATTCAGTTTTTGTAAATTGNNNGANANAAAAATTTGTAGNANNAAGTGTAAAGTAGTTTNGNATNGNANNATANANANGNGAATANTAGCGTTATTTAAGATTGCTTTTACAGCANNAGGTAAANAAGNTTNATGGAACAAANTTACAATAAGGAGTTAATATTTAGAAAGGCAAGNAANGGNGACATACCGANNATAGTAAAAATGTTAGCNGATGATGANCTTGGTTNCAAAAGNGAAGATTATAAAGTTCCATTACCAAAGAGTTATTATGATGCATTCCAAAATATTTTTCAAGATAAAAACCAAGAATTANTCATTNTTGAGAATTTTAATAAAGAAATAATTGGCACACTCCAACTTACTTTTTTACAATATTTGACATACCGAGGTGGTTTAAGGGCTCAAATCGAAGCAGTAAGAATTCAAAAGAAATTTAGAGGAAAGGGTTATGGGAAAAGGATATTCAAATGGGCAATTAAAAGAAGTATGGATAAGGGAGCCCATTTAGTCCAATTAACTACTGATAAGCAGAGACCTGACGCAATAAAGTTTTACAAGGCATTAGGATTCAGAGATAGCCATATGGGAATGAAATTAAATCTCTTACATGAAATGTAGAATAAGAATGGGAGTTAGTGCTAACCCTAATTCAAACTTATAACCCATAAATAGGTTATTTTGGTTAATATTTTTTATCTTTTCTAACACCTATCTTAAACTCATCCATTCTATCTTCTCCCATAATATAATTTAGTTTAATTCCACACATTTAAAATGATATTTATAACCTATTTTTCTTTATTTATAACCATTATTCTGTAAACTTTTTCCATTTTCAAGCTCTATTCAATATCCTCTTTTTGCACAAACCCTAAGTTTAAATGATAACCACCTTGAAATTTTACTCACCTACAATTATAAAACTTTTACCTCAGGTAGAACTAATCGAAATAAAAGAAAACT
>NHDV01000006.1 GCA_002167525.1 Flavobacteriaceae bacterium TMED68
TGACTTGAGGTTGGTCTCACTAACGAGCGATAATTGTAGATGAATAAGTTAAAATGGAATAGGCTTGATAGGTTTCCCCATATCTGAAAAACAAGGGGTAGACAGGTTGATTTTATTTGTAACTACTAGAATGTAAATAATTTAAAGTAATAATAAAAAATTTATGAATAATTCTAAATTTAAATTTGAATCAGTCAAAGAATTGAACATTAAATATTTTTATTTTGCAATGAAAGCGTATTTCTACTTCACAACAACTATTGCATTGTTTTTTTTAATACAAATGACTAATTCCTACATGTCACTGCCTAAAGCAAGTCAAGTAATCATTTTTTCAAATCAAAAGGATATTTTACATATCTTTCCTGAGCTACATAATTTAAGGCTTGTTTATTCTTTTAATACCGTTTCAGGAAAACTATTTACTAATCCTTTAATTGAAAAACTTATATTACTTGGAGTATGTTCAATATTTATTGGAATTATTTATAAAAAAATAAAATTAGAAAACATTTTTTACTTAGCTGTAGTAAATTTTATTTTTTTTACAGCTTTATATGTACTTACTCAAAATCCTTTTGTATTTATTTTTTTAATATTCGTTTTTATTGACAGATGCAATCAATCTTTAATTAATTTCTTTTTGTTTTTATTAACTATTTATATTACTTTTCTTTTATTTACATATCAGAATTTTGAAACAACATTTGCTTTTTCAGAGTTAGTTATCAATTATTCCGGGGGATTCGTAAGAAGGGGTTTTCTAGGAGCTTTCCTTGGTTTATTTAAAAATTATAATTTTTATTACTATTTTTCCATTGTTGTTTTTTACTATTTCTTATTTTTATTTTTAAAAAAGTATTTATACAGAGAAAAAAACTCTGTACTCTCTCTATTTTTTATTTTTAACCCTTTGACAATTGGTTATATTATAAAAAACTATATTCCTTTATTTGGCAGGAAGGACTTTTTAATACTAATTTTTGCATTAATAATTTCTGAAAAGATTATAAATAACAAATTACCAAATAAATTTGAACAACCACTTTACGTTTTGTTTTTAATATTTTTAGTTTTAACTTATGAATTAATAACATTTTTTATTCCGTTTTATTTAATTAAAATTTATAACTCATACAGCAAAGAAGATATTATAAAGCAAAAAATGTTGATAGCAGGTCTTATCTCAAACCTTTTTCTTGGCTTAGCTTTAACTTTAAGATTTAACTCTGTTCCTGATTTTAATAAAATGTGTAATGATTTACTTTTAAGGTATGGAGAAAGTGTAGCAACCTGCAAAGGGGCGCCACTATATCTCAGTCTTCAAAGATCTGATTATCAAAATGAGGTATTTGCGCATATAAGTTTTCAACAGTTAACTTACTGGGGTGCTTTGTTATTTTATGTCTTAGTAATTAATTTGCTTTTCTACAAAAAGAAAAATGTATATGAAAATATGACATTGTTCATATTCCTACTCCCAATCTTTTTATATGCGCAAGACTGGGGAAGATGGTTTTATATAATATTTATACATAATATTTTATTTTCAAATCCAAAGTTTAAATTTAGTGAAAACTCTTTAAAGCTTGTTACTTTTGTTTCAATAATTTTTTTACTTTATCTTGAGCATTTTCATTGTATGTGCAGTGATGTTATGTTAAATATTAATTTTGGCGTAACAAATAACTATTGATTGGTTTGTATTTCTGTTTTTTTTTGATAAAAATTAAATTAAGTGAAAAATTTAAAAAAAATAATTGTTGTAATTCCGACATATAACGAATCAGAAAATATTGAAAATATTGTCAAAGAAATATTAGACCTCGGCCTATCTGTTTTAATAGTTGATGACAACTCTCCTGACAATACAAAAGAACTCATAGAAAAAATTATGCAAAACACATCTAATCTCTACCTGCTAAATAGAAATAAAAAACTTGGGCTGGGTTCTGCTTATAGAGATGGATATAAGCATGCAGTGGGCTTAGGTTTTACCTACTTTGTACAGATGGATGCGGATTACTCTCATAGAATTTCAGATTTAAAAAAACTACTCTTAGAAATTGAAAATTATGATGTAATCATTGGTAGTAGGTATATTGATGGTGGCTCAACAACGGGGTGGAGTCAGTTACGAAAATACTTGTCAAAATATGCAAATTTATTATCTAAATTTTTAATAAAAACCAAAATCAAGGACACTACGAGTGGTTTTAGAATTTACTCATTAAAAGCTTTAAATGAAATAAATTACCTAGAAACAAACTCAAATGGTTATGGATTTCAAATTGAAATGACTTATTTAATTACAAAGTTAAAGTTAAATTATTTTGAAGTGCCAATAACTTTTGAGGAGAGAAGAGAAGGTGAATCAAAAATGGATTTCTCAATTATTCTAGAAGCGATTTCTTTAATATTTAAGTTGAGATTTAAAAAGTAAAACATTTAACTTTTAAATGCCTAATTATCTACTCAAGTAATGAAATAATTTTATAATATATTCTTAAAATGATTTTGTTTATTCTATATATGTACTTCATTCTTTTAAATTTGAATTCAAACCAAAAAGAAAAAACCACACTCAATTTTCTTCCATGGGCTTTTTGATAATAAAATTGTTTTGATTGAATGTTTTCTTTTCCATAGATTAAGTTTTTGATATCTTCTGTTAAATTATTCAGGTAGTTTATGTACCATTCTTCAATATCATCCTGTAATTGATCATATTTATTTTTATTTTCCGAATAGTAGTTAATTAACTTGCTTGCATTTTTCCAAGAAACGACCGTAGGAAAAGGATGATCACCATAAATAAACTTAAAATAATCTGTAAAATAAAATTTCTTTATTATAGGAATCGAATCACTCTCTAACGTTTCCATAATCCTAAATGTATCTGGATTAATTACACCAAAAGGACATATAACAAACATCGATTTTTGATATATTTCTTTTTGTTTTTCGACGGATATCGAATTTTTATCCATAAAAGATTCAGATTTTTGATAAAGATTTGGGGTTAAAGCTTTTAAGTAATTTATAATTCTATATCTATCATTATGTAATTGTCCAAAAAAAACCCACTTATAAAATTTTTTTTCCTTAGTTCTTTTTTCATTTTTAAATCCAGATTGAAATCCAACTGGGATTGCATAATTTTTGTATTTTATATTTGGATTAAAGTAAGCCCTCAGAACTACTTTACAGTTTTTATAGAATTCATAAGATTGTCCTAATGTTTCATCACCTAGATGTATTAATGAAAACTCATCTAGATTTTTAGAACACTCATCTATATTTTTAAATGTTTCAGAGTTTCTAATTACGTCTGAAACTTGAAAAATTACATGAAAGTCTTTATTTATTTTTAAAAAATCTTTTTTTTTTAAATCTTCTAGGTATTTGTAAGAAACATGATTTATTTTATTTAAAATTACCTTTTCCACGTATTCGTTTTCAAAAGAGCTTAAGTTTTTTGACTTTATTATTAATATTTTTTCTTTCATGAATAATAAGATTATATATTTAATTAATCTTAATTTTCAGTTTAGATATTTAAAGAAAACCTTTATCAGGTTACTTTTGAAGTGTGTTTAATTTGACATTAACTGAGATATATTGAATTTTTACAACGAACATAGAATCAAAGTGAATAAGTTTGTGACCAAAGAAACTTAAATAACTATCTTTTATTTTCAATACGAGTGATCTACGGTTGGATTTTGTTTCTGGCCATTAAGGTCTTTCCCTAGTAATAATAAAACTCCCATTACCTCAGACTAAAGTTCGATATCTTACTACTTGTAATAAACTGCAACTATGAAAAAACACCTAATAACCGGAATAACTGGACAGGATGGAATATTTTTAACTAAAGAGATATTAAGTAACAATGAAAATACAAAAATCATTGGTATTTCTCGTAACAAAAATACTGAATCTTTTTATCAGAATTTATCTCAATTAAATTTGAACAACTTTGACAATATTGACATATTTAATATAGATCTAAATAATGCAAGCAGTGTTCAAGATTTCTTAATTTCTATAAAGCCTGATTTCATTTATAACCTTGCAGGACCTAGCTCTCCATATGAATCAATCAAAAATCCTGAAAAATACAACCAGATTGAAAATATTTTTAATAATTTAGTTAACGGGTTAATTAAAAATAATAATTTATGTAATTTTTTCCAAGCTTCAAGTTCTGAAATGTTTTTAGCAAATAATAATGAAAAACTTAATGAAATGTCTCCTTTTGGACCAAAAACACCCTATGCTCAATCAAAATTAAAAAATCATAAAAAAATATTGGAACTACGCGAAGAATATCAATGGAATATTTATTCAGGAATTATGTTTAATCATGAATCTGAATATAGAAAAGATAATTATTTAATCATGAAGATTATTAATAAAGCTAATGAAATTTCAAAAAAACAAAATGAGAAATTAACAGTAGGTAGCCTTTCCTATACAAGAGATTGGAGTTTTTCAGGTGACATTAGCAAAGCGATATATAAAATTACAAACCTAGGTAAAGATGGCTCTTATGTGATAGGATCTGGAAAAGGCCATACAATTGAAAAAGTTATAGCTCTTGTTTTTAAGATTTTCAACCTGGAGATGGAGAATCATATAATTTTAGACGAATCATTACTTAGAAAAGGTGATGCAGAATATATTGTTTCAGACCCATCAAAAATAAGGTCTGAGCTAAATTGGCAGACGGAAGTAGATTTTGAAGAACTTATATTTAGGTGTATTGAATTAAGAACCTAATGAAAAATATTCCATTTTTAAAAACTAAATATTTAATTTTTTTATAAATTAGATTTTTTTTAATATAACTGCATAATGATGATATATAATTTCGTACCCTCCATATTTATCGATATAATCCAAAACCAACCTACCTTTACCGGGAATAAATTTATGAATATTTTTAAATTTTTCTCCAAACAACCTAACGTCTATTGGAGTATCGTCTATTGCAATTAAAGTTCCTTTTTTAATAATGTTGTTAAGTAATAAAAACTCATTAAGCCCATGTTCCTGAGAAGGTTTTGGATCAAATAAATCTAAATCAAAACTGTCTAAATATATTAAATCTATTTTTTCAATTTCTTCACTCGTTAAATTTTCAATAAATTTTAAAGAATCATTTGTATGGAATTGTGTATTTTTATTTATTAGATGTTTATATTTATTTTTAATATCCGGATTAGTATCAACAGTATTTAAAGACCCTCCAAATAAATTTATATAATAAATAAATAAAATTGTGCTACTTGATCCATGAGCCACACTTCCCGTTTCTAGTATATTTAAACTTTTTTCAGAAAAATATTTAAGCAATAATTTAAACATTTCGAAGTTAATATGGTTCTTATCAGAATAAGTTTTGAAGTGAAATTCAATAAGCTCATCTAAACTATTAATATTTTTTGAGCTATTTTTCATATAAGATTTTGAATACTTATATTTTTTTGAATTTACTTTTATTAATCTTTTAATCCAATTTAAATAAGTAAAAAGATTTAAGTATTTATTCATTACTTAATTTAAATTAATTTTTCTGATTCTTTTTTTGAATTCACGTAAGAACATATAAGACTTCTTCGTAATTTTTGAATGTGATTTATTAAAAGATCTGTTTTGAATAATTTTTTCTTTATTTAATATATTATTTTCAAATAAGTTTAAATAATGTTCTGACATATTATCTGAATTGAATGGATATGAATCTATTTTCTCTAAATATTTCTGATAATTATTTATAATTTCCTCTAATTTAATTTCTAAATTATTCTTTTCAAACATAACTCCAAAATTATTACAGTATTCGGGCACTCCTCCACTATTTATATAAAGTAATGGCAAGCCACATTGTGCTCCTTCAATATGATGGTTTCCAGAAGGCTCATTAATTGAGCCTGTAATATAAAGATGATTTTTTTTTATTTCATTTGCCAACTCTGTACCAGACAATGGTTCTACTACATAAGAATTTTTGAATGAAAAATTTTTTGGTAGATTACCGATGTAAGAAAACTCTAATTTATCCTTCCATTTTTGTTGGCCAATTAATTCATCAATTAAAGCATATGAATCAAAGCCTTTGTTCCAATTAGCACCCCAATGATGAGTAACAATTTTAATTTTTCCTTCACCATTCCAAGGTTTAAAATTTTTATTGTTAAAAATTTCTTTATTCGCCCCAGCCATAACAACATTATTATTTATTTCGCTTATACCTTGTTCCTCGTAAAGGTTTTTCAACCAAGTACTAACAAATATGGTCTGATCCGCAAATTTATTTACACTAATTAAATATTTATTTACGTAGTTAGTATTTTTCCTTTCATCGCATTCATTAATTCTGTGCACAACTACTGCTTGAGGGTTAACATAATCAATATATTTTTTAACGTCAAAATGCGTATATGCAGATGATTCAGATGATTTTCTTGGCTCTGTAATTAATACTATATCAATATCATCATCGTAAAGATTACTAACAACCTGATGGCCTTTTGTTGTTAAATAATTTTTTAGATTAATTGCAAAAAGATTTCCGCCGCCCCAAGGACCTTCTTGAATTTTTGTTCCAATACTAACTTTCATAAATTGCTTTAATCATTTGATTATATTTTTCAAAAACTTTATTTGAATCGTACTTTAATGAGTTTTTAAATGCATAGTCAGTATTTGGAATAGCTTTTTCAAAGTTTGTCATGTCAAAAAGTGATTCTTTCGAGAGTATTTCTGATGCTATACCAACATCAGTTGAGATTATTGGAGTTTTTGTTATACCACACTCTAATATCGATTGAGGACCTCCTTCAAACCTCGAGGCAACAATATAAAGATCCAAACAATTGTACAACTCGTTTATTGTTACATAGTCAGCCATTTCAAAATATGTGTAGCTTATATTATTTTTTACTAATTCTTTAATTAGATAATTCCTCCTTTTTCCTGATAGTAATATATGTATATTTTGTTTTTCATTTTTCAAATATTTAACTATCTCTAAAAATCTATCAGGACCTTTTGAAAGTTTAGGTTCATTAGGTTTTTTTCCTTCAGAATCACGTTGAAAAGAGCCTACTATAAAAGAGTCTTCTTTTAAATTATATTTTTTTCTTAAACTATTTTTGTTATTAATTTCAAACCAAATATCTGTATTTATCCAGAAAGGTAGAGTTGTAATTTTTTTCTTAGTTAATTTTGAAACCTGTTTATATGTATTTTTTGAAACTACATGATACTCATCAACATACTCATCTCTTTCAATAAATTCATTAGATTCTTTTTCATCAAATTTGTTTTCATCTATATGGTGTATTGTGCACAAGACTTTTCTCTTCTTTAATTGTTTTTTACTGACATTTTTCCAATTCCATGGAGCTATTAACCATACAACATTAGATTTATAAATTATTTTTGTACTATTTGATTTATTTTGTTGATACCACTCACTTCTAAATCGATCAACTACCCAATTTTCACTAATTTTATTTAGGTATATGATTGGTAAATTTTTTTCAGTTTTCATTACTTTCTAATATTAGTGAAGTAATGAAAAATTTAGATTGGTGAAATATTTTTCCTGACACATTTTGCATAATAATTTTGCTCCTCAGTTTTTAATGCAGAGATATTATTTTTCATATTTAGTGAATAAAGATTTTCATTCAAAATCATGATTCTTTTATTTTTTTTAATTAAATCTGACATGAGCTTATAGTCTTGAGAATAAATAAACCTTTCGTCGTAACAATTATTATCTATTAATACATTTTTCTTTATAAATAATGTTCCATGAATAAAAGGATTTTTATATCTAATTACTATTTTTTTAGGAAATAAAAAAGAAAATCTAGGGGTAATTTTTTGTGAATGCATAATCTTTGCCCTAGAGGTGCAAGCATCTAAATTATTTTCTTCTAAAAATTTCAACTGTTTCTCTATTCTCTCTTTTTTACTTACATCATCAGAATCTTGTCGTGCTATTATTTCTCCCTCAGAAAGAGAAATTAACTTATTTAATGATTTTGTTAAACCTAGGTTACTTTTGTTCTTATAGAGTCTTATTCTTTGATCTTTATTTTTTAAATTTTCACAAATTTTATATGTATTATCAGTAGATGCATCGTCCATGATTAATAGCTCTAAATCTTGATAAGTTTGATCAAGTATGCTTGTTATTGAATCATCTACGCTATCTTCGGAATTATAAACACTCATTATTACAGAAATTTTTTTATTATTTTTCATTATTAAGAGCGTTTTCAAACTGCATTAATAGGTTTTCCTTACCTAGGTAGTTCATAATATATTCTTTAATCTCTATTTCTGTTTTTTCTATTTTTTCCTTGTCATGCAATAAGGATAATTTTTCTGTAAGATCTTCATAATTAAACTGTTCATAAGAAAAAAGATAATTTTCAGGAAAAAATTCTGAAATACCACCTGTTCTTGGATAAAAAGACACTACACCCATTGAAGAAGCTTCGCAAAGAAGTGTTGGTTGTCCTTCATATAACTTTGTTCCTGTAATAACAGCTCGTGCTTTTGAAATAATTTTAAGCACCTCTGAATTATTCTTTTGTCCTAAGAATTCTATGTTCGTATCTATAAATATTTTTCGTAAATTATTTAATTGTGGCCCATTGCCAATAATTTTTAAGCTTATATTATTTAACTTTGCTTTTTTGAATGATTCAATTAGTTCTTTTACTCCTTTTTCTTCAGAAATTCTCCCAGCGTAGACTACGTAATTTTCCTTTTCAGTTATGTTCAAATTTTTATCTGTATAAATATAATTTGGGAAAACATCAATTAATTTTTTATTTTGAAGAATATTTTTTAGATAATTTTTATGGAAATGGGTAAGAACTAAGATATTTAATTTATTCATTTTAAGTATGTCAAAGTACTTTATTCCATATCTTGTTATAAAAATCGACTTTAATATTGAATTCATGAAATATTTATTGAATATGCCCATATCTTTTCTTTTTATTCCACAAGCATTACAAAAATCTTTGCCGCGAAAATGGTTTTTTGAAAACAATGATCGGGTACAGTCATAACGAAAATTATGTAGTTTAAGAACAGTTTGTATATTTTTCTTTTCTAGTGCTTTAAAAATACCTAATGAACCTTTGAACCAAGTATTATGAACATAGGCAATATCAGGAGCGAAGTCTTTTAGTACTTCATTTAATTTATTAACACTATGTTGATTATGATTTGTAATAAATGAAATTCCTTGTTGAAAAAAATTATTTATTTCATTATTAAAAAATAGTTCTTCTACTTCATAAAACTCTTTTAGAAAACCAATTTCATTTTGAATTGCGATATCTTCTCCTCCGAGTTCTCTATATTTAGTATGTATAACTAATATTTTTTTCATTTATTTAACTAATCTTTTTCAAAAGAAATGATATTCTCCTAGTTAATATTAATCTAATGAAGATTATTCTATTCTTTACTTACGGTATTTCATTATTTGATTGGAAAAACACTGGTTTACTAAATCGTGAGGTTAAATTTTATGAAGAACTTTATAAAAAATACAATATTTCCGTTACCTTTGTAACTTTTGGTGACAACACTGATTTAAAGATTGTTGAAAATAAAGAATTTATAAAAGTCGTTCCTTTATATAGCCTAATAAAATACGACAATAATAAATTCATTAGACTTATTCGTTCTTTAGTTTGTTATTTAAAGCTTTCACAAATAATTAATGAAGCTGATGTACTTAAAACTAATCAATTGCTCGGTTCATGGATTGCAATATTTTCAAAGATAAAGTATAAAAAACCACTTATTGTAAGAACAGGCTACGATTTATTTACCTTTAGTAGAAAAAATAAAAAAGCAAACTATAAAGTTCTCATTTATAAGCAACTAACAAAATTAGCTTTAAAGTTTGCAGATATATATTTAATAAGTTCGAATACAGATAAAGAATTTCTATCAAAACTTTACCCAAAATATAAAAACAAATTAAAAGTTAGGTTTAATTGGGTAGAGATTATAAAGAATAAAGAATTTGAGTTAAGACACAAACATAAAATTATAAGTGTAGGAAGGTTAGAAAAACAAAAAAATTATGAGTTATTAATTAATAAGTTAGAAGATTCTACCTTTGTTTTAGATATTTACGGTGATGGCACAGAAAAAGATAATTTATTTGAATTATCTCAACATAAGAATGTAAAATTAAATATTTTTAATCCAATATCCAACGAAGATCTTTTAATAGAGTTAACCTCTTATAGAGTTTTTATTTCTTCTTCAACTTTTGAAGGGAATCCTAAAGCAATATTAGAAGCTATGGCAGCAGGGGGTGTAGTTATAGCAAAAAATAATTTGAATATATCTGAAATTATAGAAAATAATTCAAATGGAATCTTATATGAAGAAAACGAAAAACTATCTGAAATAATAGAAAACATTCTCAGTAATAAAGATGATTGGATTAGGATTTCAAATAATGCAATTAAAGCTATTAAGGAGAATAATCTTTTAGAAAATATAATTAAAGATGAATATTCTGATTTAAATAAGTTATATTATTCTTAAAGTCCTTGTGGATTCTTTAATATCAATATGTAATCTTAAATCATATTCTATTTCACCAATACTATGTGTTGAGTTAATAATTGTTATTTTTGATTTTTTAAGCTCTTGATTAATAAGTTTCCTTGAATCAAAATCAAGATTCGATGTAGATTCATCTAAAATTAAAATTTCAGGCTTTGACAGCATAGCTCTAATAAATGATATTTTTTGCATTTGTCCAGACGATAGAGACTTATTTGATATTTGTTTTTCTAAGAGGTTTGGTTCTTCTTCGGTAAGTAAATTATATGACTTAACTAATTCAATAATTTCTTCATCAGAAATATCTATACTGTTTCCATACATTAAGTTTTCTTTCAAGCTTCCTTTTATTATTAATGGAGTGGCACCAACGTAAGCAAATTTATTTGAGAAAACTTCAACACTTCCTTTGTCAGGTGTAAGTATTCCTGTCATTAAACCTAGAAGTGTAGATTTCCCTGATCCATTATCTCCTGTAATTACAGTATGTAGATTTTTCTCAATGGATAATTGAAGATCTGTAAAAAGACTTTCGTCACTACCAAAATATTTAAAAGAAACATTATTTAATTTAATAGCTGAGCTTTTTTCCATTTTTTCAATCACAAAAAAAGCCTCGCCACCTTGTTTTGTTTTATTTCTTTCAAGCAAATTGAGCTTCTCTAGATGTACATGAGAATTTATTACAAGATTTAAAGTATTATTAAAATTACCCAAAGTTTGAAAAAGTCTCAACATAACTCCAATAAATTCTAAAGTAAGTAATTTTGCAAAGTTATAAAAAGAAATCAGTACAGATAGAATAAATATTGTAACAAAGTTAGGCGTAAGATTGTTTACAGCTCCAAATTTATAGTTGTTTAATACTGATGAATAATATTTTCTAAGTGTTTTTTTGAATTCATTAATCTCTCTTTTTGTTGTAGAAAGTATTTTTATTAAATATATATTCTCTAAAACTTTTTGGATTGTTTCTAGTGTTTTATGTTCATTTTCATAAGCTTGATGTATATAACCCCTACCTCTTTTAAGAAAATATTTTGTTGGAAAAAATAATAAAATTGCACCTATAAGAAAGTAAATTACGGTGTTTAGATTGGTTGCTGCTAGATAAGCTGAATAGACAAGAATTTGAAGAGAGAAATTCAACGATGAAGCTAAGGAGCCATAAAAATAGGAAACATGTCTACTTAATTCATTCACATAGAAATAAGCATCAGCCACCGAATAGTTGCTTTTGTCAAAAACTTCTTCCATTAAATGTGTTCTTAAGCTTTCTTCTACTTGCAGCTGTAAAGATTGGATATTAATTCTTTCAACAAAAATAAATAAAAATCTAAAGACAACAATTAAAGGTAAGATATAAATATTTTCTAATACAAAAACTATGTAAAAAGCTGGATTATTTTCATTTTTTTCAATTAAATTAGCAAAACATAGAATTACTAAGATATCAAAAAATACTGTTAAATTTGCTAATAAGACCGAAACGAATATTCTTATTTTTTTCTTATTTACCCCTGTTAATCTGGAAACAAAAATAATGTCTTCGAATATTTTTCTTACCTTATCCATTTAAAATAATCCTAGAGATGTTAAAACTTTGTACAAGGGTTTGTTTGAAAAACTAAAGTAGAATTAAAAATTAAAAAATTTTTCAAGATAAATCAATTATATTTTTTAATTTTTTATTAAATGTTTCAAGATTATTATTGACTGAGATTAGCTCTTTTCCATTTTGACTTATTTTTTTTCTAGTATTTTTATCCTCAATAAGATTATAAATTTTTTCTTTCCACAAATTAATTTCATTTTTTTCAATAAAAACTATTTCTTCATTATTATTAAATAAACTTGGCTCCCAAAATCCTTCAGTTTTTGTTATCAAAACTGGAGTACCCATACTCATTGATTGAAGGGCGACGCTTTGACCTGAAGGCTGCAAGCTATCATGAATAGGAATGATACAGAGGCTTGCCTTTGAATAATAATTTTTTATATCTGAGTCAGTTATATTGAGATCGTCCCATTTGCCACTTAACAAATTTATATTTTGCGACTTTAATTCATTGCTACCAATTTTTTTTGTTATAAATACAAAATTAAGAGTGGGCATTTCTTTTGCTAGTTCAATAACAAACTTATAGTCTCTTTTTCCATCATTGCCAATAAACAAAATAGTGCCATCCTTTTTTAAATAGTCATTTTCTTTTTCAGACCAGAATTCTTGATCAACCGAGAATGGTAAAAAATGAATTTTATTTTTATGTTTTGGATAATTTTTATTTACAAATTTAAATTCGCCCGAACTTAAGAAAATCATGTGATCAAATGTTTTCATAAAAATTTTGATAAAAAAATTTCTCAAAAATTTTTTAATGGCATTTTTTGGATTGTTATTAAATAAACCCATGATAAATACATAAGACTTTATCTTTTTTCTATAATTTAATAGCAAAAAAGCCAATATTGAGAAGCCAACTCTTTGATTGGTCGCTATTATTTTTTCTGAATTTCGTAATATTTTTTTATTTTTAAGGTTTATTACAAGATTGCTAAAAAATGGTAAACCTGTGAGTTTTCGCATAAAAGTATTAAAAAAATTTGAAAAGGAAGATTTGCTTTGGATGTCAAATTCTAAATAAGTCGTATCTGTATTATTTTTTTTCATATGAAAATAACCATAGAAAAATTCTCTAGCTGAATTTTCCATATCGTTCATTCTGTTTTCTCTTCCAGCTTGATATATGTAAGTTATTTTTTTCATCTATTTTTAAGGATGTAATTTCAAAATTTTTAACTTCTATTATGTTATTAGGTTTATATTAGATATTGAAAAATATTATTTTTTAAAAAGGTAATTTATGCTTAAGAATATAAGAAACATTTATACTTCAGTTTTTTTTATTGGAATATTTTTATTAGTCGTGTTTAATAGACCGTTTGTAGGACTTTCAATACTTGGTTACAGAATTGGCGAGTTATTAATTTTATTTGGATTATTACTTACACCACTACCCCTAGTTTTAAAGATTTTCAAGACACAGTTAATTGATAAAGAATATGACGTTCTATTAAAACTTTTTTACGGAATTTTGGCTCTATTTTTTATAAGCGTGCTTGTTAATGATTCAAATATTTTAAGTTCTTATACTTTTAAATCAAGTAGCTATATTTGGACCCTACCTTATTTGCTTGTAGGATTTGTGTTTTTTAATTTTAAGGACAGCGATGAAAAATTTAGAATGATATTTCTCTCTATTTTTATGTTTGCTCCAATTGTGCACTATCTCTTTTCTACAGGCTATTTTCCAAATTTTATAATTGATTTTTTTAATGAATTTTCTGATAAGTTTGAATTTACAAAAGCTTCAGATATTATGATAACTCTTCTGATAGCAAATATTTTATGTTTTAAGTTTCTTAAAAATACATTCATAAAGATGTGCTATTTTTTCTTTTCTGTGAGTTTTATGCTTCCCCTATTGCTTTTAATGAGTAGGGGTTCTTTTGTATCTACAGTTTTATTTTTTATTACTGTTGTGTTTTATTACCGTAAATATTTCGTAAAAAATCTTAAAAATTCTATTATTTTTATGTTTATTGGAGGAGTATCTTTTGTCTTATCAACATATAACGTTAATGATATAGATTTTTCTTTTAATTTAGGAGGAGGAGCTATTGCAGAAAATGATTTATCAGTTGTTGAGAATGTAAAGACTATCTCAAAGAAAAATAATACAAGAAAAGCCTTCCTTTCTTTATATATTGAAGACGGGAGATTGATGTCTATTGATAATACAACTAACTGGAGGCTTGATATATGGCAAGACGTATTTGTTGACATGAATAGTAAGAACTTGATTATTAAAGGTTATGGTCACAATTCAATAATTCCTGTTATGACTGATCCCTCAGCACCAGGACGATTAGGAAGGGATGGTTTAAATGAAAATGTACATAATTATTTTGTTAATATTTTTGCAAGAGGTGGAGCTTTTCAGCTTTTTGCGTACCTAGCCTTTTATATAACGTTACTGAATATTTGGAAGAAGAAATATGGAGATTACTCAATATTGATATTCATAATTCCAATTCTATTTAATTCAACATTAGATATGAGCATGGAAGGAGTTCAATATCCTATAACTTTTTTCTCTTTCTTGGGATATCTATTTGCCACCGAAGGTAGCTCTAAAACAATAAACTTTGATGTTTAAAATAATTAATCCAATGTATTATGAGTAATATGCCTATTGCATTAATAACAGGAATAACTGGCCAGGATGGTTATTATCTTACTGAATTTTTATTATCCAAAGGATATAAAGTTCATGGAACTCTAAGAAGATCTTCAACTTTTAATACTTCAAGAATAGATAATCTTATTTCACAATTTAGGAGTAGTGGAGATTTAACATTGCATTATTCAGATCTTTTAGATTCCTCATCACTAAATACACTAATTAATAATATTTCTCCTGATGAAGTATATAACTTAGCTGCTCAGTCTCATGTTGCTGTATCTTTTGAAAATCCAATATATACAACCCAGGTTGGTACGGTTGGGTCCCTTTCTTTGCTTGAAGCTATAAGACATGCAGATAAAGACATAAAGTTTTATCAGGCTTCTTCTTCCGAGATGTATGGTGGAGGAGTAAAAGAAAGCTTAAATGAGGATTCTCCTTTTGATCCTAAAAGTCCTTATGCTGTATCAAAAGTTTTTGCTCATGAGATAACTCAGGTATATAGAGATTCTTATGGTTTGTTTGGAGTAAATGGAATTTTATTTAATCATGAATCTCCTTTGAGAGGAGAAACTTTTGTTACAAGAAAAATTACAAGGGCAGTCGGAAGAATTGTTATGAAGTTACAAAATAAACTTACTTTAGGAAACCTGGATGCATCTAGAGACTGGGGTTTTGCAGGAGATTATGTTATGGCTATGTGGATGATGATGCATCATGATACTCCTCAAGATTGGGTTGTAGCAACGGGAGAAACTTACACAGTTCTCGACTTTGCAAAAGCAGCATTTGATGTTGTTAATTTGAACTTTGAAGAATATGTTCAAACTTCAGAAAAATATTTGAGGCCAAATGAGGTTGACTACCTACTGGGGAACCCATCAAAGGCTAAAGAAAAACTAAAATGGGAACCAAAAACCTCTTTTAATGAATTAGTTGAAATGATGGTCAGTAGCGATATGAAATTAGCTAAACAAGAAAGAGTTTTGATTGATGAAAATTTAATATCGCCAACTTGGGAAAATCCAAAAAAATAATTATTTACTAAGCTATATTTTCTTCAAACCAATTATAAGTTCTAATTAAACCTTCTTCTAAATTGACAGTACTTTTCCAACCATGAGAATTGATAATTGACGAGTCTAAAAGCTTTCTTGGGTTTCCATCAGGCTTAGAAGTATCGAAATTGATTTCTCCTTTGTATTGAATAATATCTTTCAAAATAAATCCAAGTTCTTTTATTGAGACCTCTTCATTGCTACCAATGTTTATTAAATCTATCTCAATATTATTTTCAACTATAAACAATATTGCTTTTGCAAGATCTTCTACATATAAAAATTCTCTTAAAGGTTTTCCACTACCCCAAATTTTAAACACTTCTTGTTTTGAGGACTTAGCATTATGCATTCTATAAATTAAACCAGGTATCACATGGCTATCTTTTTCAGCAAAAAAATCATAAGGACCATATAAATTGGTTGGCATTAAGTTAATTATTTTATGTCCGTACTGATTTGAGATTGATCTTCCAAGTTCAATGGATGACAATTTTGCCATTGCGTATGGAGAATTAGTTGGCTCAAGCTTTCCATCCATAAAGCTCTCCTCTTTTATAGGGTTTTCAGCGTTTAGTGGATATATGCAGCTACTACCTAAATTAATTATTTTTATCTCAGGATTTTCAATGGAGGCTTCTAAAATATTCATATTTATTTTAAGATTTTCTAGTATAAATTCTGTCCTTTTTGTATTGTTTGCATATATACCACCCACTCTTGCTGCTGCATTAATGATTAAATTGGGTTCTATTTCGCGAATTTTGTTTTGAGTTTGGCTGTAAGAAAACAAATCAGTATCTGCTCTAGTAGAAGAAAAAACATTAAGCGATTTATTGCTAGCAAAAACTTTAGTTACTGCTCTCCCAACTAAACCGTTGCTTCCAAAAATTAATACTTTAATGATTTATCCTTTAACTTTTGTCAATTAATCATTTACTTAATAATTATTATATAATCTTAATGATATGGGTAGTAGTAAAACTGTTTTAGTTCTTGGAGCTGGAGGTTTCATAGGAAGTCATATGGTTAAAAGATTGAAATTTGAAAAGAACAATGTGATTGGTGTTGATTTAAAATTACCTGAATTTAGTGATACAAAGGCAGACGATTTTATTGTAGGAGACTTAAGAGATAATAATTTTGTAAAAGACTTGTTTAAAAAATTATCAAATGAATATAAAGAGTCATTTTCAGACATTTATCAATTTGCTGCAGACATGGGAGGTGCTGGTTACATATTTACTGGTACAAATGATGCTGATATTATGAGTAGCTCTGTACAAATAAATCTAAATATTTTAGGAGCAATCGCAAAGTATAAATCAGTAGAAAATAAAAATTTAAAAATATTTTATTCAAGCTCAGCTTGTATCTATCCAGAGCATAATCAGCTTGATCCAGATAATCCTGACTGTAGGGAAGAATCGGCTTATCCAGCTGATCCTGATTCGGAATATGGATGGGAAAAACTATTCTCAGAAAGACTTTATTTTACTTTTGCAAAAAATTTTAATATTCCAGTTAGAGTTGCCAGGTATCACAATATTTTTGGACCAGAAGGAACTTGGGAGGGAGGTAGAGAAAAAGCACCTGCTGCAATATGTAGAAAAGTTACAGAGTTACAAAACAATGAAGAGATAGAAATATGGGGAGATGGTCTTCAAACGAGATCTTTTTTATATATAGATGAATGCATAGAAGCAACAAGAAAGTTAATGGAAAGCGATTTTCCTGGGCCAATAAATATTGGTTCTGAAGAAATGGTAACAATAAACGAGCTTGTTGATATTACTTCAAAAGTTGCTGGTAAAAAACTGTCTAAAAAACATAAACTTGATGCACCACTAGGTGTAAGAGGCAGAAATTCAAACAATAGTTTAGTAAGAGAGAGGCTAAATTGGGACTACTCTATGACGCTTGAAGAAGGAATTACTAAAACTTATGAATGGATTTACAGTCAAAATAGTAAATCTAGATAATAAATTATTTTTTCAATAAGTTAAATATAATAATTAGACTGAAAACAGTGAACAATTTACCGTATTTAGTTAATGTACCGCCTTTTATAATTAGAGATTTAAAGGAAGAAGATTTAAGATTAATTAAAAAAATTTACTTAATTTTCTTTGGTAAGTTTATTGGTTATATTGTTAAGAGAACAAAAGGAAAAACTTTCTGCTTTCTCATAAATATTTTCTTTAAAAAAAATGGCAAAATAATTTATAAAGATGAAAAATATATTAAAGAAATTAATAAAGAAAGAGTGGCATACTATCCCAATAAAAGAATATTAAGAATTGTAAAAAGCTTAGATTATCAGTTGAGTTTACTGTTTAATTCTTACTGTTTAGAAAAAATCGACTTTAAAGATGAAGATATAGTTATAGATTGTGGTGCAAATGTTGGAGAATTAGGTCTCTCATTTATAAATAAAGGATTAAATTTAAATTATCTTGCATTTGAGCCAGATACAAAAACATACGATTGCTTAGTTTTAAATATAGGAAATGATAAAAACAAGACTTACAATCTTGGTCTATCAAATCAAAATTCAAAAAAAGAATTTTTCTTAGATAATGATGGTGGCAACTCTTCTCTTGTAAATTTTGGCTCAGATAAAAGTGCTGAAATTGAAACAATTACCTTAGATTCATTAGAACTATCAAGTCAAATCAAATTATTTAAAGTTGAAGCAGAAGGTTATGAGCCCGAAGTTTTAAAAGGATCAAAGAATACGTTAGGTTTAATAGAGTACGTTTCAGTAGATTTTGGGCCTGAAAGAGGAATAGAACTTGAAAATACTGTTGTTGAAGTCAATAACCTTTTAGTGGAATCTAATTTTGAATTAATTGAATTTAGCAAGTTCAGAATGATTGGTCTCTATAAAAATAAAGAACTATGAAAATATTATCACCAGACATTTTAGAAATCAGAATATCTGAGTATTTAGAAAACTTAAGAAAAAAAAACAAATTTGAATATTTTCCATCTGTTATGGGAGTAACTAAGGAAGGTGAAAGAATGAATCTTGGATTTAGTTGCTACGTATTAAAATGTGCATACATTTTAAACCTTTTATCTGATGATGATTCAGAAACTAAAAATTGGTCTCAATATATAAATAATTATCAAACAAACATAGAGAATTTACCTAGTAACTCATATGTAGATTTCGATTATTTTAATAGTTTTAGAAATAGATCAGGAATAAATTTTATTAAAGACACAATTAAAGATATATCAACTTCATTGAAAATCAAAAAATTCCCAAACATAAATGAAAGAATTGAAACCTATATAAGAGCAGAATCAAAACAAGCTATTTCCACTCTTTATGAAGTTAAATCAGAAACAAAATTTAAGTATTTAGATTTTCCTAAAACGAAAATAGAAATAGATAATTTTTTAGAAAATCTTAATTGGAGAACCCCCTGGGCTTCTGGCGCACAATTTTCTTCGTTATGTGTGTTTGCCAAAACACAGTTAGAAAAAAAACATTTTAAAGAAATTAAACCACTATTAATTGAGTTTATTGAGAAATTGGCAAACCCAAATACTGGAGCTTATTATCTTGGAAGGGAGCCTTCTCAGCAAGAAATAATAAATGGTTCAATGAAAGTAATTACAGGATTAGATTGGCTTAATCAACCAATACATTATCCCGAAAAATTAATTGATCTAGCTTTAAAAGTAAATCCTGATTCGGAAGGGTGTGATCTTGTAGATATAGTTTATGTTTTATTTAAGTGCTCAGAACAAACTAACTACAGAAAGAAAGATATTGTTAGTTACCTCAATAATTTAATTGATGAAATATATTTACACTTTAAAGAAGAAGAAGGTGGTTTTTCATATTTTATTAACAAAAGCCAGACACATTACTACGGAGTTAAGATAACAAATGGCTTGAATGTGGCTGATATCCATGGGACTATACTTTTAACATGGGCTCTTTCTATGATTTACAATATTCAAGAAGAAGAATTAGTTAGTTGGAAAATATTAAAGCCGTAAAATATGATTAACTATCTTTATTGTTTTGATACAAATTACAATATTCAAGCATTGTGTTCTATATATTCACTATTACAAAAGTCGTCTGAAAAAATTAATTTAGAAATTATTCATAATGAGCCAGAATCATTTAAAAAAATATATAAAAAAATAATTAATCATACAAATTTAAACAACATTAATTTGCATGAGTTTAAGAATCCCGGAATTGAATTTCCAAATTTAAATGGTGCGCATGTTACAGAAGCTACTTACTACAGGATGTTTATAAGCAATTTTATATCTAAAGATATTGATTTTCTGGTTTATTTAGATGCAGATATTATATGTTATAAAGATCCCTCAATTGAAATTAATAAATCCGTTAAAAATCTTTTAAATTCTAATAAAGTAATCTCAGTAAAAACTGAACATAAGAATGAGGGAAGCAACCAAGAAATGTTTAAAAGACTTTTGTTACATGGCGACAGTTACTTCAATGCAGGGGTAATGTTAATTAATTTCAAGAAATGGAATGAATCAAACTTAACTAAGCCAATTTTTGAAAAAATGAAAGCATTAAAAGAAGATATTATTTTTTGGGATCAGGATGTGCTAAATTCTTATTTTGACGGTGAATATATTGAGCTAAATAACAATTTAAATTACAATTTATTTTTAACTGAGAAAAATTCTAAAGTTAAAATTTCAAAAAAATCTGAAAACGAAATGATACTAATACATTATTCAGGCAGTTATAAACCATGGACAGTGAGGGGTGCTTACAATTTAAGTTCTGATTTTTATCATCAAATATACAGAGAGCTTTTTCAACAAAACTACCACATAACATCTAATTGGAGAGTCGGCTCTTTAATTCAGTTAATAAAAGGAATACTAAATTTAAATATTTTCTACATCAACAGGCCATTAGGATTTTTAATTGATTCATTAAAAACCATAACTATGAAAAAATGAAAGATGTAAACTCACAGATAATAAAAAACGACATTATTAGTAGTTATAATCTTGCAAGAAACTGTAATAAAGTATTTGTGGAATCTGTAACACACGAACAGTACGAGCAACTAAAAAGCAGTAATTCTAAAATTGTTTCTCAGAATGAGATATTGATTGTATATAAAAATACAAAACTAGAAATATGTGAAAATGATATCATCTTTTGCCATAGTTCATTCATACATGAATTATTTTATTTATTAAAAAAAGTAAATAATTTAAAAAATTTAAAACTTGTAACAACACAGTCAGATGTGAAAATTACAAAAAAACTTTTTAACTCAAAACCAAAATGTGTATCCGAATGGTATTCGATAAACGTTGATTTTGATCATGAAAAATTGATACCAATTCCACTAGGTATAGCAAATGACTATTCACCAAAAAATCTTAGGACTGAAGATTTCTTAGATGTAGAAAAAAATATTCAAAAAAAGGAAAAAATTTATTGTAATTTTAATCCAAACACTAACAACAAAGAAAGAGTAAACATTAGTAAATTATTTAAAAACAATGAGTTATTTGAATTTGACTCACCCACTCTTTCCTTGAGTGAATATTTTTATAAGTTAAAAGAATATAGATTTATCTTATCACCATGGGGCAATGGTTTTGATACACATAGACTTTGGGAGTCTTTATATTCAGGATCAATTCCAATTACTAAAAATCACATAACATATAAAGGTTTGAGTGAAAAAAGCGTCTTATTTGTCGATGATTATAACGAAGTTAATATTGAGTTATTAAATGAATTTATGAAAAATTATATCCCTATTGATAGTTCATACCTTAAAACAAGTTTCTGGATTAGAAAAATGAATTCTACTTTATTGTCTAGCCAAAATAAGACTGTCATTAAGGAGAGCAAAGTTCTAACTTTTTACAGAATTTACGAACAACTATTTTTTTACAAGTTAGAAAGTTATTTAAAGAAAATAAAATACTATTTGGGTAAAATTCCTAAATTATTATATGGAGATTCTTAATAATTCCTACCTTCACCATGACCACCGTCATAGTAAAAAAGGGGAGAATCTAAATAAATTAAATCAGTTAATTTCAACAATGCTAACCAACAGTCATAATCTCCTACTCCATTAGGCAATCCCCTAAAGCCTCCAACTTTATTAAATAATTCTTTCTGGACCATAACACTTGAAGTTATTATGCAATTATGAATAGATATAAAATCATAATCCCATATTTCAGGGTATGAGAAGTTTCTATAATACTTTGTTTTTTTATATCTTTTCTTAATCTTTTTGTAAAAACGTTCCTGATTATATAAAGGGTATTTTACAGAATTATCGTAGACACCTTCTCCAAACAATCCTTCGGTTGAAGAAAGCTTATATTTTTTTGATTCTAATAAATCTACCTGTAAAGAAAGCTTATTTTCAAACCATATATCATCATCATCAAGGAAGGCTAAGTATTTACCTTCAGATACCTCTACTCCTTTGTTTCTAACTGCATCTGTCGGAAAACCATAGATACTCTTAAGACCTGGGTCCAAATCTAATTTTTTTACTTTTGAAGGAAACTTATAGTCATAATACTCTTTTTGATCTGAGGCATCATTAACAATAATTATTTCGTAATTTTTATAGTCTTGATTTAAAACACTATCTACTGCATTTATCAAATAATTGAACCTGTTATATGAAGGAATAACAACGCTAACTAAAGGTAAAGACATAATTAAATTATAACGATTATTTCTAAATCCTAATTAATAATCAATTATGTTGTTTGAGCAATAATATTTTGTATACATTTATAACAATTTTCCATGTAATTATTAACATTTACCATCTCTATTTTATTTATTCCTAAAGATTGTAAGTAGTCTCTATCTTCATTATTAGTTACAAAGAAGAGGCATTCATTTTTATTTAAATCAGCTAATAAATTCTTATTAGTTGAAGAATCACTTTTTGAGAAAGAAACAAAAATTGTTAACTTATCTAAATATTTTTTGGGAAATTTATTGATTGTACTGAAGTCTATTAACCATACGAAATCAGCATTAATAAGTGTATTGGTTGAAATATCACTGAAGATCTCATACCATTTCACTCTAAATTCTTTCAGCTCCTGATTGTTTTCAACTGGTGACAGATATATTTTATCAGGATCTTGATGAACAATTATTCCAAACAATTTGTGAGTAGCTGGAAGTTTAGATACAATATTTTTTTTATAACAAATAAGAGTTAACAAGGATTGATCTTGTCTATGATTAGACCTACTGCTACCTTTTGGAGCTATTAATTCTTTATCTTTTGATTTTTCATACCACTCACTTACTATGTTTAACGCAATATCATAATTTGAATTAAATCCAACCATGCCACTTGCAAGATTTCTTTTTTTAAATATTTTTTTGTCAATGTTCATTTTTTCTAAGGTCTTTTTATGAGTCCATTGTGAAATTATTCCTGGGCTATAAGGTATATATACTCCTAAAGAACTCAATACAATTTTGATTAAAGTAAGTTTTTTAGTTATTTTATCTCCCGCATCTAACCAAAGAACAGATCCTGAGGATTCTTCTAACACTTCTTTTACTATTGCACTTTTCCAGGCGTATGATCCAAGTTTCCCATCTGTTTTAGACCTTTCAGAATAAAAACTTGGGTAATTATTAAAATCAAATTTTACGAGTCTAATTCCAAGTTCAGGATCTTGTAGTTGATTTCTTTGGTCACTATTTATACCTAAATCATAAACAATAAGTTCAGAATCTTTTTCATACTTTTTTACAGATTCAATTAGGTTTAAGAGACTTTTAAAATGTGTGTAGTCTGCTCCTGTAACAATTACTAACTTAGTGGAGTAGATACTCAAATAAGCAATCAAGTTCTTAATTGAAAAATAAATTAATTTAAAAATATCAAAAATAGAATCAAAAAAATTTCTAATTGTTATTTTAGATTTTTTTAACCTATGATTTAACATTCTTTATTTTTATCCAGTCTTCATTAAATAATTTTTTATATTCATTATTCCTAAACCAAGGATCAGCAATAATTATTTTTGACTTTATATTTTCTTTTATATGTGCAGCCATTAAAGAAAAAGTACTATTTCCAATAATAAAATTTTCATATTTTAACATTTCACTAAAATCTTCCAGAATATTATCTGAAGAATAGATATTTTTTGCATCTGAAAAAATATTTTGAGATTTCACCCATTTTATATCATCAGTAAAAATTGAATAATGAAATTTTTTAACATTTTTTTTCATAAAATTTAATGATCTTACGTAAAAATCAACACTTAATTCTTCTCCGAGAGGTATATAATCCGTTCTTCTAACATGTAAAGCAGTCGAACCTCTAGAAGGTACAAATTGTATGCTTTCATTAATATTTTTATTCTTCGAGAGTCCTTCTATTAGGAACTTTTTGTTCTCATTTATATACTTAAAATCTTGCCAGTATCCAGAAAAAAAGTTTAATGTCTTTGATTGTGAATCATCGAAATTATTTTCATTAAATTTCTTTACAAATAATTTGAACGGAAATTTTTCTAGAATTTTTGTCAATTGATATTGAAAATTACTCAGCTCTTTAAAACCAAAATAATTAATTGGAAGGATCAAATCCCTTCTTGTGATTGAGGGACTCTCTTCATTAAGCACTTTCTTCAAAACACCTGTATTTATAAAAACTTTGAATCCCATTTCTTTTAATGAATTAGCAAAGCAAAGTTGAAACAACTGATTGCCAAAACCACCAAGTATTGTTACAACAGCATATTTCTTCTTTAATTTCATAGGTAATCAAATTTTAGTTACATAAGAGAAAGAACTAATCATTTAATTTAATTGTTAAAGATTTAATATACTTATCTTTATTATTATAAAGTAATTAAGTTAATGAATTATTTATATATTTACATTGGTCAGCTTCCTGAGTACATAAAATTTAGTATTAATTCTGTTTTGTCAGTTGATAAGAATGCAAACATATATTTATGTACTAACAAGGAGTCATCATATAAAAATTGTAATTTGATAAATCTAAACGACATAAAATCTGAAAAAATAAATTACTTAACCGATAATAATTATTTTAAGAATACAAATTACGAAAGTAACCCACTATGGATTAATTCTTTATTAAGGATTCTTTATTTAGAAAAAATTGGTGAAATTTATAATTTAGATTCTTTCGTTCATTTTGATTCAGACATCATTGTTTACGAGCCTTTTGACAGACTCAGCACTCTTGTAAAAGATGATATGGTTAACATTACACAACACAGTGCAAACCAACTCATTTTTGGCTATTCCTTTTTTCCTAATTTAGAAATTACAAAACTGCTATGTAAAGAAGTAGATCTTGTTATAAAAAATATAGAAAAGTATATTAAAGATAATTTGGGAAACCCCTTAAATGAGATGGATATATTAGGAAAAATATTTAAATCAAATCTAAATATTTTTAATACTTTGCCTATTTTGCCTTATGAAAAAACACCATATATATTTGATCCAGCATCTTATGGTCAATATTTTGGAGGAACAGCACAAAAACCTAGAAAAGTGTTTTCAATGAGAATAAAGGAAGACCATCATATTGTAGGAAGAGAAATTTTGTCAAAAAGAATAAAACCAAAGATGATTAATAATGAGCCTTATGTTTTTCACAATGATGAAAAATATAAAATTGTTAATTTACATATTCACTCCAAGCAGTTAAATAAATTTCTACCAAATAATTATAAGAATTATGTGTAGCAACAAAGTGAGGTCCAAATTTTACACCTAAGAAGTTTTGCTACTGATCATCGATATCTTGCTCTTTCTATGGAAGTAATTAAAGAATTAAACAAATTATATAAAGATTTTGGTTATAAAATTTGGACAAAAGAAGATCTTTCAAATGAGATAAATTCATATTGCGAAATGTATCAACATGGTTATGGATATTTTATTTGGAAACCTTATTTGATTAAGAAAGATTTAAAGAACATTGAAGATGGTGACATTTTATTTTATGTAGATGGCAGGTCAGGCTTAACCAGGAAACAATTATATAAATTAAGAAACAAAGTATATAAAATTCCGTGGCTCACAAGATTTATTCAATCTGATGAATTTGATTTAGCAATATGGAGGATGGATCATAACCCAGAACGAGTCTGGACTAATGGAGATTTATTTGATTTATTTCACATAAAATTAGAAGATGAGGAAGCGACAAGCGGTCAATATTCAGCAACTTTTTTTTGTCTAAGAAAGACGAAAGAAACTGTAGAACTTGTAAATAGATGGTTTCAATATATGAATGACAATTTAGATCTAACTAGAGACGAAGATAGCAAATTAGATAATCATTTAGAGTTCCAACAAAATAGATACGATCAAAGCTTCCTGTCTCTGTTGATAAAAAAACAATACAGTCACATTTCTAAACTTATAATTACAAATAAAGATATCTTTGATAAAGAGACATTAATACCACACATGAAAGAGCATCCAAATTAATGATTATTGTTGATGTAATGGGTGGATATGGAAATCAGCTATTTCAAATTTGCCTTGCTTTATTTTTTAAAAAACACGGTCACAACCCAAAGCTTTACGCTTTTAAAAATCATGATTATGACGATCATAATTTTTATATTGTAAATGAAAAAAATTTTGGATTAAAAACTTATAGTTTTACAGGCGAGAAAATTTTAAAAAAAATAAAAAACTTTAAAAAGATTGAAGATCGTTTTTTTGCAGTAATTAAAGAAGATAAAATTAACGAAATAAAAAATTTGGATTTTAACAATAATAAATTAGTCACAAGTTTTAATGGTTTTTGGCAAGATAAATATTTTGTTGATGAAGTATATGAGGAATTCTATAAAGGAATAACAAAAACAAAAGCAGTTAAAAATTCATTAGATTTGCCAGTTAAAAATGGTTCAACGATGCTTCATATAAGGAGAGGTGATCATCAAGACTACTTGCCTCTAAAGTATTACACAGATTCAATTGCTTCTGCAAGATCTGTTATTAAAGATTTTAGTTTAGACATTTTTACTGATGATAAAAAGTGGGTTCTTTCTCAGGATGAATTCAAAATGGCAGATAATGTATTTGGACCATCAGACTCTTTTCAGTCAGCAAAAGCTACAATTCATACATTTTCACAAATGCTTAACTATGAAAACTTTATTATTAGCAATAGTACCTATAGCTGGTGGGCAGCACGAATAGGAGAAAAGAGCAATTCTGCTATTTTCTATCCTTACCCACATTGGATAGGCTTTCAGCCAGACATATATTACGATAACTGGATAAAAGTTAAACGTTAGTAGACTTCTCTGAAATTAGATCTTCCCAAAAGTTGTAATAAAGAAACTTTTTAAAATTATTTTTTTCTATCATTTCTTTGTAAAAGTTAGTCAATTCTTCATCATTGAAATTGTTTAGATCGGACCATTTATCTATATAAAGACCTGGTATTCCTAATTTTTCTAAATTCGAAGTAAATTTTGTTTTCACAACTATTGGAATTGTATTAACCATTAAAGATTCCCAAAATCTATGAGTGTCGAGCCCATTACCCGGAGGGCAAATATTATATTTAAAAGTCGACATATGTTTTACATATGCTTTATGGTTTGGGAATTTTTTATTTGTGATTAGTTTATTTTTATTTACAATTTCTTGAACTGTTAATCGCTCTTTATTTGTTCCCTCATTAAAAGAAGATAGAATTAACGATGTCTTTTTTTCATTTTGATATCTTTTAAAATGAGAGAGTAGGCCATTATTAAGGTATCTTTTATTCTCTAAACCAATTGGCAAGATTGAAAAATTGTCATCTATTGGGAAATTTAAGTTTTGACTAAACCAATGTATAATTTTATTATCGAATAATTTTCTATGATTATCCTCAATAATAAAGTCAGAATTATGAGTTATAAGTGCGTACCTTTTACTAATTTGGCCGTGAAAATAATCAAAGAATATATTAATTAAATCAGATTTTAAAAATATTACATCACCTTCTTTTACATCTTCAGGTTTAAAACCTGTTGTTTCGTCAAATATATGATCGGCCATTTTTCTAAAGCCATCTCCAGAGATGAAAGGTCTACTAGATGGTCTGTAGATACTGGGGAATACATTAATGTTGTAATAAGTAATTTTTCTTTTGAATTTCCTAAATCTATACGAAATTATATTAATTAATCTAATCAGTACTCTTTTTAAGATAGATTTCTTTATTTTTATTTCTTCTGAGTCAAAGTTTTTTCTAGATTTCATTTATCTTTTTATCTTTAATAAAGAATCTGTTATCAACATTTGAAAATTGCTCCGGCTTATGTGTTACATTAATTATTGTTCCATCAAACTTATTAATTTCTTTATCAAAATAAAAGACACTATCTTTGTCAAGATTTGCAGTTGCTTCATCCAGGAATAGAGTTTCAGGTTTATTTAAGAGTGCACGTATATATGATATCTTTTGCATTTGACCAGACGATAAAGTTTTTGAGGATACAATATTGTTTAATACATCTTCATTGTTAACTTCAAATACATTAAAGTCATCTAATTTAGATACTATCTCTTCATCTTCTACATCCTCATCAACTCCATATAAGATGTTATTTCTTAAAGTATCTTCAAATAAAAGAGGTATAGGTCCAACATATCCAAATCTTTTATTAAACTGGTTTACTGTTCCCTTGTCTCCTCTGTAAATACCCGCCAAAATTCCAATCAGGGTACTTTTACCTGATCCATTTTCACCTAGTATTACTGTATGTTCATATTTTTTTATATTTAAATCTAAGTTACTAAATATAGTATCTTCACTTCCTTCATATTTAAATTCAAGTCCTTTTATTTCGAAAGCTAAGTTTTCATTATTTTCTTCTACAAAATTTACCACTCCATTTTTTTCTGTTTGTTTTTTGTCTAAATCTTTTAAATATGAACTTAGATATACAGTCTGGCTTATAAGTTCTGCATATAGTCCTGTCATTTGGGATATAAACTGAACAGATCTAAGTAATATAAAAATAGCTTCTAATGTTACTTTTATATTAAAAAAAGGTTGAACTAAAAGTATCGTAATTAGTAAAGTTGTAGTTGTACTTATTAAATTATGATTAATAAAAAACAACTTTGAATTTTTCCAGTTTATTTCTGCTGATTCGTCTATTGCATTATTAAATCTACTAACTTCTTCGTGTTCTTTATTTAGTAATTTAATTAAATAATAGTTATTTAGAATTCTTTCATAAATTTTGTCAACGTTATACATAATTTTTGCATTAAGGACAGAGTTTTCTTTAAATAGATTTAAAATGTATGAAATTGGTTTTCCTAGAATAATTATGAAAAGTATGATAGTTAGAGTCAAGTTTAGATTAAGAAATATTAACGAAACTCCAAAAGTTATTAGTTGAATACTAGAATTTAAGATTTGCATAAACGTTCTATAAGTTGCAACGATACTATTAGTTTCAGAAGATACTTTATAGAGAATATAGGCGAATGATAAATTTTCTTTTTGAAACAATCTTTCAGTTGCATCTTTCATTAAGGTTGCTTTTAGCTCAATAAATAAACTTTCTTTATTCCAATGATTTACATAATTTAGTAATAATCTAATTAAAATAAAAAATGGTAGAAAATTTTTCATAAGATCAATATTTAAATATTCTAAATATTCATTGTCAGGAAGTTCATTTGTTAATAAATATGAAATTACTATAACAACAAAAATTTCCAAGAAAGCATTTAGATTTGAAAGTAGTATTGATAGAAATATACGAATTTTTTTTCTTTTTGTAGAGACACTCCTAGATATTCTTTGTATCTTCCTTATGTTCTCAATAATTTTATTTAAACCCATATAAAATCCAGCTTAATTTACTATTTTTTTTTGTTTACTTTTTTTTACTAACTCAAAAAACTTATAGATAAGGGGTATTCTTTTTATAATATTTATAGTGTATTTTTTTATTTTCATAATAAAAATCCTTGATTTATAGTAAATAAATTTAGGATTAAGAAATCTTAAAAACTTAAAAATTAAATAAAGCATAAAATCAACAATTAAAACCAAAAGATTATTGTTTAATGATTTTCTAAAATGAATGGACAATAGAGTTAGAATTTCTAAATATCGAGGGTAAAAATTAGGGCTTAGTTTGAATCTAAAATGGTAATTATTTAAATCAATTTCATTGAAAAAGGGATAGCCATTATAAAAATCTTGTCGGTATCCCTGTGTAATAGGAATTTTTAATTTATTAACTAATAGTTCACTAATAGCTACATCGTCATTTAATGAAAAATCATATTGATCTTTATTTTCAATAAGTTTTTCAATAACATCTCTTGAGAAAAAACACCCAGCTCCAGACACAAAAGTAATTTTCTCTTCTTCAGGGACTTCATACCAAGGGTAAACATCTACTGGTCCACAAAAAAAATTATCTAGTTTCTGTTTACCTAAAAAATTTATCATATTTTCTATATCTAAATAAGTTGTTGTAGTACATCTAAACAAAACATCAAATTCTATATTATCTATTACCCATTTAAAAGCTTTTAGACCTTTTTCATTAACAAATTCTTGTTTTGAGGAAACATTTAATAATAATGTATCTCCATGAAGAGAGTCATTTTCACCATCACCTTGATAAAAAATTGTTTTTATTCTTTCATCTTGTGCCCAAGTTTTTTTAATGAAGGGAAGAATAATATTTGAAGGATAAGAATTAGAGTTTGCTACTAAGACTAATACTTTCAAATTTTATCTTTTTAGGTTTAAATATGAAGGTGTTTCATTATACAAGAATTTTTTTATATCTATATCGTCAGGTATTTCAGGTTTAAAAATTTTTATATTTTGAAGCGATGAAAGCACAACTTCATCATCTGTTGCATAATGTGAAAAACCAAGTGCGCCATAATCATCATCTCTTCCGCTCCCTACAATTTTTACTGGTATTTTTTCTTTGTTGACTAAATTTCTCAAAAATTCAAATGGTCTATACAAAATAAAGGGTGTAATAGAATAAATTATTGGAATTTTACCTTCCATAGCTAGTCCTGTTGCCATCCCAACCATTAACTGCTCAGCGGCACCTGGGTTTATAAATCTTTCGGGATAGCTCTCTTTAATTTCATCAAAAACACCATATCCTACATCTCCAACGATTACATAAATATTTTCGTTTTCTTTCATTTCTTTAAAAACTAAATTAGCAAAAGTATTTCTCATAGTGATTTTAAAGCCTCATTGTATTGTTCTTTTGTAAAATTTTCATAATGAGCAGAAAGACCTGTCAAGCCATATTGCTCAACAGTTGTTCTTACAAAATTAATATTTGGGTAAAAAGACTTTAATCTTTTTTCAAGATAATCTAAATCAACTGAGTCATAAGCTGCCCAACCATTCGCATTTACATAAATTTTTATATTGCTTAAATCATTTTCTTTAATAAACTTTAAAGATTCCCAAACAGAACCTTCTGAACATTCTCCATCAGAAATCATGCAATATACATTTCGATTTTTGTTAGCTAAAGCTCTCCCAACTGCAACAGTGATTCCCATTCCTAAACTACCAGTAGAGCAGTGTACTTTTTTTAATTCATTTCTAGTAGGGTGTTCACCCATTTCATCTAAAAGACTCTGAGCATCAAAATTAAAATGTTTTTCTAAAACAACATAAAGTGCAACAGAGGCATGTCCATTTGAAAGAATAAAAATATCATCAGTATTCATTTCCGAATATACATCATCAATTGTCTCAACACAGGAAAAATAACTTCCAAGATGGTGAAGTTGATTTTTATAACAAATGTCTAAAAGTCTTTTAATTAATTTTTTGTCCATAGCTAATCTGATTACCTAATTTTACTTTTAACAAATTCATTTATTGACTCAATAATAAAATTGATCATCTCAGATGATAATCCTGGAAAAACCCCCAGCCAAAATGTACTTAAAGCAACATCATCAGAGTTAGACAAGCTTCCCACTTCTCTATGTTCTATATTTTTATACGCAGGTTGCCACAATATATTTCCTCCAAAGAGAAATCTTGAATTAATTTTTCTTTCATCTAGGAATTTAATTAATTCTGGTCTTGAAAAAGGAGCTTTTTTCTTAACTGTTAAAGCAAAGCCAAACCAACTTGGATCAGAGTCTGGCTCTTTTTCAGGCAAAATAAAAAACTCTTCAAGACTTTTCATTCCTTCATAAAGTTGCTTCCAGTTTTCTTTTCTTCTTTTTATAAAATATTCTGCTTTATCTAATTGAGAAACACCGATTGAGGTTTGCAAGTCAGTTAATTTTAAATTGTATCCTATGTGGGAATAAATATATTTGTGATCATATCCATATGGCAAATTACCCAGTTCCCAATCATAACGCCTATTGCAGGTATCCGACTCACCCGGTGCACACCAGCAATCTCTACCCCAATCTCTTATTGACTCTAAAACCTTTTTAATTACACCGTTCTCAGTTACTACAGCACCACCCTCGCCCATAGTTATATGATGAGCAGGATAGAAACTATAGGTACCCATTTCTCCAAATGTTCCTGTAAACTTATCATCATATTTTGAACCCAGTGCATCACATGAGTCTTCAATTAAAAATAAATCATTTTCTTTGCAAAAATTTGTTACTGCTTTTAAATTAAATGGATTTCCTAAAGTGTGTGCAAGCATGACAGCTTTAGTTTTTTCAGATAATGCATCTTCTAAATTATCAATCTTTATATTATATGTACCCAACTCACAATCAAGAAAAACAGGAATACAACCGTTTTGAATAATAGGGTTAATAGTTGTAGGAAATCCTGAAGCAACAGTGATAACTTCATCCCCTTTTTTTATAGCCCTATCTTTTAGTTTGTGGGATGTTAAAGCAGTAAATGCCAAAAGGTTTGCTGAGGAACCAGAATTAACTGGTACGGTGTGTTTTATATTTAAAAAGTTTGAAAATTTTTCCTCAAAAAGATCAGTAAATCTTCCTTCTGTCAACCAAAAATCAAGTGATGCATCAATCAAAGATTCTATATCTTTGTAATCAAAAGATCTTCCGCTTACTGGAACTGGCGAAACCCCAGGAGTAAACTCTTCTTCAGGAAATTCTTCTTCATAGTGATCTTTAACTAATTGGATTATTTTTTTTCTTACAGACATTCCATTTAATAGTACTAGCTTTTTGAAGTAGCTAGTAATTATGAATCTTTTAGATACAAACAGTTTATTGATAGTAACATTTAATGAAAAGAGGAATAATTTAAATGAAAACAATAATTTTGGCAGGTGGTTTTGGAAGCAGAATGCGGGAAGAAACTGAGTACAAGCCAAAGCCAATGGTAGAAATTGGAAATAAGCCGATACTTTGGCATATAATGATGAATTACAATTATCAAAAGCATAAAGATTTCATAGTTTGCATGGGTTATAAAAAAGAATTAATTATTGAATATTTTTTGAATTTTAATTCATTGGGTGACGACATCCAGGTGAAATTAGGAAATAATAACGAAGTTAATTTTTTTGATAATAAAAAAGAGCTAAAAGATGTAAATGTAATTCTTTCAGATACAGGATTAAAAACAAATACTGGAGAAAGGATTAGAAGAGTTAAAAAACATTTTTCTGAGGGCGAAAAATTTATGATGACATATGGCGATGGCTTAAGTGATGTAAATATCGATAAATTAATTTCTTTTCATGAGTCTCATGAAGGAATAGCCACTTTTACAGCAACTAAGCCTGAATCTAGATTTGGTGTAATTCAAACTGATGATAATAATTTAGTAACTTCTTTTGATGAAAAAGGACAAATAGAAAATCGCATAAATTGTGGTTTTATGATTTTAGACTACGAAGTATTTGATTATATTGAGGAAAACGATAATTTTGAACAACAGACCCTTAAAAAAATTGCATATGATAAAAAATTATATGCTTTTAATCATGACGGCTATTTTCAACCAATGGATACATATAGGGAATATAAATATTTAAATTCACTTTGGGAAGAAAATAAAGCTCCATGGAAAATTTGGAATGACTGACAGTTATTTTTTTGAAAATAAAAATATATTAGTAACTGGATCATCAGGACTTTTAGGAAGTTGGCTGGTAGAAGATTTAGTAGATCAAAAGACTGTCGTCACAGGTGTATCTCTAGACAATACAAAAGATCAGCTACTTCAAAGCAAGAAAATAATTGATAAAATTGAAAATTACTATATTGACATTTCAAGTTATGAAGATATAAAAAAAATAGTAAGTAATAAAAATTTTGATCTTA
Source organism: Flavobacteriaceae bacterium TMED68 (assembly GCA_002167525.1). The sequence continues at coordinate 34,272 of NHDV01000006.1, forward strand.
TATTTCACTTAGCTGCTCAAACACAGGTAACTGATGCACTGAAAAATCCCTTAGCCACACTAAAGTCAAACATACAGGGAACTTGGAATATGTTAGAACTGTCTAGACTTTATGACATACCTATCGTGTCTGCATCTTCTGACAAGGCCTACGGAATTAGTGACGATTTACCATATCTTGAAACACATCCATTAAAAGGACAGTTTCCTTATGAAGTTTCAAAATCTTCAAGTGATTTGATTTCATCAATGTATAAAAATACTTTTGGAGTAAATGTAATCACACTTAGGTGTGGCAATATTTATGGAGGAGGAGATCTAAACTGGGATAGGTTGATTCCGGGTGTTGTCAAAGCTTTATTAAATGATGAAAAGCCAGTATTGAGAACAAAGGGAGAATTTATTCGAGAGTGGGTTTATGTCAAGGATGTCTCGAATGCTTATTTGGGAGCCGGAAAAGCTTTGATAAATAATGAGAATAATTTTGTAGCTTATAATTTTTCCTCAGGAGAAACCAAAACAGTTATGGAAATTTATGAAATAATTTCAAAATCTATTACTGGAGAGTTAGTAGAACCAATAATAAAGGAAGATTCAGAATTTGAAATAAAAAATCAAGAATTAGATTCATCAAGAATTAAAGATGACTTAGGAATTATGAGTCAATATACCCTTAAAGATGCTATTGGTGAAACGATTAAATGGTATGAAAAACATCTAAATTTATAAATAGTGTTACTTAATCATGATAAATATTAAAGTTACTCTCCCTGGGTTTAATGAAAACCTTACAATTTCACAATTTACCGGAAATGAAGAAAGTGTTTTAGATGACTGTAAGTTTTGGATAAATAAAAAAATTGAAAATCCAGATATTTGGTTTGTTTTTGAAAATATAACTTCAAAGGAAGAAGGTTGTGTAATCGATCCAAAAAAAGTTGTTTTTCTATCAGCAGAAACTTCCTACCCAGATAACCATTTCTTAAAAGATCCTAGAAAAAATTTTTTAAAACAATTTGGTTATATTTATACCACCTATGAAACAATTAATAAATCTATTAAAGACATGCCCTTCCTACCTTGGATGATAAATTCTAATCATGGAGACTCAATCTACTCACCATCCCCACGAGATGTAAATTATTTTCTAGAGTTAAAAGATTTGAAAAAAACAAAAACTTTAAGCATTATTTGTTCAGATAAAGATTTTACTGAAGGACATAAAAAAAGATTAGATTTTGCATATGGACTAAAAGAACATTTTGGAGATCTTATTGATTGGTTTGGTAATGGAATAAATCCATTAGATCAAAAATGGGATGGGATATCAAATTATAAATATCATATTTCAATTGAAAACAAAAATAAAGATTATCTAATTTCAGAGAAATTAATGGATTCTTTTTTGGGACTAAGTTTTCCTTTTTACTATGGAGCTCAAAACACCTCAGATTTTTTTCCAAAAAAGTCTTTCCAACATATAGATATAAATGATTTAAACAAAAGCATTGAAATTATCGAAGAGGGGATAAACAGTAATTTATTTGAACAGAATATTAAAGATCTTATTGAAAGCAAGCGTCTAGTATGTAAGGATTACAATCTTTTTTATCGTCTTTCAGTATTATCAAAACAAATTTTAGACAGAAAACAAAATACTAAAAAAAATCTAATTGTAAAGAATCTAGCATTCTATCAAGATAAATATGAAAGAAAACAAAAGTTCTTACAGAGCATATTTAATATTTTAAGAAAAATTAAATTTTTTCTAATAAAGAGATGACAGCATTACTTATATAGTCAATTTCATTATTAGTTAGGTTTACACCACTTGGTAGATTAATTCCATTATTTCCAATCAATTTAGAATTAATATTTTCTTTATATTCTTTACCCCAGATGGGATATTGGCTAATTGATGGAAATACAGTACGGGTATCAATATTTAATTTATGTAGTTCTTCCATAAAAGAGTCTCTACTTAAATTTAAATTTTGATCTAGCAAAACGCTTGTCATCCAGTAAATACTTTCTGTATTATTTCCTGCTTGATTTAATTTGATTCCCTCAACACTTGATAAATTAGTTTTATATCTTAAGTAGTTTCTTTTTTTTGCTTCAATTAGGGTATTTATATTTTCTAGCTGGCCTAATCCAAAAGCGGCTTGAAGATTAGACATTTTAAATTTATATCCTAATTCATCAATCCAAAAAGTTCCCGGAACTCGGCCGTGGTCCCATAATTTTTTAAATTTTAAAAATAATTCTTCATTATCTGTAACGACCATTCCACCCTCACCAGTGACTAAGAGTTTCGCACCTTGAAAACTAAAGCATCCAAAGTCTCCAAATGATCCTACCTTTTTATTATCATATGTAGCTCCTATCGCAGGAGCTGCATCCTCAATAACTTTAAGGTTATTATTTTTTGCAAAAGACATTATCTTATTCATTTCGGCAGGGTTTCCATAAAGATGAACAGGCATGATTGCTTTTGTTTTATTAGTTAATAGACTTTCTAATTGTTCGGTGTCTATACACCATGTATCTAAGTCAACATCGGCAAAAACAGGAGTAGCACCTACATACTTTATTGCACTAGCTGTCGCTACCCAAGTTAATTCAGGAACTATTACCTCGTCACCTTCTTTTATACCACATGCAATTAAAGATAGATATAAAGCTCCTGTGCAGGAAGACGTTGCCAAAGCATATTTGCTTCCAATAAAATTAGCAAAGTCAGACTCAAATTTATCAAGATACTTAGACCATTCATTATTCCACCCGTTATTTACTGCATCGTGACAGTAAATATTTTCATAGTGTGATACTAAAGGACCAGCAGTTAAGATTAATTGGTTTGGTTTCATATACTCTTCTTCTGGATAGACAAAATCAGTACCAGGAAGATATTCCAAATTAGTAGCCAGTAAAGTTTCTTTACACCATTTAGTCAAACTCTTTATAGCATTCATAAATTCATCCATTGAAATATTTAATATTAAATCAAATTCATCAACTATAAATTTTTTGTTTTTTTCATCCAGACGCAAACTAAGAACCCCATATGAGTGACTGTTTTTTTTATGAAAATGAAAATAAATAGAACACTCGTCGCCAAAGTATTTTTTAAAAACTTTTTCATCATCTTTATTTCCATGACATAATGGAACCAAGTAATTCCCATCATTTGTCTTTATTTTAGATAATTCAATTTCTGTAGTGTCATTAATAGATTTAAGAAATTTAAAGTTTTTCTTAGCATTTTTATTGAAATCAAATGACATATAATTTAATTTTAAATCATTATTGATTATTAGTTAAATATTGAATTAATTGATTTTATAGATAATTAAGAATAAATCCTAATTCAGAAAATTGATATACTGTTTTTTAAATGGATAATAGAACAATATTTGTATGTGGTACTTATAATTTAATCCAACTAATTGGAGATTCTATAATTAATTCATCAAAAAAAGTAATTTTTATATCTTGGGATAAACCTAAAAAGAGTACATACAGAAAAATTAAAATCCACAAGGTAGAAAATCAAAAAGAATGTGAAGATTTTATAATAAAAAAATCAAATAGTAGGGATGATTTTTTAGTTTCTAGCTATTGGCCATGGAAATTTAGTAAAGAAATAGTTGGTAAGTTTAAAAATAATTCAGTCAACTTTCATCCCTCTCCACTTCCAAAAGATAGAGGCTGGTTTCCTCATGTGCATCAAATAAGAAACGATAGAAATTCCGGTGTGACACTGCATACTATTGATGAAAAACTAGATAAAGGGGACATCTGGGTCCAAAAAATTATTAAGCTTCCATATCCTATTACTTCTGGAGTAGCTCATGATATTCTCAAAAAAGAAATTGTTAAAATCTTTAATGAAAATTGGAATAAGATTCTTAAATCCAAAATAAAACCTTATAAACAAAAAAAAGGTGGAAATTTTTACTCTAAATATGAACTAGATACACCAGAAATAATAAAAATAAAAAAAAGATCATCAGAGGATTTGCTTCTAAGAAAAATTGCAAGTAGAAATTTTAAGAATAAGTCATTTATAAAAATCCGAATTGGGAATAAAGAAAAGTTTGTCCATCTTGAATTTTCAGATGATGGAAGTAAAAAAGACTAAAGGATAATTAAATGTCAGAATTCTGGGAGGGTGATTTAAAAACGGGCTATTATGATAAAGTTTTAACTTCTGGGCTCAAAAAAAATAGAGGCATCCAAGCTAATTGGCACAATATAACGTTTTCTAGAGTAAAAAAATATTTAAGCAAAAACATATCTCATTTGGATTATGCATGTGGATCAGGATCTTTAATTGGCTTATATTCCCAATCTTCTTCAGTTGGTTTTGATATTTCAGAAAATCAGATTAATTATGCAAACTCAACATATCAAGGTAAAGGAAATTTTTACACCATAGATAATCTTGATTTAAGAGAGCATCATGAAAAATATGACATCATAACCGTTTTAGGACTTTTAGAATTCTTAGAAAATGAAGAAAATATAAAGATTATTAATAATCTTTATAGTTTGTTAAAACCAAATGGTAAATTAATATTAACAACCCCTAATTTCACATCCACTATGTATGTTTTAGAAAAAGCCCTTAATATTTTTGGAAGTGTTAACTACGAAGACAAACATATTAATAAATTTAACAAATCAAGATTATTGTTATTATTAAATCAATCAAAATTTCAAAATATTAAAATAGATAAATATATAAATTTTCCAGTATTTCTTTCATTTATGACTATTTCTTTATCATGTAAATTAAATTTATTAGTTGAAAAACTTTTAAATAAAAAAGTAGGATATCTTTTATTTGCAGAATTAACAAAGACAGTTAAGTAAGCCATAAATAATTTGATTTATAAATAAGAATACCTTATTAAGATAAGTGCAGTGAGCAACAATTTAATAACACTCTCAATCATACTCCCAACAATAAATGAGGAAAAAAATTTAGAAAAGCTTATTCCTGAAATTATTACAGAACTAGAGGGTAGCAGCATAGAAGAATATGAAATTCTTGTTGTAGATGATGGTTCAACTGACAATACATTTTCGTTTGTTAATAGTTTAAGAGAAAGCAATGAAAGCATTCAAATTATAATTAGGAATGATGAACCTTCTCTTCCCATGTCAATTTATGATGGAATTAGAAAATCTAAATATGATTATGTAATGTGGTTGGATGCAGATGGCTCAATGCCAGCTAAGACGATCAGAGAACTAGTCAATAAGCAAGCCCTAAACTTAAATTCAGTAATTATTGGATCTAGATTTGTTACCGGCGGAGGCTACAAAGGCATACAGGACATTGGAGAGACTTCTTTTTTGGATGCAGTTAAAAATGTTCGAAAATCTAATGATTCAGTCTTTGGCATGGTTGCGTCAACTCTTTTTAATAAATTATTAATATTTCTACTTTCAAGTAAAGTAAAAGATTTAACTAGCGGTTTTATTATTGGAAAAAAAGATAATTTTAAAAAAGAAATATTTTCTATATCTTCTTATGGTGAATACTTTGTTTATTTAGTATCCGACTTAGTTCAAAATAAAAAAGATATTATTGAATTAGGATATGTTTGTGAAACAAGAATCCATGGCCAATCTAAAACAGCAAGCAGCATTCTTCAACTAATTAATAGAGGAATACCATATATAAGGGCTGCTATTATATGCAGAAGGAAACAATGAATATCAAAGATAAATCCGATAATCTTTTAGCTACTGTAATTAGATACTCTGAAATAACCAAGGGTAAGAATTTTATAACAGATAATGACTCAGAGTTTCAGGTTGCATCTTTTTATTTGAAAGGAGGGACAGTAATTGAAAAACATTATCATCCTGAACAAATAAGAAAAACATCAAAAACAACAGAAGTATTGGTTATTTTAGAAGGCCAAATGAAAGTAGAAATTTATGATAATAAATTAGATTTTATAACTAATGTCGTTCTTGAAAAAGGAGACACAATAACTCTTATTGATGGAGGGCATGGAATTACTTTAAATAAAGATACAAAATTTGTAGAAGTTAAGCAAGGCCCATATCAGGAAAATATTGACAAAAAAAGGTTTTAATATGATAAGAGTATTTGAACCACAAGTTACTTTAAAAGACAAATTTTCAGTTATCAAAACCTTATTTAAAAACAACATTTCTGGCACAAGTCCAGTAGTTTCAGAATTTGAAGAATTGTCATCTAAAAAATTTAATAGAAAGTATGCGGTTGCTGTTTCTAATGGCAGTGTGGCACTTGATGTAGCTTTCCAATCTTTAAAACTTAATAAAGAAGATGAAGTAATACTCCCGTCTCATACAATTATTTCTTGTTTGTCTGCAGTTGTAAGGTCTAATGCAAAACCAGTTTTTTGTGATGTTGATATAAATACTTGGAATATGACCCTTGAAGATGTAAAGAAATCTGTAACGCCAAAAACAAAAGTAATTTTAATGGTTCATACATATGGTCTTCCTGTAGAAGCAACGGCTATTGAAAAGTACTGCAAAGAGAATGGCATTATTTTAATAGAAGATGCTGCAGAAGCCCATGGTCAAGTTGAAGGTAGTAAAGTTTGTGGATCCTTTGGTGATATCTCAACATTTAGTTTCTATGCAAACAAACACGTAACAACGGGAGAAGGTGGGCTAGTAGTCACAGATTCTGAAGAAACCTATAAAAAATTATTACAAATTCGTAATTTAGACTTTACAAATGAAAGATTTAAACACGAAAATTTTTATTGGAATTACAGACTGAGTGGGTTACAGGCGTCGCTTGGAATCTCACAATTAAAAAATTTAGATAATGTAATAAAGAAAAAAAGGATTCAAGGAAATATTTATCAAGAGTTGTTATTTGATTACAGTGATTATATACAACCCCCAATAGATTCGTTTTCTGGCTTAGATAATCATTATTGGGTATTTGGAATACTACTCAAAAAGGAAAGTATAAGGAATAAGTTAATTGAAAAAATGTACAATGATGGTGTTGAAACTAGACCATTTTTCTGGCCTCTTCATCTTCAAAATGCATTACCGGATAACTTAAAAAGGGAAAAAGGTTCATTGCCAGTATCAGAAAAACTGGGAGAGAATGGCCTTTATCTTCCTTTGGGAACACACATAAATAAAAAAACCCAAAAAATTATTATTTCAAAATTAATAAAACATTTAGAAACATTTTAATAATTTCTAATTTGATAAAATTAATAAATAATAAAATGATAAAAGTTCAACAAGAAAAAGTAGTACTTGGACAACCCTGGGGAGGGCTGGGAGATAATCTTCAATATTCAAATTTACCTGAGCTTTATTACAAAAAAGGAATCAAATTTTATGTTTCTATTTTTAATCAAACAAGAAATAAGAATATAGATCAATTTTGCTGGCGTGATAATAATTTTTCCTACGGAAAGATATTAAAAAAACCAAATATAGGTTGGAAAATTTGGATTGACAACTTAGAAAGTTATAAAAATAGAAAAGACTTAAATATTATTCAAAAAAATAATCTTAATCATGGATTTGAAGAGGGTAATGGTTTTCCGTCAATCAACATTGATAAAAAACTTAAACATAATAGGATTCAATATAATTATTTAGCAGACTTTAATGCTATTACCATGGTTCCTGCTTCAAGTGGGTGGAATCAAATTCAGCAATATATTGGTAATACAAATTTAAGTATATTAAGTTTTCCAAAAGTTAAAAATTTAACGGATGCACCTAGTTTCCTTAAATCAGATAATGATAAAGTTCTGATGGATTCCTTTGAAGATATGCTTGAAATTTTATCTAAAACAGATACATTTATATGTTTAAATTCCGGATCTCATAGTTTGGCTGCTGCTTTAAAAAATATTATTGGAAGACCTAACAATATTATTTGTTTTTATGCTGGAGCAAAAGATATCAAAAATCCTGATGGAAGATTTATGTTTCACAATGTTGAATACAAGATAGTTGATGGCTTACCTAGGAAGCCAGTCCGAGATCGTAAGTTAGAACTATATGAAAAATTATATTTAAATTTTTTTTGATATCAGGCAAGATCTTTACTTCGAAAAAAAATAAATTAATGTAAGGATTTGTAAATATTATAAAGTTACTTTAACAAGACATTTTATTTAGTAGTTGAACCAGTCTACAATTTTTGCAGGAACAACTTTTAAGACTAAAGAAATAATAAATAGGCCAATTTTTGGATAGGTAATACCAGACTTGTTCATATTTGAGTATATAAACTCACTTGCTTCTTCAGAACTTATCATAAAAGGAGGATTTCTATGCTCCGAGGACATCTTTGTTGATACTTTACCAAACCTGATTATCAAATATTTATTAAGACCAATTTTTTTTATACTCTCCTCCAGTTTTCTTTTTGTAAGACCATAAATATAGTTTTTATAGCGAGGTTTTACTGCAGCAATAGAAGAGATATATATAAAATTTTTGATATTGTTTAATTCTTTATTTAAAGATTTTGTTAAGCTGTACGGAATTACGAAATTTATTTTATCAGTCTTAATTATTTCATCTATCTTTGGGAACTGTTCATCTCTATTTTCAGCAAGAAAACCATTAAAGAAAATAATTATTAAGTTTGGCACATCATATAGTAATTGAATTATCTTATCTTTATCTTCTAAATAATCTTGAACAGATAATTTTTTATAACATTTTAATGAATCATTACTCTTAGTTGTTACGCAATATGTTTTGTAGCCTTCTTTGTTAAGTAAAGTCAATAAATCTTTACTTATTTCTGAAGAAGCCCCGATTAATCCTATATTTTTTTCTTTCATTTTTATTACCTTATATTATATTTCCAAGAAAAAAAGAAATTCCGAACATCATTAGATAAATAAGAAGTTTTTTATCATTTATTAAAGTAACTACAATCTCTTCAGTATTCGAGTTAAAGGTATTTTCTCTAAATTTGTTACTAAATAAAACAAAAGAGATTATGGAAATTAGTATAAAAAAACTACTCAGATTTAATAATTGGAAAGATTTGACCTGTATTGACCAGTAAAGATAAGTGAATACAGAAAAAATAAATGATATGTTTAAAATTGATTTAAGTTCTTCAGGGCTATAGAAATTTTTAATAAAAGTTTTTACTTTAGAATTTTTTATTTCACTATTTCCAAGAATTGAGAATTTTTTACCAGTGACAACAGCAAGGCTTGAGAAGAAAACAAAAAGATACAAAGGGATAGATATTTTTGTAGATATAGCTTCTCCACCAATTGTAATTCTTATTAAAAATAAAATTGAAATGTTAATCAAGTCTAAATATTTAACATACTTAAGTTTTGTTGTATATAGAACATTAAAAAATAAATAGAGAGATGAATATAACAAAACCGAGGGATTTGAATAATAAATGATAAAATTTCCAAAAATAAATAGAATGAGCATCATTATTTTGGCAGTCTTTTTAGTTATCTCACCAGAAGCTAGAGGTCGTTTTTTTTTCACAGGATGGTTTCTATCCGATTCAATATCAATTAAATCATTAAAAATATAAGTTGATGAAACTAAAAATGAGAACCCCACAAAAATTATACTTAAAATTAACATATTTTCTGCAGTAGTCTCATTAGCCGCAAACATTACAATAAAAATTAATACATTCTTTAACCATTGATTAATTCTTAAAATAGAAATCATTTTTTTCTTATGACTTTAATTTCCATGGCTTAATATTAGTTGTCTTAATGAAATGGACTTATTCTTTAATATATTATGGAAACAACATTTAGAATGATTAGAGATGGAAAAAAGTAAAAGAAATTATTATTTCCCAGACATTATTGATGTTTGTCATAATTTGAAAGAGATAAGTACTAGCTCCATAATTTTAATGACCCACTTAGGGCTAGGAGATCAAATAATTTTAAATGGTCTAATAAACTATATTTCTAAGAAATATAAAAAAATAATTTTGCCAGTTCAGAAAAGTAACTTCAAAACAATTCAATTTCTATATTCTGAAAATAGTGTTGTTGATATTATTGAATATCCCAAAGGTGAAGAACTTGATTTTATTGAGGAGCTTTCTCATTCTACTGGTATGGATATTCTTCAAATTGGTTTCCAAAAAGTAGGCAAAAAACCATTTAATCTTGCTTTTTACAGTCAATTGAAATTACCATATAAATATTCATATAGTCATTTTTATTATCCAGAAAATAAAAATTTAGAGTTAGACCTTAAAGATTATTTGATTAATTTTTATTCTACAGGTTCTAATGAGGTTATTTTAGTTCACAACGAATCTTCAAAAGGTGTATTTAATTTTGATAAAGTAGAACTTAATAATCCAGTTTATATTACTAAAGAAAGCGATAAGTATGGAAATCTTTTTTATTACTCTCAAATTATTAAAACAGCGAAAGAAATACATTGTTTAGATAGTAGCTTTGCTCATTTAGTTGAAAGAACTGACACCAAAGCTAAACTATATTTTCATGATTTGTTTGGAGCAAGTATTCAATTAGCTAAAAATTGGTATTATATAACATATGAATATCCAAATTCCGATATCAACAGGGGAACTTTTAGATAAATTATCAATACTAGAAATAAAAAAAGATAAAGTAAAAGACTCAGCAAAACTTAAAAACATAAATCATGAATACGATTTATTAATCAACCTCTCAAAGAACCTAAAAGATAAAGATGAGAAGAGTTTCAATTCTCTTTATGAAGAGATTTTAAAAGTAAATAAAAAACTTTGGGATATTGAAGATAAAATCAGAATTTTAGAATCAGAGAAAAAATTTGATGAAGAGTTTATTTCAGTAGCAAGAAGTGTTTATTTTATAAATGATGATAGGTTTGATCTAAAGAAAAAAATAAATGAAACATTTGGATCTGATGTTGCTGAAGAAAAAGAATACATTGAATACAAACAATAATTTAAATTATCAATAAATTATTGATAATGAAAAAAATAATTGTCGAAAATGAGAATATTAAAGTTTATATTCTTGCTTTAGTTTCAATATTAATCGTTAGATTTGCTCTTGAAATAATTACATTTGAAAATAAATTAACAATTTCAACTTTATTTTTTTTGACCATTTTTCTGGTTGTAAATAAAAAATATTTAGAAAAATCATGACTAGTGTAAAAAAATATATTGAAAGTTTATTGATCACAAAAAATCTATTTTTTTACTTAGGATTATTTCTTTTTACGATAATCACTCAAAATATTTATTTAGATATAGAGACTATTGAGTGGGATATTGCATCTTATCTTGTTGCTTCTCAGGGTATAGAGAATGGATTATTGCCAAATCAAACTCAATGGGAGTCAAAAGGACCAATATTTATTTATCTTTACTACTTACTTTCAATACCAGCAGAAAATACTTTAGTTATTTTTAAACTAATAAATGATTTAATACTATTTCTTATTTCACTTATATTATTCAAAACAATACTTTCTAAAACAAAAGAATATACTCATGCCTTTTTTTCAAGTATTTTATTTTTATCAGTCATGAGTCAAGTTTGGGCTCAGAGTGGATATTCTGAGGTCTATTCTCTCTTATTTTTATCAATATCATATTTCATAATTACTAACTACAGATTTAATAATCTTTCTTATTTATTGACAGGAATATTGTTTTCAATTTCTTCATTAATTAATCAAGGAACAGTAATTTTTCTTTTACCTCTTATTATTTCAGAACTTACTTTAAACAGTCAAAGAACTTATTTTAGAAAAGTTCTTAACTTAGGAATTGGTTTTACAATTCCTCATTTATTCTTTCTTCTTTTGTATCTAATTAATGGTCTGCTAGATATTTATCTAGCAACCTACCTAACAATACCTCTAGGCTATGTTCAAGCTAATTATGCTAGTTTTTACGAGTTGTTTGTTTTTTCTAGAGAACTAATGGAATACAATCTCTATTTATATTTATGTTTATTATCTTTAATTTTCATAAATTTATTAAATTTATTTAAAAAATATACTAAAAAAACAAAATTAATTATTTTTGATTTAGATAATTTAAATATTATTTTTGGATTACTTTTTTATTTTATAGGATCACATAATTATTACCATCATTTAATTTATCTTGTATTTTTTATACCCTTTATGATGAATAAGATCAATTTTTCTAATCAGAAAAAATTTATTTACGTATTAATTCTTATATCTTCTTTATCTATTCTTCAAAATACTTATAAAGAATCATTAAACAATTTAACAAATATTAATAATTTGCAACAAAATTACCCACTGTATAATCTTGCCGAGGAGATAGATTCATACTTTATTGACGATTACGATATATTAGCTTTTGATTACAATTTAATTTTATATTATTTAAATAAGCCAAATTTTTCATATATAGTACATCCATCAAATCATTTCGAAGAATTTATTATCGTAGTTTTATCTGACTTGGATAAAGTTAACTCAAATTATATTTCAGATTTAATAAATAAAGAGCCAGATGTAATCATTTGTAACCCAAGAATGATAATAAGAGGTATTCCTACTGAAATAAGTTCTTTATTTAATTGTGAAGTTAGTGATTATAAAAAAAATTATTTTAAGCTAGATACGAAAAATTATAAAAATGATGAAAATTTAAATTATTACTATGATCCTTACAAAGAAATTAGTGTTTTCATAAAGAAAGGATAAATTGAAAATTTACAAAATAATAAAATATCCTTTCTACACAATAAGTGTCATCATCGTAATAGCTGTAATTATTATATTATCCATCAACATAATGAATTATGACCCATTGAACGGCTACGATGCAGATGCGCACATAAGTTACGTAGACTATTTAGCAATGTACTTACCTGATAAGATTAAAGTTCCTGATTCTCTAAGCACATATGAATATTTTTCTCCGCCGATACCTTATCTCTTTCCAGCTGGATTCTCAGTAATTTGTAGAAATATTATAGAAGCACAGGATCTGGTTATTGCGTGCAGGCCTCACTATCTGTTTTTTGCAAAAATTTTTCAGGCTCTCATGTATTTATCTACTCTTATAATGTATTCAAAAATTTCAAAATTACTGTATCCAAATAGCAATACTCACAGGTTTTTTACCTTAATAATGATTTCTATTTTAACGGTAAACTATAAAACTTTTGCGATGATAAGGGGAGAGCCTTATATATTATTTTTTTATTCGGTTATTTTATTTTTAATATTAAGTTTTATGAAAAAAGATAATAAAAATTGGATAAAATCATCACTCATTTTGGGTATATTTATTGGTCTAACAGCATTAAGTAGACAATGGGGGTTTTTATTATTTCCATCGATAATATTATTAACATTTTTTCTAGATTCAACTCAAAAAAAGAAAGATTATTTTAAATATATAAGCTCAGCATTTGTAGTTGGTTTTATAATTTCTGGTTGGTTTTATTTTAATTTATTTTTCAACTATGGAAGCTTTACACAATTTAATATGGAACTATCAACATTTAGTTTTTCAAATCAACCAAGCACATTTTATTCACCTTTTGATATAGATAATGAAAATGTTTTTAAAAAACCAATTAGACCCTATTTCTCTAATCAGTATCTCCCCGTTCTTTATTCAGACTTGTGGGGAGATTATTGGGGATATTTTACTTTTACAAGACAAGGATGGGATTATGGAAGGAACCAAGAAGTTATCGGTGATTATCTAGCTAGGGTAAACAGAGTTTCATTACTTCCTACATCATTACTTATTTTAGGCTTTAGCTTCGCTGTTCCAGCTTTATTCAAAAAGGAAAGAAACAATATAGATTATTATTCAATTATTCTAATCCTTGCATCTCTAGTTACTTACATTGGCTATCTCTGGTTTTTAATCAAATATCCAGAAATACCAAAAGGGGGAACAATAAAGGCAGCATATATAATTCAATTTTTTCATGTCCTCGCATTACTTAGTGCAAACTTCTTAGAACATTTAAGAGAAAAGTATTTAGTAATCTCAAATATTGTTATTGTCCTACTTTTAATCGTATTTGTTCACAATATTCCAGCAATGATTACTAACTACATATAAATTAAGTAATTTATTAGTAAGCTAAATCTTGAAATGGAAAAAACGTTAACTGTAATTATACCTTTTTACAATGAGAAAAACTCTATTGAAACGTCTGTCAATAGAGTTATAAATGAAAATATATCTAATGAGATCATATTGGTTGATGATTGCTCAGATGATGGAACTGACCAAATAGCAAAAAGACTAGAAATTAATTTTGAAAATATAATTTATATAAAAACAAACAAAAATAAAGGCAAGGGGTCAGCATTAGCTAGAGCACAGTCAATGGTATCTTCGAGCCATGTAATAGTACATGATGCAGATTTGGAATATTTCCCATCAGATATAAGTGAAATGTTCAAATTAGCAGATTTGGAAGAAGATAAATTAATTTTGGGATCAAGAACTATTGGAAGTAAAGAGAGAACTAATCTATATAAATTTACATTTTACGGAAATAAGTTATTAACAAAACTATTTTCGATGGTAAATAATTACAAAATCAGTGATATAGCAACCTGCTACCAATTAATGTATGCTTCGTTTTTTAAAAATTTAGATATTAAAGAAAAAGGTTTTGGTATAGAAGTAGAAATTCTATCAAAATTTATAAAAACTAAAGGAAACATAATTGAATACCCAATCAATTATGAAGCAAGATCTTATGAGGATGGAAAAAAAATTAAATTAAAAGATGGTATAAAAATATTTTTAAAAATATTTAAATATCGTATTTCTACAAACTAATCTTAAAACTTCATTTATCAAACCAATTAATTCCAAATATTTGAAAATACTGAATTTACAATTTGTGGAATTAATTCGTAAAAATTTTTACTTTCTGTATTTGGAGATGTCAAATTTACAACACCATAAATGAATCTTTCTTGGAAAAAAAGACTGGATGCAACAACAATAAATATAACAAGCTTATTGTTAATTTCTTTTGCTTTCCTATTAGAGCTAAAGTCAAAAATTATTTTTAATACTAGTGGAACTAATAATATGCTAAATATTCTACTTGTATCTAAACCAAGACTAGTTGCAAGAATAGATATGCTTAAAACAAGATAATATTTTATTGTATTTTCCAAATTTTCAAAAAATGATAAATAGATTAACAAAAACGTTGTCCCAAGAAAACCTGACCAAAGAAATTCTAAAAAATTATTTGAAATAAAATTTACAGAATCATTTAAAACATTATCATTAAAAATAAATCGTAACCTAGATCTACCAGAAAAATTAATTAATCTTAAATAAAAGATTAATGCAATATACCCTGAAATAAAGCCAACACTCGAAGGAATTAAGAAAGATTTTAATTGATTCTTTCTTGCAAGAATTGACAAAGTAATCAATGAAAACAATCCTATTGCATAATGATTAAATGATAAAATAAAAAACAAAGAAATTAATTTATAAAAATTAAAATTATTTTCTAATAATAATTTTGTTAAAAGAATTAATAATAAAACAGAAATTATATCTACGTATCCTACAAACCAAGAAACTGTAACGAGCCATCCAGAGAATAGAAAAATAGTTGAATACTGATCTAAAAACATGATGTTGTAACAAATTAAAACAAGAGTTAATTGAAGAATTAAATAAAGTAAGATTAAAAAAACATCTAATGAGTTAATACCTAGTAATTTATTTATCAACATGAAAGTAGGAGATTCTAAATAGAATTGTGTAATTCCTGAATCACTGCTGAATAAACTTTTACTTATTTCAAAATGATCATTTATGTTATTTAGATATGTGATTTTATAAACAATGTGAATTAATATTTCTGAAACTAGAAGATTGAGCCAGAAAATTTTATTTCTCAGAATATTCATAGACATATTTTAACTTTATGATTAGGAAAATATATAAGTAATATATTTAATGATTTGTTCATTAAAATTACACTGTATGGAAAATAATTACGAATATGGAAGACATCTTCTTTTAGAATCATTTAAATTATTTATAGAAAAATTTGAGCTTCCAAAAAAATTGAACGTTTCACTTGTTGGGGGTTCAGATGAGGAGCCTGAATTAGCCGTTCTTAAAAAACTTGGCTATGAGATTAATTTAACAAAATACGGAATAGAGCACTATGAAGTTTTTTGTGATTTAAATGAAAATAATGATCTAGAAAAAATCGATGTTGATTTGCTTATATGTTCAAACGTTTTGGAACATATATGGAATGTAGAAAACTTCTTTGAAAATATAAACAAATTATCAAGTAAAGAAACGCTTATTTATATTAATTGTCCAAAATCAAATATGGAGCATGGCTCTCCAGAATATTATTCGGCCGGGTACGCAAAAGAATTTTTAACAAAAAACCTAGAATTTAAAGACTTTACTATTTTAAAGTCAGGAGAAGTTGGTACAGAAAGGTATTACAAAAGCATCCACCTACTACAGGCATGGTATACAAAAAAAGAAGTTGAAGCAAAATATAGGTTTAAAGAAAATACTCTTTCCTACAAGTTAAAGCATTTAATGAAATTATATAATTTAGGCCATTATTTGTCACTGTCTAGAGCATCTAACGACAGTCATGATTCGGCATTTATGACAAATTCATATGTCTTTGCAAAAAAATAATAATTGTTGGCTATTCTTATAAAGTCAATATGGATAAGCCAAAAAACATAATAAGTTATAAGATTAGAAACATAATATTTAACTTTTTAAGAAATAGAGGGTATTTTGTTAACGAGTCTACAGGTAGAACTTTATTAATTGAATTTTTTAAACGGCTTAAACCTGTTTCGATCAAAGAGGGCTTGATTAGAATAGGAGCACAGGGTGATGGCGGATATTTAATTCCAAACTGTCTAGACGATATTAAAGCCTGTTTTTCTCCGGGTGTTGCAGAAACTGCTGATTTTGAAAATGATTTATTTAATAAATATGAAATTAAATCTCACCTTGCTGACTTTAGTGTTGAAAAAGAGCCATTAGTAAATGAAAATTTTTCATTTACTAAAAAATATATTGATATATATCAGAGTGATGAAAACATTAGGCTTATTGATTGGATAAAAAGTTATGAAAAAAACTATTTAGATAATGATTATATTCTTCAAATGGATATTGAAAATGCTGAATGGAGAGTTCTTTATGATCTACAGATTGAAGATATTATAAGATTTCGAATCATGGTAATTGAATTTCATGGATTTGCTACAAGATTGCTTCAACCTGTTTCGTTCGGATTAGTAGATGCTTTATTCAGAAAAATACTTGATCACTTTTCTGTTGTACATATTCACCCAAATAATTGTTGTCCTGTAAGTATTAAGGATGATGTTAAAATCCCTGACACAGTTGAAATAACTTTTTTAAGGAAAGATTATATTAATGAGTCAGATAAAGAAATTATATTCCCTCATCCACTGGATAAAAAAAATGTTTTTGAAAAGGATGATATTATTATGCAGGAAATTTGGAATTTAAAATCGTAACTAATATGTTAATTTATAATGAACCAGAATATATTAAAGATTATTAAGGTGTTCTTTTGATTTTGTCAGCAATGTCATTTTTAGTTCTACTAATAAAGTATCTAATCTTTTATATTTACTTATATTTTTCAGGAAAATCATTATTTTTGATAATCAACTACTTTAGAAAAAAAGAATTTACAGAAAAATATATTTTACTAACAAGAGTTGAGTTTCTTTACCCGCTGTTAGGGATTATTTTTGTTGGGAACATTTTATTTTTAATTAATACATTCTTCCCATTAGATAATATTTTTGTGAATCTTATAATTTTTTTAATCATTGCTCCTTCTATTACAAAATCTTTAATCAACAAAAATATAATGAATGTAGTTAAAAATAACAATCTATTTTCAACTTTTATTTATATTTTCATACCTTCAATATTGGTAATTTCAACTTTTGACATTAATTTCAATTATGATGCAGGGTATTATCACTTACTTCATCAAAATTGGTTAAGAAGTTCTAATTTAATTGTTGGAATGGTTAATATTTTTTGGCCACTAGGAATGTCTTCAATATATGAATATATATCAGCAATACTTTGGTTTGATACATCCTTTGTACTGCTTCATTTTCTTAATTTATACTTTATTCATTTTTTCTATTTATTCATTTCAGATAATTTGATTAATTCAAAAAATAATATTTTAAGAAATGTATCTATCTTTATATTAATTTACTCCTTAATTGATAATTTTGGAATTGGGGGTGGAAGGAATGGTTTTCTTTATATACAAGGGGTCGGCAAGCAGGACATTACTGTAGGAGTCTTATTCTTTTATTTAAGTATCGTAATTTTATTAAAAATTAAAGAAAAAGATATTTCTAAAACTGAACTTATAATTCTTTCATTTATAATTTTTTTCATTTATCAGATTAAGGTATCTGGAGTCATAATTTTTTACTTGTACGCTATTTTGTTATTAATATTATTAAAAGAAAATAAAATAAAACTCAGTTCAGTTTTACTATTGCACTCACCTATTTTATTTTTTGGTATTTTATGGACATTGAAAAGTTTTTTCACAACAGGGTGTTTAATTTATCCAGTAAATTTCACTTGTTACGAAGGTTTTGATTGGTATATAAAAGGCTCAACTACTGAATTTGAATATATTACAAAATCAGCAAGTCTAGCATTTGATAACACCATTCCTTTTCTCGAATGGGCCAGAGTCAAGGGCTCTTTTGAGTACAGATCTCAAGTTTTTATTAACTATATTGTCTCATTAATTGTCCTGTATTTATTTAAACTAATCTTTTTCTATAAAAATAAACTTACTATTAGTGATTTATTAATTATTAGTTCTTTCATAATTTCAAACTTTGCTTATCTAATATTTTTTGGGCCAATTCCAAGATATGCAGTTGGTATATGTTTAGTTTCAGTCGCGGTGTTAGGATTCTACTCAGGAGAATTTAAATATAGAATTAAAGATATTGCAAAATATTCACTCTTGTTCTTTTCTGCTTTTTTTCTTGTAAGATCAACTGCTTATTTAGCATTAATAAACAATGAAAATCTTAGATTATTTGACCCAAGGACCAGTTACGAAATAAATACAGAAATTGGCTTTAAGCAATTTAATGAAAATTGGGTTGAACCTTTAGATGGTGATCAGTGTTGGTCTAATATAAAGTGTACAAACGCATTATCAGATATAGTGTTTATTAATAAAGGAATATTTAAAGTAGCTTATAAATGATCAAAACTTTAATTAGAGTCATTAGCCTAACCTTTCTAAATTTTTTAGTTTTAGTAAACAGCAGTTCTATAGATATTTTTCAACTAGTAAATGACTTTTCTTCAATACCTATACTTAGAACCTTATCTTTAAATTCAACCTTTATTTTTGTAAGTATTGCAGTATCTATATTCGCAGCTTTATTAATAGAATTTTTTAAACCATTCATAGAAGTATATTTAATGTTTTATCTGAAAATTACATTTTATTTTTTCATAAACCTTGTTTCGTTTTCAACAATATATATAGCACTGAGAGTTTACGGATATTCAAGGATGTATTTACTTATATATTTGTTAACCTCAACACTTCTTCTATTTATTACTGATAAGAAGTTAAAGTAATTACGTGTTAGGATTGCGACTTGGATAATTCAAAAGTAAGAGAATTTTGTGGCCCAACTCCAGATGACTATATCCCTGTTGAGATAACAGGTGATGATTTTATATTTGCGAATGATCCAGATTTTCAACAAATAAATTTATACGATTTTTTTGGAAGAGGCGCAACTGTAAATTCATTTGAGGAATGTGCTCATTATGTAAATGGAGGATGGGAACCTTTCAAAACTACTATTTTTGATATTTTGATTCCAATCTTGTACATTTTTGTTATAACTGGTGTAATATTTGTAATTTATAAGTCAAAGTTTTTAAACAAGACGACAATTATTTCTCTAATTAAAAATTTACAAAAATTTTTGTCATTTGATAGATTAAAGAAAATTTTTAATAAAAAATTAAACGTTAACATCTTGATAGCTATGTTTGTTTCCATCCAGCATTTTTTTATTTTTGATTATGTAAGAACAAAATCTGTTCGAATCCCTTCTTTTATTGATGAATATATTGCGTTAACTTCAAATGTAAATTTTTTTAATAATTTTGATTTCAATGCTGGGGGTTTTTTAGGAGGATCTTACAGTGTTTATTTAACATCAGGACCTATTTCAGCAATTGGAAGTGTTATTTCATGGAATTTATCAAACAACTTTATAGTTTCAAGAATATCAAATTATTACTGGTTAGCTTTACTTCAATTATTATTTTCAATAATTGTTTTTAAAATTTATAAAGAGAACTATAAAATGCCAATAATATTTAACGGATTAATTATTTTTTTAATTCCGTGGTGGGAAGGATCTTTATACTCGTTAGGCGAAATAGGATCCATGATTATGGTATCAAATGCCATATTTCTTTTTAATAAAAAAAGAAAATTCTCTTTGGTACTGTTTTCAATATCTATAGTCTTCGGAAAAATTTTATCGTTACTTCCATTTTTAGGATTCTATGCGGTACATTTTTTTCGACAAGAAGATAAGGCAAAAGTTTTTAGTGATATTTTATATTTCTTTATACCTCTTTCAATTTGGCTGATCTTAGTTCAACTTAATTATTCTTCTGGAGGTATAGTTACTTATTTGAACGACCAGTATTTATTAATAACAAATCATTCAAGTTCAGGGGTTAGCAGTTTTCAAAGTTTCGATTTTCTAAACTTTCGAGAAAATATTAATACTTCAGAAAGTTCTGATTGGAATATTTATGATCAAATTAGACTTGGTGCACTTCCAGTAATATTTTCAATATTATTATTCATAAACAGAGAAAAAATAGATAAAAAATTTGGAATACTAACTCTTCCAATTATTTGTAGTATACTTTTCCCTTATCTTTGGTTTTGGATATTTAACTCAACAAAATGGATAAGATACAGTCAGCATTTTTCCATTATCCTAATAATTTCTATTTTTTATTTTATTTTTTCGAATATTGAATTTAAAGATATTGATTACATAATTTTTATTATTTTATTTGGTTTATTCATAAACAATACAAAAGAACTAATAATCTTATTGATAGTTGGTGCTATATTTTTAATAAGTAATATTAATAAATACAAATCCAGATTTTATATAAAATTACTTATAGTTTTATTAATCACTATTGATATTTCGATGCCCTATTTTCAAAAAGATACACGTGGCAACCTAACAAATGTAATCGAAGTTTGCAAAAATTCCCTAATGGGTGAAGAATGCTTAGAAGCTTATATGAGAAAACTTAGTAGGTAAATTTATTTTGATTCTAATAAATCTTATAAAGTTTAATTCAAAGCTTTTTAGCAACCACAAACAAGTTTTTCCCAATTATATTTTTAAATAATTTATCAAAAAATTTAAAGATAATAAAAATATATTGATCATAAAATTTTATTTTTCTCTTATCAAATTCTAATTCCATTCGAATTAATTTTGAAAATAGCAGAACAGACCAACCTATAAAGTCAACATAGTAAATTTGTTCAACCTCAAAACCAGCTCTGGACAATAAATTCTTAAGCCCTTTTTTATCGTATCTTCTTACATGGTTTACTAAAACATCTAAATTTGACCAAACTAGATTAGATGACGGAACATATAGCAACAATTTTCCATCTTTTTTTAGCAGATTATAAATATCTTTTACAATTTCTTGATCATTTTCAATGTGCTCCAAAACATTTAATGAGATTACACAATCAATTTTTTCTTTAATCTGGTCAATTGTTTTGTAATTAATTAAGTTTTTTTCTTTTAATTTTTCAATTGCTTTTTCATTTTTTTCAAGAGCGCTTATCTTATAGCCCTTTTTTTTTAATTTTTCTGTAAATAAACCATACCCTGCTCCAAAATCTAGAATATTGTCTTTTCTATCTAAGCTTGAAAGCAACAATTTTAAAATATGAGAATTATAGTTTTTTGCAAAAGTTAAACTTTCCAAAGCAGCAATATCTAAATCNTCATTCATCTTTACATAATAATATATGGATTTGTACAGAGTTGTAATAGTAAAGAGTATCTTAATTAATGTTACAATCAGCAATTTTTTCACACTCTTGTGGTTGCTACAGGATTTGAACCTGTGACTTCTTCCTTGTAAGGTAAGAACCTTTATATTCGACAACCTATGAATACATACGACTTCTTTTACCCCAATGATTAAAAACTTATATGAACACCTATGACAGCATATGGTAACCTATATAAATAATTCCTCAAAAAAGTTGGGGGAAAGTTGGGGGAAATAGTGAAATAAATAATGAAACCGGAGAGATATATTAATGAAAACAGTCCTCTTGAATGGGCATTGCGAAAAACTTATCTTGAATATTTATCTGAAAATAATTTAAATGAAATTATTCCATTTGGCATCATCGAGGTAATCAATATTTTTTATTCAGTAGGTGAACATTATGAATATCATGATGGTTTTACAAATACTAAAAAACCCAAAAGGAAATTAAAAAAAGAATTATCAGATTATGAAACAACNGTGTATAAAAATATGNACAAATTCTGCAAAGAATTCATAAAGCTATTTGTAGCAAAGTATAAAGAATTACCAGAAGACGATAAAAATGATATTGAAGGATATAAAAAAGCATTGTTAAGCGATGAAGAATTTATATCAATTTGTGTTGAAATAGAAAATCAACAACTTTAAAAAAGTAGGGGGAAACCTTTATTTTTGAATAAAATTTCTGAAAAACCCTTGTGGGCGCGACAGGATTTGAACCTGTGACTTCTTCCTTGTAAGGAAAGAACCAATTAATACTAGGTTGTATCACAGAGTATCAATTTATAGAGTCAATGAACTAAAGCTGTTTCAAAAAGATATCAGAAGTTACAAGAGAGTATCTACAGTTTTAGAAAATTTGTGGGTCTTTTGTGGGTTTTTTTATCTTATGAAAGCAAATCTGTTTTAAATTGTCCTGGAGAATAAAGTAACGATATGCAATCAAAAATATAATTACTCAAACCTTTAAGATCTTCATTTGAAATATCGGAACCATCATCTAGCTTATAATATATTTCTTTAGCCAAATTTAGTGTTGCGTTAAACCAATTAATTTCTTGAATTGGAATTTCAGCAATTAAATCATTATTATGTTTGCCATCCCATTCTTTTGGAGAGAGCTTTGTACTTTTAAAGTAAGCTGTTTGTACATCTTTCAAACAGTCAATCTTTTGTAAAATATAGTTTTCTGATATA
>NHDV01000007.1:0-76307 GCA_002167525.1 Flavobacteriaceae bacterium TMED68
GGTCAAATATTCCTGAAGGAACGGGAAGTATTGCTATTTCGATTCATGGTTTTCCAAATGCAAATGAGACCAACTCGTATTTAACTCTCTGGAATATAAATCCAAGTGTAACTGAAATTCAATATGGTGAAGCAAATAGTGGTGAATGGTTCATGGGACCAAACAAAGATGGAGGTAAGATTTCTTATAGTTCCCCATGCAGTCCAAGTGGAGGAACATCAACATATTATATGACTATTTACGCCTTAAATATTACACCTCCTAGCCTTCCAGAGGAAAACTCTTTAACTATAAATTATAGTGCTCTTGTTAATTCACTTTCTGAAGTGACTATTATTGATCAGGTTGTTTTAGAATATATATCGTCTGCAAATTAATATTATTTTTAAAATTTTAATACTCAAGTTTACTTAATATATATTGAAACTATTATAAATTAAAATTTAATGATTAAGAAAAAAATTGGCTCCATCATTTCAAATACTTTAATTTTTTCTTTCTTATTTTTTTCTAGCTGTGAATAAAATACTAATCAAAAAACAGAATTAAACTTAGAAGACACAAAAATTATAAAACAACTTTTTGATGAGGCTCTAACTTTTGGCTAAAGGGACACTAAAACGGACACTAAAAAAAACAAACCCCCACTAATAGCAGGGGTTTACAAAGGATTAAGCGGAGAAAGAGGGATTCGAACCCCCGGAGGTGTGACCCTCAACAGTTTTCAAGACTGCCGCATTCGACCACTCTGCCATTTCTCCTTAATCGCGATAAATATACATTGCTTTTTCCGATTAGAAAACATTTCATTAATTCTCTTTTGACATAGTTAGAGCCATAGTTTTGTATATTTAAATTCTTATGGATGCTACATTAGAGTTAGTAATATTGCTTGCTATAGGATTTTTGGCAGGAATAGTTAATACGCTTGCAGGTGGTGGGTCTTTATTTACACTTCCAATTTTGATTTTTCTCGGATTACCTCCGCTAGTTGCAAATGGAACAAATAGAGTTGTAATTGTAGCACAATCTTTAAGTGGATCGATAGGTTACTCTAGTAAAGGAATTTACTCATATCCATTTAATATATATCTAGGAATAAGTGCCAGTATTGGAGCATATATTGGTGCCAAAATAGCTTTAAATATAAACGGGGAGATTTTCAATAAAATATTGGCCTTAATAATAATTATTGTTGGGGCATTAATCTTTATTCAAAAGAAAAAATTTACAAACTTTGTAAATGAGCGAACTACTGGAAAATATTTATGGTTTAGCATTTTAGGTTTTTTTGTTTTTGGTATTTATGGAGGCTTTATAAATGCAGGTATAGGTATACTTATAATGTTGTTTCTTAATAGATTAAACCAGATGTCGTTAGTAAAAAGTAACGCGACAAAAGTGTCTGTTGTTTTTATTTACTCATTTTTTGCTTTATTAATCTTTGCTTATAATGATTCAATAGATTGGAAAATGGGATTATCTATGGCTACAGGCTCCGTTTTTGGTGCATGGTTTGCAAGCCGTTGGTCTGTTAGAAGAGGCGATAATTTAATTCGTTATGCAGTGATTATAATTACTGTAATAATTTCAATAAAACTTTGGTTTTTTTAGCTCTAGTAGCTTTTATATCCTTCAATACTGATTCCGTAACCTGTTATTGCAATTCTTCTTTGTTGTTTCGAATTACTAATTACCCTAAGCCTTGTGATTCCTATGTCATGTAAAATTTGTGCACCTATTCCAAAATCTTTGTTATCCATTGGCATAGGAGGAACTTGATCGTGTTTACCTTTACGTTGCATTTGTTTTAGACTCCTAATTCTAGCTAAGAGGTTTTCTGGATTTTCATCCTGATTAATAAATAATATAGCTCCTTTTTTTTCATTATTTATTAAATTAAAAATATCATCCAATCTTTGATTTACAGCACCAGTGAGCATTCCTAAAATATCATTTGTTATTTTCGAGGACTGAATTCTAGTTAAAACAACCTCATTTTTTTCCCAATGTCCCTTACTTAATGCGAGATGAATATTTCCATTTGTAGTTTGATGGTATGCTCTCATTCTAAAAGTCCCGTATCGTGTTTTAACCTCATGATCTACTTTTTTTACAATCAGACTGTCATGTTGCATTCTGTAAGAAACTAGGTCTTCAATAGATACAATTTTTAGATTTAACTTTTTAGCTACATTAACAAGTTGAGGAAGTCTAGCCATACTTCCGTCCTCGTTCATAATCTCGACTATAACTCCCGCAGGTTCGAAACCAGCAAGTCTTGCAAAATCAATAGCCGCTTCAGTATGCCCAGTTCTGCGAAGTACACCTCCTGTTTTTGCAATAAGGGGAAATACGTGTCCAGGTTTAGATAGGTTAGATGGTTTTGTTTTTTTGTTGATTAGTGCCTTTATTGTTGAGGCCCTATCCGCAGCCGAGATACCGGTGGTTACTCCCTTACCCTTTAAATCAACTGAAACAGTGAATGCTGTATCCATAGGATCAGTATTGTCTGAAACCATTTTCACTAATTTTAGATCTTGNCAACGTTCTTCAGTTAGTGGGGTACAAATTAAACCTCTTCCATGTGTAGCCATAAAATTAATCAGTGTTGGAGTGATTTTTTCAGCAGCAGCTACAAAATCTCCTTCATTTTCTCTATTTGCATCATCAACAACTATAATTACCTCACCGTTTTTGATGGCACTAATTGCTTCAGGAATACTATTTAATTCAATAAAATTTTCAGTCATATTCTTTTTTGAAAAGGTATTTTTTTAATAAGATTCAAAATTGGGGAATATATATTATAAATACTAATAAAACCCTTATCTGAGGAAGCTCTTTTAGTTAAAATATATGAGAAAGGTGCTAAAATAATTGTAGAAAGCCACGTAGCTATTAAAGGGGAGATGCTACTATCTTCCGCTGCATTTTTACTAAATAAACCAATGTAGTGATACGTTAGAAATATAATGACAGAAAGTACTAGGGGAAGACCTAATCCACCTTTCCTTATAATTGCTCCTAATGACGCTCCAATAAGAAATAATAATAGTGAAACTAATAGTAAAGTATATTTTTCTTGGAGAGTTATTTTGTGCAGATTAATTAATTTTTGATATGCAAAAAATTGTCCTTTTTTTGCATTCAAATCATTTAGTGAGTTCCTCACCTTAGTTATCCCTTGACTATAAACAGTACTTTTTTTCCAATTTTCATCAGTCACTATAAAATCTAAAACTTGTTCAGGTAAAATAGCTTTTTCATCAAAAGACTTCGTTTTACTTATCAAGGAGAATATCGGACATGTTTTTGAAAAATTATTATAGAAAATATTTTTCTCCTCTTTAAAGGAACTCTCAAGTGTGTCAATACTATTATTTAATTGATTAATTTTTTGCATTCGAAAAGATGTTTTTATGTTCTCTTGATTCAAATCAATATTATTGAATTGGGATAGATCTATATTCATCTCATATTCCTCAAAAGAAACTTTTGCATGCGGTATCCTATTTCGCTTTTTTATCTTTTTTGGTATAAATTCTTCATATCGATTACCATTATATAAAACCAANTTAAGGTTTGGGTCCGTTGGTTCATTTTTCATCTCTCCTCTCTCAGCCTTTATGACTATGTTATTTTGTTTATTTGGTGTGTATTCATGAATTATAACATTTTTTAAAAACCGATCATTATCACCATATTTTTTTTCAACCTTGATATTGTACAATCCAATTTCATTAAAAATACCTTCTCTAATAGCAAGTGTTGGTTTTAACTTCGCAAGATTTTTTCTGAGATTGTAAGATTTTAGCTCTCCATATGGAATTACATGATTTGAAAAGTAGAAAGTTCCAATACCTAGAAATAAATGAAAAATAGATAAACTTAAAAGGGCTCTTTGCAATGAAATACCTGTAGATTTCATAGCAGCGAATTCATAATTTTCTGATAAAGTTCCGAAAGTCATTAGAGAAGCAAGTAAAACCGATAATGGAAGTACTAGAGGAATTAATTTAGGGGAATAATAGATTAAAAATTTACCAATAATTAATATATCTAAACCCTTTCCAGCCAATTCATCAATAAAAAGCCAAAATGTTTGGATAATAAAAATAAATAAGCATATCCCAAACACACTTATAAGTCTTATTAGGTAGCTCTTTAGAATGTATTTATCAATAATTTTCAACCCCTTTTAGTCATTTATGTAATAATCAGGATATTTATTCTTATCAAAAACAAAAAAGTTATCCCTAAGAGTGATATTAGTTTTAATATTCTTTAATGTAAGTGTTGTTCGTGTGTCATATCTGCCAATTTCTATTAGTCTATAAATAAGTTTAGTTCTCATATCAATTCCAAGTAACAAATACTTTAATTCTTTATTCTCCTCATTTGGTATAAGCTTAATAAATTGAACAGGTGTCCCCATAACATTTTGTTTAATATCCCATTGGTAAACATAATCTTTTTTGTAAATAGTTAATAACTCTGAAGGATTAATTCCAAAGTCAGTTTCATCCTCAGGGTCACTGATTGTAACTTCTTCATTTTCCGGTACTATAGTATAAGTCATGTTTCCGTCAAATAATTGCTCATAGCCTAAGAAATTTATCCTATATAAATTCTTACTAATTGTTACGGAACCTTTTGTTTCCTGTCGGATGTTTTCTTGCCGATTTTCCAAAACATATGTAAAATCAAATTTTATATTTTTAAGTGAAGAAATTTTACCTGATACTTCATCTAGCAACTTTCTGGCAGCCTCGGTTTTTTGAGAAAATAAGGGATAACTAAGAAGTACAATAAAAAGAAATATTTTTTTTAACATTAGATTTTGATTAGAATGAGTTGTTATTTTTTATCATCTAAAAGACGATTTAATGAAGTTAAATCCTGTATTAAGACTTGGCGTGCTTTACTTCCTTCAAATGGCCCCACAACACCTGCAGCTTCCATTTGGTCAATTA
The DNA here is from genome assembly GCA_002167525.1 of Flavobacteriaceae bacterium TMED68. The sequence goes on from NHDV01000007.1 coordinate 4,977, forward strand.
TTCTTCCCGCTCTGTTATATCCTAATTTTAATTTTCTTTGTAGTAACGAGGCAGAACCTTGTTGTGCAGTTACAATTATTTCAGCAGCTTCTCGAAATAGTGAATCCCGCTCACTGGCGTCTGTTTCAATACTAGAGTTATTTTCTTCACCACTGTACTCAGGAAGTATATGTGCTTTAGAAAATCCCATTTGACTTCCTACAAATGATGAAATACTTTCAACCTCTGGAGTATCAACAAATGCACATTGTATTCTAGTTAATTCATTGCCTTGTGTGTATAGCATATCACCCCTACCAATTAATTGATCAGCACCACCATTGTCAAGTATTGTACGTGAATCGATTTTTGATGCAACTCTGAAAGCTATACGGGCAGGGAAATTAGCCTTAATTATACCAGTTATCACGTTAACTGAGGGCCTTTGAGTTGCAATAATAAGGTGAATACCAATAGCTCTGGCTAATTGAGCTAAACGAGCAATTGGAGTTTCAACTTCCTTACCTGCAGTCATAATCAGGTCAGCAAATTCATCTACAACAAGTATTATATAAGGTAAAAAGTTATGCCCATCTTTAGGGTTAAGTTTTCTTTGTTTGAATTTGATGTTATACTCCTTAATATTTCTACACATTGCATTTTTTAGAAGTTCATATCTATTATCCATCTCAATACACAACGAATTTAGTGTATTTATGACCTTTGTATTATCTGTAATAATAGCTTCTTCAGTGTCGGGAAGTTTAGCCAAGTAATGACGTTCTATCTTACTGTAAATATTTAATTCTACTTTTTTAGGATCTACCAAAACAAACTTTACTTCGGCNGGATGTTTCTTGAAAATTAGTGAGGTCAAAACTGCATTAAGCCCAACAGATTTCCCTTGACCAGTTGCGCCTGCCATTAATAGATGAGGCATCTTTACAAGATCAACAACGAATGTTTCGTTACTTATATTTTTTCCAAGAGCAATTGGGAGTTCCATTTCCGCATTTTGAAACTTAGTAGAACTAATTACAGATCGCATTGAAACAATAGTTGGGCTTTGATTTGGAACTTCTATTCCGATTGTACCCTTTCCTGGAATGGGTGCTATAATTCTTATTCCAAGGGCAGATAAAGAAAGTGCGATATCGTCTTCTAAGCTTTTGATTTTTGAAATACGAATTCCTGCGTCTGGGACTATTTCATAGAGTGTTACAGTTGGACCAATTGTGGCTTTAATATTTGAAATTCCAATTTTATAATTATTTAGAGTCTCAACAATTTTATTTTTATTTGCCTCGAGTTCTTCTTGGTTTATTTTTATTCCAGTCTCACCATAATTTTTCAAAAGATCTAATTTGGGCATTTTAAATTTGCTAAGCTCTAGTGTTGGATCAAAAAAACCTTGTTTTTTAATCAGATCATTAGTAATTTTTTCATCTAAAGTTTCTTCTTCTTTGGCAGTTTCAACTTCCATTACTAATTCATCGGTTTTTAGCAGATGTTTTTCAAATAATTTCTTTTTTGTTGTTACATCCGAATTTTTAAATATTTCAGAATCATTTTTTTNATTTTCTTTTTGGCTTGGGTCTAAAGGAATAGATTCAACAAAATTTTCGCTTTGGTTTTCGGACGTTTTGTTTTCGCTCCAAAGTTTGTTCCACCAAAGTTGGATATTTTCTGGTGTCCATTTTAATTGAATAACAACGATGCACATAAAAAAGAAAATCAAAATTGCCAATACACCAATTTCTCCTACGTAGGATTTTAAAATTAAATTTAATTCATAGCCTACAACTCCACAGTATTTTGGGTTTGAAGGAAATAGATACCCTAAGAAAACAGTTAGCCAAATTATATGTGAAATACCCCAAGACCAATTAGAAAGTATTTTTTCTGTATTTACATCAAAAAATAACTTAAAACCACTCAAACAAAGGAGATATGGGAAAAGTATGGATGAAAAGCCTACCCCTTGATATATAAATAAATGACTAACAAATGCACCTACCTTACTTAAAATATTTTTTGCTGGAACTGATTTATCAAAAAAAGATTCGAGAGAACTATAATCTTCTTTCCAATTGAAATAATAGGACACAAATGATATTATCAAAAGCAAACCTAATAAGAATAGTCCTCCTCCAAATAATACTTGACGTTGACGTCTAATTTTTGGATCAGTTTGAGAACTTTTTTCCTTTTCTACCATTAATTTAGTTTGTGATACAAAAATACAAATTCAATCGCAAAAGTGTTTCATTAAAAATCTTTTGCTAAGCCTGAAATATGAAAAATTAGTTTATTAAAATTTGTATAAAATAAAACCCGGTTTTAACCGGGTTTTATTTTAAAATATTTATTTAGTTAGTTTAAATCAAAGCGGTCGGCATTCATAATTTTATTCCACGCCCTTATAAAGTCGACTACAAACTTTTGATTATTATCATTTTGTGCGTAAACTTCAGCTATAGCGCGAAGTTCAGAGTTAGACCCAAAAACAAGATCGGTTCTTGAAGCTGTTCTTAATATTTCACCTGTTTCTCTATCTCTTGCTTCATACTTGTTATAGTCGGTTGAACTCCATTCAACATCCATTGAAAGAAGTATTTTAAACCAGGTATTATCTAGTCTACCATCAGTCCAAATGCCGTCTCCTGAAAATGAAATTCCCATGGCACGTAAACCTCCAGTTAAAGCGGTCATTTCCGCTGGCGTCAATCCTAAAAGCTGTGCTTTATCGAGGAAAATTTCTTCTGGACTTACAGAGAATTCCTTTTCAGAATAATTTCTTAGACCACAGGCTTTTGGTTTAAGAAGATTGAAAGATTCTATATCTGTATTTTCTTGAGTTGCGTCACCTCTACCGGTAGTCACATTAACCTTGTGTCCACTTGCCTTTTCAATACCAATCGCACCACCAATAACAATTACATCTGCAATACTAGCATCATAATTTTCAGCTATTTTTTCATAGACATTAAGTACTTTTTCAAGTTCATGTGGATTGTTAACATCCCAATTCTTTTGCGGTTCTAAACGAATTCTTGATCCGTTTGCTCCACCGCGATTGTCTGAACCTCGAAAAGTTATAGCACTTGACAGGGCCGTGTTAACCATCTCTTGTATGCTTAGACCTGAATCAGCAATTGTTTTTCTAATGACATCTTCTTCATTCGAAGTAAGCAACTTTCCTGTAGGTGTAGGATCTTGCCAAATGTATTCACTGTCTTTATAATCCCCACTGACATAATTACTTTTTGGGCCCATATCACGATGTAATAGTTTAAACCAGGCACGAGCAAATGTTTCTCCAAACTCCTCAGGGTTCTTTAAAAATCTTTCACAAATCAATTTATATTTAGGGTCAACTTTTAATGACATATCTGCAGTTGTCATCATTGGTAAAACTTTAATTTCACTTCCGTCTACTTGAGGAACCATATCCTCTTCTGCACAATTAATAGGGTGCCATTGCCATGCTCCAGCAGGACTTTTTTTGCATTCCCATTCATATCTGAAAAGTAGTTCGAGATATCCCATGTCCCATTTTATTGGGTTAGTTGTCCACGGACCTTCTATACCACTCGTAATTGTATCAACACCAATTCCAGAGGCATATTTATTTTTCCANCCTAAGCCCATCATTTCTATTGGAGAACCCTCAGGCTCAGCTTCTACAAGTGCTTCGTCACCAGCTCCATGTGCTTTACCGAAAGTATGTCCACCAGCAGTAAGAGCAACAGTTTCTTCATCATTCATCGCCATACGCTTAAAAGTTTCTCTTACATCTTGAGCAGATAGTGCTGGGTCAGGAATTCCGTTAGGTCCTTCAGGATTTACATAAATTAAACCCATTTGAACAGCAGCCAGTGGATTTTCAAGCGACTGGCGAGTATCTCCATAACGATTATCACCCAACCATTTGTCTTCTGCACCCCAATAAATATCTTTTTCTGTTTGCCAAATATCTTCTCTACCCATAACTGTTCCATGATTAGGTCCTCCCATATCTTCAATAGCAACATTTCCAACAAGCACAAGTAGATCAGCCCATGACAATTTATTTCCGTATTTCTCCTTTATTGGCCAGAGTAAGCGTCTTGCTTTATCTAAATTACCATTATCTGGCCATGAATTTAATGGAGCAAATCTTTGTGCTCCTGTTGCCGCACCACCACGGCCATCACCTGTCCTGTATGTTCCAGCTGCATGCCATGTCATACGAATAAAAAAGGGTCCATAATGGCCATAATCAGCAGGCCACCAGTCTTTAGAATCCTTAAGCATTATTTTAATGTCCTCCTTAACAGCGTCAAGGTCGAGTTTTTTTACCTCTTCCTTATAGTCTAACTCTGGGATCGGATTACTTCTGTCTCCATGTTGTCTGAGTATATCAAGGTTTAATTGATTTGGCCACCAGTCTTTATTTTGTGTCCCAAGGTTTGGTGTTGTAGTTGACCCATGGAATGGGCATTTGGTTTCGCTCATAATAGTTAAAATTTTTTAATAAATTTAATAAACCTTAACTAAGTATCTAAAATTTTTGCTTGTAAAATTACTTATTCATTAATAAGTTTTTCCTATAATGTAATTAATGCAAACATTAGTTTTTTAAATCTAACTTTTTTTCAAAATTTTAATATTCAAAGCAGCATAAAGTAATGTCATAAATGGACTTATCCAATTAAAAATAGCAAAGATGAAATACTCTCCAACACCAACATTTAATACTCCTGACTGATATGCACCACACGTATTCCATGGTATTAATACCGAAGTAACAGTTCCTGAATCTTCCAAAGTACGGCTTAAATTTTCAGGAGCTAACTTTCTTTCTTCATATGCTTTCTTGAACATTTTACCAGGAATTACTATTGATAAATATTGATCTGAAGCAGTTAAGTTGACAGCTAAACACGAGGCAATTGTACTCGCGAATAACTGAAAAGTATTTTCAGCCCAATTTAAAAGGGAGGAACTTATTCTACTAAGAGCACCAACAGCATCCATTATTCCACCAAATACCATTGCACATATAATTAGCCAAATTGTACCCAACATACCTTCCATTCCACCTGAAATAAATAAATCATTTAATAAAATATTAGAAGTAGCTATTTTGGTTGAAACAGTTATTGCATTCATTATCGCTTGATACGCTACAGAAGCATTCAAAACATCTGATCCGGCAATCTCTAATAGTATTTGAGACTGAAAAAGTAAAGCAAACAAAGCTCCCATTAAGGTACCAAAGAGTAATGCAATTAGAGGAGGTGTTCTTTTAACAATTAGAACTATAACACTAATTGGGACCAAGAATAGCCACATATTAATTGTAAACTTTTCTTCAATAGCTAATAATAGTTCATTTGTTTCAGTATTTCCGGACGTGGTGATTGTAAAACTTATAACAAGAAAAACAAACAACGTTATTAAAATACTTGGTATTGTTGTAAAAGTCATATATCTGATATGCTTAAATAATTCCCCACCGGCCATCGCAGGAGCTAAGTTAGTAGTGTCTGACAATGGTGAAAGTTTATCTCCAAAATAAGCGCCAGAGATTACAGCACCTGCTACCATCCCTGATGGAATTTCCAAAACATTTCCTATTCCAACTAGTGCTATTCCTACAGTTGCAGAAGTTGTCCAACTGCTTCCAGTTGCTAAAGAAATTAGTGCACAAATGATGACACTTGCTGGTAAAAAAATTGTTGGATGTAATATTTTTAGGCCAAAAAAAATCATAGCTGGAATTATACCGCTTATTAGCCAAGAGCCTGCAAGTGCTCCAACAAAAAGTAAAATTAATATTGCCCCTGTGACCGACTGAAGGTTTTCGGCTATTTTTTTTATCATTTTTTTATAGGGAATTTTTTTATAAAAGCCGATTATTGCTGCTATAGCTCCCCCTATTAATAATATAAATTGATTTGACCCATTTAAGGCATTATCACCATATATAAATACATTAATTGAAAGTAGAAAAACTAAAAATATTAAAGGAATTATTGCAAGTCCCAATGAAAGTTCATTTTTTTTCAAATTGAGTTCAATTTAGTTTCATTACAAGTTATAACAATTTCAACTAAAAATTGGTTAAAGAATTGATGTAGGTTGGAAACATTTGTATTTTTGATTATAAACTGAATTTAAATATGAATAATTTTGATATCGCAATTATAGGCTCTGGACCAGGTGGCTACGTTGCTGCAATACGTAGTGCTCAGCTAGGTATGAAAACCGCACTAGTTGAAAAGTATGATTCCCTTGGTGGGACATGTCTCAATGTAGGGTGTATACCATCTAAATCTTTATTGGATTCATCTCATCATTATGAGGATGCAATTAAACATTTTTCAGAGCATGGGATTGAATTTGACGGTAAAATAAAAGTAAACTTTAAACAAATGATTGATCGAAAAGCTGAGGTAGTAAATCAGACTACCAAGGGAATTAATTATTTGATGAAAAAAAATAATGTTAGTGTATACAATGGTATCGGTAGTTTTATAGATTCAAATCATATTAAAGTTACGTCAGATAAGGAGCAAACAATAAAAGCTAAAAATATAATTATTGCAACTGGATCTAAACCTGGTACTTTACCTTTTATTAATGTTGATAAAGAAAGAATAATTACATCAACTGAGGCGCTAAAGCTAAAAGAAATTCCCAGACATATAATTGTTATTGGGGGTGGGGTAATAGGTTTGGAACTGGGACAAGTTTATCGAAGGTTAGGCGCTGAAATATCTGTTGTTGAGTATGCGGATAGAATTACCCCTGCAATGGATGCATCATTATCAAGAGAACTAATGAAAGTCATGAAAAAACAAGGGGTTAAATTTTATTTGTCTCATGAAGTTAAAAAAGTTGAAAGAAAAAATAAAGAAGTAATCATAACGGCTTCAAACAAAACTGGTGAAAATATAAAGTTTACAGGTGATTATTGTTTAGTTTCCGTTGGTAGAAAACCATACACTGATTTACTAAATACTGAAGCAGCAGGAGTTAAAGTTGATAAATTGGGTCGTGTTGAAGTAAATGAACATTTACAAACATCTAAATCAAATATTTATGCAATTGGTGATGTTGTCAGAGGTGTAATGTTAGCTCATAAAGCTGAGGAGGAAGGAGTAATGGTTGCAGAGTTGATTGCAGGTCAGAAGCCGCACATAGATTATAATTTAATTCCAAATGTTATATATACTTGGCCTGAAGTTGCATCTGTAGGTAAAACGGAAGAGCAGCTAAAAAGCGAAGGGAAATCATATAAATCTGGACAGTTTCCAATGCGTGCTCTAGGACGAGCAAGAGCAAGCATGGACACTGACGGATTTGTTAAAATTTTAGCCGATTCTGAAACAGATGAAGTTTTAGGTGTACATATGATTGGAGCAAGAGCAGCTGATCTGATAGCTGAAGCTGTAACAGCAATGGAGTTTCGCGCATCTGCTGAGGATATTGCACGCATGAGCCACTCACATCCTACATATGCAGAGGCCATAAAAGAAGCCGCTCTGGCAGCATCAGAAAACCGCCCCTTACATATATAACTTTGATTAGATAGATTTTTAGTTATGAAAAGAAGAAATTTTATTAAAGACTGTAGTGTTGCAGCCTCAGCTTTTAGTATTATCCCGAGCCATTTATTGGCGAGGAAGGGTAATAGTCCTAACGACAAAATTCAAATAGGTTTTATAGGTGCAGGTAGACAAGGAAGAGGTTTGATGGAAAATTTTGTCAACTACAGTGAAGCTGAGGTGATTTCAGTATGTGACGTTGATTTTGAAAAAACGACTTTATTTTCAAAAAAATTAAATCAAAAATTAACTGAAAATCAAAGAAGTAATCGAAAAATAAAAGAATTTTTATCATATCGAGAATTATTAGATGATAAAGAATTAGACGCTGTAGTCATTGCCACACCTGACCATTGGCATGCACAAATGTCAGTGGACTCTGCTAAATTAAAAAAAGATGTCTATTGTGAAAAACCTCTCTCTTCTTCTGTGTATGAGGGTAGAGCAATAGTTGATGCTGCTAGAAAATATCAAATAATTTTCCAAACTGGAAGTATGCAAAGATCATGGGGTCAATTTAGGCATGCTGTTGAACTTATTCGTAATAAATATATTGGAGAGGTTAAAACAATTAATGTTGCCATCGGGGCACCCTACATATCTTGTGATTTACCTACTCAGCCAACACCCAAAAATATTAATTGGGATGATTGGATTGGGCCAGCGCCATATAGAGGCTACCATAAAGATCTTGCCTGTCCAATTGGTGATAATCGTTGGGCACAGTGGAGAAATTATTTTCCATTTGGAGGGGGAATGGTCACTGACTTTGGTGCTCATATGTTTGATATAGTGCAATGGGCCTTAGATAAAGATCAAACTGGACCAACAGAATATATCCCCCCAGTTACTTCTTCAAATATTGGATTATCATTTAGATATCAAAANGGTATTGAAGTTNATCATAGAAAGTGGGGTAGAGGCAATAATGAAATCCAATTTATAGGAACTGAAGGTAAATTGGAAGTTAGTAGAGGTTATATAAAAACTTATCCCGATAGATCCCTTGCAAAAAAAACCATCGATAAAGTCAATTATGAGAGAGTATATTTAAGCGACAACCACCATAAGGACTGGTTAAAAGCTATAAAAAAAAGAATACCTCCTATATGTGATGTAGAGGTTGGACATCGAACAGCTACTGTTTGTAATATTGTAAATATCGCTTATGCCCTTCAGCGTCCATTAAACTGGAATCCTAATTCAGAAAAATTTATAAATGATCCAGGGGCAAGTTTGATGCTAGATAGAACATATCGAGGCAAATGGAATTACAAAGATTTTTAAGATAAAAAAGGTTTTATTTTTTCTTTTAGTTTATCTAATCCTAAATTACCTAAGCTTCCAATATGTTTATGACTTATTTTTCGATCAGGTTTAAACTTTCCGTTTTCGATAACTTTTGCTAAATTCTTGTAGGCATCCCTGAATGTCTTCCCATTCAAAACCTCTTTGTTAAGTGCCTCAACTGTAAAAAGATAATCGTATTTTTTTTTATCTGTAATATAATTTGAGACCTTAATTTTGGGTAAACTTAAAAGGAGGATTTCTAAACATTCTTTAGTTTCATTAATAGACTCAATTATTGCACCCTTAGCTTGTTGAAGGTCTCTATGGTAGCCGCTAGGAAGATTTGACGTTAAAAGGGTTAGCTGATTTGGTAATCCTTTAATCACATTAAATTTTGCTCTTGCTAATTCAAACAAATCTGGATTTTTTTTGTGAGGCATAATGCTCGATCCTGTAGTGAAATCATTAGGGAATGAAATAAAATCATAATCTTGTCCCATATAGAGACATATATCCATGCAAAATTTGGAAAGTGTATCTCCGAAAGTTGATAAAGAAATTGCAACACTTTTTTCAAGCTTTCCTCTACTCATCTGTGCAGCAACAGAATTAATCTTAAGCTCTGAAAACCCTAATGTTTTAGTAGTTAAATCTCTATCTATTGGAAATGAACTTCCGAAACCTGCTGCACTTCCTAGTGGGTTTTGATCTGCAATTTTATATGCGCTTTGCCAAAAGTACAGATCATCTATTAAACATTCAGCATACGCAGAAAACCATAAACCAAAAGATGAGGGCATTGCAATTTGAAGATGAGTATAACCAGGGAGTAGGTTGTCTTGATATTTTTCTGCTAATGATAGAAGTAGATCAAAAAGCTTAATTATTTTCATTTTAATTTGACTTAATTCTTTTTTAACATAAAGATGCATAGCAACTAATACCTGATCATTTCTTGATCTTGCAGTGTGAACTTTTTTTCCAACTTCTCCAAGTCTTTTGGTTAAAAAATATTCGATTTTTGAATGTACATCTTCAAATTCCTTTTCAATTTTAAAAGTTTTATTTTTTATTTCTTTTTTAATTTCATCTAAGACTAAACAGAGTTGCTTAACCTCATCATTATTTATTAATCCTACTCTTCCAAGCATTTTAACATGAGCTATTGAAGCTTCACAATCAAATTCTGCAAGTACCATATCATATTCTCGATCTTTTCCTACAGTGAAAGAGTCTACTTTTTCGTTTAAGTTATTTCCTTTTTTTTGCCAAAGTTTCATATTATTTGTTTTAGTAGATTTATGTAAATTGAAATACCTTCCTCAATTTCTTTGATATAAATAAATTCATCAGCAGAATGAGAGCGAGTAGAATCTCCAGGGCCAAGTTTTAAAGAAGGACAGCTCAATGATGCTTGATCCGAAAGGGTAGGGGAACCATATGTTTTTCTTCCTAACTTTTCTCCGGCTTTTACAATTGGATGATCAACACTTATGGAAGAACTTTTTAGGTGTAGTGATCTTGCTTTTACATTACAAGGCAAAGCTTTTTGTATCACTTCATCAATCTCATGGTTTTGATAGCATTCATTTACCCTGACATCNAGTACCAATTTGACTTCAGATGGAACTACATTATGCTGACTACCAGCATTAATTTGTGTGAGTGTTAGTTTTACGGGACCTAANATTGGTGATACNTTTTCAAAAGAAATATTATCAATTTTTTTAATTATTTCAGGTAATTTCATAAGTGGATTGTCCTTATTGGGATGTGCAGCATGACTAGGTGTTCCTTTAATNTCAATATCAAAAACAACCAAACCTTTCTCTGCAATTGCTAATTCCATTTGAGTAGGCTCTCCGATTATNGCAAAGTCAATCTTAGGCAAGTAGGGGATTAAATAGCGTAAACTTTTATCTCCTGCAGTTTCTTCTTCNGCAGANGCTACCATTAAAAGATTATATTTTAAGTTTGGTTTTTCGAAGAAATAATTAAAGCAAGCCAAAAGAGAAACTAATGCTCCACCTGCATCATTACTTCCTAGACCATATAATTTATCATCTAAAATATCGGCTTTGAAAGGATCTCTAGTATAGGCTTTATTGGGAAGAACTGTATCGTGATGTGAATTAAGTAATAAGGTTGGTTTTTTAGGATCAAATGATTTATTTACAGCCCATAAATTATTTTCTTTTCTTTGGAAAGGGATATTAGAATCTTTAAACCATTTCTCAAGGCGTTTTGCAGTTCCTGATTCATTTTTAGAGAAAGATTCTATTTCAATCAAATCTTGTAATAGTTTTATTGCTCTTTGATTCAACATTACTTTTTAATTTTAGTAAATTGATTTTTTTGTGAAAAAATACTTGAGTTTCCAATGCGAATTTCTTGAACACCCTTTTCTAAAGATTCAAAACAATTATGCAATTTAGGCATCATACCTTGGGATATAGTTTCTGTATTTTTTAGTTCATGATATTTTTTCGTATCAATAAAAGGTATAACCGAGTTTTCATCATTAATATTTTCTAGAACTCCCATTTTCTCAAAGCAATATGTTAGTATAACTTTAAAATTTTTAGATAAAGCAGATGCAATTGAAGCAGCAATTGTATCTGCATTTGTATTTAGAAGCTGTCCTTTTCTGTCGTGGGTAACTGAACAACAAACAGGAACAATATTTTGTTTAATTAGGCCTGTAAAAAATGGAATATTTATTTCATTTAAATCGCCAACAAAACCAAAATCAATATCCTTTATGGGCCTTTTTATTGCAGAGTAAGCATTTCCGTCTGCACCAGAAATTCCCAAAGCGTTGCAAGAAATTGACTGAAGAAGTGAAACGATTTTTTTATTTATTTTCCCTGCATAAACCATTGTTATAAGGTCAAGACTATCAGAATCTGTAATTCTTCTTCCTCCTTCAATTTTAATTTCTAAACCTATTTTTTTAGAGATATTATTAGCTTCATTACCGCCGCCATGAATTAAAATTTTTGATTCTTCTAGCCGAGCAAAATCTTCTAAAAATGATATTAAAGAATCCTTATTTTCAATTACTTTTCCACCAATTTTGACAATATGTAATTTATCCATTTTCTAGTATTTTTTTTAATACTAATTGAGCAGAATATGTTCTATTATTCGCCTGTTCAATAATTAATGAATTATTACTATCCAAAACTTCATCTGATGCGACTATATTTCTTCTAATTGGTAAACAGTGCATAAATTTTGCATTATTGGTAAGTTTCATTTTTTTTGCTGTTATCATCCAGGTGTCGTCAGTTTTTAAAATTTTTCCATAATCCGAGTATGAACACCAATTTTTAGCATAGACAAAATCGGCACCTTCTAATGCTTGTTCCTGATTGTAAACTATAGTATTATCTCCTACAATTAAGGGATTTAACTCATAGCCTTTAGGTTGAGCAATAATTAAATCACAATCTATTTTATTTGCCATCCTAACAAATGAATTTCCAACTGCATGTGGTAATGCTTTTGGATGAGGAGCCCAAGTAAGAACAATTTTTGGACGTTTTACACTATTCTTTTCTTTAATTGTGATTGCATCTGCTAAAGCTTGAAGTGGATGTGCAGTAGCACTTTCCATATTAATTACTGGTATACTCGCATATTTTTTAAAACTTTTTAGAACAATTTCTTTCTCATCATTTTCTTTGCTATTTAAACTTGCAAAAGCTCTAATTGCAACCATATCGCAATATTGTGAAACAACAGCTGCAGCTTCTTTTATATGCTCAGAGCGCAAACCACTCATTTGAGTACCATCCTCAAATTCTAATGCCCATGCTTCATTTGAAAAATTCATTACCATTGTTTTTAATCCCAAAAGTTCCGCTGCTTTTTGTGAACTGAGACGTGTTCTTAGACTAGGATTAAAAAAAAGCATACCTAAATTTTTTTGATTTCCAAGTGATTTAAAAGAAAATGGATTTTTTTTTAGTTCAATGGCCTCATTTACAGCCTCACTCAGGCTAGGCAGATCGTTAAGAGTTAGAAATTGTTCCATTTAATTATAGTTTTTTTCCATTTCCTTTTCAAGAGACTTGAAAAAGTAGTCAAAATGTTTTTCTTGTATTGTAAGAGGAGGTAATATTCTTATAAGATTTTTATTACTGCTTCCTCCCGTAAAAATTTTATAATCATAAATTAATTTCTTTCTCAAAGAAGACACTTCAAAATCAAATTCTAAACCTAACATCAATCCCCTTCCTTTAATTTTCTTTATTTTCTTTATTGAAGATGCTTTATTTTTAAAATATTTTTCAAGGGATTTAGTCTTTTCTTGTAGATTATCTTTTTTAATTATATCTAAAACTGCAAGTGATGCTCTACACGCAAGATGGTTTCCTCCAAATGTAGTTCCAAGAAGACCGTGAGTTGCCTTTATTTTTGGATTAACTAAAATCCCACCAATTGGAAAACCATTTCCCATACCTTTGGCCATTGTAATGATGTCAGGATTTATTTTGAACTTTTGAAAAGCAAAAAAAGTTCCTGATCTTCCAAAACCTGATTGGACTTCATCAGCNACCAGAGAGCTATGGTATTTCTCACAAATTTTTTCCATCCCATAAACAAATTTTTCATTTGGCTCATCCAATCCCCCTACTCCTTGAATTGCTTCAAAAATTACTGCNCAAACATCNCCTTTAGCAAGCTCAACCTCTAAAGCNATAAGATCATTAAATGGTAAAAAAGTAACNNCCTGTTGTTCATTTAATGGGGCAGTAATTTTTGCATTGTCTGTNGCTGCAACGGCTGCAGAGGTTCTTCCNTGAAATGAATTTTTAAATGCAACTATCCTNCTTTTTTGGGTATGAAACGAAGCTAGTTTTAAAGCGTTTTCAATTGCTTCTGCACCACTATTGCATAAGAAAAGTTCATAATTATCAAGTGAAGAATGTTCGCCTATTGCATNTGCCAATCTTTTTTGNAGTGGATTTTGAATTGCATTAGAATAAAATGCAATTTGATCCAATTGATCTTTTATTTGGTTAATATAATGAGGGTGACTATGACCAATAGATATAACCGCATGACCGCCATACAGATCTAGATATTTCCCACCTTGATTGTCATAGACATAGACATCTTTCGCACTGCTAGGCTTTACTTTATAAAGTGGATATACGTCAAATAAATTCATTTATATTGGATTTATTATTGTTTAGCGATTTCATTTATTTTATCAAAAGATGCATTAAGACCTCTAATAAGTGATGAACTCAATCCTTGATGCTCCATTTCATTTAAACCCGTAATTGTACAACCCCTTGGTGTTGTCACTNTATCTATCTCTTCTTCAGGGTGGGTACCTGTTTCAATAAGAAGACTGGATGCACCCATAGCAGTTTGCATCGACATTTTTAATGCTATATCTGCATCAAAACCTAATTGAACNCCACCTTGTGTGGTAGCTCTAATTAATCTCATCCAGAAAGCGATTCCACTTGCACATAAAACCGTAGCAGCTTGCATATGGCTTTCCTCAATAATTAAAGTTGTTCCTAAGCCATTAAATATAGCTTCTGCAATTGCTAAAACCTTTTTCCCTTTTATATTACTGCACAGGCATGTCATAGATTTTCTTACAGATATAGCCGTATTAGGCATTGATCTTATAATTGGTAATTTATTTCCGATAATTTCTTCTACACGTTTAAGAGTATATCCTGTAACTGTTGATATAATTATATGATTTTCCTTCAGATTTGGACTAATATTTTCTAAAACATTGTCTAACTGGTTGGGTTGTACGGCTAAAATTAAAATATCCGAATTTTTAACTGCCTCATTATTATCTTTTGTTATGAAAACATTTTTATATTCTTTCATAGATTCAATTGAATCTAAATTCCTTTTTGTTAAATATAAAGTTGTGTGGGTGTTATTAATTATCAGACCCTTTGCAATACTTAGGCCTAAATTTCCAGTTCCAATGACAGCTATTTTCATTTTTTTATTTTAAAAAATTGAGGCCTTTAGTTGAAGTCCCGCATCTTCTTCCCAGCCCATAATAATATTTGTATTTTGTATAGCTTGACCTGCGGCTCCTTTAATTAGATTGTCAAGAATACTAGTGATTAATAATATATTTTCGTGTTTGTACAAATGCAAAAAACAGTAGTTACTATTAATTACAGATTTTAAACTAATTTCATTTTCAGAGATTAATGTAAATGGATGTTTCTTGTAAAAGCTTTTATAAATCTTTTTGACATCATTAAGGCTCCCATTATATTCAGTATAACAAGTTGAAAAAATTCCTCTTGTAAAATTTCCACGATTAGGAAGAAAATTAATTTTTGGATTACTGCCTAATTGATTTACACTTTGATATATTTCTTCTATGTGCTGATGTTTAAAAGGCTTATACCATGAAAAGTTATTATTTCTCCAACTAAAGTGGGATGTTGGATTAAGACTAATTCCTGCACCTGTACTTCCGGTTGTAGCATTGACGTGTAAAGTATTTTTTAAATTTTGATTTTGTGCAAGAGGTAAAATAGATAATTGAATAGCTGTGGCGAAACAGCCTGGGTTTGCAATAGAATCTGAGGATTTAATTTTTTCTTTTTGTAGTTCAGGAAGACCGTAAACAAAATTTCTCCCATTAAAATTGCTACCACTTTTTAACCTAAAATCATTACCTAAATCAACTATCAATGTTTTTTTGGATAAATTATTATTTTTTAAAAACTCTAATGAGTTACCATGACCTAAACACAGGTAAACAACATCAATATTTTTATTTATTTTTTTTGTAAATTTTATTTCTGTTTGACCCAATAAATCAGGATGGCACGTTGAAATTTTTTCACCTTCTTTAGACCTACTATAGACAAAATCTAATTCCAAAAAGGGGTGTTGAAGAATTAATCTAATAAGCTCTCCTCCTGTATAACCAGAACCACCAACAACTCCTACTCTAATCATCTTTTTTATTTAAATAGTGATATATTTTTGACGAATTTCCGGTTAATTTGATAAATCCTTTTGCTTCCTCAGCTGTCCAACCTTCATTAATTTCTCCATATTTACCTAATTTTGTTAACATTAAATCATGTGGAGAATCAATTCCCTCAAGTTCATACCTGTAAGGATGTAATTTGAGATATACCTTACCGCTAACTTTTTTCTGACTACTTTCCATAAATGCCTCTAAATCTTTCATAACAGGATCTAAATAATTTCCTTCGTGTAGTTGCATCCCATAAAAATTACTTAGTTGTTCTTTTTGAAAAAGTTGCCATTTACTCAAAGTGTGTTTTTCTAAAAGATGATGTGCCTTAATAATAATAATTGGAGCTGCAGCCTCAAATCCAACTCTTCCCTTAATTCCAATGATAGTATCACCAACATGAATATCACGGCCTATTCCAAAATCTCTTGCTAAAATTTGCAGCCTTTGAATTAACTCGAATGGTTTACCCTTTTTTCCATTAATAGCAAATAGTTCACCGGTTTTAAATTCTATTTGTAATTCTTCTGATTCAGATTTAATCACTTTACTTGGGTAGGCTGACTCGGGTAAAGGATCCCTAGAGTTTAATGTTTCAGCACCACCTATGCTTATACCCCAAAGTCCAGTATTTATTGAATATTTAGCTTTCTCCCAAGANATATTTATCCCATGTGAATTTAAATATTTAATCTCACTTTCTCTTGAGAGNTTTTGATCTCTAATTAGTGAAATAATTTTAATTTCTGGAGCTAAAATTTGAAAGATCATATCAAAACGAACTTGATCGTTACCTGCTCCTGTACTGCCATGGGCAATATATTTTGCATTTATTGATTTAGCATAGGAAACTATTTCAACAGCCTGAATAATTCTTTCTGCACTTACAGATAAAGGGTAGGTATTATTTTTAGACNNACATTTCCAAAAATTAAATATTTGACAATTTTATAATAAAATGTTTCTAAACCGTCTACGTTTTTATACTTATAAGCACCTATTTCATAAGCTCTTTTCTCCATTGATTTGATATCATTATCTGAAAATCCCCCTGTATTTATACAAACCGCATGTACTTCATAGTTTTCTTGAGATAATTTTTTAAGACAATATGAGGTATCCAATCCACCGCTATAAGCTAAAACTAGTTTTTCCTGTTCCATTTTATTTTTTTTTGTAAAATAAATTTGATCTAATACTTTCATTCTGGTTAGTCTTTCTGTTATTTTGTTCTGGATCGTACAGCATTCCGGTACACAAACACATTTGTCTTTCTGTTCTTGTCAAAATGTCATAATTTTTACAAGTTTGACATCCTTTCCAAAATTCTGGATCATCTGTTAATTCTGAAAAGTGGACTGGTTTATAGCCAAGGTCATAATTTATTCTCATTACAGGCATGCCTGTAGTAATTCCAAAGACTTTAGCTTTTGGATATTTTTTGAGGGAAAGTTCAAAAACCTGTTTTTTTATTTTCCTTGCTAGACCTTTTCCTCTGTAATTTGGTGCAACTATTAGTCCAGAATGTGCTACATATTTTCCATGTCCCCAAATTTCTATATAACAAAAACCTGCAAATTTTTCTAAATCTAGAGCTATAACAGCATTTCTATTTTCAATTTTTTTAGCAATATATTCAGGTGTCCTTCGGGCAATTCCAGTACCCCTAACCTTTGCTGATTCATCGATGCAAAGACTTATTTCTTTAGAATATATAACGTGTTCCGCTTTTGCGTGTAAAATTTTCATAAATGTTTAAGTGAAATATAAATGAGATGAAAGGGGAGAAGGGCTTACCATACTCCAAAAAAGGTTACACCCCAATGGGGCGATAACGTAAGCGAAAGGTTGTGGTTACCGATGAAAATATAATTGAACTAAAAAATTTATATTTAAACATGATTATGCAAAATTCATGTAAAAATATGAGAAAACAAAAAAAAAAATCTCTTTTCTCAAAATTTGAAAAGAAATTACGCTAATTCTTAAATTTGTAATTAGTTTGAGAAATGTATGTCAGAGATTAATTTAAATCTTAAAAAGCTTACTAATAAAATTATTCTTTTAGCTCATAGTGGCGGTGTGGATAGTTGTGTGCTTGGTGATATTTTAATTCGCAGCAAAATTAAATTTTCTGTAGCACATTGCAATTTTCAATTAAGAGGTGAAGAAAGTGATAATGATTTGTTATTTGTAAAAAAGTGGTGCAAAAAAAATAGAATTAAATTTTATCATAAAATTTTTAATTTGAAAGATTATAAGCTAAAAAATAAGAAAGGTATTCAAGAAGTGGCACGTGATCTAAGATATAAATGGTTTAACTACCTCACTAGTAATGAAGGTTTTGATTATTTAGTAACGGCACATCATTTAAATGATCAGTTTGAAACTTTTTTAATGAATGCATCTAGAGCTTCAGGTATTTTTGGTTTGGTAGGGATTCCTGAAACAAACAAACTAATTAGGCCTTTACTTAATATTAAAAAAATACAAATCCTTGATTATGCAAAAAAAAATAATTTGGAATGGAGAGAAGACTCGTCAAATGCTGGCGATGATTATTTTCGAAATATAGTTAGACATCATGTAGTAAAACCTTTTGAAAATCATAAGCCAAAAACTCTTGATAATTTCAAAAAAACATTAATGCATCTTAAAGATGCTCAAGAATTTATTTCTCATCAATTTGAAAATCTTAAAAAATTACTTTTTATTGAAAGAAATAAACATTCATATATAGACATTGAATCTTTAAAAAAAATAAAACCATTAAGCTTTAGTCTACACCATTTTTTTTCCCCTTTGGGATTTAATTCTAAAGAAGTAGAAAAACTAGTATATTCTTTACCTGGGAAATTAATTCTTAGTAAAAAATATCGTTTAATTCGGGACAGAAAATATTTGATATTATCCCCCTTATTAAAAAAAGAAATAAATGAAACTTTTATTGATTTAGATAATAAAAATTCAAAACTTCCAATTCCTATTAAATGGGAATATATTTCAAATTTTAAAAAAAAAGCATATAAAAATAATGAGGTGTTTTTAGATCGAGAAACTTTGAAAAGTCCAATATCTTTGAGGAAATATAAAAAAGGTGATTACTTCTATCCCTCTGGGATGAAGGGAAAAAAATTACTTAGTAAATTTTTCAAAGACGAAAAATACTCACTCTTGGACAAAGAGGAACAATGGTTACTATGTTCTAATGGGGAAATTGTATGGATAATTGGAAAACGTTGCGACAATAGATTTCTAGCAAGACCAAATACAAACAATAAATTACTAATGCGTGATTTGAGATGAGAAAATGGCTCTTGTTTATATTATACGGCTCGATTATTAATGCTCAGATAACAGAACCTGTTAAATGGGAAACCTCTGTGTCAAAAGAAAATGATAGTATTTATACTATCTACTTTCAAGCAAAGATATTAAATGAGTGGCACCTATATTCTCAATTTTCTGATCCTAATGGAGCTGTTCCTACAGAATTTGTTTTCGATAAAAATTCTTCATATAAACTTGTTAGAAATGTTCAAGAAAGCAAGCCCAAAGTATCATATGACAATTATTTTGAAATGGAGCTTTCTTATTTTGAATCAGACGCATTCTTTTCTCAAAAAATTCAAAGGCTTAATCCCAGTCTAGAACCAATTAATGTTGAATTAAATTATCAAGCATGTGATGACAAATTGTGCATTTTTAGAACAGAAAACTTTAAAATCAATTTGGATGGGTCCAAACAATCCTCAATTGAAATAGTTGATGATGAAAGTAAAATTCGTTCAGATGCATTGAGACTTGAACTTAAAGAAAAATTTTTTCTAAATGGTACTAAAGTAGAAGAGGGAATATATTCTTATTTTAATATTTTTCTTTTAGGGTTTTTGGGTGGTTTTTTGGCTCTACTGACCCCTTGTGTATTTCCAATGATTCCTTTAACGGTTTCATATTTTTTAAAGCAATCAAGTTCAAATTCACGCGGACTTATTAATGCTTCTGTATATGCTATTTTCATTGTATTAATTTATTTCATTCTTAGTCTCCCGTTTCATTTTATCGATTCACTTAACCCTGAATTTCTAAATACTATTGCCACAAATATTTTCTTAAACCTACTCTTTTTTGTTGTGTTTATAATTTTTGCTTTTTCTTTTTTCGGGTTTTACGAGTTGACTCTACCTACATCTTGGAGTTTGCGAACAGATAGTTCTTCGTCATTAAATAGTTTAATTGGTATCTTTTTTATGGCATTGACATTGGCAATAGTTTCTTTTTCATGTACAGGTCCAATTTTGGGTTCTTTGCTTGCAGGCTCACTTACTTCCGAGGGTGGGGCTTTTCAATTGTCTGTCGGTATGCTAGGTTTTGGATTGGCATTAGGACTACCTTTTGGATTGTTAGCAATTTTTCCCCATTCACTTAAAAAGTTTCCAAAATCTGGAAGTTGGATGAATGTAGTTAAGTTAATTTTAGGATTTTTAGAATTAGCCTTAGCATTAAAATTTCTTTCAAATGCAGATTTAGTTGCTGGATGGGGTTTTCTAAAAAGAGAGATATTTTTAGGCATATGGATTATTTTGACCTTTATACTTACCTTATGCCTTCTAGGGCTTATAAAATTTCCCAACCAAAAAAAAGAAAGTATATCAAAATTTAGATATTTTTTTAGTGCACTTTCTTTTGCATTAACAATATATCTGTTAGTTGGTCTTTTCTCAAATGAAAATACCCTAAAATTTTTGAGTGGTTTTCCACCTCCAGTGTTTTACAGTTATAAGGCCGCTGAGTCTGACTGCCCTTTAGGTTTAGAATGTTATAAGGACTTTGAAATTGGAAGAGAAAAGGCAATAGATTCCAATAAGCCAATTCTATTAGACTTTACTGGCTGGGCATGTGTCAATTGCAGGAAAATGGAGGAAAATGTTTGGTCGGAATCTAGAGTTTATTCTCTACTAAAAGATAATTTTATAATTATTTCACTTTATGTTGATGATAGGAAAAAATTAGATATTTCTGACCAATTTGACTATCAATATCCTAACGGGTCTATTAGAAAAATAAATACTGTAGGTAAAAAATGGGCTACTTTTCAAGCAGTAAACTTTAAGACTGCTTCACAACCTTTTTACATACTTATGAACCCTAATGGCACTTTATTAAACACACCAATACAATATGTAGACTCCAAAACTTTCTATAAATGGCTTGAGATTGGTTTGCAAAATCAGTCAAAGATAATCCCCAAAGTGAAGTATATAAATTTCAGCAATTAATCCTATGTCGATTTAATGTTTTAGTTTATTTAAAAACTCAGATTAAAAAAGTACACCTACTTTGAAAAATAAACTTCTTTTAAAGGAAGACGAAACCTTTCACCATATAAACCATCTTCTTCTCTTATTCCACAGCCAATAACCATACTAATTTCTGCACTTTTAGGTAATTTGAGTAATGATTTTAACCTAACTGAATCAAAACCTTCCATTGGACAAGTGTCATATCCCAGAGCCGCCATGCTTATCATAAAACTTTGAGCAGCAAGTGCAGTACTTTTATGTCCTATAACCCTTATATCAGTACTTCTTACTTCACGATAGGTTACTTTTTTAAAACCCCGATAATAGGTTTTTATGTGATTGAAAAAACTTTTAAAACCTTTGCTTCCTCTATATAACTTTGGTATAGCTTTTTGATAATACTGAATAGCGCCCTTAATTTTTTCCTTGTCTTTTCCTTTGTTAGAACTCTTGATAAAATTCACATTAGAATTGATTCTCTCTGGCCACAAATCTAAACGAACAACTGGGATAACTAACTCCTGAGCAGTTTTGGCCGCAGGTTGATTAAAACACACTCTCACCACATTTTTCAAAAAATTTTCTGACTTAATATGATAAAATTCCCATAGTTGTAGATTACTGCTTGATGGAGAGAGAAGAGCTTGTTCAATACATTTTTTGACGAGATTTGAATTTATACTTTTTTTTGGATTGTAAATTCTTACTGATCTTCTAAATTTTATTGCTTCACTTACAGATTTTTCTTTCATAATTAAATTTGCTTTAGAATTCTTTTAATAATCCCTAAGGATTTTGGATATGGTGGATAACGTTGAGGAAGGTCAAACCAAAACGATCTTTTTACAATTGATTTTTTGTGACTAAATAATTTAAAACTATGTTCAGCGTGATAAGAACCTATTCCACTATTTCCAATTCCACCAAATGGTAGTTTTTGATTTGTAAAATGAACTAGTGAATCGTTTATTACAGCACCTCCAAAAGAATGATCTTTAATAAGTTGGGCAATAAACTTTTCATTATTACTGAATACATAAAACGCTAAAGGATTTTTCAATAACGACAAAACTGAGTTTAAATCTTCTAAATTATTATAACTCAAAATTGGTAAAATTGGACCAAAAATTTCTTCTTTGATTAATAAATTATTAATTTTTGGGTTATCGACAATGGTAGGTCCAAAAAACAATTCATTTTTATTTCTGGTTCCACCATATAAAATATTTTCACCCTTCAGATCATTTTCCAATTTTTCGAAATGTTTTTTGTGAATTATTCTTCCATAATCTTTTGAATTTTTAACATTTGATCCAAAAGCATTTTCAATTTCAATGATTAGTGATTTTACAAGTGATTCCTTTGTTTCTGATTTTACTAAAATATAATCGGGTGCAATACACGTTTGTCCACAGTTCAAAAATTTTCCCCAAATAATCCTCCTTGCTGTTTTCTTAAGAGGTGTTGTTCCGTCAACTATACATGGACTTTTTCCCCCAAGTTCAAGTGTTATAGGAGTCAAAAAGTTTGCCGCTGCTCTTGCGACAATTTTACCTACAACTGTGCTTCCAGTAAAAAAAATATAATCCCATTGTTCTTTAAGTAATTCTTGTGCAACTTTAGCATCTCCCTCGACAACAGATACCATTCCCTTAGGGAAAACTTTTGGAAGCAAACTTTTTAAAATTTTAGACGTGTGAGGAGCAGACTCTGATGGTTTTAAAATAACTGTATTTCCAGCTGCAACAGCACCTATTAAGGGCACCAAAGCTAACTGAAATGGATAGTTCCAGGGTGATATCATTAGAATATTTCCGTATGGTTCGGAAATAATATAGTCTTGCGATGGAAAATTAATAAGGCTTCCCGAAACCTTTATTGGAGTAGATAAATTTTTTAGATTTTTTGTAAAAAAGTCAATTTCTTTTTGAATCATAAGTATTTCGCTCGCAAATGACTCAAAAATTGGTTTTTTTAAATCTTTATGTAAGGCTTCGAAAATTAAATTTTCATTTTCATCTATTACTCGCTTTAATTTTTTAAGATAATTAATACGAGATTTGATCTTTTGATTTTTATTTGTTTTGAAAAACCTCTGATGTACCCTTTTTAATTCTGCAATTTTTAGGGAATTCATAAATTTATTTTATGTTATTCAATCAAATATAGTAGAAAAAAAGAGCGTATTTTTTTAACTAGTTGAATATGTAAAAAAAAACATCTAAAAAGATTGTATATCAAATAGTTATAAATTAAAATTGATCTTTGAGTATAAGACAGGATTAAAACAATTGAAAGAAATGACAGCAACAAAAATATAATTTAGTTTTTACAATAACATTGATGAAACTTAATAAACATAGTCAAGCAGTTACTCAGGACCCAACCCAACCAGCGGCACAGGCTATGCTACATGCAATTGGTCTGTCTAATGAAGATTTTAAAAAACCTCTAGTTGGTATTGCATCTACTGGGTACGAAGGTAATCCTTGTAATATGCATTTAAATGGACTTGCTCAAAAAATAAAAACTGGCGTTAATTCACAATCTTTGGTTGGTTTAATTTTTAATACCATTGGTGTTAGTGATGGAATATCTATGGGTACTTCAGGTATGCGATACTCCTTGCCCTCAAGAGATATTATTGCAGATTCAATTGAGACAGTGGTTCAAGGAATGTCTTACGACGGTTTGGTAACGGTTGTAGGGTGTGATAAAAATATGCCTGGAGCACTTATGGCTATGTTACGGTTGAATAGACCTTCTATTTTGATGTATGGCGGTACTATTGCTGCAGGATGTCACAACAATAAAGAACTTGATGTTGTATCTGCATTCGAAGCTTGGGGTGAAAAAGTTGCAGGAAAAATTGATGACTCAGAATATAAAAGCATAATAAAAAATGCTTGTCCGGGACCTGGTGCATGTGGAGGTATGTATACAGCTAACACAATGGCATCGGCCATAGAGGCATGTGGTATGTCTTTGCCTTATAATTCCTCTAATCCTGCTGTTAGTGATAAAAAAAATGATGAATGTGAAAAATTAGGGTTTTATCTCAAAAATTTATTAGAAAAAGATTTAAAGCCTCGTGATATTCTTACAAAAAAATCTCTTGAAAATGCATTACGTTTAATTGCAGTACTTGGAGGTTCCACAAATGCTGTACTTCATTTTTTAGCTATAGCAAAAGCAGCTCAAATTGATCTAAACATTGATGATTTTCAAAAAATTAGTGATTCAACTCCTTTTTTAGCTGATCTTAAGCCGAGCGGGAAATATTTGATGAAAGATTTACATGCTGTTGGAGGTGTTCCAGCAGTAATGAAATATATGTTAGAATTAGATATGTTACATGGAGAATGTATAACCGTCACGGGTAAGACCTTAGAAGAAAATTTAAAAAAAGTTTCTCCATTGTCTCCTAATCAAGATGTAATATTATCTATCGATAAACCAATTAAAAAAACTGGTCATATTCGAATTTTAAAGGGTAATCTTGCTGAAGAGGGATCTGTTGCTAAAATTACCGGTAAAGAGGGTTTAGTTTTTAAAGGTCCAGCAAGAGTTTTTGATGGAGAATTTGCTGCTAATCAAGGAATAAAATCTGGAAAAGTTTTGTCTGGAGATGTTGTTGTTATACGTTACGAGGGACCCAAAGGAGGACCTGGAATGCCAGAAATGCTTAAGCCCACTGCAGCAATTATGGGTGCAGGATTAGGTAAAAGCGTCGCTCTTATTACTGATGGACGTTTTTCAGGAGGCACGCATGGATTTGTTGTTGGGCATATTGTACCTGAGGCTCAAGAAGGTGGTGTTATAGCAATTATTCAGGATGGAGATCAAATTACTATTGATGCTCAAAAAAATACTATCAATGTTGACATTTCCGACAAAGAAATAGAAGTTAGGAAAGCAAAATGGACAAAGCCACCATATAAATTTGAACAAGGAGTATTATATAAATATATAAAAAGTGTTGCTACTGCATCAGAGGGTTGTGTAACTGATTCATAAACGTATGGAAATTAAAACGAAAAAAAAATCAATGACAAATCATGATAACTCAATTAGAATTTCTGGTGCTGAAGCGGTAATAAGGTGTTTACTCGAAGAGGAAGCAGATTTGGTTTATGGTTATCCTGGAGGGGCTATAATGCCAATTTATGATGAACTATACAAGTATCAAGATAAACTACACCATGTACTTACTCGTCATGAACAAGGTGCAGCTCATTCCGCACAAGGTTTTGCTCGAACCTCAGGAAAAGTTGGTGTTGCAATGGCAACATCAGGTCCAGGAGCAACTAACTTAGTTACGGGTATAGCCGATGCACAAATTGATTCTACACCAATGGTTTGTATTACAGGACAAGTTGCATCTCATCTTCTTGGATCTGATGCATTCCAGGAAACTGATATTATAGGTATCTCAACTCCAGTTACAAAATGGAATTACCAAATAACTAAAGCGAGTGAAATCCCAGAGATTATGGCAAAAGCTTTTTATATAGCAAGAACTGGTAGACCTGGACCTGTTTTAATAGATATAACTAAAGATGCTCAATTTGATTCTCTCGACTTTTCATATAAAAAGTGTACTGGTATTAGAAGCTATACTCCAACAGCAAAACTTTCTAATAAATCAATTGAAGAGGCATTGGAATTAATCAATCAAGCTAAAAAGCCTTTTGTTGTTTGGGGGCAAGGAGTAATATTGGGAAATGCAGAAAATGAATTAAAAACATTTTTGGAAAAGTCTGGAATACCTGCAGCATGGACCATTCTTGGACTTTCAGCACTTCCTACCAACCATACTATGAATCGAGGAATGGTTGGAATGCACGGAAATTATGCACCCAATATACTCACTAACGAATGCGACTTACTAATTGCGATTGGTATGCGCTTTGATGACCGTGTGACAGGTGATCTTAACACATATGCAAAACAAGCAAAAATTATACATTTAGAATTAGATCCTGCTGAGGTAAATAAAAATGTTATTGTGGATGTAGCCTTAATTTCTGATTGTAAAATTTCATTACAAGAATTAAATAAAAAAATTAAGACTAAAGTTTACCCAAACTGGATTAAACGTTTTGATGATCTTGATAAAATAGAATATGATAAAGTAATCAAGCATGATTTACATCCAAAAAAAGAAGGGCTTACAATGGGTGAAAGTATAGAAATGATTAATAAATATTCTAAAAACGACGCAATTATAGTAACAGATGTTGGTCAACATCAGATGGTGGCCTGCCGTTATGCTAAGTTTAGCCAAACGAAAAGTAATGTAACTTCTGGAGGTCTTGGGACAATGGGTTTTGCTCTACCTGCAGCTATTGGAGCCAAAATGGGAGCTCCAAGAAGAGAAGTTGTTGCTGTTATAGGAGATGGAGGTTATCAAATGACAATACAAGAATTAGGAACCATTTTCCAACAACAAATTGCTGTTAAAATTGTTGTTTTAAACAATGACTTTTTGGGAATGGTTCGTCAATGGCAGCAGCTTTTTTTTGATAAACGCTATGCTTCAACAGAAATGGTCAATCCTGATTTTGTAACAATTGCTAAAGGTTTTAGGATTAGAGCTAAACGAGTNGAAAAACGAGATGAATTAGAAACTGCTATTNGCGAAATGATAAATTCAAAAGAACCATATTTCCTTGAAATTTGTGTGGAAAAAGAAGATAACGTATTTCCAATGATACCCACAGGGGCAAGTGTTTCAGANATACGGTTAGAATAATATGAAAAATATCACATACACAATATCAGTATATGCAGAGAATAATGTTGGTTTGCTTAATCGTATTTCTGCAATTTTTTTAAAACGCCACATAAATTTAGAAAGCTTTTCCACATCTGCATCAGAAATTCCAGATGTATTCCGATTTGTGATTGTTGTTAATACAGATGCAGACAGGGTAAGAAAAATTGTTCAACAAATTGAAAAACAAGTTGATGTAATTAAGGCTTTTTACCATACTGATGAAGAGACCATCTTTCAAGAAAATGCATTATATAAAGTAAAGTCAAGCTCATTATTCGAAGAACGCCATATTCAAAATATTATAAAGTCAAGTCATGCTACTATTGTTACTGTTTCTCCAGAATTCTTTGTAATTGAATTAACTGGCTTCAGGGAAGAAACTGAACAATTAAGAAAAGATTTGACACCATACGGGNTATTACAATTTGTTCGTTCTGGAAGAATTTCAGTAACAAAAGCAAAGATGGGTATNTCAGAAATTTTAAATACTTTTAAAAACACGAAATAGTAAANATTATGTCAAATTATTTCAATCAACTATCATTGAGAGAGCAACTTCGCCAATTAGGCCAATGCAGATTTATGGAGTCATCAGAATTTGAAGGAGGTATTTCAGCTCTTAAAGGAAAAGAAATCGTAATTATAGGTTGCGGAGCTCAAGGCTTAAACCAAGGATTAAATATGCGTGATTCAGGTTTAAAAATTAAATATGCACTGAGAGAAGGTGCTATTAAACAAAAGAGAGCTTCTTACTCTAATGCAACAACAAATAACTTTGAAGTAGGACAATATGAACAGTTAATACCATCTGCAGATTTAGTTATTAACCTAACTCCAGATAAAAATCATACCTCAGTTGTAGAAGAAATTATGCCTTTAATGAAAAAAGGAGCAACGTTGTCATATTCTCACGGATTTAACATCGTTGAAGAGGGTATGAAGGTGCGTGAGGATCTGACTGTAATTATGGTTGCACCTAAATGTCCTGGGTCAGAAGTAAGAGAAGAATATAAAAGAGGGTTTGGAGTACCAACACTAATTGCCGTACATCCAGAAAATGATCCTAATAGTAACGGACTTGATCAAGCAAAAGCCTACGCATTTGCTACAGGAGGTCATCGTGCTGGAGTTTTAGAATCTTCTTTTGTTGCTGAAGTTAAATCCGACTTGATGGGTGAGCAAACAATTCTTTGTGGCATATTACAAACTGGATCTATTTTAAGTTTTAATAAAATGGTAGATGAAGGAATAGACCCTGGATATGCAGCTAAATTGATTCAATATGGTTGGGAGACAATTACCGAGGCATTGAAGCACGGAGGAATAACAAATATGATGGATCGTTTATCAAATACTGCTAAGATAAAGGCATTTGGATTGTCTGAAAGGTTGAAGAAAATTTTGACACCCTTGTTTCAAAAGCATATGGATGATATTATGTCTGGACATTTTTCTAAAACTATGATGCAAGATTGGNATAATGATGACAAAAACTTNTTNTNATGGAGAGCTGAAACTGAAAAAACAGCTTTTGAAAAAACACCAATTACAAATNAGGAAATATCNGAACAAGAGTTTTTTGANAATGGAATTTTAATGGTTGCTTTTGTNAGAGCNGGNGTTGAACTTGCATTNGATACAATGGTTGCNGCTGGTATTAAAGAAGANTCNGCATATTACGAATCATTACATGAAACGCCCTTAATTGCCAANACGATTGCNAGAAAAAAATTATTTGAGATGAATCGAATAATNTCTGATACAGCAGAATATGGTTGTTANTTATTTGATCATGCNGCAAAACCTATTTTGGCTGAATTTATGAAAGANATAAAATCNNATGTTATTGGAAATGGNAANAANTTNNNAGANAANGGNGTTGANAATAAAAAGTTAATTGATATTAATGAAATAATACGTTACCATCCTGTAGAGACAATTGGCTATGAATTGAGGACCTCAATGACAGCTATGAAGAAAATTTTGTAAATGCAATCACTTCCATCACTTGAAGGGGTAACCATAGCAGAAAAAAGACTTAAGGGTTTAATACGAGTTACTCCTTTGGAATTCAATAAACGTCTATCTAATATTACTGATTCATCTATTTTTTTAAAAAGAGAAGATGTTCAGCAAATAAGGTCATTCAAAATTAGAGGTGCTTATAATAAGATCTCGTCATTAGATGAAAAAGACTTTAAAAATGGAATTATATGTGCCAGTGCTGGTAATCACGCTCAAGGTTTTGCTTTTTCATGTAAAAAATTAAAAATTAATGGTGAGGTATATATGCCAGCCACAACTCCGCACCAAAAAATATCACAAGTTAGAATGTTTGGAGGGGATTATATTGATATCAAATTAGTTGGTGACACTTATGATGCCTGCCAAAAAGTTGCCTTAANTGCAACAAAAAATTCCAAAAAAATATTTATTCACCCTTTTGACGATAAAATTGTCATCGAGGGTCAGGCAACAATTGCACTGGAAATGCTTGAACAAAGTTTAAGAAGTTATGATTACATAATCGTACCAATCGGAGGAGGTGGTCTTGTATCTGGTATTTTAACAGTTCTAAAAAAACTTTCACCAAATACTAAAGTTATAGGTGTTGAACCTGAGGGTGCTCCAAGTATGAAGACATCAATAAATTTAGGGAAAAGAATATCACTTAGTGAGATCGATGGATTTGTAGATGGCGCTGCTGTTCGCCAAGTGGGGAAATTACCATTCAAAATTTGTAAAGATTTTTTAGATGAAATTATTTTGGTCCCCGAAGGGAAAGTATGCCAAACAATTTTGGATCTCTATAGNATGGATGGTATTATTGCTGAACCTGCAGGAGCATTAGCTATTGCTGCATTAGATATCTTAAAAAATATTATTTGTAAAAAGCATGTTGGTGTTTTACTGTGTGGAGGTAATAATGATGTTTTCCGCATGCCTGAAATTAAAGAACGTGCTTTAGTTTACGGTGGATTAAAACACTATTTTCTAGTTGATTTTCCACAACGTTCTGGTGCATTAAAACAATTTGTCACNCAAATACTAGGAAAAAATGATGACATTACCCATTTTGAGTTTTCCAAAAAAAATTTCAGAAATAATGCACCTGCTGTTGTTGGAATTCAATTAAAAAAAGCTGCTGATTTTNAGCTTTTGGTAGAAAGAATGAAAAAGTATAACTTTCACTTCGATTATTTAAATGATAAACNAAGTTTNTTNCAATTTTTAATCTAAAATTGCAAAAAAAGAAAATGAAAAANATTATAACTGAAATACCNGATNAATATAAAATNNAGCCNCTNGCTTGNGANGAATATTTGGTNNANGGNCAAATAAAAAAATGGAAAGGAGCCACATCAGANGTGTTTTCTGTAATACNAACNGATGGNNANCCCACACTANTAGGNANNATNCCNGANATGGAAACAGANTCNGCTTTNGAAGCNCTAGATGCNGCTAAAACAGCNTTTAATNGAGGTCAAGGNTTATGGCCTACNATGAAAGTTGGTGAACGACTAAAATGTATGGAAACCTTTGTTGAAAAAATGAANTTTCATCGTGAAGAAGTAGTAAAGCTTTTAATGTGGGAAATTTGTAANAATAAATCNGACTCATATAAAGAATTNGANAGAACAATTGACTATATATATGANACTATTGAAGCTTANAANGATCTNGATAGAACAGCAGCAAAGTTTGATAAAGAAGGNGGTATTTATGCTCATATAAGAAGAGGTCCTTTAGGCGTGGTGCTTTGTTTAGGTCCTTACAATTATCCTTTAAATGAGACTTTTTGTTTACTAATTCCAGCAATTATAATGGGGAACACAGCTATTTTTAAACCAGCAAAACATGGTGTATTGTTAATAGCTCCATTGCTAAAAGCATTTCAAGAAAGTTTCCCACCTGGAGTAGTAAACATTTTATTTGGTAGGGGAAGAAAAATTGCTACACCAATAATGAAGACAGGTTTAATTGATGTCCTAGCATTAATTGGTCATAGTTCGTCAGCTGTATCATTACAAGATCAACACCCAAATAAGAATCGTTTGCGATTAGTACTTGGCTTAGAAGCTAAAAACCCNGGCATCATACTTCCAGACGCTGATTTAGACCACACGATTAAAGAGTGCATATCTGGAACTTTGTCTTATAATGGCCAAAGATGTACTGCTTTAAAGGTATTGTATGTTCATGAATCTATAGTTGATGAATTTAATAAGCAATTCGCTAAGGCTGTAGATAATTTAAAATTAGGAATGCCTTGGGATGATGCCTTTTTGACACCTCTACCGGAGCCTACAAAGCCATCATATATACAAGAATTGATTAAGGATGCAATTGGTAAAGGTGCTAAAGTTATAAATAATAAAGGTGGTCAATTAACNNACAATTATTCCTTTCCTGCAATTTTATATCCNGTNACTGAAGANATGANGCTNTATCAAGAAGAGCAATTTGGACCCGTAATTCCAATNATTNCTTATAANGAAATTGATGAACCTCTTGATGCNATGGCTGCTTCAGAATANGGTCAGCAAGTAAGTNTGTTTGGCAGNGATGTNTCTAGANTAGCTCCNTTAGTNGANACACTNGCNAATTTAGTTTGNCGTGTTAATCTTAATTCTGCATGTCAAAGGGGTCCAGATGTTTACCCTTTCACAGGAAGAAAAAATTCNGCTGTAAGCACTTTGAGTGTNCANGACGCCTTACGCTCCTTTTCTATAAGAACCTTTTTGGCTTCAAAAGATACACCCTCAAATAATAAAATTTTAGAGCGCTTACTTAGCTCAGAAAAATCAAACTTTGTTTCTACAGACTATTTGTTGTAGGATTCAATTATATTTTCTTTTAAAACTTGAATAAATAAAAGATTGTTCTGTGTTAAATGGAGTTTTATGTGTTTTATACTCACAGTCTATTAATTTGAAGGTATCTTCAAAATTACTTTTTATTGTATCACAATTATATCGAGTAACTTGAAGTCCACTACATTTTAGTGGACCCCTGTCTGAGAATGTACTAATTAATAGGTGTTTTGTAACATTCTTTCTTACAATATTCTTATAATAGTCTATATGTTTTTGTTCAGTGAGAAAATGAAAACAAGCCCTATCATGCCAAAGATTATATGTTTTTTTTGGTTTAAAGTTTAAAATATCACATGAAATCCAGTCTATTTTATTTGAGATTTTTCCTAATCTTAGTTTTGCACGATTAAGGGCATTTTCTGATATGTCTAAAACAGTAATGTTTTCAAATCCCAGTTCCAGAAGTGAATCAACAACTCGACTGTCACCACCACCAATATCGATAATAGGTAAACTTTTATCTAAACTTAAACTTTTAATAAATCCTATACTGTAGGATGGATAATCTTCAGTCCAGCTAACTTCAGAAGGTCCCTTTGTTTCATATATATTATTCCAATGTTCTACACTTTTACTCATTCTATAAATTTAACCAATAATTAATTTTTAGTGTTAAACTCCATGTCCTTGAAGTTAAAGGGATCTTGGTTTCATTGCTATTAAATACTAAAAAAATATCAGAGGCAGGTTTATAGCGCCATTGGAACCTGGAGTTAAAATTCCAAACACCTTGTTGTTCATTGTATTGTATTAGGTTTGAAAAAAAAATCGTATTTGTAAATGTTAGATTTGCTTTTAATCCGAAAAGCCAAAATGAATTATTATTCCATGGATATGGAAGATTAATTTGGTTAAAATTTACTACAGAACTTATGTCTAAAAGTGGCTGAAATCTATATCCAAACTCTCCAAGAAAAGCAGTTCTTTTTCCTTGGTTGTAATATCCACCATTAATTGCTTCCACTGAATAGGTAAATCTATTTTGAGGTTTACCATCATAAGAAACAATTAAACTATTCCAATTATGCTCTGTACCTTCTTGAAGTGTTGATATTCCATTTCTTAAAGGATCAAAATCAGATAATAATTGAATAAATTGATTTTGAAAGCCTATTGATAGACGACTTCGATTTCTAAAATTAAAGAGATATTTTAGTGATGTTAATCTGTCTTTACTATCCCAATTGGTATTAAAAAAAAATGTTTGTTCGATACTCGGACCATGCGAGAGTAAAGATTTCTCATTTTTTAAGTATATCAAATGTCCAGCTCTTGAATGTAGCTTAAAAATATTCTTTCTAGGTATAAAACCGACTTCTGCTGTATAACCTTCTGAAATATATTCCTGTTGGACTCTCCAATTCCATCTTACTGATTGATAAGCTATATGAGAAGCAAAGACTTTTCCTTGATTCTCCTTTAATGAACTTAATGACTGTAAAAATAATAATTTACCATTCCATAAGTTGTCTTCAGAAAAGTAGTTGTATTCAATCCCAAGATTCCTATTAAATATAGTATTTGAAATAGGTAAACTATTCGAATTAAATTTTTGCTTGTTGACAAAAATTAAACTAATGTTAGATCTATCTAAAACTTTTCTCTGTAAGGTAAAGACTCCGAAATTTTCAGAAGCTAAAGCTAAATTTTCGTCAGACTGAGTTTGGAGATTTAAAACACCTAGTCGCCAATTCTCATCAATATTTCCACTTAATCTTAGACCTCCAAGAATAGGTACATTGAGCCCTACTCTCCTAGAAAAAAAAGGACGAATAGTTTTGTATCCAAAATTTGAAAATAGGTCTGCATTTTCTAAAAAAAATTGTCTTCTCTCAGGGAAAAAAAGTTCAAATCGATCAAGATTTGTTACCTGTCTATCTACCTCGGCTTGTGAAAAATCAGGATTAACTGTAATATCTAAGTTTAAAGCAGAAGTCAAATTATATTTTATGTCACCCCCAATTTTAAAGTTATTGCTTTCTACATTTTCATTTTTTCTAAGAGCATTGTTTGCAATGTAAGGTATCAAGGAAATTTTATTTTCCTGTTTTGGCGGAGGGTCCACCCAAATTAGTGCTCCTGCATAAGCTAATGATACTGAAGGAAATTGGCGTGGTACTGGTGCCCAGCTCGATTTTTCACTCGCTTTTAAATCAAGCCGGCTAAAATTTATTCCCCACTTTGAACTATTCTCGTCATACCGTATAGATTTAAAAGGAATAGCTATTTCACAGACCCACTTTTTTTCATCAAATTTAACCTTAGAATACCATTTTGTATCCCAATTCAAATCTACACTACGACCATCATACATAGTTCCATCCCATTGCGCACCATATGCATTTAAACCAAACGTAAAACCAGTAGTTTGATTATTGAATGGATCTATTGCTAAAAGGAAATTATCATTTTTATTAAATGAAAAGTCTCTTTTTAAAGATTCGACTACATATTTTCCTTTTACTGAATTATTAAAAAAAATTATTGCGATGTAAAAAAAATCATTATCAAATGTAACTCTTGCTTCAGAAAATTGAGACGCTTTTTGATTATCTACTGGAGTTATCATAAAAAAATCTTTTCCTATATCGCACTTTTTCCAAGTTTCTTCGTCAATTATACCATCAATTTTAATCTTTTCATTTGTTTTTCTAATGAGGATCTTGTAATCTTCAAAATTAATTTGAGACCAAATCAATTTTGAAAACATAAAGAAACCAAAAAAAAATCTAGCCGTGTTCAAGTTAAATTTGATTGTCTATTTATTTTTGATAAATATTTTTCCCACTTTGAAGCATACGAAGTCCAGCTATATTTGCTAATGTTTTTTTTTATGTTACTCGTGTATTCAATTTTTTTTCTTTTATCTAATAAACGAATTATTCCTTTTGCAATAGATTGGGGATCATTTTCAACCACTTCACCTGTTTTGTCATTGACTATTGGATTCTTTAATCCATTAATATTTGATATTAATATGGGTTTGTTATAATGATAAGCAATGGGAGTAACTCCACTTTGCGTTCCCGTTATGTAAGTTTGTGCAATAATATCAGCTCCAGAGAATAGTTTTTGTATTTGTTTATTATTCATAAAGTTAAAATCAAGAATAACTCTCTTTCTCAATTTAAGTTTATTAACTAATTTGAAATATTTTTTAGGATTTTCATAGCATTCTCCTGCAACATAAAGTTTAATATTTTTATTCTTTAGAATTTTTGTACTAAAGGATTTTATTAAAAGATCAAGACCTTTATATTTCCGTATTAAACCGAAAAATAAAACATAATCAGTTGATTGCTCCCAATTAAGTTCTTTACGAATTTCATCTTGATTTATTATAGGAAGAAGATTTTTATTAATAGGGTGAAAACCAGACCATATTGGTTTTTTATATTGATTGTTTATTTGTTTTGCAACAAACTCAGATAGTGTGGTAAAAAAATCAATTTGTTTTCCGAAGAAATTATTTAAGTCGTTATCAAAAATATTTTTTTCGTGAGGAATCCAATTATCAACTAAAGCAACTCTTATAATTTTTTCTGAAAGTCTTTTTGCTATCCAGCCGTATGAGAATGCTAAGAAAGGTGTATAGTATCTGAAAACAACAAACTTAGGAGAACAAGATTCAATATATTTTAAAACTCTTCTCCAATAAAATGGATTGTAAGCGTTAATTAACCTAGTAATTTTTAATTTTTCTGGAAACATTTCGTGACTATATTGTGTTTTACCAGGAAATAAAATTTTTGGATAAAGATTCCTAAATGTTAATAATTCGACTTTCCTTCCTTTTTCTTGAAGTGCTAAAGCAAGTTGATGTTGTGTTTCAGCAATACCCCCTCGAAATGGGTATGCAGGACCAATAAGGAGATAATCCAAATTTTTTTTCACTATTTGGTTAAAGCTAGTTTTCTGTTTGATATATTATACTTTGCCCAAATACCTACTCCAATTGTAAACATAAAGTAAGTAATCAAAAAATTGAATAGCCAGAAGTTAGTTTGAAGAATAATTTGTTCTTGTAAAAGGTAAAACAAAGTTAAAAAAGCAAAACCTCTAAAGATTTCAAAATTTGGAGCCCAATTATAATAGTCCATTAGCGATGTGAAGCCAAATACAGTAGTAAAAATTAAAATTCCAAAATTGAGCTGAAACGCAGGTGTGAAATTGTTAAAACAAAATAGAAAATAAACTAAAATTGTGATAAGTACTATAAAATGAAGAGAACCAATTACTTTCCATTTCCAATTGTACTTAGGAGAATATTTGTCATTAATATTCAACTTACGTTTCATAACTGGGAAACGTATTTGCACATCTTTTGGACGCCACCCAGTGGGTTTGAACCAAAGCACAAATTTATC
Source organism: Flavobacteriaceae bacterium TMED68 (assembly GCA_002167525.1). The sequence continues at coordinate 41,161 of NHDV01000007.1, forward strand.
TTCCCATTTTTTGGTATACCAAGCATCTCTTGCCAATAAAAAAAAATGTTGAAAATTTATCCAAAAGGGATTCCAGCTTGAAACAGGTTTTAAAGTTCCATAAATTGGAGGTTCACTATCTAATTCTTCTTGGAAGGTTCCAAAAATACGATCCCAGACACAAAAAATTGCAGCTAAATTTTTATCAATGTATATTGGGTTTATGGCATGATGAACTCTATGTTGAGAGGGGGTTACAATTATATATTCCAAAAAGCCCATTTTACCAATGTGCTTTGTATGATACCAAAATTGAGAAAATAAATGAATAGGTGTAAGTGTTGAAATTACTTCTGTAGGTACACCCATAAGTGCTGCTGGGACTAAAAAAATACCCCCAAAACCTACTAGATTTGAAATACTCTGTCTTAGGGCACAAGCTAAGTTAAATTCCTCACTACTGTGATGGATAATATGTTGGTTCCAAAAAAAATTTACTTTATGATTAATTAGATGAACAAAATATGAGGCAAGATCAATACAGATAAAAGCAATGAAATAGGTTAAAGGGCTATTCTCCACTTTAAAAATTGCAATTTCTACAAGAATATAAGGGTATGAGATTATAATTACTGCAAGCCCAAGTATGTCTTTTAAAATATTTGTTATACCTGAACTTAAACTCGCTAGTGTATCCATGAATACGTAGGACTGCTTTTTTGATATGTGGCCGTAAAGAATTTCAAAAATAACTAGGATCAAAAAGCCTGGGATTGCCCATAGCAAAACCGACGCATACTCATTCATACTTATTTAATTTTTCTAAAATTAATAAATTATGAACTAATTACCCACTCACCGTTTTTTATCATTAGCTCTGCTTGCTTAAATTTTAAGCTCTTTGTCTCCCCAGTATTTACATTTTTAATTGTCACTCTTTCGTTTCTACCAATTTTTGGTTTTTCACGAACAATCGTTTCAATAATTTTTTGTTGAGAATTACTTGCTGCTGCTCCAACAGACCTTGCTTTTTGGGCCATTTCCTCAGTATTTAGGATATCATCTTTGGAAGTTTTTAGCTTTTGTTTATTATTTGATCTTTTAGCTTCTTGAATTGTAGATGCATTTTGGTTTGGAAGGCTTCCCTTTATTAGATAGGAAATGATTTCTTTATTTAATGAAGTAATCAACGTTTTAAAAAGTTCAAAAGCCTCAAATTTGTAAATTAATAATGGATCTTTCTGTTCATGCACGGCTAACTGAACAGATTGCTTTAGTTCATCCATTTTCCTTAAATGGTCTTTCCATGAGTTGTCAATTATTGCAAGTGTGATGTTACGTTCAAAGTCATTTATCAAGCTTTTTCCATTCGTTTGATATGCTTGCTTCAAATCAGTCACAACATTTAAAGATTTTATACCATCACTAAAGGGTACAACAATTCTTTCAAATTTATTGTCAGGCCTTTCAAACACTTCTCTTATTACAGGATATGCTGAATTTGCATTGTCTTGGCATTTATTGTTGTAGTGATTTAGCAAATCACTATATAGTTTTCTTGTGATTTCGTTCTCTTCAATTTCTTCAAATTCAGACTCACTTACAGGTGAAGTCATTGAAAAATTACTGATTACCTCAAACTCAAAGTTTTTAAAATCTTTAGCCGATTTATTTATTAGAACAATTTCTTCACAGGTATCAAAAAGCATGTTCAATATATCAAGTTTTAGTCGCGAACCGTCAATTGCATGCCTCCGTCTTTTATAGATCACTTCTCTTTGGGAGCTCATAACATCATCATATTCTAAAAGACGCTTTCTAATACCAAAATTATTTTCTTCTACTTTTTTTTGTGCTCGTTCTATAGATTTTGTCATCATTGAGTGTTGAATCACTTCTCCATCCTCTAATCCCATTCGATCCATAACCTTGGCCACTCTTTCAGATCCAAAAAGACGCATTAGGTTGTCTTCTAAAGAAACAAAAAATTGTGAGCTCCCTGTATCTCCCTGTCTACCAGAACGACCTCTTAATTGGCGGTCAACTCTGCGTGAATCATGACGTTCAGTACCAATAATCGCAAGGCCACCTGCATCCTTTACCTTCTGAGATAATTTTATATCAGTTCCTCTACCTGCCATATTTGTTGCTATTGTAACAATACCAGGATTTCCTGCCTCAGCAACAATTTCTGCTTCTTTCTTGTGAAGCTTAGCATTCAATACATTATGCTTAATTTTTCTTATGTTAAGCATCTTACTTAACAATTCAGATATCTCTACAGATGTAGTCCCAATCAATACTGGTCTTCCATCCGAAGTGAGCTTGCTCACAGTTTCGATTACTGCATTATATTTTTCACGCTTGCTTTTGTAGATTAAATCATTTTCATCTTTTCTTGCTATAGGTTTGTTTGTAGGAATTTCGATCACATCAAGTTTATATATTTCCCAAAATTCTCCAGCTTCAGTTATTGCAGTACCTGTCATACCTGAAAGTTTTTGATACATTCTGAAATAGTTCTGTAAAGTTATAGTTGCATATGTTTGTGTGGCAGCCTCAATCTTTACGGTCTCTTTTGCCTCAATTGCTTGGTGAAGACCATCTGAATATCTTCTACCCTCCATAATTCTTCCAGTTTGCTCATCTACAATTTTCACTTTATTGTCCATCACAACATACTCAACATCCTTTTCAAAAAGTGTATATGCCTTAAGTAGTTGATTTAAACTGTGAATACGTTCACTTTTAAGGTCAAAATCTTTAAACAACTCTTCTTTCAATTTTGCCTCTTTTTTGGGATCTTTTTCTTTTGATTCGATCTTTGCAATCTCAGCCCCAATGTCAGGTAAAATGAAAAAGTTTGGATCAGAATTATCTTGAGAGAGTACCTCTATTCCTTTGTCAGTAAGATCAATCTGATTGTTCTTTTCATCAATAACAAAATATAATTCAGCATCGATAATGTGCATTTCACGATTATTGTCTTGCATATAATGATTTTCTGTTTTTTGTAATAATTGCTTTACCCCCTCTTCGCTTAAAAATTTTATTAGTGCCTTGTTCTTGGGTAAGCCTCTGAAAACCCTTAGTAGTTTAATACCACCGTCATTATTGTCACCTGATTTTATTTTATTTTTTGCTTCAGCGAGTTCACTATTAAGTAGGTTTCTTTGTTTTGAAACCAGGCTGCTTACTTTAGACTTTAAAACATCAAATTCATGTCTATCTCCCCGCGGCGTTGGACCAGAAATTATAAGAGGTGTTCTAGCATCATCGATTAATACAGAATCTACTTCATCTACGATTGCAAAATTATGTTTAGGTTGAACTAAGTCTTCAACCGTGTGAGCCATATTATCTCTTAAGTAATCGAAACCAAATTCATTATTTGTGCCGTATGTAATATCTGCTCTATAGGCATTTCTCCTTTCAGGACTGTTAGGAGGGTGATGGTCAATGCAGTCAACACTCAAGCCATGAAATTCGAAAAGTGGGGCCATCCAAGCACTATCACGTTTAGCCAAGTATTCATTAACTGTAACTAGATGTACACCCTTTCCAGTTAGGGCATTGAGATAAACTGGTAAAGTAGCTACTAATGTTTTTCCCTCTCCTGTTTGCATTTCTGCAATTTTACCTTGATGCAGGGAAATACCACCAATTAGCTGAACATCATAATGGACCATGTCCCATTTAATTGCTTTACCGGCAGCATCCCAAGAATTAGACCATATAGAAAAATCATTTGTTAAATTGACGTATGACTTAGATTGGGATAATTGACGATCATAAGTTGTTGCTTTTACTTTAATTTCAGAATTGTTAACAAATCTTCTAGCAGTTTCCTTAATTACAGCGAAAGCCTCAGGAAGTATTTCATTCAGAAAAATATCAGTATTTTCTTGAATGTTTTCACTTAAGTTATCAATTTCTTTATACAAATTCTCTTTTTCATCAAGATCATGTGTAGTTTCTACCTCTTTTTTAAGTAAATCAACTTTTTCAAAAAACATTTTGTTTTTGTCAAACAATCGAGATTTAAATTCCTCTGTTTTTTTTCGAAGTTTATCATGGTTAAGACTCTCGAAATTTTTTTGGTATTGATTTATCTTATCTACCAATGGACTTATTTTTTTGAGATCTTTTTTTGTTTTGTCTCCAACAAATGTTTTAATAATACTATTTAGTAAGCCCATAATAACTTTTCAGTCAAGTAAAAATAATTAAAAAAAAATGTTAAAATAACAGATACTAGTATTCATTCTTCGAATGAATCAATATTCGTCTTCATTCCAAAGGTAATCTTCTTCTGTAGGAAAGTCAGGCCAAATTTCTTCAATTGATTCGTAGATATCTTCTTCATCTTCCATGGACTGAAGATTTTCAACAACTTCAAGAGGAGCGCCAGTTCTAATTGAAAAGTCAATTAATTCATCTTTTGTCGCGGGCCACGGCGCGTCGCTTAAATATGAGGCTAATTCAAGTGTCCAATACATAAGACAAGTTTTTTTTGCAAAAATAAATTTTTATCTAAATAATGCAACTATTTAATAAAATTAGTTGATATTTTATTTGTTAAGTTAGTTTTTACAGTTAAGACTTTTAAATTTTTACTTTCTTTAGACGACCACTAATTGCAATTAGCATTAGTATTCCTGAAATAAATATGGCCCAACGTCCAATTAGATCACCATAAATAGAGTAGAAGGTCAATTCTGATCTAGGACTAATTTCTCCCGTTAGGACAGTTTTTGTATTGTATTTTGTTTTTTTAATGATTTCTCCTCTTGCATTAATAATTGCTGATATTCCAGTATTTGCACTTCTTACGATATCCCTTCGATTTTCAATAGCTCGCAGTCGGGAGTAACTTAAAAGTTGTTTGTGTCCTGGAGTCTCGCCCCACCAAGCGTCATTAGTTAATATTGCAAAAAAATTTGCTCCTTTTTTTGTAAATCCTGTTACAAACTCACCAAAAATTGATTCATAACAAATTATTGGGGCAGCTTTTTTGGAAATAGAATTATGATCGAAAACAGAGCGATTCTTTTGAGTAACCCTGCTTGAAACTGTTCCGCCTAAATTTATTAGTATATCTCCTAAAAGAGGTTTTAAAAAATTTTTAAAAGGCATATTTTCTACACCTACAACTAATTTAGATTTATGGTACACTTCAAATTCTTTTTCAAATTGCTCACTTAATGCACTGTTATAGAATTCTAACCATAAATTCTCACGAACTAAATTAGCTGTCAATGATGGTGGCTTTTCTTGGAAATATTTATTGAAAAATTGAATACCGGTTATAAATTTTAAATTCGGATAATCATAAAGAATTTTTTGAATTTCTTTATGTAGCAAACTAAATTCATAATTACTTAATTCTTCACCGTATCCTTCAGCAAAATAGGTCTCGGGATTAATTACATAGGCTGTTTCGTTTGATATAAATGCTCTAGAGTCTCTAATAAAATTTTCTAATGAAGAAATATTTGTTTGTTGGTATTTTGCATTGTATGGGTCTATATTTGGTTGCATAATTACTACTTGTAATTTATCCTCCTGATTTTTTATTTTTCCAAATAAATAAATTGAAAAAATTATGGGAATCACTATAAAAAGAATTGGACCAATAATTTTTTTTGTATCAAAATCTAAATTTTTTAAATGGTAACTTCTAATTACTTCATAAATCCAAACGTTCAATGTAAGAATCCATAATGAACCACCAAAAGTACCAGTATACTCATACCATTGGATCCACTTTGTTTTCTCAGAAAAAACATTACCCAAATTTAACCATGACCATGAAAAGTCCCACATTAAGTGAAGTTTTTCAAAAGCTAGCCAGGAACAAATAAAAAAAATATAAGCACTTCGTAGTGGCATCCTGCTTTTTACCCAGTAAAACAATAAAAATATTATGGAGTAAAATAAACTATTGCAAAAATTTGCAAAAAGCATCCCGTAAACAGTAGAATTGTATAACCACCATGTTGTAATCAGGTTCCAAATCAAAAAACTTAAATAACTATAACCAAATATTCTTATAGCTTTTTTACCATGAAAATCGTTTCTTATAAGATATTCAAGATGGAGGAGTGGAATCAGAGCTACAAAAATTAATAAAGTAAACCCATTTGTTGGCCAGGCAAGTCCAAGTGCTAAACCAGACAATATTGAATAAAAAAGGTATTTAAACTGACTAAACATTTTTACGAAATTAATTTTTTTGGAGCTATAGCAATTATTATCTTGTTAAAAAAAAATATTTTTTGNCNCATTTATTAAAAAGNATTATTCCTAACACCTTNACAGCTCTNAATCTNATCACAGGNTGTTTTGCTACATATTTTGCTTTTAANGGTGCTTTTGAAGTNGTTTTTTTTTTAGTACTCCTAGGAACTTTTTTCGACTTGTTTGATGGCCTTTTATCNCGTTTACTTAAGGTTGAAAATAACTTTGGAATTCAGTTTGANTCAATGGCAGACTTAATAACTTGTGGTATGGTTCCAGGAATTGTTATGTATAATTTAATCGCGAGAACTAACTTTCAGGAAAGAAATTTAATTTTTAAGCTTTTAGAAAATGAATTTAGTATGTCATTTGTACCACTTGGTTTTGCGGGTTTTTTTATAACTCTTGCAACTTCGATACGCTTAGCGAAGTTTAATATTGATATGGATAATAAAACTGAATTTAAAGGACTTCCCNCACCAGTTAATGCCCTTTTTATAGTGAGTTTACCATTATTTATTGAAAATCTATTTTTAATGGATTTCAGATATTTAATAGAATCCGAAAATACTTTTTTAGTTATAATTATAATCTCGTGTATTTTAATGAATAATAATCTTCCTTTTTTCTCATTGAAATCAATATCATTTAAAATTGAAAGTCTCAAAATAATAGTTTTCTTGTTATTAAGCATTTCACTTTTTTCAGTATTGTGTTTTGCTGCATTTCCAATAATCATTTTGATTTATATTCTGATAAATCTTTTAGGATATACTTATGTAAACTTTAGACTTAGTTTTAGAAAAAAAAGTTAAAAATTAAAATAGTAATTTCTTTTTTCTAAGTTCAAANTTTTTACCCAGATAGACTTTTCTTACAATTTCATCCTCGGACAATTCTTTAGGTGTCCCTGCTTTTAAAATATTCCCTTCAAACATCAAGTATGTTTTNTCTGTAATAGCTAAAGTTTCCTGAACATTGTGGTCAGTTATTAGTATACCAATATTTTTCTTTTTAAGATGGGCAACTATTCTCTGAATATCTTCGACTGCAACAGGGTCAACGCCTGCAAAGGGCTCGTCAAGTAGAACAAATTTAGGATCTGTTGCAAGAGCTCTAGCAATTTCAGTTCTTCTTCGCTCACCACCTGAAAGTAAGTCTCCTCTATTTTTTCGTATATGTACAAGACCAAATTCCTCTAANAATGATTCCATTTTTTCTTTTTGTTGAGATTTACCAAGATTTGTCATTTGCAAAACACTTAATATATTTTCTTCAACACTAAGTTTCCTAAAAACCGAAGCCTCTTGAGCTAGATATCCAATTCCTTTCTGAGCTCTTTTGTACATTGGAAGTTTTGTTATCTCTTTATTGTTTAAAAAAATAGAACCATTATTTGGTTTTATAAGTCCAACAATCATGTAAAATGAAGTAGTTTTACCTGCTCCATTTGGCCCCAGTAATCCTACTATTTCTCCTTGAGAGACCTCTAACGAAATACCTTTCACAACCTTTCTGCCTTTATAGGCCTTTTCAATTTTTTCTACATTCAGTTTCATTAAATAGTTTTAGATATTTTGTTGTTTTCTAATTACAATTCTGGATATTAAAATACTAACTTCATAAAGAATTAATATAGGAATACTAACAATAATTTGACTTGCAATATCAGGAGGTGTTATTATAGCAGATAAGCTTAAAACAACAACCAAAGAGATTTTTCTATTTTTTCTTAAAAAATTTGGGGTAATGATTCCTACTTTAGTTAAAAAATAAACAACTATTGGTAATTCAAAAATTATTCCAGAGGCCAGAACNGATGCACGTAGCAGTCCAATATAGCTACTAAGATCAAAATCGTTAAAAATTTCACTACTTACTGAGTAGTTTCCTAAAAAGTTTATTGATAGTGGTGTTACAATATAATATCCAAATAATACTCCTAAAAAAAACAGTGCAGAAGAAATAAAAATAAATCCTCTTGCATTTTTTCTTTCATTTTCATAAAGACCAGGGCTTATAAATTTCCAAAACTCNAATATAATATAAGGAAATGCAACGATAAATCCTGCCAAAATTGATGTCCAAAGATGTGCAGAAAATTGACCTGCCATAGTCCTACTCTGAATTCTNAAAGGGAGTTTNTCTATACAAAAGCTGTTACCTTGACCCAATGTTTGTGATATCGAACAAAACCATTTATAAGTAATAAAATCTTTTTGTTTTGGACCAAAAAGGAGAACGTCAAAAATAAAGTCTTTGAAAATAAAGGCAAAAANTGCTACAAGAAGTATTGCTAANACTGACCTNATTAAGTGCCAACGTAACTCTTCCAAATGATCCAAAAATGACATCTCATCCTTNGGTGATACAGCACTCATTTAATTTTANTTTTGCTATCTAAGCAAAAGTATCAAAAACAATTTGGAATGCTAAATATTTTATCTAACCTTTTGTATAATCACTTTTATTAAAAAGGGTTATATGGTATCACTAATTATTTTTATATTAGAAATAAATATNTTCTTTGAATAATTCAACTCTATTTCCTCTTGATGAAGATAGATGAGCTTAAATTTCAATTAAAGAAACTTTTTGGGTTCACCAACTTTAAAGGTCTACAAGAAAGTGTTATTAGAAACCTTTTAGATAGAGAAAACTCCTTTGTTGTGATGCCAACAGGGGGAGGAAAATCCCTTTGTTATCAATTTCCAGCGTTAGTTCAGAGTGGAACTGCAATTATAGTTTCTCCCTTAATCGCATTAATGAAAAACCAAGTAGATGCTCTAAGGGGTATTTCAACTGAAAATGGAATTGCACATGTACTTAATTCCTCTTTAAATAAAACCGAAATAGCTCAAGTCAAAAAAGATGTGACTACCGGTGTGACAAAATTACTTTACGTTGCGCCAGAATCATTATCTAAAAGCGGAACTATTGATTTTTTAAAATCTGTTAAGATTTCTTTTTTAGCTGTAGATGAAGCTCACTGCATTTCTGAATGGGGGCATGACTTTAGACCTGAGTACCGAAATATGAAATTTATTGTAGAACAGTTTAACCAAAAAATTCCGATCATTGCCCTTACAGCTACAGCAACTCCAAAAGTTCAAGAGGATATAATGAAAAATTTAGGGATTTCAAATGCTAAAATTTTTAAATCTTCTTTTAACAGGCCAAACCTATATTATGAAGTTAGAGCGAAGACAAAGAATATAGATCATGATATTATTCGTTTTGTGAAACAAAACAACGGTAAGTCAGGAATTATTTACTGTTTGTCAAGAAAACGTGTTGAGGAACTGTCGCAAATATTACAAGTAAATGGAATAAACGCCTTGCCCTATCACGCCGGATTAGATTCAAAATCTAGAATATTTAATCAAGACCAGTTTTTAAAAGATGATTGTGATATAATTGTTGCAACAATAGCTTTTGGGATGGGAATAGACAAGCCTGATGTAAGATTTGTTATTCACCATGATATTCCCAAAAGTATCGAAAGTTATTACCAGGAGACTGGTCGCGCGGGTCGTGATGGGGGTGAGGGACATTGTTTAGCTTTTTATTCATATAAGGATATCGAAAAATTAGAAAAATTTATGTCTGGCAAGCCTTTAGCTGAGCAGGAAATGGGTATGGCATTGTTGTCAGATATTGTTGCTTATGCAGAAACNTCGATTTCAAGAAGAAAATTTATTTTACATTATTTTGGTGAAGAATTTGATAATGAAACCGGAGATGGTGGAGACATGGATGATAATATGCGTCATCCTAAAAACAAATTTGAAGCCAAAATTGAACTAGAGATTTTACTTAAAGTAGTCAAAGAGACAAAAGAAATTTACAAATCCAAGGAATTGATTAATACTTTATTAGGTGAAAATACTGCATTGATCAAATCCCACAAAACAAACAATATATCTGTATTTGGATCCGGATCTCAAAAAGAGTCTTCGTTTTGGATGGCGCTAATTAGGCAGGCACTTGTTGCAGGTTTTTTGGTGAAAGAAATAGAAAATTATGGTTTAATTCGTCTTTCTTCAAAAGGAGAATCCTTTCTTAAAGAACCCAAGAGTTTCTTAATGAAAGAAGACCATAAATATGAAATTATTTGCGACACAGAATTTAAAAGTAATAAGTCAAATGTAATTTTTGATAAAGGTCTTATGCAGATTTTAATTAAGCTTAGAAAAGACGTGGCAAAGGTGAATGAAGTTCCTCCATATGCTGTTTTTCAGGAAAATTCATTAGAAGAAATGTGTTTAAAGTATCCAATTACAAGCCAAGAGTTGTCNAATATTAACGGTGTTGGTGAAGGAAAAGCTAAGCGTTATGGACAANAATTTATAGAAAAAATTAATATNTACGTTAATGAAAATAATATTATTAGGCCAGATGATTTAGTTGTTAAAAGCACAGGAGTAAATTCTGGACTAAAACTTTATCTTATACAAAATATTGATAGAAAATTGCCTTTTGAAGATATCGCAAANGCAAAAGGTATAAAAATTAAAGATCTAATTGAAGAGATGGAAACAATTGTATTTTCAGGAACCAAATTGAATATTAATTATTATTTAGATGAAATTTTTGATGACGATCAGTTGAATGAGCTTTATGANTATTTTATTGAATCTGATTCAGATTCAATAAAATATGCGGAAGAGGCTTTTAAAGGAGANTACGATGAGGAGGAATTGCGACTTTACAGGATTAAATTCATGAGTGAAATTGCAAATTAAAAACTTTTAATTATTGTAATTTATATATTTACTTTAAANAAAATTTAAATGGAAGGAATATTTGCAAAAATTGAAACTACTAAAGGAGANATTTTAATTGAATTAACTTATAAACTAACACCTGGTACNGTAGCTAACTTCATTAATTTAGCTGAGGGACTGAANGAAAATAATTACAAGGNAATNGGAGAGCCATTTTATAATGGATTGAAATTTCACAGGGTTATTGACGATTTTATGATTCAAGGTGGCTGCCCNCTTGGATCNGGGACTGGTGATCCTGGATATAAGTTTGATGACGAATTTCATAAAGACTTGAAACATGACAGAAAAGGAACACTTTCAATGGCAAATTCAGGACCTAACAGTAACGGTAGTCAATTTTTTATAACCCATATTCCAACAAATTGGCTTGATGGAAAACATACTGTTTTTGGTTATGTAAAAACAGGCCAGGATGTAGTAAATCAGATAGTAAAAGACGATATAATCAAAGACATAATAATACAGCGTCATGGAGAAGATTCTATAAAGTGGGATTCATTATCTGCATTCCAAGAATTTAATAGTAATGCTGAAATTAGAAAAAAAGAAGCCATAGAATCTTCAGAAAAAGCTATTATCTCAATTACAAACGGAATGAAAAAAACTAAAAATGGACTATATTATTCTATTTTAAAATCTGGAAGAGGAAAAAGTCCTTTAAAAGGAGACAATGTTTCAGTTCATTATAAAGGCACTCTCATAGATGGAACAGTCTTTGATTCTTCTTATCAAAGAAATGAACCAATAACTTTTTCATTAGGAATTGGACAAGTTATTGCCGGTTGGGACGAGGGTATAATGTTATTAAAAAAGGGATCAAAAGCAAAATTTGTTATACCCAGTAATCTTGCATATGGATCGCAAGGTGCTGGTGGAATAATTCCACCTGATGCCACTCTAATTTTTGAAGTAGAATTAATTGAATTTTAATTTTAAAGCAGCTCTACACCTATCTTAAGGATGCCATTTTATATTACAGCCCATGCTGGGATATTGCATTTTTATTTGTTCGTTATTAGATATCATTAATTCAACTGCCTTATGCAAATCATTACCTGTTACTTTTATTTGATTGCCAGGTCTAGATTGGTCATATCTGCCCCTATAACTTAAAATTAATTTTTTATCAAATAAATAAAAGTCAGGGGTACATTCAGCTTTAAAACTTTTGGCTACTTCTTGTGTTTTATCAAACAAATAAGGGAAACTAAACTTTTTTAAAATAGCCAACTTTTTCATTTCATCTGGTCCGTCTTGGGGATGTGTCATGATGCTGTTACTTGATATAGCAATAGTGTTTATTTTTTTATTTAATAATTTTTCTGATGTTTTTATAATTCCATCTAACAAGTGGATTACGTATGGGCAGTGGTTACACATAAAAATAATTAAAGTTCCGTTTACTCCCTTTAGTTCGTGAATATCTTGCAAGTGACCATTTACAACATTTGGTAATCTAAACTGTGGTGCGTTTGTTCCTAAGGGAAGCATGAAAGATTCAGTTAATGACATTAGTACTTTCTATTAGATTTTAAGTGAAATATTATAATAGTTCCCTAAAATATTACCTTGAAGTTTAAAGACAATAAGTTCGATTTACTCTTGTAAAAAAGATTAATCTGAATTAATTCTATCAGGAGAATAATCTTTCTGATGACGTTCGCTGATAACCTCTGTACCTCTTTGATCAAAAATAAATGACATTGTTTCATTTAAAAATTCTGAGAAATTTTCAAAATCTTCTTTATAGACATAAATTTTATGTTTTTTGTAATAAAATGAACCATCTTCATTTGTAAATTTTTTGCTCTCAGTAATTGTAAGATAGTAGTCACTAGCTTTTGTCTCTCTTACATCAAAAAAATAAGTCCTTCTTCCAGCTCTAAGCACTCTAGAAAAAATTTCTTCTTGATTTTCACTCAAATTATTTGACACTTTGTTGAAGTTTTTTATGAATAATTAGCAATTTTATTAAAAAAATTAAACAAAGCAAATTATTTGCTTAGCTCAGTGTTTTGTTTTTCAAATAATTCTTTGTAGTAGCCCTTAACCCCCATTAAATCTGTATGTTTGCCTTGTTGAACTATTTGACCATTTTCGAAAACAATAATTTGGTCAGCGTGTTTCAATGATGAAATTCTGTGACTTACAATAATTGTTGTTNTGCTTTTTGTAAATGATTTTAGATGATTAAGTATNTCTTTTTCTGTATTTGTATCAACAGCCGAGAGACAATCATCNANTAGTAATATTTTTGAATTTTTAATTATTGCTCTAGCAATTGATACNCTTTGAATTTGTCCTCCTGAAAGNGTAACTCCTCTTTCACCTAAAATAGTTTGGTATCCGTNTAAAAAGCTAACAATATTCTTATGAACTACTGCTTTTTTACTAGCTTCAACTATATCCTTAAGTATAGAAGATATTAATCCATAACCAATATTTTTTTCTATAGTTTCTGAAAATAAAAAAGCATTTTGCGGAACATAACTGATGGAACTCCGAAGTTGATCTAGAGAGTATTTTTTAATATCTATTCCATCAACTTTAATAATTCCNTCAACAGGATCGTAAAACCTGACAATTAAGTCTAATAATGAAGTTTTACCTGATCCAATATTTCCAATTATTCCTATTGTACTTCCAGCAGGAATTTTTAAGTTAATTTTATTAATAGCTGTAATATTTGTTTCAGGATATAAAAGGGATACATTANTAAATTCAATAGANCCNTTAATTTCACCTTCCACACCTTTTCCATTTCTTATGTCNGGTTTTTCCTCTAAAAATTCATTTATNCGCTTTTGGGATGCCTCNGCTTGCTGGATAATGGAAGTTACCCANCCAACTACAGCTACNGGCCATGTNAGCATNTTAACGTAAATTATAAATTCAGCTAAAACTCCAATATCAATCTCATTATTTATGTAACTATNTCCACCAATATAAATCACGATTAAGTTACTNCACCCTATAAGCAAAATCATCAAAGGAAAAAACCAAGCCTGAAGTTTAGCTAGAGACATGTTTNTTCGATAGCTTTCTTCTGATAAATNTTCAAAATCTGAAAAAATTTTATNTTGAATATTGTANGATTTAATTACCGAAATTCCNGTGAAACTTTCTTGGGCATAAGATGACATTTTGGATAAAACTTCTTGAACTAGTGTACTTCTTATATTAATTACTTTACTCAATTTATATATTGTAAAAGATAATATTGGTAAGGGTAATAAAGTGTAGAGAGTTAATGCTGGAGCTATACTTAGCATATATGAAATTACAATTATAAACAACGAAATCGTATTGACGCTGTACATAAATGCTGGACCAACATACATTCTAACCTTTCCTACATCTTCGCTGATTCTATTCATTAAATCACCTGTGCGGTTATTTTTATAAAAACGTTGTGTTAATTTTTGATAATGCCAAAAGACTTCATTCTTCAGATCAAATTCTATATATCTTGAAACATTTATAATTGTTTGCCGCATTAAGAAGGTAAAAAAACCAGAAACTAGCGTAGTTNCTATGATAATTAATATGTTTGTTAATAAAATNTTTNTTATAAATTGGAAGTCATTTACATCTGATTTAAGANAACGTTCGACTGCNGTTAANGAGTTTCCNATTAAACGAGGGGCAAAAAGCGAAAAAATACGAGCTACTATAGTAATTAAAAANCCTAAAAANAGTTTTGTCCTGTATTTGTAAAAATATTTATTTAGGTATTGTAATGCTCTCATCAACTTATCAAAGGTAAGCAAATGAAAATGTATTTATTTTAATCATTAAACTTTTTGAAAGATTAAATTTATCATAAATTTTATTGAGTTAATTTTACAACATCAAGTTCTAAACTATGTTAACTCGAAGGCATATTCGAATAAAGATTATTCAGTCTGTTTACTCATTTAATCTGAATGAAGGAAGTAAAATTGATGATCAAATTCAATTTTTCAATAAAAGTATTATAGATACATACAATTTATATATTCTTATGCTTTCACTCTTTAAAGAATTAAAAATACACACTAAAGAACAAATTTTAACATATGAAAAAAATAGCATAAGTAAAGATGAAAATTATATAGGAATGAACTGCTTAGCCAATAATAGNGTACTTGATTTTTTAGACAATCACGCTGAACTAGAANACCAAATAAAAAATAACAATTTTGTAAAGTGGGATTTAGAGTTTAAATTTATTAAAAGGCTTGTATTGAAAATTATTAAATCGGAGAACTTCAAAACATATTCTTTAAAGAAGTCACCGAATCTNTTAGATTGTNAGAGNTCATTAATTAATTTATTCAAGGACATAATTGCTCCTTCACCTTATTTATATAACTATATAGAGGATCNGAATCTATCTTGGATCGCAGACCTTCCNCTGGTGAATACATTTTTATTAAAAATATTTAAAAATTTAGATATCACAGATCCAAATAGCTTAAAATTTCCNAAGCCAAAACAGCAAGAAGAAGATTTNAANTTTGGTGTTAAATTACTTAAAATNANCATCTCTAAAAGTAGTGAACTACATAATGAAATAGAGGGTAAAACTCCTAACTGGGANCCTGACAGAATTGCATTTCTAGATCAAATAATTCTTAGAGCAGCAATTGCAGAATTACTTTATTTTGAGGATATTCCTGCAAAAGTAACATTGAACGAATATTTGGAAATTGCCAAAGATTATTCGACCCCCAACAGTAATAATTTTGTTAATGGGGTATTAGATAAATTGGTAAAAGATTTTAAAAATGAAAATAGATTAACGAAAACAGGAAGAGGCTTATTGTAAAAATAATTTTTGTTAATTTTGATTAAATTAAAAACAAAAAAATGAAAAATTTTTTATCATATATTATCTTAATTCTTTTAGCCTCTTTTATCTCTTGTCAAGAAAGTGCTGCTAAGAAAATAAATGGTACTGCAACTATTGAAAACACTCAGACATCTTCTTCAAAACCAGCTACTGATGGACCAGTTATGACTTTTAATAAAACTGATCATGACTTCGGAACAATTAATGAAGGTGACAAAGTAACAACGGAATTTTCTTTTACAAACACAGGAAGTGCAGATCTTATAATTGTTGACGCTAGAGGTAGTTGCGGTTGTACCGTGCCTAAATACCCTAAAAACACTGCTATTAAACCAGGCCAGTCTGAAACCATAATAGTAAGTTTTGACTCAAGTAACAAACCTGGAATGCAACAAAAATCTGTAACACTATCAGCTAATACTTCTTCAGGCAGGGAAATGTTACGAATAAAAGCTAACGTCACACCTGACCCTATAAAACAAAAACAACGTGATGCTCAGGCAAATGCCAGACAACAAAATTAAATTACATATATAATGTCTGAAGGCCTATCGGGACAACTCCCTTTCTTATTATTAATGCTGGTTGTTTTTTTCTTTTTCATAATACTACCTCAACAGCGTAGGCAAAAAAAAGAAAAAAACTTTATGAATTCAATGAAAAAAGGAGATAGAATAATCACAAAAAGTGGTGTTCACGGTAAAGTAATGGAATTAAATGATAAGGACAATACATGTGTAATTGAAACCCTGGCAGGTAAATTAAAGATTGAAAGGTCTGCAATTTCGCTAGAACTCAGCTCTAAATTAAACCTCCCACCTTCCAAAAAATGATTATTTCTTATGCCCGCTGAGAGCGGGTTTTTTTTTAAAAAACAGTATGTATAAGCTTCTTTTAAAACCATTATTTTTTTTATTTGATCCAGAATTTGTACATCATACTGTTTTTAAATTAATAAAATTGTCAAATAAAATTCCAGGTATTTCAAATCTTATACGTTCGATTTATGTCATAAAAGATAAAAGATTAGAGCGTCATTTGTTTGGTTTGACATTTCCAAATCCAGTGGGACTTGCAGCTGGTTTTGATAAGGACGCAAAACTTTATCATGAATTATCAAATTTTGGATTTGGTTTTATTGAAATAGGAACTTTAACACCGAAACCACAGGATGGAAATCCAAAAAAACGCATGTTTCGATTAACAGAAGATAAAGGGCTTATCAATAGACTAGGTTTTAATAATGAAGGGGTAGAATCTGCAATCAATAGGTTAAAAAAAAATAAGGGTGTTCTTATTGGGGGTAATATTGGAAAAAATAAAATTACTCCTAATCAAAATGCAGTAAAAGATTATGTCTATTGCTTTAACATGCTTTTTGATTACGTAGATTACTTTGTTGTAAATGTAAGTTCACCCAACACACCAAATTTGAGAGAGCTACAGGACAGAAGTAATTTAAAAAGACTTTTATCTACCCTTTCAAATTTAAATCAAACAAAAGATCAGCCAAAACCTATACTTCTTAAAATTGCTCCTGATTTAAGTGAAAAGCAATTGTTAGATGTTATTGAAATAGTAACCAGTCTAAATATAGACGGTGTAATTGCTACTAATACAACTTTAAGTAGAGTAAATCTAAAATCATCAAAAAAAAATGAAACGGGTGGGCTTAGTGGTTTACCATTAAAAGATAAAAGTACAGATGTAATCAAGTTTTTGCATAAAAAAAGTAAAAATGCTTTTCCAATTATTGGTGTAGGAGGAGTCCATGAGCCAGGCGATGCTATCGAAAAACTTAATGCAGGGGCTAGTTTAGTTCAAATGTATACTGGGTTTATTTATGAAGGCCCTGGTATTGTAAAACGAATTAATAAAGCTTTGTTAATNAGAGAGAAAATCTAATTATCAATTCTTTTAATTTTAATCAAAATAACTAAACGACTCCCCATTTTTAATAGAGAGGACAGTTTCATAAATCAACTTAATTACATTTTCAACATCATTACGATGTACCATTTCAACTGTTGTATGCATATACCTCAACGGTAGTGATATTAATGCTGAGGCTACACCTCCATTACTATAAGCAAAAGCATCTGTATCCGTCCCAGTAAACCTAGAGGANGCTAATCTTTGAAATGGTATTTTTCTCTTTGAGGCTGTATCTATAATTCTTTCTCTTAAGTTATTTTGAACTGCAGGAGCGTATGAAATTACTGGGCCTTTTCCAATTTCAGTATGTCCCTCAATTTTTTTATCAATCATTGGTGTTGTTGTGTCATGACACACATCTGTAACTATTGCAACATTAGGTTTTATTGTTTGTGTTATCATTTCGGCCCCTCTTAAACCAACTTCTTCTTGGACGGAATTCGTTATATATAATCCGAAGGGTAGTTTAATCTTATTTTCAGATANTAGACGACTAACTTCAGCAATCATNAATCCACCTATTCTGTTATCTATTGCACGACAAATAAATTTATTATTATTAAGTATTCTGAAAGAATCAGGATATGTAATTACACAACCAACATGAACNCCCATTTTTTCAACCTCCTTTTTATCTTTAGCNCCAACATCAATAAAAATATTTTCTAATTTTGGAACTTCTTCTTTNCCGTGTTTTCGAGTGTGTATTGCTGGCCAACCAAANACACCTTCTATTATTCCATTTTTTGTATGAATATTCACCCATTTTGATGGAGCAATTTGATGATCNCTACCTCCATTTCTAATGACATAAATTAATCCGCTATCGGTTATGAAGTTTACATACCAAGATATTTCGTCTGAATGTCCCTCAATTACTACTTTGTATTCAGAGTCAGAGTTAATTACACCAACAGCAGTCCCATATATATCAGTTATAAAATTATCCACATATGGCTTGAGGNAATCCATCCAGACTTTTTGCCCAGTACTTTCATATCCGGTTGGGGAAGCATTATTTAAATATTTTTCTAAAAATGAAAGTGATTTTTTATTAAGAATACTCATCTATAAATAATTAATTTATCAAAAATAAGAATATTCCGTAACAAAAATTGAACTTCAAAATATTTGTAATTTTAGCTCGTGATGTATTTATTCTAGATATTAAAAAAATGAATTTGAATACTATGTTCTTAATTTTTAAGTAAATGAATCGATTATTTCTAAATACAGTTCTATTGATTGTNACAAATATTATTATTGCTCAACAAAATNGTGAAAATGATCTTGAGNCAGAATTGCTCTATAAATTTGAGACNGATTCAATTCCACAGTCAGGAATTCGTCTCAAAGAGGTAGTTCTTTTTCAGCCTTTGAAATTTAAAACGATTNATGATTTAAAAGATTATGTTTTACTTAGAAATAGAACTCTTAGAGTTTATCCTTATGCTAAACTAGCCTCAGATCGTTTAGATACCCTTAGNATTAGATTGAAGGAAATTANNAGAAAAAGATCAAAGAAAATCTACATGAAACGAGTTGAAAAATTTATATATTCTGAATTTGAACAAGAGCTTAGAAAGCTCTCAAGATCTCAGGGAAGAATTCTAATAAAATTAGTCCATCGTCAAACAGGTGAGACAACACANTCCCTTGTTAAAGATTTACGGAATGGTTGGAGGGCATTTTTATATCAGACAACTGCTTCTATGTTTAAATTGTCATTGAAAGACACTTATAATCCTGAAACTNTTTATGAAGATTTTTTAATAGAAGATATTTTACAAAGNGCATANGGNGATGGTATTATCNATTTGGANCCAACAGCACTGACATANACTTTAGACTCACTTTATACCATATGGAAAGAGCCTAAAAATCCTATTGAAAAAAAGTAGGTGTTATTTATGGNTGCAACAATCATCATCTTTGCAAGTACAATATTTTAGGTTGTATACNTGCAAAAAACCAAGTGNAATTGACGCTCCATAACTGAAATATTCTTCCAAAGAAAATATTTCGAAAGCCTCATTAATAATAGTTGCTAAAAGAATAATNCAACATAACCACATAATAGCCCCCAAAGACTTGTTGGTTGTAATTTTGTTTGATCTATAGACAGCATATAATGAGATAGGTATAATCAATAAACTAGCTAAACGCCAACATAATTCAGGAGATTCTAAAAAAGTATTTAAAATATTTGGTTGGGAGATGAATAAAATGGGAGTAATGACACAGTGTAATAAGCAAAGCACGCTTGAAATGATTCCCATTTTATCTGAATTTAATGTTGTTATTTTCATAATTGCAAAATTACTAAAACAAATTTGTCTTTTAAAGTGGACATTACTTTTTTTACATTTATCTGATGGTATTAGAAAATATTTGATCTAATTAATACTATTTTTGACCTTTAATATTTATAATTTGTAAATGTGTCAGTAGATTTTAAAATGTTGGCAAAAACTTTCTATGGCTTTGAGGATACACTAGAAAAAGAACTAGTTGGTTTAGGGGCTAAAAATGTTATTAAAGGTAATCGAATTGTTTCCTTTGAAGGTGATAAGGGATTTTTATACAAAGCAAACCTTAGTCTTCGAACTGCTTTAAAAATTTTAAAGCCTATTTATAAATGTAAAATTTTAAGTGAAAACGAATTATACAATGTGTTTTACGAATTTCCTTGGGAAAAGTATATGAATATTTCTTCAAAATTTATGATTGAAAGTGTAGTTCAAGGCACAATATTTAATCATTCTCAGTATGCTTCCCAAAAGGCCAAAGATGGTTTAGTAGATCGTTTCCGCAAAAAATATAACAAAAGACCAGACGTGGATACCACTTTGCCTGATATTAAAATCAATCTACATATTCAAAATAATTTATGTTCAATTTCTTTAGACAGCTCAGGAGAATCTCTTCATAAAAGNGGNTATAGNACTTCNACTAATATAGCTCCTATCAATGAGGTACTTGCAGCNGGACTTATNAATCTTTCNGGTTGGGAAGCAAGAAACGATTTTTTAGATCCAATGTGTGGNAGTGGTACTTTTTTANTTGAAGCAGCNATGCTGGCTTGTAAAATTCCNNCAAACATAAATAGNAAAAGTTTTTCTTTTGAAAAGTGGAATGATTTTGATGCTAGNCTTTATAAACTTATCATTGATAGTCAATTAAATAAGATTATTGATCCAAAAATAGCCATAAAAGGTTCAGATAAAGTACCATCAGCAATCAAAAAAACAAAAGAAAATATTAAAAATGCAAAACTTGATAAATTTATTAAAGTAGATCANGNAGACTTTTTNCAAANAAAAAAAGAAAATAAAAAAGATTTACATCTTTTAACTAATCCTCCATATGGGCATAGATTNAAAGGTGATATAAAATATCTATACAAAAGTATAGGCGATAATTTTAAAACCGGCTTTCCTAATACTGACGCATGGCTAATTACTTCCAACATAGAGGCATCCAAATTTATCGGCTTAAGGCCCAGTAAGAGAATTAAAGTTTTTAATGGAAAACTTGAGTCACGATTATTACATTTCCGAATCTATGAAGGTTCCAAAAAAGTTCACAAGCTTAAATAGTTAAACTATTTTTTTTTGGATAAAAGCGAAAAATTATAAGTAAGAGTATAATTAAATCCAGCTCCAAATACGTTGTCTTGTGTTTTTTTNTTGAATCCTGGGATATAAATGTTATCAAAATTTNAAGGTATTTNGTCACTTANCAATCGGTTTAACCTAAGACTTATACCTGTATAAATATTTTTTAAAATTTGAACTTTGAAATTTAGTACAACTTCAAACCAAAGTGCATTTAAATCAGATCTTTTGCCAGTTGCAAAACCGTTTGTAATAGGCAGGCTTGAGCCTAACCAGTATCTTGTTCGATCCAGTATGGCGTAGCTGTTTAAAGTTTGGTCATGTCTACTAGATCCAATTCTAGCGCCGAGAGTTATATGATTATTCATGCCTTCTAAATTTTCAAACATGTTGTAATCAAATCCTAATTTAAAATAATTACCGTTTGTAGTAAAATTTACTTGCTCAACTTGTTTAGTGATATCTAAACTGCCCAATTCTAAGGCAATAAAAAAATCCTCACTAACTTTAAAATCTCCAACAATTTCAAAGCCATCAAAGTCGTCAGAAACTCTAGATAATATAATTCTATACAGATCAAATCCAACTCTTAAATTTATAGATTTCTCTTTTTTTAAATTCAGACTGTCATTGATAGTTATNTTATCATTNTCTTGGCTTACAGAATANNAAAAGCTTAGTAAACTAATGTAAAATACCCAAGTGTGCGTTNGTTTCATCTGATATTGTATCTCTTANTATTGTAAAGCCTTTAATCCAATTATTNCCTGGATTTAATATTNTTGCTGACGGTTTTTCAANAATGTAATTTGATCTAAAACCACATGCTGAGTTTATAAAGCTGTCAAATCTCTTATAATTTATTTGTAATGTGTCAATATTTTCATTGGATGTTCCTTGATTGATTATAAATTCAAATTGCACAATATTTTCCTGAATTTTAAGTGGTAGTGCAATAGAATCTAAACTTCCTCTGGAGGGTAGTTCTTCATTATTGCCAATAGCTAGGATAGAAAAACCTGAGGGTACCTTTCTTTCAGTTTTATTTTCAAGGTCAAGCATCAAAATTATTAAATCGGGACTTTCCTGAATTTCTTCAATACATATGTCGTCTCTTTCGCAGTTTATAACTAGTATAAAAGTCAAAAGGCCAGCACAAAACTTAATTATTGGTTTAAACATTATTTTACTTAAGATGTAAAAGTACAATATTTTCAACATGGTGGGTTTGAGGAAACATGTCAACTGCTCTGCTAATTTTTAATTCATATTTTTTTTTAATGAGTTCTAGATCTCTTGCCTGAGTTGAACTATTGCAGCTTACATATACAATTCTTTTAGGCTCTAATATTAAAAGTTTTTTTACTATTTTTTTGTGAATACCACCTCTAGGTGGATCCAAAATAACAGCATCAGCTTTACCATACTTATTAAAAAAACTTTCATCAAATACATCAATCATTTCACCTTCCTCAAAAAAAGCATTGTTAATTTGATTTAGTAAACAGTTTTCTTTTGCCGCTTTCACTGCTTCTGAAATTGATTCAATACCTATTATTTTTTTACAATAATAAGAGAGATATAGAGCTATTGTTCCAATTCCTGAATACAAATCATAAACTGTTTCATCCTTTTTCAAAGTGGCAAAATCTTTAATTATTTCGTATAGTTTTTTTGTTTGTTTAGGGTTGGTTTGAAAAAAAGACTTTGGATAAATTTTAAATTTTAGTTTATCAATATTCTCGGTTATAAAATTCTTGCCATAAAAACGGATAATGTTTTGATCATAAATCGAATCATTTTCTTTAGAATTTATGCAATAATGTAAAGAACTGATTTCCTTGAAGTTAATTTTCACATAATCAAGAATTAATTCTCTATGGACTTTATTTTCTTCAAAAAATTGAAATATAATCATAACTTCACCTTTGAGAGTGTTTCTAATGATAACGGATCTTAAAAAACCCTTTTTTTCTCGTGGATCAAAAAACTCTAATTTATTTTTAAAAGCAAAATCTCTAATCGCGTTTCGAATCTTATTTGAAGGCTCAGCTTGGAGATAACAAAAATTAATATCAACAACTTTATCCCATCTTCCTGGTTTATGAAAACCGAGAGCATTTTTATTGATCGATTCCTTTTTTTCAATTTCATTTTTTGTTAGCCATCGATTTTTTGAAAATGAATATTCCATTTTATTTCTGTAAAAATAAGAGTCGCTAGCACCAAGTATTGGTAGTTTTTTTTGAATTTCAACTTTTCCTATTTGTTCTAAATCATTGATAACGCTCTTTTCCTTATAAACTAATTGCTCTTCATATTTCATATTTTGCCATTTGCAACCTCCACATATTCCAAAGTGGTCACATTTAGGATTCACTCTTTTTGTTGACTTAGTCACCCACTTTATAGGCTCTGCTTCAATATATCCTTTTCTTTTTTTGTAAGGATTTACATCAACTATATCACCGGGAATAGTGTTTTTTATGAAATAAACAATACCCTCAGGGGATTTTGCTACTCCCATACCTTTCTTATTGATATCAATTACACTTAAACTTTTTGTNTAACTTTTAAATTGTTTTTTTAACATTCTGTAAATTTAGTCTGGTTGATATAATAAATAACCATCTCTTTTAGGTTTTTGGGCTCTATATTTATTATTTTTATCCATTAAGAATAAGCTTTTGGAAACAATTTCTAAATCAAAATATTTTTTTGATCTTGAGAACAATCACGGTGCTCAAAATTATAAACCCTTGCCAGTAGTTTTATCCAAAGGTAAAGGAGTTTTTTTGTGGGATGTGGATGGGAAAAAATATTTTGATTTTTTATCTGCATATTCTGCTGTAAATCAAGGGCACTGTCACCCTGAAATATTAGAGGTACTTGAATCTCAATCAAAAAAATTGACTCTAACCTCAAGAGCTTTCTACAATGACATTTTAGGAACTTATGCAAAATACATTACAGAATTATTAAAATATGATAAGGTGCTTGCAATGAATACAGGTGTTGAAGGTGGTGAGACTTCAATAAAATTAGCAAGAAAATGGGGCTACCTGAAAAAGAGGATTCCAGAAAATAAAGCTAGAATTATTTTTGCAAATGGTAATTTTTGGGGTAGAACTTTAGCAGCTATATCTAGCTCAGATGATCCTGCATCTTATAAGGATTTTGGGCCTTACATGCCAGGTTATGATATCATTCCTTACAATGATTTAGAATCATTAGAAGTAAAATTAAAAAATCCTCATACAGCTGCTTTTATGGTTGAACCTGTTCAAGGTGAAGCAGGAGTAATTGTTCCTGACGAAGGTTATTTGACAGGTGTAAGATATTTGTGTTCAAAATATAATGTTTTATTTATTGCTGACGAGGTTCAAACTGGTTTAGGAAGAACAGGGAAAATGTTAGCAACTGATTACGAAAATGCAAGACCTGATATCTTAATTTTAGGTAAAGCACTCTCTGGAGGTGTAATCCCGGCTTCAGCAGTTTTAGCTAACAACGAAATTATGCTTTGCATTAAACCAGGAGAGCATGGATCGACGTTCGGTGGAAATCCATTGGCTTCTGCAGTTTGTATGGCTGCATTAAAAATTGTTGTCAATGAAGATCTTGCAGGGAATGCATCTATGCTAGGAGAAAAATTTAGATCATCTATGAAAGACTATTCGCGAATTAGTTCTATCGTTAATAATGTAAGAGGTAAGGGGCTACTGAATGCAATTGAAATAGATAATACTCATGATAACGATATTGCTTGGAAAATATGTTTAGAGTTTATGCGGAATGGTTTATTAGCAAAACCTACTCACGGTAATATAATAAGATTTGCTCCGCCCTTAATAATAACAGATGAACAAATCAATGATTGTATTTCAATTATTAAAAACACATTAGGGGATTTTGAATCCTAAAAATTNAATATTTTGGNGAAATGAATGTATATTTTGACAATGCAGCTACAACCCAAATTAGAAAGGAGGTAATAGATTCCATTTCTTCTGTGATGAATGATTCGTTCGGGAATCCGTCTTCTACTCATGCGTTTGGAAGAAATGCAAAAAAATATGTTGAAACTGCTAGGAAGAAAATAGCAAGTTTGCTCAATGCTTCTCCTCAAGAAATTATTTTCACATCTGGTGGAACAGAATCTGACAATATGGTTCTGTGTTGTGCAGTTAAAGATTTAGGTGTAAAAACAATTATTTCATCACCTATTGAACATCACGCTGTAATTCATGCATTAGAAGCGTTAAATAAAATTCATAAAGTAAAAGTTGACTATATAAATATTGATAATGATGGTTCAATTGATCTTGAGCAATTAGAAGTTTTATTAAAAAAAGACAATTCTAAAAAGTTAGTGAGNTTAATGCATGTAAACAATGAAATTGGTAATATCCTCGATATTAAAATGGTTGGTAAGTTGTGTCATGAAAATGGAGCATTTTTTCACACAGATGCAGTTCAAGGAGTTGGCCATTACACCTTTAATATGGAAAATTTACCTATTGATTTTCTTTCTTCTGCGGCGCACAAATTTCATGGACCCAAAGGAATAGGTTTTTCATTTATTAAGAAAAACATTGGCATAGAACCATTCATATACGGTGGTGCTCAAGAAAGAGGATTAAGAGCCGGAACCGAATCTGTACATAATGTTGTTGGAATGCAAAAGGCTTTGGAAATGGCCTATTCAAATCTAGAGGTCGAGAGATCTCATATATTAGATTTGAAAAATCATTTTAAAAATTCATTACTTGAAATTTTTCCTGATGTTGTCTTTAATGGTCTTTCTGCTAATAATGAATTTAGTACTTATACACTCTTGAATGTTGCTCTACCAATCGATAATGAAAAAGCAAGTCTTTTAGACTTTCATTTGGATTTAAAGGGAATAGCCTGTTCTAAAGGAAGCGCATGTCAATCTGGTAGTTCCTCAGGTTCACACGTATTAAACTCAATTCAATCAAAAGAACTAAGGCAAAGACCATCATTAAGATTTTCGTTTTCTATTTTTAACACAATTAAGGAAGTGGATTATGTGATTTCTTCTTTAAAAGAGTTTATAAATTAATTGGCTTGATTTAATTATAAAAACTATTTGGTCTTCCTATAATATTTAATTTTATATACTGTTTTATTTCCTGCTTGGTCTTCCGCTTCAATTTTCAAGTTATGAAGAGTTGTATCAAAATCAATATCATTCAAATTGTAGAATAATTTACTTTTTTTTGGTTCAAATTCAAGTAATATCCATTTCCCATTTATTTCACCTCTGTATTTTTTGATACCCGAGTAATCGTCTGAAATTTTAAAATTCAAAAAATTATAATTATCTACCCACTGATTATTTCTAAAATTTTGAGCTCTGATTTCTGGAGCAATACTATCTCTACTAATTACAAAACTTCCTAATATTTTTGATTTGGCTTCCCAATAGCCGTCATTTATATAACCACTTAAAAAAGATGATTTTCCATTTTTATCTAAAAAGGCTAAAAATGATTGAGCAATTTTTAAGCTGTCACCACTGGGAACTCTATGTCTTATTGAAAAGGGTTTTTTTAATGGAAAAATATTTTCACCTACTTTTAAAGTATCATCTTTTTCCTCGACTTTCATATTCACATCGTAAAAAAAGCTCTTTTTTGGAAAAAAAACAGATTTATCTTCAAACTCAAAATTATACTCATTTTCTTTAAGAATTAAATTTTCATCATCTATTTCAGGCAAAACAATTTCTGGAATTCCTTTAAGGTATGCCTCTAAATGACTAGTGTTTTTATTGTAATCTTGTATTTGAATTAATAACTGATAAGATTTTCCATTTTCAATAAGAATTTCACCAGACAAAATTGAATCTTTTAAAAATGACATTTTTTGTTCTGGATGTAAAAAAAAGCGATGGATTTTTCTTCTATTACTTATTAATTCATTATAATCTATAAATAGATTTATATATTTAGAATCATTGAATGATATTTTGTCCATTTTATAAGAAAAAATCTCAAGACCATTTAATTTAGCTTTAGCGCTATAAATTCCATTTTTATTTTGAGAAAGATTCTGACGATCGAAAAATTCTAGACCTATATTTAATTTTCCAGCTTCAATAACTCCAGCTGTAGTATAAACACTGTCACTTTTTTTTACAAGCAAAAATTCTTTTCTCTTTTCATTTGGGCCAAAACCTTTATATAAATAAAAACTTTGTATCTGTGGATTTCTGGAATCCTCAACGTATATATTTCCATATTGCATCGGATTGATAGGAATTTGACCATTTGCTTCCCGGATTTCAAAATGTAAGTGCGGACCAAAAGATCCTCCAGTATTTCCGCTGTAGCCGATTACTTCTCCTTCATTAACTTTAAGTTCATTTTTACCAGGAAATAACTCTACACCGAAAGATTTTTTACTGTATTGCTTTTTCTTAAGATAGGTTTCGATTCTAGGATTAAATTTTTTTAAGTGTGCATATACTGATACGAGTCCATCATTGTGCTCTATGTATAAGACCTTTCCATAGCCGCTTAAACTAACCTTAAGTCTATTAATCCAACCTGATTTTATAGATCTTATAGGTAATCCCTCCCGACCACGTGTCCTAATATCTAAACCCGCATGGAAATGATTTTTTCTAAGTTCACCAAATGTTCCTGAAAGTTGGACCGGAATATCGATTGGTAAAGTAGAACTTTTTTTGATCTGTGATAACAAAAAAGTGGACTTAAGAAAAAGATAAATTAAGTAATGTATTTTCAAACCTTGATAACTTGTTGTGGATGAAGATCTAAATTATTAAAGTTAAATTTACAAACTAATCATACTACCCAAGTATTTATTGAAAAAAGATTCAATAAATTTGTATATAAATAAATTATTTTAATTGTCACAATGAATAAAATTAACCAGCCAATTAAAATTTTAGAAGAGAAAATAATAGTATTACTAAACAAGTTAAAAGAAAACCACCTTGACTTAGTCAGATCTAAAGATTTGCAATCCTCTCTTGTACTAGAAAATAAGATTTTAAAGGATAAAATTTTAAAACTTGAGAATGATAATGAATCTTTAAAAGTAGCAAACAATTTACTAGGCAGTAGTCAGGGAAATTCTCAAACCAAAACAAAAATAAATAATTTGATAAAGGAGGTTGATTATTGTATTCAGCAGCTTTCAGAAATGAATTAGTATTATGAGCGAAACATTAAAAATTAAATTAACCATAGCAAACAGGGTATATCCTCTTTCAATTCCAGCTGATCAAGAATTTTCTCTTAGGGAGTCAGCGAGAAAGATAGATAACACAATTCAGCAACTTGAGAAAAATTATGCTGTTAGAGATAAACAGGATGTACTTGCAATGTGTTCCTTACAATTTGCTACACAGGTAGAAAATTATAAAAGGAATGCTTCAACCTCTAGAACTTACGATGACGAAAAAATTAAAGAGTTAATTGAAATGATAGAAATACATCTAGAAACCTATTAAAAATTTTGAATCTCAGCCTGTGCTAGTTTTTTTGATAAACTCAACGAGCTTTTAATTAGAAGAGGTGAGTTTCATTTGTAAAAGCAAGCTGTCTTTGAACAGATCCTTGATCAATTGTGTAGCCTCAAACTTGATTTTTTGGAGTTTATACAAAAAATCTTTCTGGCACAGGTTTTTTTGAGTCTTTCAAATATTTTTACAAACTAACTTTTACAAAACAAACAAAATAAAAGGACTATATTAAAAAATTGTAAATTATTCCTGCTATTGCTGCTCCTAAAAAAGGTCCAAGAATTGGAACCCAGCTATAATTCCATTCAGCATTTTTATTTTTTCTAGGAAGAAATTGATAGACCATTCTTGGCCCAAAGTCTCTAGCTGGATTGATTGCATAACCAGTAGTCCCACCTAGGGCCATTCCAATTAGCCAAACTAAAATCCCGATTGGTAAAGCCTCTAAAGCTCCTAAACCAAAATTTTCAACTTCAGTGCCATTAACTTTAATATTTGGTTCAACAATAAACAATGCACCAAACACAAGCATAAAAGTTCCTATTGCCTCACTAAAAAAATTATTCTTAAAGTTTTTAATTGCTGGGCCCGTACAAAAAGTACCCCTCACAGTGGTTTCATTATTAGTTAAACGATAGTGATCTATATATGTTATATAAGCTAACCAACTACCAAACATAGCTCCAGCAAGTTGTGATATAAAATATCCGGGAACTAGAGACCACGAAAATTTTTCTGCAACAGCTAGGCCAAGAGTAACAGCAGGATTTAGATGAGCACCACTAGATTGGGAAGTTATAAAAACACTCACAAATACAGCAAAGCCCCATGCAGCTGTTATCAAAACCCATGGAGTTTGTTTTTCAGCAATAGTTTTATTTAAATTGACATTCGCAACTACACCTGTACCAAATAAAAGTAGGGTAGTAGTTCCAATAAATTCTGCTAAATAAGGGTTTGATATCATATTTTATAATTTTTAACAAGTGATTTGAATGTTTTTAATTCTTGATTGACCCATGTATTATTTTTTTTCATTTCATCAGCCATTATCATCACAACTTTTTCAGCTATCTTTTCGGTTTCAAATGAATCTAAAAATAAGCATCTTGTTCTTCTAGCCAAAATATCCTCAAGGGTAATAGCCATTTCTTCTCTCAAAGCCCATAAAATTTGATTTTTTGTTATATATATTTTTTCTGAAAGTGATTTATTTCCGTCTTTACTCAACGCTTTTATTTTCTTGGCTTCTGTACCGTAGAAATGTATAGGGTTTTGCCAATCAGTATTTTGATCATATCCAAAAATATGAATTTCTTCAGTATTACACTTTTTCTCTGTTAATCCACCAACTGTTTGTATTGTATTAACCGTGTCTTCAGCAATTTTTCTGTATGTAGTCCATTTTCCTCCAAGAACACTTACAAGGCCACTTGTACTAACTGTAACCTTATGGTGACGTGATACCTCTTTAGTTGGCTCATTTTTATTTTCTGATGCTGCAAGTGGACGCAATCCGGCAAAAACACTTTTCACATCTGAAATTTTTGGTTTTTTTGTCATGTAATTACCGGCATTTCTTAGAATAAAATTGATTTCTTTTTTTAAAGCAGTAGGCTCATCAGAAGTCTTTGAAATAGGAGTGTCAGTTGTGCCTAACACTACATAATTGTTCCATGGTACTGCAAAAAGTACTCTACCATCTGAGGTATGTGGGACCATTATAGCATAAGGACCATTTAGAAACTTTTTTTCTAATACTAGGTGAACTCCTTGTGAAGGCCGAATCATTGGTTTTGCGTTTGGTTGGTCTAATTTTATTAGTTGATCAGAAAAAACACCCGTAGCATTCACAATAACTTTTGCTTTTATTCTATAATCTTTCTTATTTATTATATCTGTAAAGGATAAGCCATTAATTAGTCCATCATCTTTCATGAAGCTCTTCACCTCAGCATAATTGAGAAGGGTAGCACCTTCTTTTGTTGCTGTGAGAGCAAGACTAATTGCCATCCTTGCGTCATCAAATTGACCGTCGTGGTATATTATACCTCCCCTTAACCCTTTTTTATTAACATTTGGGATATGATCAAGTGTTTCTTGTTTATCTAGTAAAGTTGAGGGTCCTAATCCCAACTTACCAGCCATCATATCATAAACTTTAAGACCAAATCCATAAAAAGGGCTACTCCACCAATCATATGACGGTATTACAAAACTCAAATCCCTAACAAGATGAGGCGCATTTTTTCTTAGAATACCTCTTTCTCTAAGTGCTTCTATTACTAATGAAATATCACCATTTTGTAAATAGCGAACACCNCCGTGTATAAGCTTGGTACTTCTTGATGAAGTGCCTTTAGCAAAATCACTCCTTTCGACTAACAAGGTTTTAAAACCCCTATTTGCAGCATCTACTGCAATACCTAATCCAGTCGCACCACCTCCAATTATNGCAACATCCCATTCTTTGTTTTTTTGAAGACTACCAAGATTGAAATCTCTATTCATTATTTTGAGAATTACTCATTTTTAAAATGCNCTTTTCCCAGTTATTAATAATGTTTAAAGTATCTTCATTTTCCTTGGGATTAAATTCTGTGTCTATATCCCATACAGAGGATAATTTTTCTAAAGATGACCAAAAACCACTAGCAAGTCCAGCAAAAAAAGCTGCACCCAATGCAGTTGTTTCTGTTGTTTTAGGGCGAATTACATTTACACCGAGTAGGTTAGATTGTATTTGCATTAAAAGGTTATTATTACTTGCACCTCCATCAACTTTTAAAGATTTAAATTTAAATTTTGCATCTTTTTGCATGGCAGTAATTATCTCTTTTGTTCTCATTGCTATAGCTTCAAGAGTTGCTCTTGCAAGATGACCTTTTTCAGTTCCACGAGTAATACCTGTTATTGTGCCTGTTGCCTGTGGATCCCAGTATGGAGCAGCTAAACCAGCTAANGCAGGAATAAATGTAACGCCTCCATTATTTTCAACAGTTTTAGCTAAAGGCTCNATTTCTGACGCAGATGAAATGATTCCTAATTGATCTCTTAGCCATTGNACAGCTGCNCCAGCNACAAAAACACTTCCCTCTAACGCGTAATATGTTTTATTATTAATTTGNTAACCTATTGTAGTTAACATTTTATTTTTTGACTTCACGGGTTTATCACCGGTATTCATAATACAAAAACATCCAGTTCCNTAAGTATTTTTNACATCTCCAGGATTAATACACATTTGTCCAAATAAAGCAGCTTGCTGGTCACCTGCAATACCACTTATTAAAATTTTATCTTCAAATAAGCCTTCNGTTGTNTAAGCTATTTTNTCTGAGCAAGAAACTATTTTTGGTAGAATTTTTTCTGGAACTTCAAGTATTTCTAATAATTCAGAGTCCCATTTTAGTGAATGTATATTAAATAAAAGTGTTCTGCTAGCATTTGTAACGTCAGTAACATGCACTTTTCTTCCTGTAAGATTCCAGATCAACCATGTATCTATCGTTCCAAAAATAATATCTCCNTTTTCAGCTTTTTTTCTTAAATCAGGGTCTTGATCTAAAATCCATTTTATTTTTGTTCCTGAGAAATAGGAATCTAAAATTAATCCAGTTTTCTCATAAAATAANCTTGCCTTACCCTCTTTTTCAATTAAGCNACATATATTAGTTGNTCTCCTGTCTTGCCATACAATAGCTTTATGTACAGGAACTCCTGTATTTTTATCCCAAAGCAGTGTTGTTTCTCTTTGATTAGTAATTCCCAATGCATTAATCTGNGAGGCATTAATATTAGTTTTTTGAAGAACTTCATTGATTACCTTGAGTTGAGTTTCCCAAATTTCTAATGCATCATGTTCAACCCAGCCCTGTTTTGGGAAAAACTGTGTAAATTCAAGTTGAGAAACCCCAATTGTNTTACCTTTTTTATCAAAAATTATAGCTCTAGAACTTGTCGTACCAGCNTCAATGGAAAGTATATACTCACTCATTTANCTAAAGTAGAAATTTATTTGANGATCCTAGCTAATTAAATTTCCTTCATCATCCCATTTTGCCAGGTCGTTTCTTTTTAATGGGTCTACAAATTTATAGTTCCAATCTTTCTCATATGAAAAACCGTGTTCTTTCATTATTTCATCAGGAACCCCATCCCAGAAGTTNGGTTGGTTACCTTTGTATCCTAGNTCATTTATTCCAACTTCAGAAGTGAAGTATCCGGTAATAACTAAATCTTTGAATGTAGAAAAAAAAGCNTCNTCTTTATTTTTTTTACCCTTAGGGAATGCTACTNAATCTAAAATTGACNTTTGCTCAGTTACGTCGCAATCAATAAAGTTTTTTCCAAATTCTTTATTTGATATTATATCTACCCATTGCAANCCATCTCTTAAAATATCTTGAAATGATGGNGCATCTTTGGCTATAAACTCAATGAATTCGGGAACTTCAGCGTCATCGATATTACCATCTTTATTTGGTGGGACTATTAAGTTTGCNAGTACACGAATTTTATTTAATTCTTCACTTGAAAAGAAAACTTGATTCAAAAGTTCAAGGTCTCGTTTTAATTCCTCTGGTGTACGACCATATTTGTATTTCCACACATTCTCATAAACTATTTTNTTCTCTTTTGGCAAGCAACCCTCAAGCAATAATCCACTTGCCAACGAGCTAATTACAATTGTTTTNATACTATCTCTTCTGTTCATTACTANATATTTTGTTTTTTTAACTGATCAATAATGTATTCTGAAGTTCTCCATGAAAGTGCCATTATTGTCCAAGTAGGATTCTTATCAGCTTGAGAAACAAAAGGNCCACCATCAACTATAAAAACATTTTTAGCATCATGGAGTTGCTCATATTTATTCACAACTGATTTCNTTGGATTATNTCCCATTCTTGTAGTTCCAACCTCNTGAATNACNTCGCCAGGTGTNANNANGCCNTTATNAGGNCCTCCATTTTCCCAAAGCATATGGCCACCAATATTGTTAACTATTTCTTTAACAGTCTCATTCATGTGATTTGCCTGTNTACGNTCATAATCTGACCANTTATANTTNAANCTNAANANNGGTATNCCNTATTTATCNTTNTTTTCNGGATNNATTTCACAATAATTATNNNTATTTGGAACTGATTCNCCTCTANTNNNNAAACCNATNNNNGATCCGTAATATTTTTTNACNTCANCNCNNACNCTNTCNCCGTATCCACCNNNTTCNANACCAAAAAANNTATTTNANCTATTAAAATNAAAACCNNNACCNTANGANGGNGCNCCNAGNCCACCNNNNATTTCAATATGNTANCCTCTNGGNAAATCNAANTTTTTNTTGTCAAGCCACCANGGAGAATANAGNTGCATATTTCCCATNCCNTCTTCATTGTAAGTTTTTCTNTTCATTAAATCTGGAATAAAAGCCANATTNTTTGTNCCTGTTGANTCNTGTAANTATTTTCCAACCATGTTAGANCTGTTACCAAGACCATTTTCATGATAAGNGCTTTTAGANTTTAATAGAATTCTAGCGCTTTCNCANGCAGATGCAGCTAANACGACCACTTTAGCANTTATTTTNTATTCTTTNTTATCNTCTTTNTTNANATAAANNATNCCATNNGGTTTACCACTTTTATCTACAGAAANTTCTCTTACCATGCTGTTAACATATAAATCNAGTCTTCCTTGAGCGTTTCTTTGAGNTGGAAANACTAAACANGANCNNGCNGANAANTCAGCATATACTCCACANGATCTTCCACAATTACCACANTAATANCANACNCCTCTTTCNTTNCTNATNCTTTTTGTNANNATTGANAGTCTTGANGGAATAACTTTTACTCCTGCTTTTTCAGCGCCCTTTTTNTAGTACATTTCATGCAGCCTTGGTTTNGCNGGGGGAAGAAAAAAACCATCAGGTTCATTNTATATATTTTCTTTTGTACCNGTNACTCCNATTAACTTATCAACTTTNTCATAANANGGNTTNANATCTTCATANNNNATNGGCCANTTNTCNCCTAAACCATCAATACTTTTTCTTTTAAANTCNTTNGGGCCAAANCTTAAAGAAATTCTTCCCCAGTGATTNGTTCTNCCTCCCAACATTCTACTTCGCCACCAATTAAATTTGGTNTCACCTTTCATTTCATANGGCTCTCCATCNANNTTCCANTCNCCATANGANGCNTGANAGTCNCCNANAGCTCTTGTNG
>NHDV01000007.1:76315-193677 GCA_002167525.1 Flavobacteriaceae bacterium TMED68
CCCCTTCNAGGTGANTCNTANGGCCATTTTAGATGAAGCTGTTGATCCGGGTTTGCGGGATCAAAAAAAGGTCCNGCTTCCATTAAAGCTACAGTTAATCCGCTATCGGTAAGTATTTTTGTTGCCATACCTCCTCCGGCTCCTGACCCAACGATTACTACATCGTATTTCTTTTTATTTTCGATTATCTCCATTTTCCTTTATTTATATATCGAATTCGATGGTATGTTTTTATTTAATTTGTTTTTGTAGAAGGTATATGAAAAACCTTTTTGTATACTGAATGCGCCAACTTCGCCATTTTTGTTTGTAGCAAGATAGGCAACTTGAAAGTTTGGTTTTCCCTTTTGCTTTTCTAATATTCTATTTACTGCTTCTTCACATGCTTTTTGAGGACTTAGACCGCCGCGCATTAGTTCAACAATTAAAAAACTTCCGACAGTTTTGATCACCTCTTCACCTAAGCCAGTGGCTACTGCTCCACCAACATTGTTGTCAATATACAATCCAGATCCAATGATTGGTGAATCACCAACACGCCCTGACATCTTGTAGGCTAGTCCGCTTGTAGTACAAGCTCCTGATAGATTGCCTAAGTTATCGCAACAAATCATCCCAATAGTATCATGATTTTCAACATTTATTTCAGGTTGATAGTTTCCATTTTTAAGCCATTTCTCCCAAGCCTTTTTGCTTTGCTCAGTAAGAAGATTTTCAGGCTTATAACCCTGTTTTATAGCGAATTGTCGAGCGCCTTTTCCTGCTAGTATTACATGAGGAGTTTTTTCCATAACTTCTTTTGCAAGGGCTGCTACGTGAGTTATATTTTCGACTGCCAAAACAGCACCACAATCACCAGTATGATTCATTACACAAGCATCTAAGCTAACAACTCCGTCACGATCAGGTGCACCACCCTTTCCAACAGTTGTATTTAGCAGATTAGACTCCTCATATGCTACACCCTCGACCACGGCCTCAATAGCACTAAATCCACGTTCAAGTGCCCTGCCAGCCTTCATATTTGCTTCAGATACACTCCAGGTGCTAATAGCATAAGTTTCGGAGTTTTTTGAAATGGAAGAAATACTTTTGTTACCCAAGCTGGCGATGGTTTCAGGAGCAACTAACATAGTTGACAATCCTAAATAGCTTTTGTCAAGAAAATTTCGTCTATTCATTTGNTCTTCTAAATTAANAACAATTTTAGACTAATAAAAAAAGGAGAAATAATTATTACTTATTTTAGGGTAAGTTTTTTCTATAATTTAAGTGAGATGAGAGTTGAAGTATGTGCAGATTCTATTCTATCAATCCAAAATGCATCTGATGCTAAAGTAGANCGTATAGANTTATGTTCAGCACTTGNNATAGGNGGTTTAACTCCTTCATNTGGTTTAATTAGGGAGGCTATTGATTTAAAACTTTTACCTATTCACTGTTTAATCAGACCTNGACCNGGNCATTTTTTTTATAGTAAGGANGANATNAAAGTNATNGAAAAAAANATATTAAANGCANGTGAATTAGGATGNNATGGTGTNGTAGTTGGTGCACATGATCAAAATTTCAAGCTTGACTTNNCNTTNCTTAAAANATGGAAAANTTTGGCAGGGNCNATGNANATTACATTTCANAGGGCTTTTGANGTTTTAGTNANTCCCTTGGANGCNATAANNCANTTAATTGATTTGGNTTTTGATTNTNTACTAACCTCNGGCCAAAAAGAAAAAGCTGNANANGGAATTGANAATCTTANCTATTGGAATACNAAATTTGGCTCANANATTNTAATNATGCCAGGTAGTGGANTTGGAGTTTCTAACTGTAAAAAATTTAAAAAAGNAGGTTTTAAATANATNCATTTATCNGCAGGTGAGGATATACNANNAATTCCNANNCCNGATGGNATTAATCAAAACTTNTCATTTTTAAAACAAANAATTCGANATAGNNACAAACAAACNTTNATTGANGTTGTTAAANCNNTAAANTCAGTTGAATAAAATCATNGCTCCACCTAGNGCTGTNAANAAAAGNATTANTTTACGATAACTATTTTCATTAATTTTTTTTACAAGAAAAACNCCTGANATTAAACCAAAAATTTCAAAAGGCANTAGNTCNAAACTCTTNAAAAACGAAACCTTATTAATAGTTTGCCATGACCATATATGAAATGGAACTTTNAAAATATTTATNATAAAAAAAAGCCATGCTGCNGTTCCAATAAATGCATTTTTTGGTAATCGCATAGCTAAAAAATAAATATTTGAAAAAGCCCCAGCCAAATTTCCAACCATTGTTGTAAATCCNGCAAAAATTCCCATTGAACTAGCAAAACTCCAATGACTTGGNATTTTNTTTTCTTTTCTNNTTTCCCAATAATACATTTGCCCAACACTAAACNAAATAATNCCNGCCATAGAATATTTAAAAATAATTTCTGATATNNAGCCNCCCCCAATTACTCCAATTAGNACACCCAAAATCATCCATGGTAAAAGTTTNATTATATAATTCCANTTTACAAAACCTTTNTAATAACTTACNGCAAAAATATCGCCTAAAAGCAAAAGGGGCATCAAAATNCCNGTGGATGCTTTNGCACCNAAAGCCAATGCAAATCCAGTTACTATTAAAGNTGCTATTCCTTTNATACCAGCTTTTGAAACTCCNAACAGGAATGCACAAAAAGCTGCAANNGAAAATTTATAAATTTCTAAATCAAACAATAAATAAAACTTNCGCACAATATAGTATATATTATTTTACNCATATTCTCTAATTATAAANAAATCTGTTTTTAGATATTTGNNANAAAAAGATTGNAATCTAAATTTGNNANNTCAATTAGATTTATGNTNCTNAGTACTTTGTCTTTTGCANTAATGAATGCACTNGTAAAGTACTTAATTAGTTATCATACNTTTCAACTAGTTTTTTTTCGCTCATTNGGATCTTTAATTATAACTTTTTCAATACTTAAATCNAANAATATTCCTCTTTTAGGAAATCAAAAAANACTNTTATTAATNCGTGGATTNGTNGGAGTTTCNGCNATGATACTCTTTTTTTTAGGAATTCANTNCATAGGTGTNGCNAGCTCAGTAACACTTNGATANACATCCCCAATTTTTGCCNCAATTTTAGCTGTTNTTTTNTTCAAAGAGAAAATTAAAATACCTCAATGGACNTTTTTTATTCTTGCCTTTTTNGGNGTTTATCTTATNGAAAGCTNTCAACCCTTATCATCAAGTATAGGAGTTTTATTGGTTTTAGGAGCTGCATTCTTGTCTGCAATTGTTTATCTAATTATTTCAAAAATTGGTGATAATGATCATCCAGTTACAATAGTCCACTATTTTATGCTCATTGCTACTTTAGTTGGTGGTATTGGATCTATTTTTTTTTGGAAAACCCCTGAATTAAAAGAACTTCTACTTTTAATTAGTTTAGGGTTTTTTGGTTTTTTTGGACAATA
Source organism: Flavobacteriaceae bacterium TMED68 (assembly GCA_002167525.1). The sequence goes on from NHDV01000007.1 coordinate 79,800, forward strand.
TTATATGACTCTAGCTTTTCAAAATTATAAGCCCCATTTAGTAGCCCCATTTAAATATGTTGAAGTCTTTTTTACATTCACAATAAGCATATTTTTACTAGATGAAGAATACGATTTTATTCAGATCTTAGGAGCTATATTAATAATACTTGGACTATTATTAAATATTTGGTATAAGTTTAGATTTAAATAAATTAAATCAAATCGTAAATTAGGATTATTTCGATAATTCGGCGATTGTTTTGGTATTCATTCTGACATAATCTTGATTTCCAGCTTTAACAGCATATTTAAGAGAATTTTTTGAAGCCTCTATTGCACCCTTTTTTTCACTTAATCCAATTAAAATCAAAGCCTGCTGTCTGTACATCCAAAACTTACCTGGATCTTTTTTAATAGCATATGCAATCCATTTTTTTGCTTTCTTAAGATCTTTACCACTTTCTCTGTAGTATACAGCTGCTTTATAATAATCACTTGGAGCTGGGTTTTTGCTTAAAGTATTTTCAATGGTGCTCATTGCTTTTTCATCAGTAGGTACAGATAAGGGGATATTAATTTCAGTTTTCTCCCAAGCTAACCTTATGAAGGCCCCATCATTATAAATTGATTCAATTGAAATGGTAAAATTTTCTCGAGGTTCGCTTACATTTTTAGTTTTAACAGTTAAACTCGCTGCAATTAACGACTCATCCCATGGTTTAGGTAAACCTGAATTATCAAATTTATTATAGAAATAAACCTCCCAATTTGACTTTTCTGGCCTTGTGTATATAGAGTACTTTCCAGCTTTCAAAGCTTTATTACCCACTAAAACATCATCACTAAAACTTATTACAGTATTGTCATTAGCTCCTGTTCTCCAAATTTCACCGTATGGTATTAAATTTCCCATTATTTTTCTTCCCTTCATAGAAGGTCTAGAGTAAGTTATCTTAATTTCAGTTAATCCTACAATTTGAGTAAAATCAGCTATTGGGCTGGCTTGCGGCGTTTGAACTTGTGCAAAAGTAATAGCAGACAATAATATGGTTAAAAATTTAAAGAATTTCATTTTAAGTTTTTTATAAATATAAATTTTTGCTTTTATAAATCAAGCTGCAACTCCACGAATTATTGTTTGTTGAAAACTATTAAAAAAATGTTTAATAAATATAATAAATAGTTAAACATTTTATATCTTTGATACAAACAAAAAGGCATGAAAATTTATCGCATAGAAGCGATTCAAAACCTACCTATTTCTCAAAAGGAAGCATGGAGTTTTTTATCTGACCCGAAAAATCTAAAACAAATTACGCCTGAATATATGGGATTTAAAATAGTTAGTGGTTTGTCAGAAAAGATTTATGCGGGTCAAATAATACAATATATAGTTACCCCAATCCTAGGTATACCTACAAAGTGGGTTACTGAAATAACGCATGTGGAAAATGGTAATTATTTTGTTGATGAACAACGCTTCGGACCATATGATTTGTGGCATCACAAACACTTTATTAAACCTATAGAAAAGGGGGTTGAAATGACTGACATTGTTGATTATAAAATTCCATTTGGGTTTTTAGGAAGAATTTTACACCCTTTACTTGTATTTCCTAAACTAAATGAAATTTTTGAATATAGAAAAAAAGCATTAATTAAAATTTTTGGACCATATACTAAATGATAAAAGATAAAAATATATTAATTATTGGAGGTAGTTCTGGTATAGGTTTAGCTTTAGCAGAAATTCTATCTCCCTCAAATTCGGTTTTTGTAGCTAGTAGATCGAATGAAAATTTGAATAGCTTAGATTTAACCCACCTGTCTTATGACGCAACATCAGCCGAATTAGATACTTCGGTATTACCTGATGAGCTACATGGGTTTATTTATTGTCCTGGAAGTATAAATTTACGACCCTTTAAAGGCCTCTCAACGGAAGCGTTTGAAAAAGATTTTCAAATTAATGTTACTGGTGCTATTAACTCACTAAAAGCAGTTTTGTCAAGGCTAAGTGCAAGCGGTAATGCGTCTGTTGTCTTTTTCAGCACAGTTGCAGTACAAACTGGAATGCCTTTNCATAGTTCAGTCGCAGCTTCAAAAGGTGCTTTGGAGGGGCTCACACGTTCATTGGCAGCAGAATTCGCACCTAAAATAAGAGTAAATGCTATAGCTCCATCACTTGTAAATACACCTCTTGCTTCAAAATTTTTAAATAACGAATCTAAAATTGAAAAAGCAAATGAAAGACATCCTTTGGGGAGGATAGGTAATGCTAAGGAGATTGCACAAGCTGCAGGGTTTTTACTTGGTCCAGAAAGCAGTTGGATGACTGGAAGAGTTTTACAACTGGATGGTGGTATAGGTAATCTTAAAACATGATTTGATTGGAAAAATATACTCTTTTTTGGTTTAGACGTGACTTAAGAATTGAAGATAACCATGGATTTTTTAAAGCTCTAAGTGGAAAAAATAAAGTCATACCCATTTTCATTTTTGATCCAAATATTTTGGATAGACTGCCAAGAGAGGATGCAAGAGTTGAATTCATTTTATTAGCCTTGGGTGCCATAGATATTGCTATGAAGAGGAACAGGTGCAATGTTGGAATATATCATGGTACCCCTGAGGCTATTTTTAGTGGATTGGTTAATCAATACCAAATTGAGGAAGTTATTTGTAACGAAGATTATGAACCCTATGCAAATGAAAGGGATAAAAGGATTAAAACTTTTTTAAGTAAAAANGGAATAGAATTTAAAGCCTTTAAAGACCAAGTGATTTTTGAAAAAAATGAAATTGTTAAGGATGATGGAAATCCATACAAAGTTTATACACCATATTCAAAAAAATGGTTATCTAATTTTAATACTAAATCCGTAGAAGAATATCCATCAGAATCTCTATTAATTAATTGTTATTCCGAACAAGAACTTCCCAAAATAAAATTAGATCAATTAGGATTTAAAAGTAGCACTGTTAATCAACCCAAATATCTTTTTGACAACCAAATTATTGATAATTATGAGTCAACAAGAAACTTTCCTTATTTAAATAAAACTTCAAGAATAGGAACAGCGCTAAGATTTGGTACAGTAAGTATAAGGGCAGTAGTAAAAAAAGCAGCCAGTAGACCCAACAAAACTTTTTTAAAGGAACTCATTTGGAGAGAGTTTTTTATGCAAATTCTGTGGCATTTTCCGCATACGCGCAATGAAAGTTTTAAACCTCAGTATGATAGAATAGAGTGGAGGAATAATGAAAAAGATTTTGAAAATTGGTGTTCAGGTAATACAGGTTTTCCTCTTGTTGATGCAGGTATGAGAGAATTAAATAAAACCGGTTTTATGCATAATCGTGTCCGCATGCTAGTTGGTAGTTTTTTATGCAAGCATCTACTTATTGACTGGAGATGGGGTGAAGCATATTTTGCAGAGAAGCTTTTTGATTACGAAATGTCAAGTAATGTTGGTAACTGGCAATGGGTAGCCGGTTGTGGTGTTGATGCAGCTCCATATTTTAGAATTTTTAATCCAACAGAACAAGTAAAAAAATTTGATAAACAATTGCACTACATCAATAAGTGGGTGCCTGATTTCCAAGAAATTTCTTACCCAAAACCAATAATTGACCATAAACTAGCACGTGAACGTTGTTTAAAAACATATAAAAGCGCTTTAAATTCTTAATGAAGCGCGTATTAAAAACAAATTTACCTACAAAAAATTGTCTTAATTGCGGGTATCCTTTTACTTGGAGAAAAAAATGGGAAAGAGACTGGAACAATGTTAAATATTGTAGTAAAAAATGCAAAATGAAAAAAAGAATGCCTTAATATGGCTAAGAAATGATTTAAGAATTAAAGATCATTGTGGTTTTTATAACGCAACAATAAGTTGTGACAAGACATTTGCTTATTTCAGTTTCGAGCCAGACAGGTTTAAAAATACCAAATGGGGTTTTAAAAAAACTGAAAAATTTAGAACACTTTTTTTAATCCAGACACTCACATGTCTTAAAGATGAGTTGAAGAAAAAAAATATTACACTTATTGTTGATATTAAATCTGCAATGGTTGGTATTCCAAAACTTATTAATTCTCTAAAAATAACAGATTTATTTTATCAAAATGAGTGGACAAAGGAGGAAAATAATGTTTCGGATAGTGTCAAAAAGTCAATATCAAAAAAAATAAAAATTCATACATATTATGATCAATTTTTATATCATCCAAAGGACATTAAATTTGAATTGGATGCATTACCTGAGGTATTTACAATTTTTAGGAAAAGTTGTGAAAAAAACACTTTAGTTAGAAAAGTTTTTCCTGAAATTGCAACCTTACCAAGCACAAATCTTTTAGACCAAGATTTTACTATACCGAGACTAGAGGATTTTGGTTTTTTAGAATTTCACTCTCCTCCTTTTTCCGCGTTTCCATTTAATGGAGGCAGCAAAAACGGTCATAAAAGAATAAAGAATTACCTGTGGGACACCAGAAAAATATCTACATACAAAGAGACTCGAAACGGTCTAGTTGGAAAAGACTACAGTTCTAAATTTTCAGCTTGGTTATCAAATGGCTCGTTATCTGCAAGAGAAATTTACTGGCAGGTTAAAGATTTTGAGAGTAAAGTGAAAAAAAATCAATCAACATATTGGATGATTTTTGAGTTAATTTGGAGAGATTATTTTAAGTATGTTTCACTAAAACATGGAAATAATATTTTTAAACTAGAAGGTATTTTGAAAAAAGGATACNATTGGAAATCTAATCATAAAATTTTAACGTCATGGATTAACGGAGATACTGTTGAGCCCTTTGTGAACGCTAACATGATAGAATTAAAAAAAACTGGTTGGATGAGTAATCGAGGCAGACAAAATACAGCCTCCTTTTTTTCTAAACATTTATTTATGGACTGGAGGATAGGGGCTGCATATTTTGAATCTCAACTAATTGATTACGATGTCCATAGTAATTATGGAAACTGGATGTATGTCTCCGGAGTTGGAAATGACCCAAGAGATCGCAAATTTGATATAGCCTGGCAATCAGAAAAGTATGATCCACAAAAAAAGTTTCAAAAATTATGGATAAAGTAGAAAAAATTGCATCAATAGTTTTACCTAATCAATTATTTGAAAAATCACCTATATTTTCANAAAGAGCCACGATTTATCTTGTAGAGGAATCCTTATTTTTTAATCAATACGTGTTTCATAAGCAAAAACTTTTTTTTCATAGATTATCAATGAAAAAATATCAATATTTTTTGAAGGGTAAAGGAATCGATGTACGATACATAGATGCTTCCGAAAAACTTTCTGATGTAAGGAAATTAATTGAAAATATATCAAACAAGTATGACACAATTCAGATTATTGATCCAAATGACTTTTTAATTGAGAAAAGGTTAAAAAGAGTTTGTATTAAACTTAATTTAAAATTGATCATCCTAGAAAATCCAATGTTTTTGTGTAAAAAAAGTGATTTAAATTTCTTTAAGCCTGATAAGAAGAAATTTTTTCAAACTTCTTTTTACAAATCTCAAAGAGAAAAATTTAATATTCTAATCGATATTGCTGGTGGACCTGAAGGAGGAAGTTGGACATATGATACAATGAACAGAGAAAAATATCCAACAAATAAAAAACCACCTGAAATCGTATCTGTCAATGATAAGTCTGAACTTCTTTCAGAGACATATGAATATATTAATAATGTCTATACCAAAAATTACGGCACTTTAGAATCAGAATTCCTTTATCCTACTGATTTTGAGCAATCAAAAAAATGGTTTAATGATTTTTTAGAAAATCGATTTAAAGAATTTGGACCATATGAAGACGCTATTGTTGATAGTGAGAGTTTTTTAAACCACAGCTTATTATCACCTCTATTAAATACTGGTCTTCTCGATGTAAGCTTTGTTATTAGTCAGACAATAGAATTTTATAAAAAAAACAACATACCATTAAATTCATGTGAAGGTTTCATAAGGCAAATTTTAGGTTGGAGAGAATTTATTCGAGGTATATATTTTGCAAAAAGTGTAGAGGAGCGAACTAAAAATTATTGGAATTTTAAAAGGAAAATTCCCCATTCATTTTATGACGGATCAACAAACATTTTACCCGTAGATGTATGCATAAAAAAAATTTTGAAAACAGGTTATGCTCATCACATTGAAAGATTAATGATAATTGGTAATTTCATGTTACTCTGTGAATTTGATCCAGATGAAGTTTATAGATGGTTTATGGAAATGTTCATTGATTCATATGACTGGGTTATGGTTCCAAATGTTTATGGGATGAGTCAATTTGCTGATGGGGGATTAATGTCAACAAAACCCTATATAAGCGGAAGTAGCTATATTCTTAAAATGAGTAATCATAAAAAAGGAGAATGGACAATCATTTGGGACTCTTTATTTTGGAATTTTATTGATAAACGAAGAGACTTTTTCTTAAAAAATCCAAGGATGAGAATGCTTGTTTCTAACTTTGATAAAATGAATTCAAATAAAAAGAAAGAATTGTTAGAGACAGCTGATAATTTCCTTCAAAATCTTAGTTAATCATTTTTCAAAGGATGATACAAAGTAATATACCAATTGTAATTGTTTGGTTTAAAAGAGATTTACGTTTAGAAGATAATGAGGCAATTAATTCGGCAATAGCAAGTAATAAGTTAGTATTATTGCTTTACGTTTTTGAGAATTCTTTAATTCAAAATGATCATTTTAGCAAACGACATTTAAATTTCATAAAGCAATCTCTTGCAGACCTCAACCAAAGGTTGGCAAAATTTAATACAGAAATTTTGACTGTTTGTGGTGAGGTACAATCAAATTTTGAAAAACTTAATAAACAATTTTTAATTAAAAAAGTTTATTCGCATTATGAGACTGGAATGGATATTACTTACAAAAGGGACAAAAAAATGGCAAAATGGTTTATTGAAAATAAAATTAGATGGTATGAGAAAAGACAACAAGGGGTATTCAGAGGAATATCTAATAGGAAAAATTGGTCAAAATTAATGAATGAATTTATCGATCAACCTATTAAACCCCTACCTGAAATGAAAAATAAATTTGTGTCTTTAAAAACTTTGAAACAAATTAAAAAGGAATTCGGTGTATTAGAATTTAAAGCGGAACATTCAAGTGATTTTCAACCGGGGGGTATAACAAATGCAAATAAATATTTAGAATCTTTTTTTAAAAATCGTTACCAAAACTATCAAAACCACATATCTAAACCAGATTTATCGCGTAAAAGTTGCAGCAGGCTCTCGCCATACATTAGCTATGGGAATTTATCAATAAGACAAATTTTTCATCGAATAAAAGAAAAAAAAACTCAAACTAATAACAGTTTTGCTATTCGTTCATTTGAGTCTCGTTTAAGATGGCATTCTCATTTTATTCAAAAGTTTGATATGGAACCTAGCATGGAGTTTTTAAGCATAAATAAGGGCTTTCATAAACTTTTAAAACCTATAAATAAAAAATTTATTAAAGCATGGGAAAATGGAAAAACTGGTGTTCCAATAGTTGATGCCTCTATGCGATGTCTAGTTAAAACAGGGTATTTAAATTTTAGAATGCGAGCTTTGATTGTTTCTTTTTTTGTTCATCAATTATGGCAACCGTGGCAAGCTTGTTCGGCTTTTCTAGCGAGACAATTTCTTGATTTTGAACCTGGAGTTCATTTCCCTCAACTTCAAATGCAAGCTGGTGAGACTGGAATTAATACTCTCCGTATCTATAATGCTGTTAAAAATGGAAGAGAGCACGATCAAAATGGAGATTTTACACTCAAATGGCTACCAGAACTCAAATTACTTCCTGATAAATTAATTCATTCACCTTGGTTAATTACTCCTTTAGAAGAAGAAATTTTTAAATTTAAAAAAGGTATCAATTATCCAAATCCTATTGTTAATCTTGATGAGACGAGAAAATTTGCTTCATATACACTTTGGAATTTAAAAAAAGATCCAATAGTTTTTGAGGAAAATCAGCGTATTTTAAAAAAGCATACTTTTGGGAAAAGAATAAATAGCTAATAAATGAAAAAAAAGTCATTGCTTTCAAGTGAACAAATTGATAGAATTATTGAGATGGCATGGGAGGATAGAACCCCTTTTGATGCTATTTTATCACAATTCGGATTAAATGAAAAAAGCGTAATAGATTTAATGCGTAAGGAGCTAAAGATTAATAGTTTCAAACTCTGGCGAGAACGTGTACAGGGAAGAAAAACTAAGCATAGCAAGATTCGTTTAAATGACGTAGATCGATTTAAGTGTTCAAGACAAAAAAATATTAGTAATAATAAAATCTCTAAGCGATAGCTGAATTATACAGTAAAGTAATGGTTATTGATTTCTATAAATAATTTTTATGAAAAATATTTAATAATTTATTTTAAAGACATCCTAACTCTATGTCAGCTAATAACTCTTTTAATCTTTGCCCCCAACTTTTTTAACCGGCCATCTATATTTTCGTAACCTCTATCTATTTGCTCGATGTTATGAATAGTACTTTTCCCAGAAGCTGAAAGTGCAGCAATAAGTAGAGATACCCCAGCTCTTATATCAGGAGATGTGAGAGTTGTTCCTTTTAATTGAGATTTAAAATCGTGTCCTATAACTGTCGCACGGTGGGGATCGCAGAGAATTATTTTAGCTCCCATATCAATTAGTTTATCAACAAAAAACAAACGGCTTTCAAACATTTTTTGATGAATTAATACACTCCCTCTTGCTTGACTGGCAACAACCAAAATAATGCTTAATAAATCAGGAGTAAAACCTGGCCAGGGTGAGTCAGAGATAGTTAGTATAGAACCATCGATATAATTTGTTATTTCATATCCTTTTTTGTGAGCAGGAATAAAAATATCATCACCACTTTTCTCAACATTTATTCCAAGTTTTTTAAAAGTAGCTGGAATATTACCTAGTTGATTAAAATTGACATTTTTAATTGTAATCTCGCTTTTTGTCATAGCTGCTAGGCCAATCCAACTTCCAATTTCTATCATATCTGGTAAAATAGTGTGATCAGTACCATTTAGTTTTTTGACACCTTCAATAGTTAAATAGTTTGAACCAATACCACTTATTTTAGCTCCCATTTTATTTAACATTTTACATAACTGTTGAACATAAGGTTCACATGCGGCATTGTAAATAGTTGTTATACCTTGGGCTAAAACAGCAGTCATAACAATATTAGCTGTTCCAGTTACAGATGCCTCATCAAGAATTATATTTACACCTTTTAATTGATTTGCTTCTACACTATAAAATGTACCCTCTTTATTATGTGAAAACTTTGCACCTAATTTTATAAAACCTTCAAAATGAGTGTCTAACCTTCTCCTACCTATTTTATCTCCACCAGGTCTTGGTACAGATCCCTTGCCAAATCTCGCAAGTAGTGGACCAACTATCATGATTGATCCCCTTAATCTTTGCCCATCATCTTTAAAATCCTGTGAACTCAGATAATCGAGATTAATATTATTTGAGCGAAATCTAAAACTTCCCTCACTAATTTTCTCAATTTCAACGCCTAAATTTGCGAGTATTTTGATAAGCTTATTGACGTCAAGTATATTAGGAATATTGTTTACAATTATTGGTTCTGGGGTTAAAAGTGTAGCACATAAAATCTGAAGAGCTTCATTTTTTGCTCCTTGAGGCTTTATAGAACCTTTTAAGGATTGACCTCCTTCAATAATAAATGATTCCATCTATTTTAATAACGTTTTCTATTTCTTTTTCTTGGTCTACTATGATTGCTACTTGGTCCACTTCCGTTTTTATGTTTAAACCGAATTAGATCAGCAGAATCACTTAAGGGTAGTTGAGAAGCGGCTACTTTAAGTTTTCCTTCTGAAAGCTCTTCTAAGTGGCTAAGTATAACAACATCTTCAACTGTATCTTTATTCCAACTTAAGAAGTTTTTTTTCATATGGTTAGCTATTGTAAAAACTAAGACATCTTTAAGTTCACTATTTTCCCATCCAATTGCAGCATCAATCATACGTTTTATATTGTTTCCATAGAACCTATATTTCGGAAAGTTCTGAGGGTAGGGCAGCTTTTCAGGCTTCATATCTAGCAACTCTTGCTGAGGTTTCTCAAATGGACAATCAACATCAATATCAAAGTCTGCCATGATGAAGAATTGATCCCACAGTTTGTGCTGGAAGTCTGCTACATCTCTAAGGTGAGGATTTAGGTTTCCCATAACACCAATTATAGCTTTAGCTTTTTTATTTCTTTCTTCAGGATTGGCTTCCGATTTAGCCTGTTCTATCATTATATGAATATGTCTGCCATATTCGGGTATTACAAGCTGTTTACGTTTAGTATTGTATTGCAAAGTGTCCATTAGGTGATTGTAAAAGAGTTCTTTAAGTAGAATAATTATATTGCAAATTAGTAAAATCCGTTGAATTGCATACTATATTGAATAAAATTAGAGAGCTATAATTCCTTTTAACTTGCTACAAATTTTATAGATTTCGATAACTTCCTTTGGTGAATCCAAGTTTACATTTATGCTTAGACTAGTAAAATTTCTTTTTGATGATTTTTTTTCACTGAATAGTGCTTCTTTTGTTGAAAAAATTGATTTCAGCTTGGTCAAGTTATCTGATTCTGATTTTACAATAAACTTAAAAAGATATATTCCAGGCCAATTCTGTGACTGACTTAGTTGATCAAAAAAGCGTGAATAAAATTCCTCTTTATTATCATTCGGATTAAACATGAGGCTTACATTTGTATAAATATAATGGTTTTTATTAATTACAAAATGCCTAATATCCGAAGAATACTTATTACAGGAAGTCCTGGTTCAGGTAAGACAACAATTATTAGAGGTTTAAGAAATAGGGGCTACATGGTTTTTGATGAATTCTCAAGATCACTAATAAAAGGCTTTGAGAATAAAAATTTATTTTTAAAAGATCCCATAAATTTTAGTGCAAAATTATTAGAAAGGAGAATTAAGCAATTTAACGATGCAAAAAAAAATAAAAAAGTGAAGAATAACTTAGTATTCTATGATAGGGGAATTCAGGAAATTTCAGGATATTTAAGAGCAATAGGCCTTGAAAATTCATCATGGGAGAAAAAGCTAACCGATTATCGATATGATAAAGTTTTTATAGCTCCGCCGTGGAAGGAAATTTATATTAATGATAAACAGAGGTTTGAAACATATAAAGAAGCAAAAATCTATTATCGCTTTATTAAGGCTTCTTATGAAATCAAACATGAGCTTATTGAGATACCCAAAATAGATATTGAGAGTAGGATTGATTTTGTAGAATCATATGTCTTGTGAATTTATATAATTTTAATTTTTGGAAATGCTACAAAATCTAAATTATCAAAATGCTAAAAAAAATCTTAAATTAATATACGGGATGTCAAATACATTAAATAAGCTTCTCTATGATAAATTCTAAAGATCCAATTAAAATTGTCTTTTTTGGCACACCAGAATTTGCAAGATTTTGCCTTAAGGAATTATTTAGTAATGGATTTATTATTAGGGCNGTTGTTACTGCTCCAGACCGAAAAGCTGGTAGAGGAAATAGATACAGGAAATCTGCAGTAAAAGAATATGCNGAAAATAATGAGTTTTTAATTTTTCAACCCGAGAATTTAAAATCTATTGAATTTTTAAGANATTTAAGAAATATTGATGCTGANGTNTTNGTTGTTGTNGCTTTCCGAATGTTGCCGAAGGTTGTATGGAGNATTCCTGAGTTAGGAACTATAAACCTTCATGCTTCTCTNTTACCAAACTACAGAGGTGCAGCACCAATAAACTGGGTTTTAATTAATGGAGAGAAATTAACAGGAGTAACNACATTTTTAATAAATGAGCAAATAGATACTGGTTTAATTTTAATGCAAAAAGAAATTTTAATTGATGAAATTGATAATGCTGGAACATTAAANAATAAATTGTTGAATNTGGGTGCTACTCTACTAATCAAAACATTATTTNATCATAAAAAAAAGATAATTGTNCCAAAGTCTCAAAAACCGNNNGGGAATGAAAAATTAGCTTTCAAATTAACAAAGGATAATACTATGATAAATTGGAATAATTCTTTAGAACAAATCAAAAATTTTGTGAGAGGTTTAAACCCTCATCCTGGTGCTTGGACAAATTTAGTAGTTAACAATTCATCTCAGAAAATAAAAATTTTTAGTGCTAATATAATTTATGAGACTCATTCATATCGAACAAACCTAATTGTAATTAAGAGCAAAAAAATTTTTATCACACACAAAGAAGGATTTTTGAATTGTATTGAGATACAACTACCNAACAAACGTCGTATGAATGCGATAACACTTTTAAANGGCTATAAATTCTCCACTGAAAGTACTGTTTTATAAAAAACNACCTTCCTTATTAACAAATAGACTTACTTATTAACAAATGAGTCAATTTCCCTAGCTTTTTTAACAGTTACACGAAAATCCATATAAATTTGTTAAATAACCTTATAATATATATAATTATGAACAAAACAGAATTAATTGACGCGATGGCAGCCGATGCTGGCATCTCAAAAGCAGCGGCTAAAAAAGCTCTTGAATCTTTGATGGGAAGTGTATCAGGAACTCTTAAAAAAGGGGGACGTGTTTCGCTGGTTGGATTTGGATCATGGTCAATTTCAAAAAGAGCAGCGCGCGATGGAAGAAATCCCCAAACTGGTGCAACGATTAAAATTGCTGCTAAAAATGTTGTGAAATTTAAAGCAGGTGCTGAATTATCAAGCACAGTTAATTAATCACTCAAAAGCATAAGAAAGGGCTCCTTCTAGGAGCTTTTTTTTTATTTTATGAATCAAGGTAAGTTGATAGTTGCTACCCCGTCAATTCTTGGGGATTATAACTTTCGTAGATCAGTTATTTTACTTGCTAGTCAAAAGACCTCTGGTTGCATTGGTTTTATTTTAAACAAAAAATTAAATTATAAACTCAATGATGTAGTAGAGAACTTAAATATGGTATTTCCACTATTTTATGGTGGTCCCGTGGAAAAGGATAATTTATTTTATCTACATAGATTAGGAAATGAAATACCAAATAGTATAAAGATTAATAGCACTTTATTCTGGAACGGTGATTTCAAATTTGTTATTAAACTTATTAATCAGAATAAGCTTAGTGTAAATGATATCCGTTTTTTTCTAGGTTGTAGTAGCTGGAGTAGTGGACAGTTAGAAAAAGAACTTGATGAAAAATCTTGGGAGCCATTTGAAATTCTATCAACAGAAAAAGTAATGAAAATGAAAATTCAAAATATGTGGCAGAAATGCATGATTTCTTTGGGTGGAAAATACAGACTTTGGTCCAATGCTCCAGAAAATCCAAATTTCAACTAACTGAGAAATGATATAAATTTCTCTAATAGAGGGTAACTCTTTTTATCTAAATATGACGACTTTCTGTAATTCGAGACACACTGCAGTCCACTTTCTAATGAAATAATGAAAATTTCTTCAGATTTTTGAAGCTCAAATGGATTTATTTCTTTTTCTATAATATTATAATGTTTTATATTTTTTGTTAGCCATTCTATAAATACTTCTCGCAGCACTAAATTTTGACACCCAGACAATAAATTAGGTGTTTGTATTTGATTTGATTCGATTAAAAATATATTTCCATTAAGTGTTTCAGTTATTTTTTTGTTATCATTTAAAAGGACAACATCATTTAGACCATTTTCTTTTGCATACATGTTTGAAATTAAACGTAGATCACTATTTGTCTTTGACATATTTGATAAATCGTTAGAAAACATTAAAATATCTTTATACAGATCAATTTCATAATTTGAAGTGTTTATTTCAATAGGTTTTGAATGACTAAAACTTATAATGAATTTTGTTTCTTCAGAAACCATAATAAATTGGCATCTGAACAAGCCATTTTCTGTTTTAAAATCAATGATTTTTGTGATCTTAATTAATTCTTCCTCTAATTTCTCCATCGTGAAAGAAACAGGAATTTTATATCTGTATCTTCGAAGATTTGATATAATTCTAAAATAGTGTTTTTCCCAAAAAAGAGTTTTCCCATTATAAAACCTTACATTTTCTACAAAAGAAAAGCCCTTATGTAAATTGTCTATTAAATCTGATTCAGCCTTAATTAATTGCGATACAACTAAGCCGTTACAATTAAACATACTATAAGTTTAACTAGAACCCAAAATTTGTTTTAAACTTGAAATCAAGTTGTCCCAAAGCATTTTTGATTCCTCCAGTTCGTCTTCTTCTGCAAAATCAGTAATTATGAGCGAAACGTCATTAGTTAGGTCGTCTACCTGAATTTTAAATTCAAAATAATAGTCGTTATTTTCTTCTTCATCAATTTTCCACTTGAAACGAACACGCTCATTATTTTTTTTTTGAATTAGTTTTGCACTTTCTTCACTATCATCCCATATGAAGATAAAATCTTCACCTCTAGAGTTTACATCATCTGCAAACCATTCTCCTAGACCAGATGGTGTTGATAAATATTGAAATAGCATCTGTCTTGAAGCATGAAAATCATATTCTATTGAAAAAAGTTCTTTAGTGGTCATTTATAAAAATTAGATGTTCAATATATTGAAAATTCGATTAGAAGTACGTTTATTTTAAAATATTTTCAAAAGGTTGTAGGTAGAAGATTATGTTTTTATATTAGAGAACTTAAAATGGCGAGATAGCTCAGGCGGTTAGAGCGTCGGATTCATAACCCGGAGGTCGGGAGTTCAAGTCTCCCTCTCGCTACATTATTTAGCAATCAATATTTTAAAACTTATTCTATTCACATAACTTAATATAATCAAGTACCAATTATTTTTTAGATTTTAGATAAAAAGTATATTGGATAATTGAACTCATAAATATTGTTCCCAAAGCACCAATGAGATTAAGCCATAAAAAACCAATCTTATCCCAAACAAAGATTGTAATAACAAAAATTTCTGAAATAATTGCAGCCCAAAAGATAGCTCTCCCTTTAATACTAGTGTTGAATATGCCAACTAAAAATATACCCAAAATAGTTCCATAAAAAATTGAGCCGATTATATTAATTAATTGAATTAAATTTTCAAAAAGATTTCCAAAGCAAGCAAAAAGTATTGCTATTAACCCCCAGACAAGAGTAAACATCTTTGATGTCTTTAAATAAGTTTTCTCGGTTTTGTTTCTGTAATTTCTCTTATACAAATCAATTGTACTAGTAGCTGCTAGAGCATTTAATTCTGATGCAGTGGAACTCATCGATGCTGACAGTATTACAGCGATTAATAGACCTATTAAACCAACAGGTAGATGAGATAAAATAAATGATATAAAAATATAATCCTTATCATTAGTCTCTTGTTTTGGATCTGATTTACTTATAATATCTCTTGCAATACCTCGTTGTTTTAATTCTTTTTTTCTTAAGGCATCAATTTCTTTGCTAGAACCATTATTTAGCAAAAGATTTCTGATTTGTTTTTGGGTTTCCATATTTTCAATTTCCAATTTTGAAAATTCTTCAATTTGTTTTGATTCTTTGACTGTCAAAATTGCTTTTGGATTAAAATTTAATGGAGCTGGCTCAAATTGATAAAACACAAACACCATCACTCCTGTGAAAAGAATAAAGAACTGCATAGGTACTTTAAGAAAACCATTCATTATAAGACCCATCTGACTTTCTTTTATTGACCTACCTGATAAATATCTTTGAACTTGTGATTGATCTGTTCCGAAATAAGAAAGAGATAAAAACAAACCACCCGTTATTCCGCTCCAAAATGTATACCGGTTTTTTAGGTTAATACTAAAATCTAAAAAATTTAGTTTTTCAGCTTTTCCAGCAATACTTATAGCATCAAGAAATGAAATTTGATTCGGGAAACTAATTATAATGAAATAGAAAGCTATAAACATCCCAGAAAAAATGATAAACATTTGAAGCTTTTGTGTCATATTTACAGCTCTTGTTCCACCAACCAAGGTATACAAGATAACTAATGAACCTACAACTAAAGCAGTAATTCTTAAATCCCAATTAAGCACAACACTTAGAATGATGGCCGGTGCATAAATTGTAATTCCAGCTGCTAAACCTCTTTGCATTAAAAATAAACTGGCTGTTAGAGTTCTAACCCTTTTATCAAAACGATTTTCTAAAAATTCATAAGCAGTATATATTTTTAATCTGTTATATATTGGGATAAAAAACAAGCAAATTATAACCATTGCGAATGGTAAACCGAAGTAGAACTGTATAAAACCCATCCCATCATTAAATGCTTGACCGGGTGTTGATAAAAATGTAATAGCACTTGCTTGAGTTGCCATTACCGATAGGCCAACAGTCCACCATCGACTCTGATTTCCAGCTTTTAAATATTCATTTATGTTCTTTGGATTTTTATTTTTCCAAATACCGTAAAAAACGATAAAAATTAGTGTACCTATGAGAACTGCCCAATCTAGAGTTTGCATTAATATTTGAAATTAACTGTAAGAAGATAAAATATAACGAGGTAAACAATATTTGTAATAATTAATACGAAGTATATATTTTTTTTCATTGCCCGTATGAAATAAGATTTAGAAAAAGGCGATAGGCACCAGGCACACCTGATGGAAGTTGACGAAAGAAACTTAATCCTGTAAAAATAAATTTACCTTTTCCGCAGTCGGCGACAAGTAGGCTTCCTTTTTTTTCTGACTCACCTTTATCACTCATAGAAAATAATGCTTCATATCTTTTATCCCAAGAATTTGCAAAATATAGACCACGCTCTTGAACCCAATCGTTAAAATCTATTTCTGTAATTTTATTTGGCTCTTTAAGTAGAATATGTTCTTTATTTAAAATAGTTACATGTGCGTTTTCATCAGTTACTCTTTCACGGGAAATATTAATTCGAAAAGGTGCTAGGATTGAGGAATTAAAATTTCGACTCGTGTTATATTGAATAATAACAGTCCCTCCTTGCATTGCAAAATCCCATAATATTTGATTTTTAAATGCTAAGTCATTATGAATATTAAATGCCCGTATACCTACAACTACTGTTGAATATTCTAAAAGTGACACTAATTTTAATTTATCGACATCAAACTCCTTTACTTTAATTCCAACATTTTTTAGACTTTCTGATATTTTATCACCTGCACCTTTGATATATGCAATTTCTTTAATCTTAGTTTTTAAATCTATTTTGGAAACAATTGTTTTGTTTGGGCTTAAGAGAAATTGCTTTTGAATATGTGGATAATTGATCTCTTCAAGAGACATTTTATATTCTTTATTTTCACTTTTAACAATTGACTTTAAAATCGTTTTGGAATTTCCTTTGGGCGGTATGACTCTAAAGATAAACTCTTTAGATGTACCAGACTTTTTAATATTTACTATTTGACTTTTTGGAGAAAATTCCCAATTTTTGGAACTCATTAATGAAACATCACCGGAGAAATTATTTACGTTTGAATTTACTGTCACAGTAATATTTTTCGGATTTTCATTTGAAAACAAAATAACATTGTTTTCAATTTTTGAAGTCACTCTAGGTAGAATTTGGAAATCTTGCACGACTTCACCAATAACTCTATCTGTTTTCCGATAGGTGAGAGGTATTTCAATTGGAATTTGAACTTCCTGTATTTTGAAATTAAAATATATTTTGATTGGATTAGGTGTTTCAGCTAGACCTATTAAATTTTTATTTTTCACCTTATAATTTCCTAAATCTCTTTGTTCTAGTAGCCAATACGGAGTTGTTATAGCATCTGTTATTAGTAGATTTTTATTTACACTCCAAACTTTATTATGTGATAGTTTTTTTGACACATNAATATCTAAGGCTCCATTAATATTAATAAGTTCTATTTCAAAATTGCTGGGATTCGAAGCTATAATTTCAGAGGATATTTTGGTTCTATTGACCCCTGATTCTACATTAGAATTGAATTGTAACCTAAGTCCTAAGCAGCTCTTAATTATATCCCTAACTTCTTTTAATTTAATTTTTTTCCAATGTTTATTTTCAATTTTACTGATCTCTTTATACAAATTTGTAAGTAATAAAATAGACTTACTGGGCTCTTCAAAATCAAAATCTGCAATAATTTGATTTATGAGTTTTTCAATTTTTTTTCCATCTCTAATTCGATTCCATGTTGTATCAATTTGATCAAAAGGATTAGAATTTAAAACATTATCTCCATTAATTAACTCTAGGTATTCTATTTGTTTTCCTATGCTTGGAGAATTACCAAACCCTTGGGATTTATGTTGACTTCTGCTCAAAGCAGCAACTTCTTCATTGGTTTGTCCTGTTAAAAAATCGATTGGATTACTATCAATCGGAATAAACTTGCTTTTATCCACTTTTCTAAATTTTTCCTTTCCTCCATAGGCCCACCAAGATGTATTATAAAATTGACGTTTTGGTTTCCAAACATCAACTTTAGATAATTGGTCAGGAAAAGCTGAGGGATCACTTGCAAGCTGAAAAGCTCTTTTACTTAATAATGCTGAACTTGTATGATGCCCATGAGTAGTCCCTGGTGTTCGATGATCAAAACGATTGATTATAATATCTGGTTTAAATGTTCTTATTAAGTAAACAATTTGTGATAAGACTTCTTCTTCATTCCAAATTGACAGAGTTTCATCTGGATGTTTTGAGAATCCAAAATCATTTGCAGTTGTAAAATACTGAATTCCTCCATCAATTCTTCTAGCCTCTAAAAGTTCTTGTGTGCGAATAAGACCTAGGGCTTCACCAAGTTCTGTACCAATTAAATTTTGTCCTCCATCACCACGAGTTAAAGACAAATATGCTGTTCTAGAATAATAATGATTTGAAAAAAGAGAAATTAATCGTGTATTTTCATCGTCAGGGTGTGCAGCAATATAGAGTACAGATGAAAGAGTTTTTAGTTTTTTTATTTTTTTATAAATTTCCGCGCTGTCTTGACATAGTAAAATGGAATAATTTAGCAGAAATATGAAAAGTAGTCTTTTTTTCATGTGAACTTTTATTTTAATCCCAATGAATCACGATAATTCTCCTCCCCGAGATTATTCAATTTCCAATAAGGAAGCTTAACAGTTTTTATAACTTTTGCCTTTGTTACTTGCTCTGGAAATCTTAAATCATACTCAGCCCACTCAATTATCCCATAGGGCCTTACATTTTTAAAACTTATAGAATGTTTTCTTTGAAGTTCAGGATAAATAATTAAATATGTGTTAATTCCTTCTTTTTGAATAATTGAAGCTTCAGCTTCATAAAACTTAATTTTTTTATGATTAAGCTGTAAATATTCAATGGAAGGTAGAATCAAAATCTTTCCTTTAGGAAGGAGTTCTGGCTGTGTTCGTATTAATGTCCAAATTTCATCTTCAGTTAAGTTGTCTTTTAAGTTTATATTTTGGTCTGCCTCATCTTCAAAGTATGAGTGACTCGAAATTTTTAGATTTCCTCTACGGTTTAGCTGGGTATATGATTGACCACACCATTCCTGAATTGATGATGTTATCTTAACCAATGGCTTTTTTTTCTCAAGATGAGAAAAAATACTAGTCATTATAGAGTAGGGGTAAATACCCGTCAAAAAGTTTTTAGTTCGATTTAATTTCAAAATATTTAGGGTTGATGAAGATTCCTTGTTTGCTTTGACTTGTTTATTGGGTAAAAAGTCTTCGGTTACATAGATCAAAACTGAGCTTCCCTTTCTATTTTGGCNGTATCGATATTGATTTAATTCATAACTAGTTATTTCTGCAGTTCCATCAAACCAATAATTTTTAAATTCTTGATCTAAGAAAATATTTTGATCAATTGATTTTTCCAACCCTAATCGATTACAATTGATAACTAAAATCGAGCATAAAAGAATTATTTTTTTCATTTAATTAAGATATTGGGAATTTTATAAAATCATTTAATTCTGGTTTACAATTTCATTTATCTTTTCAAACACCTTAGCGACAGGTAATCCTATAACATTTGTAAAACTACCTTCGATATGGATTGTATTAATAGTACCAAATGAATCTTGAATGCCATAGCCGCCTGCTTTATCAAATGGTAATCCAGATTTAATATATTTTTCAATTTCCAAATTTGATATTTTTCTAAATGTAACTTTAGAAACTTCATGAATTATTTCTAGTTTCTGTTTTTGCAAAAAGCCTACAGCTGTAATAACCTCGTGTGTACTATTAGATAATCTTATTAGCATATCTTTTGCTTCAGTCACATTCTTTGGTTTACCCATAAACTTATTTTCATGCCAAACAATAGTATCTGCTGTAATAATTATTTGCTTTTCTTTTACAATATCTAAAAAAGGAACTGTTTTTTTTCTAGTGATATGACTAGCAATTTCAATACCATTTAGTCCGGTTGGGAAATCTTCATTAACAGAAATTACTTTATGTTTAAATTCTATACCCATTTCTTTAAAAAATGCTTTTCTCCTTGGAGATCCTGAGGCTAAAATAATTTCATATCCATTAAGACTATTCATGTTTCGTGTTTCAAATGTCTTACGTTCTTACCATTTTTCTTGAACTCTAAGAACTTGTTCTATAATTTCCCGTACACAACCCTCACCTCCTTTTTTATGCGAAACATAATCTACAACTGATTTTACATCTGTTACAGCATCTGATGGGCAGCAGCTAACTCCTACTTTTTTTATTAAGGGTATATCTGGAATGTCATCACCTATATATAGTATTTCATCTGGTTTAAGTTTATAATTATTAACTAGCTCATCGTAAGCTGCAGATTTTTCGTGAGCACCTAGATAAATATCTTTTACTCCTAAGGCCTGAAAACGGTCACGAATGCCTTCATTTGTGCCACCAGAAATAATAGCAATTTTAAAACCCTTTATCATTGCATATTTCATAGCATAACCATCTTTTGTATCTAATGCCCTATACATTTCACCTTCAGTAGTAACTAGAACTTTACCATCTGTAAGAACTCCATCTACATCGAATATAAATGTTTTGATTTTGAATAATTTTAACTTATAATTTTTTTCCATTATTTCTTTGGATTTCTTTAGTTAACAATTTGTAGATAGATCTAAGATGAGGCTTTTTTAATAATTTGAGATGTTCCTTTATAGTTTTTTCATCATCCCTTACGGCCGGTCCTGTTTGAGCATCTATAGGGCTTAGCTGATCTAATTTACTAACTGTTTCAAATAATAAGGGTTTTAAAAGCTCAAAAGAGAGTCCTTTTTCAATACATAGCACCTCTGCTTGAGCGTATAAATAATTAGGAAAATTATTAACTAGAACAGCTGCCAAATGAAGTTGTCTTCTTTGATCAGAATTGATATGCAAACAATTAGCACCAAAGAAATTTACAAGCCTTTCTAACATTACATAATCATTTTTTGTTCTAGTCTCAAGACCTATGGAAATAGATGAGAAATCAATATTTCTTCCTTTACTGAAAGTTTGAATAGGATAAAAAACTCCTCTGCGGCTTTGTTTTATTTTATTTATTGAGATACATCCTGAGGTATGAACGACAAAAGAATTTTTAGGAAGAATATTTGACACCTTCTCAATAGCATTATCTGAAACTGCAATAATGTAAACATCAGTTTGTTTTAGTTTTTTAGCATCATTGGTTATCGTGATACCCTCATTAGTTTTATTTTTTTTTGATGAGCGGATATACCATTCTACAAATTGAATTTCTTCAATACAGGTAAGTTTCGCATATAGTTGCATACCTAATTTTCCTGCTCCAACAAGAGTTACTTTCATATAGTATGCAAAAATACAAAAACGTAAGTTTCAGTTTGTTTAAAAGAGCGAGATGTGTCTATAAAATTTTTTAATCCAAAAGCAAGTAATAATTTGCTATTCAAGTGTATATTTGCAATCTGAACGATGATGATGTAAATGATTAAAGGCAGGATTTTAGACTTTCTATTTTCTAATCGACTTACTGCTCTCCTTTTCATACTATACCCTTCAGCCATGGCTGTTGGTACTTTTATTGAAAGTTGGTATAGTACAGATACTGCCAAAATTTGGATTTATAATGCTTGGTGGTTCGAGTTTTTAATGCTCCTGATGGGTATTAATTTTATTGGTAATATTTTTAAATACAGATTACTTAGAAAGGAAAAATGGGCAGTTTTATTGCTCCATATTTCTTTTCTAATGATACTAACTGGTGCCTTTATTACTAGATATATTGGATATGAGGGTGTTATGCCAATTAGAGAGGGTGCAACAGAAAATGAAATTCTTTCTGAGAAAACTTACCTTACTGTTTTAATAGACGGTGAAATCAATGGAACACTTCGCAGAAAAAAAATGGAAGATGATTTGCTACTATCAGAACATGTTAATAATCAGTTTGAGTGGTCAAACGATTTCAATGGTCAGCCATTTCAAATTAAATATGTTGATTATATCGAAAATGTTACTGAGGGCCTAGTTTTAGATGATAAAGGAAATAGATATCTTAAAATTGTCGAGGCAGGTGACGGTACACGACATGATCATTATATAAAAGAAGGCGAAATAGCAAATATTCATAACATTCTATTTACACTAAATAGCTATCAAAGTGGGGCTATAAATATTACTCTTAAAGATGGATTATATTCAATTAACTCACCTTTTTCAGGAGAGTTTATAAGAATGTCAGATCAATTTCGTGGAAATTTGAAATCTGACATTGAGACCCCTTTGCAATTTCGCTCTCTTTACTCAATTCCAAACTTTCAATTTGTAATACCTGAACCTGCTCTTCGTGGCAAACTTGATATTGTAAAAGCTGACACTCAAGGAGAATCAATTCAGAACGCACTTCGTCTTGAATTACAATCTAATGGGGAAAGCCAGTCTATTACATTGTTAGGTGGAAAAGGAATTACAAACAACCCTAAGAAAGCTTCTGTTGGAGGGCTCGATTTTTATTTAAAATTTGGTTCTCTACCGATTAAACTCCCATTTGCATTAAAACTAGATGATTTTATTGCAGAAAAGTACCCTGGGACTGAAAAGAGTTACTCTTCATTTATGAGTAAAGTCAGAGTTGAAGACACAGAATCCTTCGACTATGATATTTATATGAATCATGTATTGGACCACAAAGGCTATCGGTTTTTCCAAGCATCATTTAACCCTGATGAAAAGGGAACTATTCTATCTGTAAATCATGATTGGTGGGGAACATACATTACCTATTTTGGCTATATCTTTCTTTATTTAAGTATGATAGGTATTTTTTTTGTTGGAAAAACTCGTTTTCAAGACCTCTCAAAAGCTTTAGACAAAATAAAAAAGAAAAAGAGTGCTTTTACTACTTTGACTGTTTTATTAATAATGCAATCTTTTCAGCTTCAATCTCAAAACTTAGAGAATTTTGAAAAGAATGCTTTTCTTTTTGATTCGATTATAAAAGCTGACGCATTTTCTAAAGAACATTCAAATAAATTTGGTCAATTAGTAATTCAAGATACAGGAGGAAGAATGAAACCAGCAAACACCTTTTCTTCTGAATTATTAAGAAAAGTGAGTAAAAAAGACAATTATAATGGTTTAAACTCTGACCAGGTCTTACTTTCAATTATGAATAACCCTACAATATGGTATAATGTGCCTCTAATCTACCTAAAAAGGGGAAATGACAGCATAAGAAAGATCATAGGTTTAAATACAGACATCAAGTATGCTCCTTTACTTTCATTTTTTGATAAAAAAGGTAATTACAAATTGTCGTTACCTTTAGAACAGGCTTACAGAGCTTCTGTTCCAAATCAGTTTCAAAAAGACTTTATCGAATTAGATCGCAGAGTAAATCTATTATATTCAGCTCTCGAGGGCAAAGTAATGAGAATTTTTCCAATACCCGATGATGTTAATAATAAATGGGTCTCATACCCAGAATTATCAGATTCAAATTTTAGTGGAAAAGACTCATTATATGTCCGTAATATTTTACCCCTTTATTTTCAATCGTTACGGTTAGCACAAAAGGATAATGATTACGATCAAGCTGATAATTTATTGGAAAGTATATCAGGATTTCAAAAAAGATTTGGTAGTTCTATATTACCCTCTAAGGATAAAATAAAATCAGAAATACTATACAATAAATATGATATTTTCAAAAAGCTTTTTAGTTGGTATATATATGCGGGTACTTTATTTTTTATCGTCTTAATTATTCAGATTTTTAAGTCTAACAAGCTAATTAAGTTGTTGGTTAATGTATTCAAATTCACATTATTATTATTATTTTTATTGCACACNATTGGACTTATTGCTAGATGGTTTATATCAGGACATGCCCCNTGGGGAGACGCATATGAATCGATGATTTATGTGGCATGGGCAACTCAATTTTTTGGATTGATCTTTGGTCGAAAATCATCTTTAACTATGGCTTCTACTGCCTTTGTTTCGGGTATGATTTTGATGATTGCTCATTGGAATTGGATGGATCCCTCAATCGCTAATCTTGTCCCGGTTCTAGACAGCTATTGGTTAATGATTCATGTTGCAGTAATAGTTGGTAGTTATGGACCATTTGCTTTAAGCATGATTATTGGAACTGTAGCTTTACTTTTAATGTTATTATCTTCGAAAAAAAATAGTCAAAAAATTAAATTACAGATTAAAGAACTAACAATTATAAATGAACTCTCACTAACCGTTGGACTAATAATGCTTACAATAGGCAACTTCTTGGGTGGGATGTGGGCTAATGAAAGCTGGGGTCGCTATTGGGGTTGGGATCCAAAAGAAACATGGGCTCTTATCAGTATTATGATTTACGCTTTTGTCATACATATGCGATTAATACCAGGCCTCAGAGGGACTTGGATTTTTAATTTAATGAGCGTAATTGCATTTTCAAGTATCTTGATGACTTATTTTGGTGTAAATTTTTATTTAGTTGGTTTGCACTCTTATGCTAGTGGGGATAAAATAATTACTCCAAATTTTGTTTACTATTCAATAATTTTAATATTCATATTAGGCCTCGCTTCTTATTTGAAGTCAAGAAAACTATATTCATAATAATCAGGTATTTAGTTTTAAATAAATTTCTTGTGTTTTCAATTAAAACTAACTTTAAAATAAAAAATGAAACTTAAATGGCTTTTTTATTCAATAACAGGTTTGTTGTTATGTGGATTTGGATTATCGCTCTTCGGCGAGGCAATTATATTTAAAATTGAAAGAAACTTCAATTGGTTTTATTTGGGAACTCTTGCCCTTGTGGTATTTAATTCGGGAATATGCTTAGTTGGTAAAGCGATAATAGTTAGAATTGAAATTAAAAGGCAGCGATAAATTCATCTTCATCACTTCCTTTAATAATTTCTTTGAAGGACTTTTCTATTATTGAGTTTGCCTCATTCTGCTCAAAACCTAGTCCAATGACAAGACGGTGCATTAACTCTTTTTCTGCTTCATCTGCAATATTATCAGCAAAGACCATACGTGAGAGATCATAAAGCCGCTCTAGGCGTTCATTTTTTAAAACAGGAGGATTGATTTTATATGAGTCAATATTTTCAATTATATGTTTAANCTCATCTTCATCTATTTCAAGATTTATAGCAGTACGATTGATAAAAGCTTGTTCCTCTTTAGTTATCTTTCCATCGGCGAGTGCTAGACGGACTATTGCGGCAAAATGATCACGATTTTTAGATTTAAATCTTTGAGTATATAGTTCTGAAAGAGTCATAGTTAAAAGTTTTATCAAATATAAAAAATGGAATTGGTAAGGAAAATTCAATCATTATTTTAATTCTATTAATGTCAATTAACTTCGATCATCCTTTTTAAATACTCATAATGATCTTTATTTTTTAAGTTTGATGTTCTTGTGGATTTCTTTACATTCTTATAAATTAAATTTTGGATGTTTAAAAGTCCAGATTTTAAACTAGGATTAAGTTTGGTTTCTTCTATTAGATTATTTAAGTTATCTAAAAAACGAATTTGTAGAACCATAAGTGAATTATCTAATTTTTTATTTATATCGTATAATGATAGAAAGAGTTGATAAACTAGTTCACTAGGATCTAGTGCTTTACCTTTAAGGGTATTACTAGTAGATAGCATTCTATTTAATTTAGAATACTCTAATAAGTTATTTAAGGCGCTGTATTGAATATTTTGAATTCTTTCTAAAATACCATCTTGTTTTATTTTAGAAATTAAGTCAGCCTCCATTAACCATCTTTGAGTAGACCAAAGGTTATTATCAAGAAAAATTAATGCACTGATTTGTTTATTGTAGTCGACATTTATAAAAGGTATTCCGTTTTGACCCTTAAAAAGAAGAGTTTCATTAACTCCTCCAATAATTCTAACAACATGAAAAATATATCGTTTATACACAGATAACATCTCATTATATAACTCATTTAGGTCATTATATGAATTTCCCTCTTTTGTTGTCCATTCATCTAGTTTTGAAGCAACAATTTTTAAATTTTTTATTCCGTAATTGCTCGCTTTTATTGGATTATCGCCTATATTTTCTGTTTGTACATTTGGATCAATACCACTTGTACCATACATAAAGATGGGGTTTATACTCTTTTTATCCACAAAACCTTTTAAAAAAACTTTTTCCGTTTCTAAAGTTTCCTTAGGAAAAAATCTATATCCCCATTCTATAGAATAATCATCATAAGGTCCTAATTTTCTAATAAATAATTTGTTATTATCACTTGGCTGCGAAACGTAGTTGAACCTTGCGTAATCCATTATGGTTGTTGCAATACCCATTTTTTGAGTAAAATTGTCTGATCTAAGTGAATCTACCGGATATGCGGAGCTTGATTTCATATTGTGTGGTAAACCTAGGGCATGGCCGACCTCGTGAGAAATAACTCTTCTTATCATAAGACCTATGTCTTCTTCATCTGTATCTAATGTCCTTGCTTTTGGATTCGAAGCCCCAGTTTCCAGTAGATATCTATTTCGATAAGATTTGAGATGGTTGTGATACCATATTACATCACTTTGAATTATCTCACCAGATCTTGGATCCACTATACTTAATCCCCTTGCATTTCTTGCAGTTGAAGCAACATAATGAATTATTGAGTAACGAATATCCTCCAAACTAAAATCTTCATTTTCTTCAAGACTTGGTGAATCTTTTGCCACAATAGCGTTTTTAAAACCAGCTTTTTCGAATACACTATTCCAATCTTCAACTCCCAATTTAAAATACTGTCTCCATTTCAAAGGTGTAGATTTATCTAAATAAAATGTTATTGGTTTAATAGGTTCGACTAGTTCTCCACGCATATATGCATTAAGATCGGAGGGTTCTAAACGCCATCTTTTAATTATTTTTATTTCGGTTGACTTTAATTCTTGACTACTATAATCGTATTTTTCTATATTTAGCCAACCTATTCTATCATCTGCATATCTCAAACTCATTGGCTTGTCAGGCAATAAAATAAGTGAATGATTTATTTGAAAGCTTATTGTATTTGTATAATTATTCCTTGGTGGTTTTGAAGATTTAAAAGTAAGTGTGTGCCTTATCTCTAAATTTTTAGGATAACTTTTTATTGTATCTAAAAAACTTCTTTTCGGATCAATTCCTCCGACTGTATATTGTTTTTTCTCTGAGGAACTCAAAATATTAAATCCCGGAGAATCCTTGTTAAAATAATTGCTAACGTCAATTAAATATTTTTTTCTCTCTAAATTCTTAATTTGAAATGCGCCCAAAATCGGAGAGAAGTTATTTTTTATTATACTTTGTGAAATAGGATCTTTTTCATCAGCAATATTTAAATAGCTTTTTTGAATTAATAAAATTTTTTCTTTCTTCTTTATAAATTGAATAAGTTGTTCGCTAGTTTTAGAGCCCGCATTTTTATATGCCTGAAAATCAGAGGGAGATTTAACAATACGTGTTACCATCAATAGATCCTTGGTAAGCAAACTGTCATCTATTTCAAAATAAACCTCTTCTTTGTTTTTATATACTGTGATTAAACCGTTTAACTTTTTAAAATTTTCAGTTAAAGAGTCAATAGATTTATTTGTGCTTTTCTTACCAGAGTCAGCAGATTGTGACATTGAAATAAAAAAACTTAGATGACTGACTACAATTAATAGTTTAAAAAATTTCATCACTTTTTCTTATGTGTTATCAAAAAAAAATATACCTAATTGATTGATTTTAAGGTAGCTTATATGTATTTTTAATTAAAACACATACTTATGAAACCAAATCTATCTATTATCACTTGCATCTTTTTTCTNTCTTTATTTATAACATTCGGACAGAAAAATAAAACAAAAAAATCAAAATCTATCCAAGAAGTGTCTTTAGATGCTTTTAAATTAAGAAATGTAGGGCCTGCTTTTTTGTCAGGAAGAATAGCTGACATTAAAATACACCCTTTAAATAAAAGCATATGGTATGTAGCTGTAGGATCTGGTGGTGTTTGGAAAACAGAAAATGCAGGAACAACATGGGAACCTATTTTTGATGATGAAACTTCATACAGTACAGGTTGTGTAACTATAGACCCTATAAATCCCGATATTATTTGGGTTGGTACAGGTGAGAACGTTGGAGGCAGGCACGTGGGTTATGGTGATGGTATTTATAAAAGTTTAAATGGAGGAAAAACTTGGGAAAACATGGGTCTTTTTAACTCTGAACATATTTCAGAAATCATTGTTCATCCCGATGATTCAAATGTCGTCTGGGTCGCGGCACAAGGACCGCTTTGGACTAAAGGTGGCGATAGAGGTCTCTACAAAACAATAGATGGGGGTAAAACATGGAAAAAAACACTTGGGAATAGTAAATGGACAGGTGTTACTGATATTTTGTTGGATCCAAGAGATTCTGACGTAATTTATGCAGCAACTTGGGATAGACACAGAACTGTTGCAGCGTTAATTGATGGTGGACCAGGAACTGCGATTTATAGATCCGATAATGGAGGAGAAAGTTGGTCAGTTTTGAAGAGTGGTTTACCTAACAATCCTGATTCAAACGATGATGGAGTCGTAGATGATGATGACTCACCAACAAAAAATATGGGCAAAATCGGTCTCGCAATTTCTCCTCAAAACCCAGATGTAGTGTATGCTGCGATTGAATTAGATAGGTCTACAGGTGGTGTTTACCGATCAGAGAATAGAGGTGAATCATGGAAAAAAATGTCGAATACTGTTTCAGGTGCTACAGGACCACATTACTATCAAGAATTATATGCAAGTCCGCATAAATTCGACAGACTTTATTTAATGAATGTAAGAGTACTAACCTCTGAAGATGGTGGTGAAACTTTTGAACAATTGCAAGAGCGAGATAAGCATTCTGATAATCATGCAATAGTTTTTAGAGATGATGACCCTAATTACATAATGATTGGAACCGACGCAGGTATTTATGAAACCTTTGATTTGGCTAAAACATGGAAATATCACAAAAATTTACCTCTTACCCAATTTTATAAAGTTGCTGTAAACAACGCTAAACCTTTCTATCATATTTTTGGAGGTACTCAAGATAACGGATCTGCTGGAGGNCCNTCTGCNACTGACGAAATAGAAGGTATAGCCAATAAACATTGGTACAAAACACTATTTGCCGATGGTCATCAATCAGCAACAGATCCGGTTTATAATAACATTGTTTACGCTGAAACCCAGCAGGGAGGTTTGTATCGGATTGATTTGACTAGTGGGGAAAAAGTCTCAATCCAACCACAAGCAAGTGATGGTGAACCGCATGAAAGATTTAATTGGGATGCACCAATACTTGTAAGTCCAAATAAGCCTTCAAGGTTGTATTTTGCTTCCTATCGTGTCTGGAAATCAGAAAATAGGGGAGACGATTGGATTCCAATTTCAGGNGATTTAACTCGAAATGAAAATAGAATTGAACTTCCTATAATGGGAAGAAAACAGGGATGGAATAATGCGTGGGATGTTGGTGCGATGTCAAATTATAACACTATAACATCTTTGGCGGAGTCTCCAGTGGAGGAAGGCCTTCTTTATGCTGGGACTGATGATGGATTCATACAAGTTTCAGAAAATGGNGGTANAAGTTGGAGAAAAGTACCTGTTACTAACTTAGGACTTGCCCCAAGAGCNTTTGTAAANGATATTAAAGCTGACTTATNTGATCCTAACACTGTTTATGTTGCGTTAGATAACCACAAGGAGGGAGACTACAGTCCTTATTTATTTAAAAGTACAGATAGAGGTTTAACATGGAAATCCATTTCTGGNAATATTCCNTACAGAACCTTAATTTGGAGAATGGTGCAAGATCCNGTTAAAGAAAACCTTCTTTTTGCGGCAACAGAGTACGGTATTTACACTTCTCTAAATGGTGGTAGCTCTTGGCAAATTTTAGAGGGTTCGCCAACAATTTCGTTCCGTGATCTCACAATACAAAAACGTGAAAATGATCTTGTAGCTGCATCTTTTGGTCGTGGTTTCTTTGTATTGGATGATTACAGCGCTTTACGCGAATTCAGTGAAGCAAATCTCAATAAAAAAGGAAAATTATTTAAACCAAGGCCAGCTAAATGGTATATACCAAAAAGTATAATTGGAAACACGGGGTCAGACTACTATTTCGCTAAAAACCCTACCTATGGTGCAGTCTTCACTTATCATCTTTCTAATGATTATAAATCAANAAGAGANCTTAGAGAAACTAAAGAAATGGAATTAAACAAAAAAAANGTTAGCATACCATTTGTAGGCTGGGAAAATTTGGATTCTGAGCAAATTGAGACCGAACCACATGTAATATTGACAATCAAAGATGCTGAGGGTAACATCATTAATAAAATTACCAAAACAGCATCAAAAGGTAGTCACAGAATATCTTGGAATATGCAACATTTCAATCCATTTTCAGTTTCTCCTAATGGTGTTTCTGGTTCAATTTATGGCGGTGGGCCAATGGCAACACCNGGTAAATACATTGCCGATTTACATTTAAACGTTGATAACAAAATCACCCATCTTGATGGACCAATAGAATTTGATATTGTGCCTATAAGAGAGGGCGTTTTGAAAGGTGTTTCTTACAAAGAATATAATTCGTTTAGAGAATCAATGGGAAAACTTACACGTGAAATAAATGAATTTCAGGATATTTTCTCAAATGCCAAAAATAAAACAGAGGCATTTTCTATAGCTCTGAAGAATACAGCTTCCTTACCTGGAAACATCGAAAAAAACCTAAAACAGCTTCAAAAAGAAATTTTTGCTTTAGACATTAAAGTTAATGGAAGCCCTTCAAGGTCAGAAATGGGTGAAAAAAACCCACCAAACATCAGAACTTTTTTCTATAATGCGATGAATGGCTTAAGAAGTACTTACGGGCCAACTGGCTTACATAAAAAGAGTTTAGAAAAGGCTAACTCTTCTCTTACAAAACTTAGAGCTCAAATTAATGAAATTAATAACGGATTGATGGCTGACATTGAAAAAGAGTTAAAAAACTCAAACTCTCCATTTATTTCAACAAAACTTTCAACTTGGTAATTAAAAAAAAATATTATTTAGGCCTCTCAGAAAGAGTGGAGGTAAGTTCAAAGCATTCTAAATTAAAATATGAGATAGATGCCAGTAAATGGTCAAAAATATCTGANGTTATNCTTTCATAATTAACCCAGACTTTGTCATTACTGAAGGCATAAATTTCAATTGGTATACCTTGTGTAGTCGGAGACAACTGTCTGCACATTATTGTCATTTCTGAGTTAATATTTGGATGTGAGTGTAAATAACTCTCAGCGTAATATCTAAAGAGTCCTAAATTAGTAAGATTTCTTCCATTTACAANGACACTTTTATCAATNTTTTTCTGTTTATTAAACGATTCAATTTCATTCTTCTTTTTTGNAATTAAATTTTTGATCAATTCAATTTTTGAAAGTGAATCTACCTCTTTGATAGTTAGAAAGCGAATACTGCTAATCTTAATTAATATGGAGCGTTTTATTCTTCTGCCTGAGGACTCATTCATGCCTCTCCAATTTATAAAAGAGTCTGAAATTAATTTGTAAGTNGGTATCGATGTAATTGTTTTATCAAAGTTTTGTACTTGAACAGTAGAAAGACTTATTGATATAACGTCGCCATCGGCATTATTATCAGGCATACTTATCCAATCACCAATTCTTACTGTGTCATTCACAGCAATTTGAACACTAGCTACAAAACCCAAAATGGTATCTTTAAAAACAAATAACAAAACTGCTGAAAGAGCTCCAAGAGCAGTAACAAANCTCCAAACATCTTTTCCACTNAAGATNGATAGAATNAAAATACCTCCGATAAACCATAGAAATATCATAACTACCTGAAGATAACTTTCCAGTGGTTTATCTTTTAGTGCAGGAATTGTCTTAAGGTAATCACTAATTGCCCTTAATAGAGCCCTTACAATGGCAATTAAAATAATTATTGAGAGNGCTTCTATAATATTTCTTGTCGCTACAAAAACTCCATTATATGAATTCTCAAAAATACCAGGCATATATACATAAAGGAAAAGAAGAAAAGGTATATAGGATAATAATCTAGGTGCTTTATTCTTTATGAGAAAGTCATCAAAAGATGATTTAGTTTTTTTTGCTAGCTTATTAAAAATTAATATTATGATTTTTTTGGCTATCAGAAATATAATTGTTGCTAAAACTATGATTGTAAAAGACAATAGTAATAATGTGAAATTTTTTGACCACAAGTCAGAAAGGCCTTGACTTTGGAATAATTTTATTAGATAACTTTCAATCTTTAGAAAATCCATTTTTTAAACAGCTTTATTGCAGAATTTTAGTTTTTCTTTTTTTTAAGATCAATTCACCTTTTTTTTCTATTGCCCTAGCTAACGCCTTAAAATCTCTTTCATTAGTTAATGGATTCATAAGAACTGTTCTTAGATATCTTTTTCCTCTAAATATACAAGATGTAATATAGAATTCCCCTGAGTTAATTAAATCATAACGTATTGCAAGTTGTTCTTGATTATTAATAATTTCTGGTTTGTATTGAAAACAAAGTATATTAGACTCGGGGACGTATGGACAGTGGAAACCGTCATAATTTTTCAAATAACTGTATAGATCCTTGGACTGTTTAAAACTATTTTCTATAAAATTAATAAGGGCTTGCTGACCTTCGATTGCAAATGTCCAAAATAGTTTAGTCCCTAATGCAGATTTTGTGCATTCTATTGTGAAAGGCATGGAATCCATTCCAACTACATCTTTTTCATGAAAAACATAACTACCTTTTTGCTGAAAGCTTTTCCACATTTTTTTTTGATCTTTAAAAAGAACTGCTGTACACAAAGAAGGAACTCTTAACATTTTATGTGCATCCCAAATCAGTGAATCTGCTTTTTTTAAGCCCTTTAGTTTATGATCATGTTTTTTTGAAAGTAACGCGACACTTCCATGAGCACCGTCTACATGAAACCATATTTTATGCTTTTTACAGAAATTAGCCATTTCATCTATAGGATCAAAAAGTCCAGTAGAAGTGGCACAGGCATTTGCAATCAGTGCCATAACTCGATTACCCTGATTTTTTGTACGAGTAAAAACTTTTTCTAATTCAGAAATAATAATTTTTTCATTTTCGTCAACTGGAATGGGAACAAATGCTTTTTTCCCCATACCCATTATTGAAAGAGCTCTTGAAATAGAATAATGTGACGAACTTGGTCCCATTACAACTAAATCATTTGGATTTCCTTTATCCCATGCTTCTGGAGCGATAGCTGCTCTGGCTGAAGACAAGGCTGTTAAATTAGCAATTGATCCACCATGAGTTAGTATGCCGCTTCCGTTTTCTTCTAATCTACCAAATTCATAAAGATCATTTCCTTTAAACCAACCTACTTTAGAAAGCATCCAATTTATCATAAAACTTTCAAGTGTAGATCCTGCAGGTCCCATTTCATAGAGTGAGCTAGGATTATTTATAGTCCCATGAATCCAATCTGGGATTCCAGCTAAATCATGCGGAACTGCAACTTGATGTCCCATATACCTTGAACTTTTTAAATGATTAGTGTTTTTAAGATAATTACACACGAAGTTTTTTAGGTCATTTTCATCCTTAAAACCCTTTTCAAATAGGTGCTTTACTTTTAGAGACTTTGCAATCAGTTCAGGTTTATTTTGGTTTAAAACAGACGTTTCTGTTGAAATACTTTCGCTTATATATTTTTTTAACGCATTTGCGACAATTTCTTTTGCTCTAGTGAAATTTAAAGTATTTCTCATTTCTACAGCAAAATTAATCTAAAACAATTTTTAAATAAAAATATTTGATGATAAAATGATTTTTTTAGAATCCAAATTGCCGTGGTAACCAAAGTGTAATTTGTGGAAAAAAAGTAATTAGTATCAAGGCCAGAATCATTGCAATAAAAAGTGGTAAAAGTGGCTTAATAACCTTTTCGATACTAGTTTTGACAACACCAATACCGACAAACAAAACTGACCCCACAGGAGGTGTACACAATCCAATGCACAAATTTAACACCATCATTATTCCAAATTGTATAGGATCAATTCCAATAGACTTGATAATTGGAAGAAATATGGGAGTGAAAATTAACACAGCAGGTGTTATATCCATAAATATCCCAACAAATAGTAATATTAGATTAATCATCAGTAATACAATTAATTTATTTCCACTAATGTTTAATATAAAAAGACTTAGAGCTTGCGGAATATTCTCAAAAGACATAACCCATGACATACATATCGAACAAGTAACCAAAAGCAAAACGATGGAGCTGGTTTTTGTTGAACTTAAAATAATACTTGATAGTTCATTAATTTTAATTTCATTATAGATGATCCCGAGTACTAGAGCATACAAAACTGCAATAGCCGAAGCTTCGGTTGCAGTAAAAAGACCCATTACAATTCCACCTATTACAATTAATAGTAATAACAAACTTGGTAAAGCATCAATAAAACTTGAAACAACATCTTTAATATTACTTTTATTAGAGGTTGGATATCCCTTTTTTTTGGCCCAAAAGTAAGCTACAACCATTAAAAAAAGACCAGTTAAAATACCTGGGATGTAGCCTGCAAGAAATAGTGCTGCAATTGAGACACCACCACTAGCCAAAGAATAAATTATCAATACATTGCTTGGAGGAATAATTAACCCAATTGTTGATGATGTAATATTTACTGCAGCACCATACTCTTTATCGTATCCTTCCTTTTTCATTTCAGGGCCAAGTATACTTCCCATTGCTGAGGCTGAGGCCATTGCAGATCCTGCAATAGCACCCATTAGCATTGCTGAAATAATATTAATCAATGCCAAACCACCAGGTAAACTACCTACAAGTGTTTTTGCAAAGCGAATTAGACGGTGTGCAATTCCACCATTTGACATCAATTGACCAGCAAGAATAAAGAAAGGAATTGCAAGTAGCGCAAAACTATCCAATGCTGTTGCCATGCGTTGTGCAATTGTTGTAGCGGTTATTATGCTAGGTAAGCTTACAAATAATGATAAAAAAGATGAGATTACAATACTCCAAGCTATGGGTGTTCCCAAACCTATAAATAATAAAAAAGATATAGTAAGAACAAATACTCCTAAAAACTCCATAACCTANAATTCAATGTTTGATATTTTATAAAAAATAATTAGTATGCCACTTATGGGGATAATTGTGTAAACTAAACCTAAAGGTATTTGAAGTGATGGTGAATACTGTTCTAATTTTAAAGTGATGTATACTAAAAATAGTCCTCCTACAACCATGACAAAAAAAGAAAAAATTATTATTGAGAGACTGATGCACTTATGTATAATTTTCTGATACTTAGAACTAAGTTTCCTTGAAAAATAGTCAATTGAAACATGCTCATTTCTACCTGAAACATAGGCTGCTCCAAGGATTCCTAGCCAAATCATAGAATATCTTGCAAGTTCATCTGTAAATGAGCTTGGATTTATCAAAATGTGACGAGCAAAAATTTGCCAAATAACATTTATGACCATTATTGCGAAAATAAAAATCAAAAGTTTTTCAACAATCTTATTTATTTTGTGTCTAACCTGCCTCATTACTAATTCTTTCTATTAGCTGTGCCATTGCAGAGTCCTTTTCAAAAGTTCTATAAATCTTTTTGGTTAATTTTTGAAATGCTTTTTTCTCAGGATAAGAAACCTTTACTCCTGCTTCAATAACTGCTTTTAATGCATTTTTTTCTGCCTTTTCCCATAGTTCCCTCTGATAAGATACAGATTTATTGATTGCCTCTTTAAGCCAATTTTTTTCTTTTTTATCTAGACTATTCCACATATGTACGCTAATAATTAAAATATCTGGTATCATGGTATGCTCATCGATAGAATAAAATTTGCATATTTCGTAGTGTTTGGATAAGTAAAAACTAGGGGNGTTGTTTTCTGCACCGTCAACTACCCCTTGCTGTAAAGCTGTGTACAATTCACCCCACGAAATTGGAGTTGGTGAGCCACCTAAATTTTTTACCATATTAATTGCTGTAATACTTTCTTGAACCCTAATTTTTAAGCCTTTTAAGTCTTTAGGTTCTCTTACTGGATGATTTTTAGTATAAAAACTTCTACTTCCCGAATCATAATAACATAAACCCTTTAGATAATATTTTTCCATTTCTTTTAACAGTTCTGTTCCTATTGGACCATCAAGAACTTTAAAAAGATGTTTTTTATTATCAAATAAAAAAGGTAAACTAAAAATTTTCAATTTAGGTGCAAAGTTTTCTATTATTGCTGCAGAGACTTTGGTCATATCTAAACTTCCGATTTGAAGAAGTTCTAAACATTCACGTTCACTTCCAAGTTGTTGATTTGGATAGATCTTAATTTGTAATTTTCCCTTAGAAAGTTTTTTTAGATTTGAATTTATATTCAACATAGCAAGATGAACTGAATGATTAACATCTAGTCCATGAGCTAAACGAATTGTTTTCACGTTTAATTTTTTTTCGCAGCTTATAAAGCATGTACAGAATATAAACAGAACAAAATAAAAGATATTAGTAATAAAGATTCTACGATATCTCAAAGAGCAAAATAATTTTTAGCATTATAGTAACTTATATCGGAAATAATTTTTCCTATCAATGAATAATCTCTAGGTAAATGACCTCTTTCAATATCATTACCAAATAAATTACATATTAACCTTCGAAAATATTCATGTCTTGGAAAAGATAAAAAGCTTCTTGAATCGGTTAACATGCCAATAAAACAAGTTATCATCCCAATATTTGATAAGGTATTGATTTGATTTGTCATTCCTTCTATTTGATCTAAAAACCACCATGCAGAACCCCATTGTATTTTGCCTTTACTGCTACCATCATTAAAGTTTCCCAACATTGTTGCCATAACCTCATTATCTGCAGGATTTATATTGTAAAGAATAGTTTTTGACAGTTGGTTTTTTTGATCTAGGGCATCTAAAAATTTTGATAAAGTATTTGCTATTGGGTATTGTCCAATTGAATCCCAGCCACTATCAGCTCCAAGTAAGTTATACATTCGACTATTATTATTTCGCATAGCTCCTAGGTGAAATTGTTGAACCCAATCAAATTTGTGATATTGTTCACATAAAAATATAAGAATTGCAGTTTGAAATTTTTCAACTTCTTCCAACTCTAATATTTTCTTATTCCTACTTTTTTTGAAAATATTTTCAATTTCAGAAGGATTTGTCTTTTTATAAGGTATGAACTCTAATCCATGGTCAGATAATCTACACCCATGATCATGAAAATAATTTATTCTTATTTCTAGAGCCTCACATAAATGTTCAAAACTTCTTATTTTAATCATTGCAGAAGTTTCAAGATCATCTAGATATTTATTATAGTTTACATTTTGGATGTGAATAAATTTATCAGGGCGAAATGTTGGGCTCATTTTAGTATAATTATCTGATTTTCTGTATTCTATATGATATTTTAAATTATCTACCGGTTCATCAGTAGTGCAAACTTGTTCAACTTTCATTTTTTTTAGTAAAGAAAGACAGCTAAATTCAGATGAGATAGTCATTTTATTAGTTTGATAAAAAATTCCTTCAGCATTTTTTTCAGAAATTAAATCTGAAATTCCAAAATACCGGTAAAGTTCTAAATGGCTCCAATGATATAATGGATTTCTTATCATTTGTGGAATAGCAGAACAATACTTCAAAAACTTTTCTTTTTGAGAGGCTTTCCCAGTAATGTATTTTTCATCAATTCCAAGAGTTCTAAGTGCCCTCCATTTATAATGGTCTCCTTCCAACCAAAGAGAAGTAATCGAATCATAAATTTTATCCTCACAAATTGCTTTAGGGGATAAGTGATTATGGTAGTCAATAACTGGTAATTCTTTTGCATATTCGTGATAAAGTACTTTAGCACTTTTTGATTCTAAGAGAAAATCTTCGTGTATAAAAACTTGATTGGTTACAGATTCGCTCATTTCAAAATTTTGAGTTAGACTTTTGGTTCCCATCCTGGAGCATATTCACGCTTCCAGTTTTTGATCACCATGTTATTTATTATTTTTCCGGTTTTTGTGTCTATGTGAAGTGTTTCTCCTGAATCTTGAGCTATATTTGCCAAATGACATAAGTGAGTTGAAATACTAGCATCTTTTATTTCGGCATTTAATGACTTATTGTAACGAATAGAATCGAATAAATTTCCAACATGATTTTCATCTAAACCACCTTGTCCTCTTGTATCAGTAGTTTTACTAACTGTACCCTCTTTTTCATATTTTATTAAATTTCCACCCAAATCATACAATTTGTAAAAATTGCGATCTAATTGAATACTGCCTTTACTACCATAAATTGTAACTCCCCTACCTGGCTGTTTAGGTTGAATTAATCCTCGACTATGGCCAGTCCATGTAATAAACTTCCCATCCTGATATTTAAAAGTAACTTGCTGATTATCAACAAATTCCCAATCGTCCTGATAAGAATATTTTCCTCCAAATGAAGTTACGCTTTCAGGATAATCAACCCCTAATGCCCACCTGCAAATGTCTATCTCATGAGTTCCATTATTGTGTACTTCTCCTGTTCCCCAATTTCGAAACCAATGCCAATTGTAGGGGTGTATATTATCTTTATATGGCACCCTCGGTGCAGGCCCTTGCCAGAGATCCCAATCTAAAAATTTAGGAACTGGAACCATTTTACCTATACCAATTGATCCTCTATTATTTGAATAATATGCCTCACCTTTATATATATCACCAATTATACCATTTCTTATCTCATCAATTGCTAGAATACTTGTAATAGCTGACCTTTGTTGATTACCCATTTGAATTTTAGTGCCATACTTTTTTTGGGCGACTACTAATAATTCGTTTTCATATAAATTGTGGCTACATGGTTTTTCAATGTAAACATGNTTACCTGCTTGCGAAGCCATTATTGTCATATGAGCGTGCCAATGTTCAGGTGTTGCAATAAAAACAGCATCCAAATTTTTATTTTCAATCAGTTTTCTAAAGTCCTTCTCAATTTTTGGAACATAACCAATATTCTTCTTACACCACTTATTGTGATTGTTTATGATAATATCATCAACGTCACAATTAAAAATTATTTTTGAATTATTTTGACTATTTATTGCAGCAGCATGAGCTTTTCCCCTGCTTCTAACCCCAACTACTGCACAATTTATTCTATCATTTGCTCCTAGAATATTTTTACCAATAAAAAAACTAGAACTCGAACTTGTTAACCCTATCGTTCCTAAAGATGTTTTTTTAATGAAATTCCTTCTTGTAATGTCCATTTATAAGTGTCTGATTTTAATATTTTTAAATGAAACTTGGTCACCATGATCTTGAAGGAGAATAACGCCTTCTGACCAGAGACCAAAACTATCCCAAATTTTGTATTTACTTTTTTCTACCAAAGCCTGAAAGGATTGACTAAACCTGTCAAACTCAACAATTTTAACATGATTTAGCCAATGTTCTATATTACCATTACTTACTACAATACGGGCATTATTCCATTTACCTACACCTTTAAAATTTTTCCTACTCTCTCCAGGAACTCTATTTTCTGCTCTAATTAGATCATATAAAGAACCAAGAGTTCTGTTACCATTCACACCGAGCTTGGCGTCCTCATGCCTTTGATCGTCAAGTATTTGAAATTCTAGTCCAATTGCAGAGCCGTCTGCTTTATTAAGTTCAGGCTTAACTAGATATTTTATGCCACTATTAGCACCTTCTGAGATTAGAAAATCTACACTTAATTCAAAATTTCTGAATTTTTCAATTGTAATAATATCTCCACCATTTCTAGCCTCTTTTCCATCGGAGGCTTCTACTGTAATTATTCCATTATTTATTATCCAACCATTTTCAGGAAATGAACTTAATTTTGCTCCTCGCCAACCGTTTGTTGTTTGACCATCCCATAACATTTTAAATCCTAAATTTTTTTCTTCATTAGTNAGCATTCCGTCTAAATAACTTATTTGAGGAGCTTTATTATCTGCTGACATTCTATTTATTTCAAGATTTTCGGTAAGTATCCTAACATTTTTCCAACGCACTTTTTTTCCTACTTGATCAGAATCCGATATGCTATGCACTTGAAAAGCAATAAACCCTTTTAGTGTAGTTCTATCAATTAAATTTGAAACTTCTATACCGTTAATAAAAGACTTTATTTGATTTCCAATAGCTTCAATACGATATGAATTCCATGTACCATTTATAAAGGCATTTTTACCAGTTGGATTTCTAGATAAAGGGTAAAGCCAGCCCCTTCGAGCTTCATCGTATATGCCTCCAGCCCACTTTCTTTGACTAGTCTCAATCTCACATTGATATCCGTGGACTCTACCGTTCATGTAACTTTTAATACTTTCACTTCGGAATTGAACCCCAGAATTTAGTCCATAATCTAGAAGAACATCAAATTCGAGTATAAAGTCATCATATTCAGCCTTAGTTGCTAAAAAACTATTAGGTGTGTTGAGTTTTGATGTACCTGTAAGTATACCATTTTCTAATTTAAAGTCTGCTTTGCCATTAAGCTTAACGAATTGTTTTAAACTATTGTTTTTAAATAAATATTCCCATTTAGATTCCTGTGCATGGAGGATAGAAATAAAATTCAATAAAAATAAAAGTAAAAAAAGATTATATTTACTTGGTCTTATGTTCAATTTGTTTAGTGTGGGTTATCTAATTAAACAACCTAATATAGCAAAAGTTTTTTGTTAAATTGCAGATACCAAAAACTGTAATTTGTTCTAACTATTTCAAATAATGGACTCTCGAAGAGACTTTATAAAAAAAACCACAACTGCTTTTGCTTTTCCGTTAGTGAACTCTAATTCAGAGGTGTTTTCAATTTTTAAGAAATTGCCTTCAAATAGACTCAATATTGCTGTTATAGGGACAGGAGACAGAGGGCAAGGTTTGATGAGATTAATAAAAAATATAGATGGTATCGAATTAGTTGCATTTTGTGACATACTACCATTTAGAATTGAACAAGCTTCTGCAATAGCTCCAAAAGCAAAAAAATATAACAATCATTTGAAATTATTGTCACATAAAAATTTAGATGCAGTGATTATAAGTACACCACTAAATACGCATTACAGCATTGCCTCAGATGCTGTTGATGCTTCAATGAACATTTATTGTGAAAAGACAATGGTTAAAGGTGATAATCAAACTATTGAATTACTCAAAAAGGTCAAAAATAAATCTAACAAAATATTTCAGACAGGTCATCAATATCACAGTTCAAGGCTATATTCTTATATAGTTGATATGATTCAGGCTGGTGAAATTGGCATGGTTAGTTCAATTCAAGCTCAATGGAATAGAAATGGAAATTGGCGTAGGCCAGTTGAAAATTCTAAATATGAGCGTCAAATAAATTGGCGTATGTATAGAGAATACTCCTATGGACTTACAGCTGAACTGAGTTCACATCAAATTGATTTTAGTAATTGGCTCTTAAAAAGTAATCCAAACAAAGTTGCAGGATTTGGTGGAATTGATTTTTGGAAAGATGGTAGAGAGACCTATGACAATATTCACTTAGTTTATTCATATCCAAACGGAGTAAAAGCTTCATTTACGTGCCTAACGTCAAATGCGAAAGACGATTATCAAATAAAAGTTATGGGAGAAAATGCCACGATTCTGATTGATCACCAGAATGCTTGGAAATACCCAGAAGGAAAATACAATAAAATAATTAGTGATGTTGACGGAGTATCTGGAGCTACAGTAAGCTGGACAGAAGGAAAGGGAAATAAAATTAATTACGATCATAAAGATCCTACAATACAAGCTCTGGAAGATTTTCGTTCATCTATAATTAATAATACGATACCTTTATCTAACGTTAATACAGGAGCTGCTGTATCCTTTGCAGTTCAAATGGGAATTGAAGCTATGGATAAAGAGCAAGTTATTTCATGGAATACAAAATATAATATTTAGGATGTTTGATTTAAAAGATAGAGTTATTGTTTTAACTGGATCTACTGGTGTATTAGCTTCCGCTTTAGCAAGTAGTTTAGCTAAAGCTAAAGCAAAGCTTTTTATTTTAGGCAGAAATAAAAATTTACTACTTGAATTAAAAAAATCAATTGGGAGATATACTGTTGTTGAATATTATGTTGCGGATGTTTTAGAAAGATCTCAATTAGAAGCAGTTTGTGCTTCTATTGTGAAAAAGACAGGACGTATAGATGTTTTGATTAATGCTGTTGGAGGAAATCTTCCAGGAGCTGTAATACCTGATGAAAAATCTATTTTTGATTTATCTGAAAAAGATTTTGATAATGTTGTAGACTTAAACTTGAAAGGTACCGTGTTACCTTCAATTATTTTTGGAGAGGTTTTATCCAAGCAGGGCAGTGGAAGTATAATTAATTATTCTTCTATGACAGTTGATAGAGTAATTACAAGAGTTGTTGGTTATTCTGCTGCAAAAGCAGCGATGGAAAATTTTACAAAATGGATGGCTGTTGAAATGGCATTAAAATTTGGTGATGGGATAAGA
Source organism: Flavobacteriaceae bacterium TMED68 (assembly GCA_002167525.1). The sequence goes on from NHDV01000007.1 coordinate 122,999, forward strand.
GTTAATGCAATAGCTCCTGGTTTTTTTATTGGAAAGCAAAATAAAAGTCTTTTACTGAATGAAGATGGAAGTCTAACTCATCGTGGTGAAAAAATTATTAAGAATACACCAATGAAAAGATTTGGAAAATCCGAAGAATTAAATGGTGCTATTCATTTCTTATGTAGTGATAGCTCAAAATTTGTCACGGGTATTGTTTTACCAGTTGATGGAGGATTTAGTGCATACAGTGGTGTTTAATTTTATCTAATAAATGAAAGAATCTTTTAGATGGTATGGACCTGATGACCCTGTTGGATTGAACGACATACTCCAATCAGGTGCAACTAATATTGTTTCAGCACTTCATCATGTTCCAAATGGATCTGTTTGGAAAAAAGATTCTATCAAAGTATACAAACAAATAATAATAAGAGCAGGACTCGACTGGGAAGTTGTTGAGTCAGTCCCTATCCATGAGGATATTAAGCGCCGCGTGGGCTCATATAAAGAATATATTGAGAATTATAAGAAAACAATTGAAAACCTTTCGAAATGTGGNATTTATAATATTTGCTACAATTTTATGCCAGTTTTAGATTGGACACGGACACATTTAAACTACCAAATGAAAGATGGTTCAACAGCTTTATATTTTAACAAAACTGCCCTAGCCGCATTTGATTTATTTATTGTAAAAAGAAAAAATTCAAAAAAGCAATACAATGAAAATAAAATTTTAGAAGCAAAAAACTATTATGATAGTCTCACTTTAGAGGAGATTAACACACTTTCAATGAGTATTATAGCTGGTTTACCTGGCTCAGAAGAGGAATATTCTCTTGAAAAATTTAAAAATCAATTAGAATATTATGAATCAATTAGCAAATCTGATTTACAAAATAATTTAATCTACTTTTTAGAACAGATCATTCCGACTGCAGAAAAATTTGGTGTTAGGATGTGTATTCATCCAGATGATCCTCCATTTGATTTGTTTGGAATACCGAGAGTTGTAAGTACTTTTGAAGATTTAAATTTCATTTTTAAAGCTATTCCTTCACTTTCAAACGGCTTAACATTTTGCACGGGCTCATTGGGAGTTCGCACCGATAATAACCTATTAGAAATTTTTCAAGAATTCGCTGAACGAATAAACTTTCTCCATCTTAGAAGCACAAAAAGAGATGATAAAGGTAACTTTTATGAAGCCAATCATTTAGAGGGTGATTTTGATATGTTTGAAATAGTCAGAGAAATTTTAATTGAAGAACAAAAACGAAAAAAAGATAATCGATTAGATTGGAAAATTCCAATGAGACCAGATCATGGACATCAATTGTTAGATGATTTAAATAAAAAAACAAATCCTGGATATTCTGCTATAGGAAGGTTAAGAGGATTGGCTGAAATTCGTGGACTAGCCTTAGGAATTAATAAAATATTATTTTAATTACTATTATTGAATAAGTGAGGAAATTAAAATGGATTTTCGTATTTTAAAATAAACCTCTTACTACTACTATGAAAAAATTTTTTTTAATATCAATTTTTCTTTTCAATCTTATTGGGTTTAGTCAAAACGAGTATTATGAAATCCGAAAGTATGAACTTCCTTTTAACTCTCCCGAGGCTAAACTTCATGAGTATTTTTCAAAAGTTTTAATTCCAGCTTTAAATCGTTATGGAGTGAAAAATATTGGTGTTTTTGAAACCCTAGGTGATCCCATACCTAAGGAAATTTATTTATTTATTCCTTATAAAGATGTCACTCATTACGGAAATATTTTAAAACAATTAAGTAGGGATAAGCCTTATCTAGATGGGCGTATATTTTATGATTCGGTACCCCAAAGTAAAAAAGTTTACAATAGATATAATGTATCTTTTTTGACAGCCATTAATGGGCTTCCAAAACTTATAAAACCTAAACAAGAATCTAATATATTCGAATTAAGGATTTATGAAGGTTATAGTGAAGATGCTGTTAGAAGAAAAATAGAAATGTTTAATAAAGAAGAACTAAAAATTTTTAATGATACCGGATTATATTCTGTTTTCTTTGGAGAGCAAGTTTCAGGACCTTTAATGCCTGCACTTACCTATATGTTAGCATTTGAATCTATGGATGAACGAAATGCTAATTGGAAAAAATTTTCTGCAGACCCTAATTGGAAAAGGATTTCCAAATTAGATAAATATTCAAATACTGTCTCAGATATTAAGCGTACTTTTTTGATACCACTCGAATACTCCCAGTTGTAAAAAAATTAAAAATTAAGGCTTTTAGGTAGATATTTAGATACTAAGTCCTCATAGTAAGGTCTTAGTGATTGGCTGTCGGGTGGTACAGGCGCTTTAGAATATAAATCATAGGCATTGAACTTTCTCACCCAATCAAACATTTTTAGATCAGTATCATTCATAAGATAATCATATGCTTGCTCTTTGTGTTGAGCATAAAATGAATGATATCTTATCATATATAGAGCTTCTTGGGGAAGATAGTTTTTTACAATTTGATATAAATATTCATCATGACCCCAGCTCATTTTAACATTATCTAATCCACAGTTTTCTTTATAAATACCGAGTTTTGTATTGTATTTCGGATTAGTACTGTCTGGATTTAATGAAAAATATTCTGAATGAACAATTGACTTTGAGAACGAACAACCAACAGGGAAAGTATCTCCAACAACTGCCCATTGTGGTTCACCAAAAAGACATAGCACTTTACCAACATCATGAAGAAATCCAGTTAAAACAAACCAATCAGGATGACCGTCAGATCTTATAGCCTCAGAGGTTTGTAACAAGTGTTGTAATTGATCTAGTTCAATATCAGGGTCACTATCATCTATTAAAGTATTTAGAAACTCTACTGCATCCCAAAGTGACATTTCACGTTGTTTAAACTGGAGAAACCTATTTTCTTTTTCACAAACAAAATCATAAGATTGGTACATATGATTGAGTTTATAAAATTCTCTCACAGTTTCTGCTCTTTCTGAGCTTTGATAATCTCTGAATTCTTTTTGAGATTTTACATTTTTGTTTTCAGGGTAACGTTTTATTAAGTCGTCTTCCCAATGGTCGATGTTTTCAAGCGGGTTCAAGCCATTCGATTTCATATCTAAATTTACAAAAATTAATACATAGTAAATAATTGAAATTTTATTTTAGCGATATATTGTATTTTAGCATTTAATATAATCGATTTGAATTTCTCACCACTCTTAAAAAAAAATATTGCATATAGATTTGTTTATCTACTCTTAAGCATAGTAATAACATACTCCTGTATTGATCCCATTGAACCAATTTTTGACTTTCAAAGTGACATAGTCATAATTAATGGTTTGGCTTCAACAACACCAGGTTCAACCTCAGTTAAAGTAGAAAAAACAAAAATTGAATTTGGGGATTATGTAAGTGAATTTATATCAGGATGTAGAGTAAGATTAATAAACTCTTTAACAAATGAAGAAGTAAATTTTATAGAGGAGAATCAATTATATAGGGTTTCTAGTGTTTTTAAAATAAATCCTGGGTCGAAGTGGGAATTAGAAGTCATTTTACCAAATGGGAATCTATACAGATCAACTACTGAGGTAACACCTTTTGAAGTTCCTATATTAAGCATAAATCAAAACTTTAATTTGGAGATGACATATGATGAAGGTGTTGGTGCATATCTTCCAGGAAATGAAATATATATTGACTTTCAAGACCCTCCAGAAGATGAAAACTTTTTTCTTTACCAATACAAAGCTTATGAACAAGAGACTTATTGTAAAGTTTGTGAATATGGGGTGTTAAGAAATGGGGAATGCTTGTCTCAATTTGATAATCCTCGATTGACTAAAGATTATTACACATATACATGTGATTCTAGATGTTGGAAAATTAGTTACAATGACGAAATTATTGTCTACAGTGATAAATTCACAAATGGAAAGAAAATTACAAATCTAATTGTGGGTAAAATACCATATACTTCAAAACAAAATATTCTAGTCGAAATTCAAAAACTTAATATATCGGAGGACTCTTACAAATATTATAAGACAATTAAGGATTTAGTGGATAATAATGGGAGCCTAAACTCACCACTACCCACTGCGTTAATCGGAAACTTTACTAACATTTCTTATCCCGATGAAACGGTTTTGGGTAGATTTACTGCTGCTTCAGCTGTAACTAAATCAATTTTCATAAAAAGGGATAACAGAACAGAAAGAGTCTATGGTAATTTCTTGGAGTTACAACCTGAGTTATTAGGCGATCCAATACCAAACCCTCTTACATATGAGTATAGCTGTGAAGAATCACGCTTTAGAACAAAAAATCTAGATTTAAAATTTTTANATTACTTTGAAATAAGTAGTTTGGTTAATGACGATATTGATGGAGATGAAATTGAAAATAATTCAGATAATTGTATTTCCANATCNAACTCGGACCAAAGTGATNTAGATTTTGATGGAATTGGTGATGCATGTGATAATGATGCAGATGGTGACGGATATATCTTATATTATGAAAATTTTTGTGGAACAAGTGATCTTGATTCTCAAAGTGTTCCAGATGACAACGATATGGATTCAATGCCTGATTGTATTGATGAGGACGATGATAATGACGGTTATATAGACGAACATGAGATTTATTCAGACTCTGACCCTTTTGATCAAAATAGCTTACCGCTAGACAGTGATAATGACTTTTTACCTGATATTGTTGAGAGAGAGATCACAAGAACTAATCCAAATAATCCTGATACTGATGGTGATGGATATATTGACGGTCGCGAGTGTTGCCCTAGAAATCCTAATAGAAACTAAATTTAAATAAAAGTGAAATTTTTAAACTTTATAATGTGTATTATATCCTTATCCATTTCAACTGTTATTTGTGGGCAAGAATATACGTTAACAGTAAAAGTTGTTGATCAGTCAGATAATAACCCTTTGGATGGAGTTACTATTCTCCTGTCTCCATGTAACTGTGGAGGCATTACAAACACAAATGGAATATTTTCAAAAAAACTAAAAAAGGACAACTATAGTCTTCAAATTGACTACCTGGGCTACAGATCAGTTTCAATTAACAAGGATTTAAACAAAAATGAGACAATATTGATTTCAATGGAAGTTCAAGAAGAGGAACTTTCAGAGGTTGTNCTTTTAGCTCAAAAGAGATTTCAAAGTACAGAGACCCCTCAGATGGGTGTAATTGAATTGAACAGCAGAGAATTAATAAAAATACCAGCAGTTCTAGGTGAATTTGATGTTCTTAAAAGTTTAACTCTAATGGCAGGTGTTAATAACACGGGGGATGTTAGTAATGGGGTGTCAATAAGGGGAGGGTCTTTAGATCAAAATTTATTATTATTTGATTCAGCACCTGTATTTAATCCAACTCATTTATTTGGTTTATTTTCTGTTTTTACGCCTGATTTAATTTCTTCAGTGAATATTTACAGAGCTAANATCCCTGCTAAATATGGAGGAAGAATAGCTTCAATTCTTGGGATAAAGGCGAAAACCCCTTATTCTGATAAATTAAAAGTAGAGGGTGGAATTGGTTTAGTGTCTAGTCGTCTTACAATTACAACACCTATAATTAAAGATAAGTTGATGATTATCGCTGGTGGAAGAATCGGATTTAGTGANTTGTTCTTTCCTATTATTATACCAAGATTAAAAAATACAAGGGCAAACTTCAATGACACTACTGTTAAATTATTGTATGTGCCAAATTCAAATAATCAATTTACCTACACTAATTTTATGAGTAATGATTTTTATCAACTTGATTTAATATCTTCAGTAGAAAACATAATATCGTCATCAAATCAGTATGATTTTGAAACTAGAAATCATACTTTGAAATGGCTTCATACCTTTAAAAATGAAACTAATCTTACTGGAACTTTAATTCGAAGCTTGTATTCACCTAAAAANCTATTCCCTGAGATTGATTCTGATAATGTGATTAGTTTTGAATCAAAGATAGATTTCACGAGTATAAAGTTGGAATACCTTAATAATAAAAAGACAAATTTTAATTTTTATTCAGGTATTGAAATTAATAGGTATCAAGTTTTTCCAGGAAATTTAAACCCAGGATTTGGCAATAGTATAAACCCTGTGAACCTAAGTAAAGAAGAAGGATATGAGACATCTCTTTACTCTAATCTAAATTTTAATTTAGGCCAAAAAATTAGTATATCATCTGGGATACGATTGACTCAATTTTCATTATTAGGTCCATATGTAGAATCTCAATATGATAGTAATAACATACCTGTATCAACTAATTTTTTTGATAATAATGATTTAGTAGTGAGTTATTTTAATCCTGAGCCAAGGTTTGGACTGAATTATAAAATAGGGGAGAATAGCTCTTTTAAGGTTAGCTACGCACGTCTTTTTCAATATATTCAAAACATATATAACACAAACACTCCTCTCCCAACCTCAAGATGGAAAATTTCAGATCGTTTTATTCTTCCTCAAAAAAATGATACTTATGGATTAGGTTTTTATAAAAACTATCCAGATTCGTTCATAGAGCTTTCTCTAGAGAGTTATTACAGAAAAACTGAAAACAATCTCACCTACAGACCGGGAGCTGATTTTTTTCTCTCCGAATTTTTAGAAAGAGAAATAAGCCAAGCAACCGGTAATTCTTACGGAGTTGAGCTTAGTTTTAAAAAGACTGTAGGGAAATTTAATGGTGTAATAAATTATACCTGGTCGAGGAGTCAATTAAAAACAAATGAGCTGAGACCTGAGTACAAAATAAATAATAATGATTGGTTTATCTCAGATTTTGATAGACCTCACACTGTTAACGCTTCGATAAATTTCGAAAATGATAAATACAATTCAATTAGTTTTAATTTTGTTGGTCAGTCAGGAAGACCTTACACAATTGCTAACGGAATATTCGAAAGACAGAATGTGCAAATCCCTATCTATCTAAGCCGAAACAATTCAAGATTACCAACTTACCATCGACTCGATTTTTCTTGGAAAATATCATATAGTAAAAGCCCAAATCGAAAATTCAAAGGGGATTGGATTTTTACAATCTACAATTTATATGGAAGAAAAAACCCATTCAACATTTATTATACTCAGAGAAAGGGGACAGTTGATGGAGATGTTTTTCTAGGTAGCCCACTTGGCTCTTACGAGCTATCAGTATTAAGAANTCCTCTGGTTTCTCTTACATATAATTTTAAATTTCAATAGATAATTTTATTGTTTAAAAGTTTACAATTAAAATTTAATTTCAGTTGGAACACCAGCTCTTAGATTGATGATTTTCTGTTTTCCATTATAAATTACTTTTTTATGTGTATTAAATTTTGGTACAAATTCTAGTTTTTTTAGACTATTATTTTCCCATTCTATACTAACTGTTATATTACCTCTTGCTTTTAAACCCTTTACATTTCCTTTTTCCCAGCTATTTGGAAGTGCAGGTAAGATTCTAATTATATCTGATTCATGTGATTGCATTAGTAATTCNGCAACACCAGCTGTGTAGCCAAAATTTCCATCTATCTGAAATGGAGGGTGGGCATCAAAAAGATTAGGATAGATAGATTTTTTTAAAAGAAGCTCTATATGTTCTTGAGTCATATTTTTATCCATTAAACGAGCCGTACAATTAATTAACCATGCCCGACTCCAACCGGTACCGGCACCTCCATTTTCTAATCTGTATTCCAGAGTTTTTCGAACTGCTTCGAACAAAGCTGGCGTTTGAGTAAATGTAACTTGATCTCCAGGATGAAAACCATAAAGGTGAGACATATGTCTGTGACCTGGTTCAAACTCTTTGTATTCTCTATCCCATTCTAAAATTCTACCATCTGTTCCTAACTGAAANCCCGATCTTAGTTGNTTAATCTGCTTACTTATTGTTAACACTAATTGATCATTAATACCTAAGATTTTACTTGCAGCTAGATAATTTGTGAAAACCTCTTTTATGACCTGCTGATCCATAGCACTCCCAAGGCAACTTGCTACAGCAGCCCCTTTTTTATTTACATATCTGTTCTCGGGTGAAGTAGAAGGAGCTGAAATTAATTTTCCATCTCTTTTGTCTTCAATTAACCAATCGCTATAAAAAAGTGCAACTGACCTTATAACAGGGTAAGCGCGATTTTTCAAAAAATTAAAATCTTTTGTAAACAAATAGTGTTGCCAATAGTGTTGAGCCATCCAGCCTCCAGCACCAAATGAAGCGCCCCAATAAGCAGTAGAAGCCTGAAGCCATGTTTTACCCCATATATCGGTTGCATGAGGTAAAAATGATCCTCTTGCGCCAAAATTTTCTCGTGCTGTTTTTTTACCATTTTGAATAAGAAGATCTACAAAATCAAATAAAGGCATATTTAATTCGTCTAGTTGAGTTAGATTTGCCAACCAATAATTCATTTGAAGATTAATGTTTAAATGATAATCTGCATTCCATGGAGCATTAATGTGCTCATTCCATAAACCTTGAAGATTTGCAGGCAGAGTACCTTCTCTAGATGAGGATATAAGTAAATATCTTCCAAAGTGAAATAATGTTTCTTGAAGTTCTAAATCTAAGCTTCCTTTTTTAACTGCCTCCAATCGCTTATCTGTAGGTATTTTTTGTAAACTATTATCTGTCGTTATATCAAAAACTACTCTATTAAAAAANGACTGGTGGTCTTTAATATGTCTTTGCTCTAGTTCATTAAAATTATAATCCTCTAATTTTTTTAATTGTTTGATATTTTGAATATGATAGTTATCGTGATAATATGATGAATTAGATACTATGTAGAGCTTTAGTTCTTTAACTCCCTTAAAAGAAATAAAATCTCCTTTGGCCTTAAGTGTTCCTCCAAAATTTTCTGCTTTTAATTTAGTCTCAAATTCAACGCCTTTANTTATAGGTGCAGCTTTTGAATCAAATCTCCCTTTGCGCTGGGTTATCTCGCCATTCATGATTAACATACTGTCTTTTACAAACGACCTTGCTGTTGGAAATCCTTCGTCATTTCTTCTTCCAAGCTTAACCGAACCATTTAAACCTTTTGGGTGGTNGCTTTTGATTAAATAGACAATAGCTTGATCTTTTGCTGAAATAAAAACTTTTTGTGAAACTGGATACCCATCAGTTTTATAATGCACCTTTGCAATAGCCTTATTTAAATTCAATGAACGTTTGTATTCAGTAATTTTATTATGCTCGAAATTAATCAGTAAATCACCAAGGGTTTGGTGAGACCTAACTATTGTTTTATTTGAGAATTTTTTTACTAAAATTGAGTCAACTTTCTGATTCTCGTAATTAAAAAGCAATTCTCTAACTTTTTTTAAGTCATCGGATGTTCCTTTAGGGTGAGTCCATCCCATATCTTTAGGCCACAATGAATCGTCATTTAATTGGATCTTTTCATTTTTGGGATTACCATAAACCATAGCACCTATTCTTCCATTTCCAATTGGTAAGGCTTCCTCCCATAAGCCAGCAGGTTTCTTAAACCATATGATTTGTTCTTTATTATAAAGATTATCAGCTTTATTAATACATCCCAAGCAAAATATTAAAACTCCTAGTATAAAGCTGTAAAATAAATTTTTCATTAGCGAGTCATTACATTATACTTAAAGTTATATTAAATAATTAGAATTTATGTGTAGTCAAATTTTTAATTAATAAATGTATTTTAATGGTATTAAATTGAAAAGATGGAGTCAAAAAAAATTATTTGTTTTGGTGAAGTGCTATGGGATCATTTTCCAGATGGAAAAAAACTAGGAGGGGCCCCTTTTAATGTTACAAATTCTCTAAAAAATTTTGGAGCTGATATTGATTTTATAAGTAGAGTAGGAGATGATAATTTAGGCAGCGAAATACTCAAACAAATGCAAAACAATCAAATCAGTACAAATTATATTCAAATCGATCCCAAACACCAAACTGGAAAAGTTGAGGTATGTTTAGATAGCAGTGGTTCTGCAAAATATGATATAATTAGTAATGTTGCGTGGGACTTTATTGAACCCAAAGAGGAAATTTTTCAACTAGTTAAAGACTCCTGTGCATTTGTTTACGGAAGTTTGGCGGCAAGAGCTAATTCATATAAGACGTTAGACCTTTTATTAAACTTAGCGAAGTTTCGAGTTTTTGATTTGAACCTAAGACCTCCATTTTACGATCTAATTTTAATAGAAGACTTAATGAAGCGCTCGGATATGCTCAAATTTAATGACCAAGAGCTCTTATTAATAGCTGATTCAATGAATTCACCCTTCACTTCAATTAAAGATCATGTCAAATTTATTTCAGAAATGACTAATACAGACATTATTTGCATTACAATGGGAAGTAAAGGAGCAAGTTTGTATCATACCGGAGAGTGGTTTAATAGCAGCGGGTTTAAAGTCAATGTTATTGATACAGTGGGTGCAGGAGATTCTTTTTTAGCAACACTTGTGTTTAATTTAATTAATAAAAAAAATATCAATGAAGCATTAGAAAAAGCTTGTGCNATGGGAGCACTTGTTTCGTCTCACGCCGGTGCAAATACAAAAATTTCAGAAGATGATTTATNTGTATTTATGGANAAAGCTTTNTAGGTTNAATTTTATTAATATTGTTTTTTNANTTATGAATAGAGTATTAACTNTTTTTTTAGTTTGTTTTTCATTTTTACATATAAATTCACAAGANTTTAATGGAAAAGAATTGTTGGAAAAAGCAATTTCTTATCATGATCCTTATTCAAATTGGGACNNNTTTAATGCTGATTTTGTTGTTAATATGGAATCACCNAATCGNCCAAANAGAAAAAGTAAAATAAAGATAAATNTANCATCNNCNNTTTTTAGACTTGAAGTTCATCAAAATGACAANATTTTAATTTCAAAACTCGAAGATGGGAAGTGTTATTTAGAATTCAATGGTAAATCGGATTTGACTAATGAGATAAAAGCAAAGTATAACTTAGATTGTAAAAGAGCAATTTATTTTAGTGACTATTATACTTACCTTTATGGCTTACCAATGAAACTTAAGGATCCAGGTACAATAGTTGATCCTTTTGTTGGAGAAAAGAAAATTGGTGAAAAGGAGTTTTGGATTTTGAAGGTCACGTATGATGAATCTGTTGGAAAAGATACTTGGTATTTTTTATTTGACAAAAAAACATTTGCACTGAAGCAATACCAATTTTTTCATGATGAATTAAAAAATGATGGTGAATATATAGTATTAGAAGATGAACTAGTTGTAGGAGGAATAAAAATGCCAAAAAACAGGAGTTGGTTTTTAAATTCAAATAATAAATTCTTAGGTATTGACAGGCTGAGTATTAATTAATGAACAATAAAAAAATGAAGAATATAATAAATAATAAAAGGTTGTTTTTTATGCTTATTGTTATGGGTATAAACGTATTAATTTCTCAAGATATTATTGGTAAATGGGATCTTGATGTGGAAATGGATGAAGATATATTTCCTTCATGGTTAGAAGTGAAAAAATCTGGAACAAAAGCTTTAGTTGGCTATTTCGTTGCTCATAACGGAAGTGCACGCCCTATATCTGAAGTTTTTTTTCACAATGGGATTATTGACTTTAGCATTCCCCCTCAATTTGATGGTCTAAATGATTTACATTTTCAAGGAATTTTAAAACAAGGAAAACTGAGTGGAGTAATTTTAGATAGTGAAGGTGGAGTTAATAAGTTTAATGGGGTTAGAGCTCCTAAACTTATTCGATCAATGAATGTGAATTGGGGCAATGCTATTTCATTATTTAATGGTAAAAATTTAAATGGGTGGAAATCTTCCAATCCTAAAGACAAAAATCAATGGATAGTTAAAAAAGGCGTATTATTAAACCCTGAGTCGGGAGTAAATCTCATTACTGAAGAAAAATTTGAGGATTTTAAATTAAGTATTGAATTTAGATACCCAAAAGGGAGTAATTCAGGGATATATCTCAGAGGTAGATACGAGGTTCAAATTGAAGATAATTATGGTTTGGAACCTGAATCTACTCTATTTGGTGGCATATATGGATTTCTAAAACCGAATCAAATGGCAGCTAAGCCTGCGGGGGAGTGGCAGAATTATGAAATTACTTTAATAGGAAGACGGGTAAGTGTTATCGCAAACGGTAAGAAGATAATTAATGATCAAATAATACCAGGAATTACAGGTGGAGCTCTAGACAGCAAAGAGGGGCTGCCAGGACCTATTATGCTTCAAGGAGATCATGGGGTAGTTGAATACCGCAATATTAGAATTCAACTTCCTATTTAAGTTTATTTAGTCTTCTTAATTCCATACTTTTCTTTGTAAAAGTTATAAATAGGGAGATAAGGGCCATATTTATGTTGGTTAGGGCTAAAATTGTCTTTCCAAGGGCCATAAGGTGTTGACATTGGTTTTAATTTTTTGTCCGGATAATCATTTTCCTTATTTATTTTTTGAGGTCTAGGGAAACTATTAATATAACCAGCAACATGAAAAGCCTCTTCATCGGTAAGTTTAGGTTTCTCCCACGTTGCTTGTAGATATGGCATATTATTTTTTATAAAAGCTGCAGCAGTTAGAACTCTATTCATNCCNGCTCCATCATTGTATGAATCANATCCCCANAGTGGTGGATATTGATATCCTTTTTTTTCATTTTGATACATTACACCNTGTCCATTTTNNCCNTGACAAACNACACATTCNTTAAGATATNTTGATTTTCCTTTTCGNAGATTAACTGCTACNGAAGGAAGTTTGATTTTAGGATATCCTTTAAAATCTTTAGAGTTTAGTTTAGGTAGGCCATAATCNAACCATTTCATATAAGCTAAAATATATCTCATTTGGTCAGATTCTTTTGGAAGGGCTACGCCATTCATACTTCTTTCCATACATCCATTTATTCTTTCAACAAGGGTACCAGACTTATTCTCTCTTCCACTAAATTGAGGGAATCTTTTAAAAATACCAATCCATGAAGCTGCTCCTGACAGAGTACCTCCATTTAAATGACAACTTGTGCAAGACAAATTATTTCCCGCATATTTAANGGTGCTACTTAGCGGACCAATAAAATGTGAAGTTGANTCTAGNATAAGAAAACCTTTTTTNACCTCACTACTTGCAGTNGGATTATTTAANACGATAGTNTTTGGATCCCATTCAACAATATCTTCTTCATAAAGTGGCTGCCAAATTTTATCAAAATAAACTGATCCAATTAAAAGAGAAATCATTAATAGGAACAATACTCCTATTAGAAGCAAAAGGTTTTTTACAAGGCTTTGAATTAATNTCATTTAAAAANNAAACTCAATTCTAATATACTATTTTATAAAACCTGTTGAACAGGATTAGATTTTTTAACTTTAATCAATTTATTTTTCATTCCTAAAATATCCAAATTATGAAAATCCAAGGTTATTTAATTTTAATATTCCTGTTTAGTAAATTCCATTTTGCTCAAGAGTGGCAATCTCCTATTATAAGTGGCTATGGAGAGNTNATGTATATTAAAGATGCTGCTGTTCAACCAGATCCAAATTTACAGTATAATTTAATTTATGATATTAAAAATGAAACAACAAAAAATGGTGTTAATAAGGGTTTATGGGTTATCGCACGGACCTTAAATCTTTTTTATCTGTCAGGGGTTCCAAAAAACAAAGTAAAATTAGTTGCCTCAATACATGGAGAGGCTTCTTATATAGCACTATCCTCTGCTGCTTATAGGNAAAAGTTTAAAAAAGATAATCCTAACTTAAATATTTTAAAGCAGCTTAGATCTAACGGAGTTGACTTATATATTTGTTCTCAGGCTACTGAATCAAGAAGCATAAGAAAAATTGATTTAAATAGATNCGTAGTACCNTCCATTTCAGGACTAAGTGTTTTATCAAATTATCAAATCAAAGGTTACATTTTGATGCCTATATAGCCCGATTTTTAGAATACAAAAAAACTAGAATTTCGATTTATCTAAAGTAACCAAAATTTATTAGTTTTATTTAGAAGAAAAATTTATGCAATTAATTTATATGTTTTAACACCCATTATATGAAGAAAATTTCACTTCTATTTTTTGCTATTTTTTCAATAAAAACTAATTCTCAAAATCTTTTAAATGAAAGAGCTGAATGGTTTGTAAATGACCGTTTTGGTATGTTTATTCANTGGGGACTCTATAGTGGGGCAGAAGGAAATTGGAAAGGTGAAAAGGTACGATATGATAATGACTATGCTGAATGGATTCAATACAGAAATCAAATTGACAAAAGTGAATATATAAAACTTTCAAAAAGATTCGATTGGAATAAAATAGATCCAGAGGAATGGGTTCTTTTAGCTAAAAAAGCAGGAATGAAATACATCACTATCACAGCTAAACACCATGACGGATTTGCAATTTGGAATAGTAAAGCAAGTGATTTTAATATTTACAATTATAGTGATCCAAAAAGAGATATTTTAAAAGACTTATCTGAAGCCTGTAAGAAACATAATATTAAACTTGGGTTTTATTACTCGCATTGGACTGATTGGGAGCACCCCTTTGCATGGGATAATTCAAAAGAAATTTATTGGCTTGATAAAGANAAGTTTGATATTTATTGGCAAGAAAAAGTAATACCTCAGATGAAAGAACTTTTGACAAATTATGGAGAAATTAGTATGATTTGGTTTGATATGTGGCTCAACCATGATCAAACTATTGTTTCAAAGGATCAATTACTTCAACTAAAAAATTTAATCAGAGAAATACAACCTAATTGTCTAATTAATTCGCGTTTGGGTTTATCTGTCGAGGAAGATAAAGATGTTGATTTTAGAACACTTGGTGATAATCAGCTGGGTGAATATAAATTCGATTATCCNTGGCAAACCCCAGCTACAGTTGCTCATTCGTGGGGTTACAGTAAAAATGAAAATGAATGGAAATCAACTACATCAATTTTAAGATCATTAATTGGAAATGTTAGCCTAAATGGAAATCTGATGCTGAATATTGGTCCAACATCGGATGGATCAGTACCTTACGAAATAAGAAAAAGATTTAGTGAAATAGGGGAATGGCTTAAATTTTATGGTAAATCTGTTTATGGTGCTGAAGCTTTTGACTTGCGAAGTAATTTACATGACTGGGGACTTATGACATATAAATATAATAAGACAGGCATGCATAATATCTTTTTAAATATTTTTGATATAAAACCTGGAAATAATCTTAATGTAACCGGAATTACACAAAAACCATTAAATGCATTCCTTATCTCAAAAAAAACAAAGATTAAGTTAAATTTTGACTTCAACAAAGCTTATTTAAAAATTAAACTTCCAACTGATTTGCCTGATCCTTATGTTAATTTAATCGAGTTAGAGTATGCTAAAAGACCAACTGTTGATAAGGACTTAGTTGCAAAAGAAAAATTTAATGGTTACTCATTAAAACTGTCAAATTCAAAATCACATGAAGGAAATTATATTTCAAATAAATCACAAAGAGAGGGATCCATTCCGCCTAATATACAAGTAAACGATTCACTTAAAATTTCATGGAAAATTTTTGTAGATAGACCGACTAAATTTAATATCGATACTTCCTATAATTTTCAAAAGAAAATTACCGATGGATTTNTGACCGTAAGTATAAACGAAAAGTCTTACAAACACTCAATTAACTATACTGGAAAAACTGTTGGAGAACCGATNGAAGACTATATAATTGATAAATTTAAATCATCTACAATAGGAATAATTAACTTTNACGATNNTGGATTTTATGATATAGATTTAAAAATTAAAACATCTTCTCAAAANCCTTTACAATGGCAATGGCTNTGGCTTGAAGAAATNNCTGATTAATTTNATNNTTAATCCATTCTCANTATNTTAGAAATNNTATTAATAATAGATCAATTAAAATGAAAAACANCTTTNTTATTTGAGATAGTTTTCNNTTAACCANTCGCNTNCCAAAATACAANTTNTTTAGATAGTTAATTTTTCAAATGTAAATCTGAAAAGTTTATNTATTGTTCCCAATCAAATAATGTAATATCATGCTTACCTTTTCTGACATGGTATCCAATTCTACCATGTATAGGCGTATTAATTTTTGGCAACAGGTTTAGCCCTTTTTCCTTGTATCCATANAGCTTGTATACATCTTTAGCAAATTTTGCACTTAAAAATTCCCCCTTGGGATCTGCCCAAGAATCTTGACTGGCACTTGCAACATACACAGGTCTTGGAGCTATTAGGGATATAAGCATATGTTGATCAACTTCAAGTAATGATTCTTTATCATTATACTTATGAAAGTTTTTTGCGAACCAATGAGGATAATTTGTATTTATATCTGAAACTTTTTCACCAAAACGTCTTTTAGATAGAGCCGCACCTCCACAACCTGAATTATTTGATATAATAATACCAAATCTTTCATCTTTTGCCCCAGCCCATAATGCTGTTTTTCCTAATCTCGAGTGTCCAAGTAAAACAATTTTCTTAGTGTTTATTAAAGATTCATTTTCCAAAAAATCTAAAACTCTTGAAAATCCCCAAGACCAAGCAGCNATTGATCCCCATTCATTCTCTTTAGGCNTAATGTTTCCATTTTCATAAAAAAGAGAGTGAATTCCATCTGAGAAATTATTTTTATCTGGATCAACGTCATTATAATCTAGAGTTATTAGTGCATATCCAGATTTTANTATTTTATTTATAGGCCATCTTGATTTATTACCACCCCTTTTAATATTTCTTGTTGTATTTTTTTTATCAATATGTATGTAGGGGTCATCACTGATCTTATAATTACCTCCAAAATTATATGCTAAAAATGCAGGAGATTTTTCTTCTTTATTTGGAATATATATTAAAAGAAATAATGATATTGANCCGCCGTTTTTTTCAAAAGTAAGTTTGTATTGTTTTCTTATAGCATTGCCATTTAGAGTTTCTGAATTATTTTCTATAACATCAACTTTAGGAAGAATTTCTTTTAGCGGAGCTTTACCATAAATCTCATTTTCAAAATAATTAAGAATTTCATTACGTCTGATATTTTCCCATTTTTCAACAGTATTAATTTTTGTTCCGTTTTTTGATAACAAATTTTTTGGAAGGTCGTATGTAGTTACCTCTGATTCGTTTGTAATTGTTTTCTCTTGACCTTCTGCATATANTGATAAAACAAAAATCATAANAGGAAAAAAATTAAAAAAAAATTGATGGTTTAGTCTTAACATTAAATTACTTTAAGATAAAATTTATGAAATAAGTGGAGTCGGCGGGATTCGAACCCGCGTCCAAACAAGTGATAAAAAAGCTTTCTACAAGTTTAGATTTCGCTTAATTTTTGAATCTGAACTGACCGAAAACTGCCTATACAGACCTTAGCATCATATTTGAAAAATACTGTTGATGCAACANTATTTCGATGTTGACTTTTATGGTGCCTCATTACAAATCGCCGTCAACAAGGGCTATTTAGAGACATCTTGCTTCCCAGCCTTGCTGGAACTTGGCATTAACTTACTATAATTCAGTTATTATGCAGCTAGAGCGTAGTTATTCTCGCCATTTAAAATTGTGAAATATGAGATTTACGAGCTATAATTCAGCGCTCGACTTGCTTACTCTTAAATGCAACTCGCTGTCAATACCAGTCGACCCCGTAAGTTTTCAATGAACTTGTGAATAACAAAAATACAAATATTAAGCCAAAAATGTTTTTTCCTAAAGACTANAATTATCGATGTCAGTAAGTTTTAAATTTCTAAAAATCTAATTTTTTGCAACTACCTCATCCAGTTTTCCATTTGAGCATTGAAAAATTTTTCCTGGAAATTTTACTATCATATTGTAATCGTGTGTTGCCATAATTATTCCTATCCCTCCTTTATGTAATTGTTGAAAAACCTTCATAATTTCCTGGCTTGTTTCAGGATCTAGATTTCCGGTTGGNTCATCTGCTAAAATTAAATCTGGATGGTTAAGTAATGCTCTAGCAATAGCAACCCGTTGTTGTTCTCCACCAGAGAGTTCAAAAGGGAATTTATTTTTATTTGGTTTTACATTAACCATTTCAAGCACCTCATCTATTCTTTCAGAAATTTTTCTTTTTTCTTTCCACCCCGTTGCTTTTAGAACAAATGACAAATTATCAAACAAACTTCTATCATTTAAAAGCTTAAAGTCTTGAAAAACAATTCCTAATTTTCTTCTTAGGTTGGGGATTTGTTTTTCTTTTAACGTATTTAGATCAAATCCTAAGATTGAACCCTGCCCATCAAATAGTTTCATGTCTCCATAAAGTATTTTTAACAAACTGCTTTTACCTGTTCCTGTTTTACCAATTAAAAAAACTAATTCACCTTTATCTACACTAAAATTAATGTTTGATAAGATAACATTGTTGTCATTCTTTATAGTTACGTTTTGAAGACTTACCATTATTTGATGATTGAATGTAAAATTAATTTTTTTGAATTATTCTTTATTACATTGTGAATAAATAAACATTTATATAAAAAATCAAGTTTTTAGATAATTAGTTAATAAATTAACTTTATAATTATGTGTGGATCAATTAATTTTTTCAAAAATTGTAGACTGTGCCTATTGTTTTGTTCCATTCAGATTCAAAGTCAGCTATATAATGATCAACTAAATTCAGAATTATCAAGTCATTTTTTTGGACTTGACTATTTTACAGCCTCTTGGCAGGCTAGTGTTTTTGAAGAAGATTTTTATTTACCCCACTTAGCTCAACAGCAAATAGAATTTAGTAAGCTTTCTAATTCATTAAGATTGAATTATTCTGGTAGTGAAAAAATGCTTTCTCAGTACAAAGAGAAATTTCCTAACACTAGTTTAAATGAAAATATAGATCTAGACATAGCAAACTATTATTTTAAAAATGAAAAATATCGTTATGCACTAAAATGGTTTAACAGAATATCTGAAAATTCTGTCCTTAAGTTAGATCGCCCTGAGTTTAATTTCAATAAAGGATATTCACTTTTTTCAGCTAAAAAATATAAGGAAGCAAGACCATTTTTTGAAAAAGTTAAAGATGATAAAAAATATCAGTCTGATTCACATTATTACTTAGGACACATTGCATACCAATTGGAAGATTTTGACTCTGCTCTGACTTCTTTTGGTAGAATCTCCGATCCTTCTAAAAAAGAAGACTTAACCTATTTTCAAGCAGATATGAATTTTAGGTTGGGCCGATTTAGTCAAGCAATTGATTTAGCCAAAAAGGCTCTAAAAGATGCCAATAAGAGAGAAAAATCAGAGCTTTCAAAAATAATTGGAGAAAGTTATTTTAATCTTAAACTTTATTCTGATGCTATTCCTTTTCTAGAATCCTATAAAGGTAAAAAAGGAAAAATTAATAGTACCGATTTGTACCAGCTGGGTTATGCATATTTTAAAGAAAAAAAGTTCATAAAAGCAATAAGTCAATTCAATCAAATTATTGGTGAAAACAATGCCCTTTCGCAAAACTCTTATTATACCCTTGCAGAATGTTATTTAAATACAAATAATAAATCTTCAGCTTTAAACGCTTTTAAAACTGCATCTAATATGCCTTTCAACCCTAACATAAGTGAAGACGCTTTTTTGAATTATGCTAAATTAAGCTATGAGATTGGCAATCCATTTGAAGATCCTCCAAAGGTTATAGTCAATTTTCTCAAACTATACCCAAAAAATGAAAATCAAGGACTTTTAAGAGAGTTATTAATAAGTTCTTATACGAAAGCAGGAAATTTTACTGCAGCAATTGAAATTTTAGAAAACAACAATGGTTTTAAGAATAATAAAACTTTTCAAAAAGTATTAATTCTAAACGCAATTAATAAATATAAAAACGCAGGTTATCTTGAAGCGAGCAAATTGTTCAGGCGATCTCTTAAATTGAAAGAAAATAAAAATATAGATGCATACGCTTTGTATTGGCTTGGCAGATCTGAATATGAGTTGAATGAGTTCGATAATGCCTTAGATATATTTAAGCAGTTTCAAAAACATCCAAGAAAAGAGACGGTATCTAGCTTTAAAAGACTAAACTATGATATGGCCTATATCTATTTTAAATTGAAAGAATACGATTATGCACTGCAGTATTTTAAAAATTTTGACTTGGATAACAGTTCATTTGATCCATCTTACCAAAGAGATACTTATTTAAGGATAGGCGATTGCCATTTTGCTTTGAAGCAATATTGGCCGGCAATGGAAAACTATAATATATCTATTGCCTTAAATCAAAAATTAGGTGCTTATCCAAATTTTCAAAAAGCCATTTGTTATGGATTTGTTGACCGGAATTTGAAAAAAATATCTACTCTGAAAAAGTTAATAAACGCTTATNCAAATGATGATTTAATTGATGATGCTTTATTTGAATTAGCCTTAGTATATAGTGAAGAGAAACAAGAGGAAAAATCATTATCAACTTATGATCAACTAATAGGGAGTTATAAAATCAGTCCTTACATTGGCAAAGCTGCACTTAATAAGGGCCTTATTTTATATAATCAAGAAAAATATAGATTAGCCATCGGAGTTTTAGAAGATGTGGCATTATCTTTTACTAAATACGAGATCGGCCAACAAGCAATAACTACCCTTAAAGAAATCGCTATTGATCAAGGAAAGGTAAAGGATTTTAATAATTGGATTAAAAACAATAATCTAAATCAATTTAGTGATATNGAGCTTGAAAAAATACAGTTTATTTCGGCAGAAAAACAATTTTTGGATGGTAATAGAAATAATGCTTTAAAATTATTTGAAGAATATTTAGAAATCTATCCAAAAGGAGCCTATGTTAAAGGAGCATCTTACTATTTGGCAGAGTTGAATTTTGAAAATGGACTTAATGATAAGGCTTTGTTTTTTTATAAAACATTAGTGAACGATAAAGTTTCAACTTATACAGAAAAAGCTCTGGTTAGAATTATTAATATTCTTAAAAATGATTCAAAGGAATCTGAAGCAATATTTTATATGGAAAAATTATCTGATATAGCCTCATTTAAACAAAATAAGCGTTTTGCAAAATTAAATTTGATGAAGGCATATTATGCTTCTAAAGAATATCAAAAGGCTATAGAAGCATCTAATAATGTATTGAATTTGAATGATTTAGAAAATCCAATTAAATGGGATGCATTAACAATTAAAGCTCGTTCCTCATTATTTCTAAATGACAGTATAGGGGCCTCTGATATTTATTTGGTTTTAGAAAAGTCACCAGACGAGCTCGTTGTTGCTGAAGCACTATATTTTAGAGCAAATCTTTTAAANATAGAGGGCAAATATGACNTATCTAATGATGTTATTTCACAAATATCTATCTCTACCAATCAAAGTTCAGTTTGGAACGCTAAATCCTTATTATTGCTGGCTAAAAACTATTATTTAATGAATGATCCTTTTCAGGCAATTTTTGTTCTTGATTCATTAATAGAAAACTTTGAAACTTATGATCAGATTGTTTTTGAGGCTGNAATTCTAAAGACAAAATTTGAAAATTTATTGAAAAATAAAAATCAAAATNGTGATGGNTAGGGATANTTTANTATTATTTNTTTTTCTTTTGTCAATNTCTANTNGTGATGCCCANAAANATGAAAGCGCTATTGAGACANAACAAATACTTATTGTAAAATCCTTTACACCAAGNCTTTCTGATGCATTTAAAATAAAATCNGATCCATCTATATCTGATTCCATTTCAAATNCCAAGTTTGAGCTAGTTTATGAACTCAAAAAAATTCCTGTAATTTCGACCTTTGANCCAAATAAAGCTACACCATTAAAATTAAAACAAAGAATATTGTATGATCCTTTTAACACTTTTTTTAGTGGTGCTTTTGGTAATAAGAATCAATTATTTTTTAATATTTCAAGTCTCATTGAGATAGATCGAAGTCAAAGGTTTGGATTNAATTTTTATAAAGATGGTTTTGGAAATGACTTAGATAATACANTTCTAAGGAGTAATCAGAATTATAATGAAATTGGTTTTAATCATAATCTTAGAAGNAACCAATACAATGTGAATACCCAATTTAAGTTTTCTAAAAGCTTAAATAATTATTTTGGATTAAATGAGAATGTTTGGGATCAAAGTTCTCTTAGTTCAATTAANCCACAAATAAGNAGAAATAGNTTTAAAGTAAGATCAAATTGGAATTGGTATGATTATTTTTTACACAACTTTATTTTGCAAGCTAATTTATCGACTGATAATTTTGATTCAATTGAAAAACAAATTGGCTTGAGTGCANATTTTGGTTCNGAATTAGCTAGAGGTANCCTTAANGGTAAAATCAAAATNCAGGGTTTAAATACAANATTTGCNANCTCNTATTTTGAAANAATNNAAGAAGAATATTCTCAAGCTCAAGGTTCTTTGAGTCTATTTTGGCAAAATACAAGTAAGGATTTAAGAATTAAGATTGGAGCAGGAATAGCATATTTTGTAGGTGTTGATCAAATTTCAAATGACTTGATTTATTATCCTGAAATTGAAATTTTGTACCAAAAAGAAGAAAATAAACTTACTCCATATATCACCGCAATTGGTGGAGCTAAATTGAATTCATATAGCTCTCTTTCAGTTCTAAATCCTTATTTGGCTCCAACAACACCTCTAATTCCAACTTTTAATAAGTATAATGTTAAATTAGGAGCGCTAAGTCGTTTAGCTTCAGTTTTAAATTTTGATTTTGGATTAACTTTTGATGAAGTTGAAAATTTCAGTTATTATCAACGTTTACCCTTTGACAATGAAAATGAGCTAGAATCTTATAGATTATCCAATGCATTTGAAAGCAGATATCTTGATTTGAGTTTTTATGGTTTTAATGCTTCTATTGTAATAAATATGATAAAAGATAACTTTATTCGCTTTGAAACTAGCTACAGGTTTTTTAATACCCATCAGGAAGAGATTTTATGGAATATTCCTTCATTAAAAATGAATTGGGAGAGTCAAATTAGATGGAATGATCGCTTGGCATTTTCCTTCAACGGTTCAATGTGGGGAGACCGAAGCGCCGCTTTGCGAATAATTTTTTTAGAGCAAGATNTANCCAANGATTTATTAATAAATGAAGAAANNCTTCCAATCTTTATTAGATCATCAGCNCATATTACNTATAAAATNNCTNAGCAATTTGANNTTTTTTTTAANGGNANATTNAATTCAAAAGGAATNNATGGTAGATGGGCATATTATCCAGANCCACCCCTTTTNATTTTAGGNGGAATAACATATAAATTTGATTTTCAATATTAATTTTNAAATTATCAATTTATCGAACCTNTCAAATTGGTAACTAAAATTGAATTTTTTACATTTGGCATNNAATAAAAACAANTTATTTTTAAAAATAAATTAATGTTAAAAGGTTTATNTTATTATGTGNTGCTTTTTANAGCGCTGTCAGNTGTCNNTTGCCAAAANNGTGCAGATTTGATNGTTCATAATGCATCTATATACACTATGNATGATAAAATGGGGAAAGCCNCAGCTTTTGTTATAAAAAANGGAAAATTNATTGATGTCGGTGGNGAGGAAGTTTTAAAAAAATATTCAGCAAAAAAAATCTTGAATCTTCAAAANTTACCTGTNTACCCAGGATTTATNGACTCCCACTGTCATTTCCTTAGTCTNGGTTTANCTCTTCAGCAAGNTGATCTTGTTGGNACTAAGAGTTTTGATGAGGTTATTCAAAAAGTATTAAAANATTCAAGNGGAAAAAAANTNAAAGCTATTTTAGGGAGAGGCTGGGATCAAAATGATTGGACAGATAAAGTTTTTCCTAATAAAGTAATTCTTGATAAGTTATTTCCGAATATTCCAGTTGCACTGCGAAGGATTGATGGCCACGCATTGCTAGTAAATCAGAAGGCATTAGATCTTGCTGGTATTGATGAAAATACAACAATATCTGGAGGAACAATTGTAAAGGAAAAAGGTAAACTTACAGGTGTATTAATTGACTCTCCAATGAAATTAATTAATGCTATTTTACCTATTCCATCAACTGAGACTAAAGTTGAGGCTCTAAAACAAGCTGCCGAATTAGGTTTTGAAAATGGACTTACAACTGTTTCTGTGGCTGGATTAAATAAAGAAGACATTTACCTAATTGACAGCCTTCATAATAATGGAGAGTTAGAAATGAGAGTTTATGCAATGATTTCNAATACAAAAGAAAACATGCAACATTTCTTATCTAGAGGTCCTATTTTAAAAAATAAATTAACAGTTCGGTCTTTTAAAATATACGCTGATGGAGCTTTAGGATCNCGTGGAGCAGCACTAAAACANGATTACAGCGATTTAAAATCACATAAGGGCAAATTCATAACACCAAAGGATTCAATCAAAAAGTTAGCAATAAAATTGGCTTCTACACCTTTTCAAATGAATACCCATGCTATTGGCGATGATGCAAATAGCATTGTACTTGAAGCTTATAATGAAGCCTTAATTTCATCTAAAGATCCAAGATGGCGGGTAGAGCATGCCCAAATAATAGATACGGCAGATTTAAAATTGTTCAATAAAAAAATTATTCCTTCTGTTCAACCTACGCACGCTACTAGTGATATGTATTGGGCCAAAGACAGATTAGGCAAGAATAGACTTGAGGGAGCTTACGCATATAAAGTACTTTTAGAAAATTCTGGAACTATAGCTTTGGGTACCGATTTTCCTGTAGAGAAAGTTAGCCCGATTTCAACATTTTTTTCAGCAGTTGTTAGAGAGGATAAAAATTCTTATCCAAAAGGAGGGTTTTTACCAAGAAACAAATTATCTAGAATTGAGGCTCTAAAAGGGATGACAATTTGGGGAGCTTATGCCAACTTTGAAGATCAACAAAAAGGGTCAATCGAAAAAGGGAAAGTAGCTGATTTTATCATTCTAGACAGGGATATAATTACTGTTCCTAAAAATAGAATTCTAAACACAAGAATTGTAGCTACAATTCTTAATGGTAATGTTGTCTATAGTAATAGAATTAATTAATAATAATAAAAAGTAAATACTTTTTATGTTTCGATTAATAATATTGTTTGATACTTAAAGTATTTACTAAATAAGTCTATATAAGTTAATAAAATTAATTATTTAATGATTTAAGATTAATTTTTTAAAATTCTTATTCTATTTTTATAAAAAAATATTATGTGCGGTATATTGTGTGCTTTTGAGTTAAAACGTGAAAGTAGTTTACTTAGACCACAAATCTTGAATATGTCAAAAAAATTAAGGCACCGTGGTCCAGATTGGTCTGGAATATACGATGACTCTAACGCTATCCTCTCACATGAGCGCCTAGCTATAGTTGACCCAACATCTGGAAAACAACCTTTGATTAGTCCGTCAGGTAAATTAGTACTTGCAGCAAATGGTGAAATTTATAATCATCGTGAACTACGTTTAATCTACGAAAATGACTATAAATTTAAAACACAGTCAGATTGTGAAGTTATATTAGCGCTATATGAAAAAGAGGGAAAGAATTTTGTTGAAAAGTTAAATGGAATTTTTGCCTTTGCAATATATGACAGTAGCAAAGATGAATATTTTATAGCACGAGATCATATTGGGATAATCCCTTTATATATGGGATGGGATAGTGATGGAACATTCTACGTTTCCTCAGAATTAAAAGCTTTAGAAGGGGTATGTGATAAAATTGAGTTGTTCCCTCCGGGTCATTATTTGTATAGTAAAGAAAAGAAGATGATTAAGTGGTATCAACCAACTTGGACAGATTATGAGAGCGTGAAAAATAATACTACATCCATAGAAGATCTCCATGATGCATTAGCAGATGCTGTTCATCGTCAACTAATGAGTGATGTACCCTATGGGGTTCTCCTCTCCGGAGGTTTGGACTCATCTATTACTTCTGCATTAGCAAAAAAATTTGCATCAATGCGAGTTGAAACTAACGACATTCAATCAGCATGGTGGCCTCAATTGCATTCTTTTTCTGTAGGACTAGAGGGCTCTCCAGATCTTGCTGCTGCCCAAGAAGTAGCCAAAAAAATAGGAACAGTTCACCACGAGATTAAGTTTACAATCCAGGAAGGTTTAGATGCTTTAAATGAAGTTATATATCATTTAGAAACTTACGATATAACAACAATTAGAGCATCTACCCCAATGTACCTTATGGCAAGAGCAATTAAATCCTTAGGTATTAAGATGGTCCTTTCAGGAGAAGGCGCAGACGAGCTTTTTGGTGGTTACTTATATTTTCATAAAGCTCCAAATTCCAAAGAATTTCATGAAGAAACGGTAAGAAAATTGAGCAATCTCCATCAATATGACTGCTTAAGAGCCAATAAGTCTCTTGCCGCATGGGGTATTGAAGGTAGAGTTCCATTTTTAGATAAAGAATTTATTGATGTAGCTATGAGACTTAATCCTAAAGACAAGATGATAAATTCAACTCGGATGGAAAAATGGGTATTAAGAAAGGCTTTTGAAAAATATTTACCAACGAGTGTTGCTTGGAGACAAAAAGAACAATTTTCGGATGGAGTTGGCTATAGTTGGATTGATACATTAAAGGATCTTGTTGAAAAAGAGGTATCGAACAATCAAATGAAGAATGCTAGTCAACGTTTTCCAGTCCAGACACCTCAAAATAAGGAAGAATTTTATTATCGAAGTATTTTTGAGTCACACTTCCCTAGTGATGCTGCAGCACTAAGCGTCCCTTCAGTCCCTTCTGTGGCTTGTAGTACTCCGATTGCTCTTTCATGGGACAAAGCTTTTCAAAACCAAAATGATCCAAGTGGTAGGGCAGTGGTTAATGTGCACGAAAAAGGATACTAGTTAAGTTTTAATTTTTCNAGATTTAAGCTTAAAAATTCTTTNTTTTGAACACTATTGTGTTGATAACTTGATCCATAATTACGAGGGATTTCCGTCATATTCAAGGTGTTAATAATTATATTTGTTAAACAACATCTTAGAGTCGTTGTTTTGATAAATAATGGACCAAGAAATTCAAAAAAATAAATATTCCGCTGACAGTATTCAGGCACTNGAAGGAATGGAGCATGTCCGAATGCGNCCCTCAATGTACATCGGTGACATAGGCCTTAGAGGACTCCACCACTTAGTATACGAAGTTGTAGATAATTCTATAGACGAAGCGTTAGCAGGGCATTGTGATGAGATAAACGTGACGATTAATGTAGACAATTCTATTACAACAAGTGATAATGGAAGGGGTATTCCTATTGGGATGCACAAAAAAGAGGGAGTTTCTGCACTTGAAGTAGTGATGACTAAAATTGGCGCTGGTGGCAAGTTTGATAAAGATTCATATAAAGTATCTGGAGGACTGCATGGAGTCGGTGTTTCATGTGTTAATGCATTATCTGAAACATTAATTGCAAAAGTTTATAGAGATGGAAAGATATGGCAACAAGAATATACAAGGGGTAAACCAAACGCGCCAGTAACAAGTATT
Organism: Flavobacteriaceae bacterium TMED68; assembly: GCA_002167525.1. The sequence goes on from NHDV01000007.1 coordinate 150,561, forward strand.
GGAAATTCAGACCAAAGGGGTACCGAAGTAACCTTNAAACCTGATCATGAAATTTTCAAGCAAACACTAGAATTCAATTTCGAAACCCTATCTCTTAGGATGAGAGAACTTTCTTACCTTAATAAGGGAATTAAAATTACCATATCGGACAAGAGAAATAAAAATGATGATGGAGATTTTATTTCTGAAACATTCAAATCAAAAGAGGGTTTGAAGGAGTTTATTCATTATTTAGACGAAAATCGGGAACCTATAATTGGGAATGTCATATCGATGGAAGGTGAGAAAAACATGGTTCCTGTTGAGGTTGCTATGATATATAATACATCTTTTACTGAAAACTTACATTCATATGTAAATAATATTAATACACATGAAGGAGGAACTCATCTTTCAGGATTTAGGAGAGGTTTAACAACTACATTAAAACGTTATGCTGAAAATTCAGGTCTTTTAGATAAACTCAAATTCGAAATCTCAGGAGATGATTTTAGAGAGGGCCTTACTGCAATAATTTCTGTTAAAGTTGCAGAACCCCAATTTGAAGGTCAAACCAAAACTAAACTTGGAAATAGGGAAGTAACTTCTGCTGTTTCTCAAGCGGTATCGGAAATGCTTGAAAATTATTTAGAAGAAAATCCAAGTGATGCCAAAACTATTGTTGACAAAGTAATTCTTGCTGCACAAGCCAGACATGCAGCCAGAAAAGCCCGTGAAATGATTCAAAGAAAAACGGTAATGAGTGGTGGTGGATTACCAGGTAAATTATCTGACTGTTCNGAGCAAGATCCATCATTGTGTGAAATTTTTCTCGTAGAGGGGGATTCTGCTGGTGGAACTGCTAAACAAGGAAGAGACCGAAACTTTCAGGCTATATTACCCTTAAGGGGTAAAATCTTGAACGTTGAAAAAGCAATGCAACATAAGGTTTTTGAGAATGAAGAAATAAGAAACATCTATACTGCACTCGGTGTTACGATTGGAACAGAGGAGGATAGTAAAGCTTTAAATATAGAAAAACTACGATATCACAAAATTGTAATCATGTGTGATGCGGATGTTGATGGAAGTCATATTTCGACCTTAATTCTAACATTTTTCTTTCGCTACATGAAAGAACTTATTGAATTAGGATACATCTATATTGCAACTCCACCTTTATATTTAGTTAAAAAAGGGCAAAAAAGTGATTATGCTTGGAATGATGATCAAAGAGATAAACTAATTCAGGAATTTGGCTCTGGCACATCAGTTCAAAGATATAAGGGTCTTGGAGAAATGAATGCGGAACAATTATGGAACACAACTATGGATCCTGATCGACGGACTTTGCGAAAGGTTACTTATGACCCAGAGGATAAGAAAGCAGACAAAGTATTTACAATGCTAATGGGTGATGAAGTTCCACCACGAAGAGAATTCATCGAAAAAAATGCTATATATGCTAATATCGATGTTTAAGTTTTGATTAAATAAACCTAAATTTAAAATAATGAAAGTTACAGTCATAGGTGCAGGGAANGTAGGTGCATCTTGNGCAGAATACATTTCCCANAACGAAATAGCTAGTAAAGTAGTAATCCTTGATATNAAAGAGGGATTTGCTGAAGGCAAAGCTTTAGACCTTTATCAGACAGCTACTACACTTGGTTTCAATACATCAATAAGAGGTGTAACTAATGATTATTCTGAGACAAGAGGAAGTGATGTAGTAGTAATTACTTCCGGAGTTCCTAGAAAACCTGGAATGACTCGCGAAGAACTTATTGGAATTAATGCAAGTATCGTTCAAAAAGTTTCTGAAAACGTATTAAAGCACTCTCCNGATNCAATCATAGTAGTAGTATCTAATCCAATGGATACNATGACTTATTTAGCTCTAAAAGCTACAGGTTTGCCAAAAAATAGAATTATTGGAATGGGTGGTGCCTTAGATAGTTCACGTTTTAAAACTTACCTTTCCCTTGCTTTGGGTAAACCTGCTAACGATATACAAGGAATGGTAATTGGTGGACATGGTGACACAACAATGATACCAATTCACAGACTAGCTTCTTATAGCGGTATTCCTATTTCACAATTTCTAGAAGAAAAAGTTATCCAAAAAGTTGTNGCAGATACNATGGTTGGTGGTGCTACATTAACAAAATTATTAGGTACTTCTGCTTGGTATGCCCCTGGAGCCTCTGTTGCTTATCTTGTTGATAGTATTTTAAATGATTACAAAAAAATTATCCCGTGCTCTGTATTTTTGGATGGAGAATATAATTTGAGGGATATATGTATTGGCGTTCCTTGTATTATCGGTGCTAACGGTGTTGAGTCTATTATCGACATTAATTTAAATCAATCTGAGGAAAATTTATTAAACGAAAGTGCAATTAAGGTTAGGGAAATGAATTCTGCTCTTTCAGATTTTCTTTGAAAAGAAGTAGAAATTAATTCAATATTATTTATATGAGTTGTCAATTCATAGGTTTAGCACTATATTTGCACGCCTCTATATTAAAACATTTATAAATACGTAATGCAAAACAATTCGTTGGTAAGAGTATTCGGTATTTTATTTGCCCTTGTGAGTATTTATCAACTCTCATTCACATTTATTACAAGTAGTGTTGAGGAAAAAGCTAAAACCTTCTCCAGAGAACTGATTCCAAACAACATACCAAATTACTTAGAACTGCGTGATCAAAAAACTAACTCATTTTTAGATTCAATTGGAAACAATCCTATATATGGATTTACAACATACAATGATGCTAAAGAAAAAGAGTTAAATAAGGGTCTAGATCTCAAAGGAGGTATTAATGTTATATTACAAATTTCTATAAGGGATATTCTTAGTGGTTTAGCTGAAAATTCTAAGAATGTAGTTTTTAATAAGGCATTAGATGAAGCAGATATTTTACAAAAGTCCTCAGATGATCCCTATGTTGAATCTTTTTTTAAATCTTTCGATTTATTAAAAAGTGATGAGAAATTAGCATCACCAAATATTTTTGCTAATCGTACACTTAGTGATGAGATCAATTTTGAAATGAATGATTTAGAAACACAGACTGTTATCAGGAAAAAAATTGACGAATCAATAGTTTCAGCTTTTGAAGTATTAAGAAAAAGAATCGATAAGTTTGGAGTAACTCAGCCAAATATTCAAAGACTAGGTAGTTCAGGACGAATTTTGGTCGAGTTGCCTGGAGTAAAAGACGTAGATAGAGTACAATATCTTCTTCAAAGCACAGCTCAACTTGAATTTTGGGAAACATATAAAAACGATCAATTAGTTAATTTTTTAATCGAAGCAAATAATTTATTAGGTGAACAGGAAAAAAACAAGCAATCTATAAAGGATAGACAAGGGAGTACAGAAACTTCAGAAATTGATGAACTTCTTGCAGATGTTGCTGCTCAAGACACTATAGCGTCTTCTTCTAATCCTATTCTAGATAAAGTTGTTGGACAAGGATTCCAAGGTGGACCTGTTCTAGCCCAATTTTCTTCGAGAGATAGAGACATAGTAACTAGCTACCTAGATAAACCTGAGGTAAGAAGACTTTTGCCACCAGAATATCGTTACACCCGATTTGTATGGGGAAAGCCTATCCAGGATAGTGACATAATTGAGCTATTTGCTCTTAAATCCAATCGAACTAATACAGCACCACTAAGTGGAGGTGTTGTAGTAGACGCTCTTCAAACATTTGACCAATTAGGTAATCCTGCGGTATCCATGCAAATGGATTCAAGAGGAGCCCGAATATGGGAAAATTTGACTGGAAAGGCTTATAATCAAAGAAGTAACATTGCAATAGTTTTAGATGAGATTGTATATTCTGCCCCTGGAGTTTCAAGTGGAGCAATATCAGGTGGACGTTCAGAAATTACTGGAAATTTCTCATTAAATGAAGCTACAGACTTAGCAAATGTTTTAAGAGCAGGAAAGCTACCTGCCTCGGCAAATATAATTCAGTCTGAAATCGTTGGGCCCTCACTTGGAAAAGAGGCAGTTCAAGCAGGTATTTATTCGTTTCTAATTGCATTAATAATTGTTTTGATTTGGATGGTTTTTTATTATGGAAGCTCTGGAATTTTCGCTGATATAGCATTACTACTAAATATTCTTCTAATTTTTGGAATATTAGCTGGTCTAGGAGCAGTACTAACCTTACCAGGGATTGCGGGGATAGTTCTTACTATAGGTATATCTGTAGATGCAAATGTTTTAATTTTTGAAAGAGTGAGGGAAGAACTTGATAAAGGAAAAGGAATCCGTAAATCAATTTCAGATGGTTTCAACAATGCTCTTTCTTCGATTTTAGATGCAAACATCACAACTGGCTTAACAGCATTAATTTTATTTATTTTTGGTACTGGACCCATCAAGGGCTTCGCAACAACACTTCTTATAGGTATTGGGACCTCGTTATTTACAGCAATTTTTATAACGAGAATTCTTGTAGATTCTAGAAATGAGAAAGGTAAGCGTATATCATTTTCTACAAAATTAACTAAGGGGTTCTTATCAAAGATAAATATCTCATTTTTGAAAAGAAGAAAAATAGCTTATATCTGTTCTTCTTTGCTGATTTTAGTTAGCTTATTTTCACTTGTTAATAATGGTTTAAACCAAGGTGTCGATTTTGTGGGTGGAAGATCTTACACAGTAAGATTTGATCAACCCGTAAATGCTGCAGAAATAAACTCCTTACTTAATAATACCTTTGGTAGCGCCGAGGTCAAAACTTTTGGAGAAGAAAATCAGCTGAAAGTTACAACTAAATATAAAGTAGATAACGAAGGTGTAACCGTTGATGAAGAAATTCAAAATATGCTTTTTAAGGCGTTGATATCATTTTTACCTCAAAATATATCTTATGATGATTTTGTTAAAGGTAGTTCTGAAAAAAATATTGGAATAATGTCTTCAATAAAGGTCGGGCCAACAATTGCAGATGATATAAAAAACAATTCATTTTTAGCAATTATCGGGTCATTAATTGTCGTGTTCCTTTACATTTTAGTCAGATTTCGAAAATGGCAATTTTCGTTAGGAGCAGTTGCAGCTGTTTTTCACGATGTATTAATTGTTTTAGGGATCTTTTCTTTGACATATACTTTCATGCCTTTCAATATGGAAATTAATCAAGCTTTCATAGCAGCCGTATTAACAGTAATTGGTTATTCCCTGAATGACACAGTGGTAGTATTTGATCGAATAAGAGAATTTTTAGGTGAGAAAGGTAAAGTGAATTTTGATTTTACTGTGAATAGTGCGCTAAATAGTACACTCAGCAGAACCTTAAATACCTCCTTAACCACCTTGCTAGTTCTAATCGCAATTTTTATTTTTGGAGGAGAGTCGATAAGAGGTTTTATGTTCGCACTAATTATAGGTGTTATTGTTGGGACGTATTCTTCTGTTTTTATTGCGACACCTGTTATGTTTGATACTCAAAATAAAAGTGAACTGCAAAAGGAAAATACATAGTTATAAAAATTAAGTTTTTTATTTAGTCCAATTTAGCAAACTAAATCTATTTTACTTTTCTATTAATTTTGATGACTTAAAAATCAAATAAAAACCAAAGAGAATTAAAGGAATACTAAGCCATTGACCTGTAGAAAATATACCCAGTATATCTTCTAAACCTCCTTGGCTTTCTTTTAGATATTCTATTAAAAATCGTATAGTGAACATACCAACAAAAAATGATCCGATAAGATATCCTTGTCTATTTTTTTTATCAGATTTGTATATTTTTCTTAAAAATAAAAACAAAAAAAGATAACAAATTGATTCATAAATTTGGGCAGGATGCCTTGGGAGATTCTCTCCTCTGTTAAGGAATACAACTCCAAAATCTGTATTACTGTATTTACCTACGATTTCTGAATTAAAAAAGTTCCCTAAGCGAACAAAACATGCACCGAGTGAAACAGGTATAGTAATTCTGTCTAATAACCAGAGCAATGAACGCTTTTTAAATTTTAACTGATAAAGATAAAGACCAATCAGGCTGCCAACAACAGCCCCATGACTTGCTAGTCCTCTAAATCCAGTAAATCTATATCCATCTGTGGTTTCCTTAATGGGTAATAAAATTTCAAGTAGGTGATTACTGTAATAATCCCAACTATAAAAAAACACGTCACCAAGTCGAGCACCTAAAAGAATTGACAAAACCATATATACAAATAAAGACTCTAAGTATTCTTCAGATACATTTTCGTTTGAGAAAATTTTTTTCATTATATAATAGCCAAGACTAAAAGCTACTATAAACATTAAACTATAATAATGTATGCCAAAGTCACCAATTTTAAAAAGTGTTTCGCTCGGGGCCCATTCAATTTTTATTAGATGCATACAAATATTTTAATTAATAAATGTAAATAAATTCATAGATAAACTTAATAAATAATTAGGGAATTGGATCATAACCTGACCCTCCCCAAGGATGACAATTTATTATTCTTTTAAACGATAAATAGACTCCTTTAAAGAGACCATATTTTATTAGAGCTTGAACAGTGTATTCTGAGCAAGTTGGCGTATATCTGCAAGTCGCTGGAAACAAAGGAGAAATGATTCTTTGGTAAATTTTAACTAGAAATATAAGAGGAAAAACAAGAATTTTTTTGAGCATTTTATGGGCTATTTTATTTCATAATTTGTACCATTTTCAGTATCATTTAATTCAATTTTTAATTTGGTTAATGATCCTCTTATGAAATCTGAAATTTCAAAGTCTTTTTTAGATCTTGCTTTATTTCTTACCTCTAAAAGTAAATCCAAAATTTCTTTGTTTTTCTCTGATATAGCATTTTTTTTAGAAGAATTTGAAATCCTAAAACCTAAAACATCATAAATGAAATCGTGAATAGACTTTTTAAGAATAACTAAATCAGAATTAGAAATACTTTTTTGTTTATTTTCAACAGAATTTATAAACTTTACCGCATCAAAAAGATACCCTATTAATAGCGGACTATTAAAATCATCATTCATTGATGAATAGCATTTTTCTCTCCATAATGAGACATTAAAATCTGTAGTAGATTCAGATGGAGTAATTTTTTCGATAACATCTAAAGCAGTCACAAGACGGTTAAAACCCTTTTCAGATGCTTCTAATGCTTCTTCACTAATATCTAATATACTTCGGTAGTGAGCTTGCAGCATAAAAAATTTAATTACCATTGGTGAAAATGCTTTTTTAAAAAAAGTATTTTTACCATTGAATATTTCTTCTGGCAAAATATTGTTACCAGTAGATTTAGCCATCTTTTTGCCATTTAGCGTAAGCATATTTGNATGTAACCAATAATTTACTGGTGAATCCTTTTCAACTCCTTCCGCCTGTGCAATCTCGCACTCGTGATGAGGAAATTTGAGATCCATTCCACCTCCGTGGATATCAAATTTAGTACCTAAATATTTTCTACTCATGGCCGTACACTCGAGATGCCATCCTGGAAATCCATCACTCCAAGGTGAAGGCCACCTCATAATATGCATTGGTTCAGCTTTTTTCCATAATGCAAAATCTTGGGGGTTCTTCTTATCACTTTGACCATCTAAGGCACGCGTGTTGTGGATAAGTTCATCAATATTTCTGCCACTTAGTTTACCATAAGGCACATCTTTATTAAATCTTTTTACATCAAAATATACTGATCCATTTATTTCGTATGCATACTCGTTTTTAAGAAGTTCTTTAATTAATTCGATTTGTTCTAAAATATGGCCACTTGCTGTCGGTTCTATACTTGGAGGTAAAGTATTAAATAGCTCCATAATTTTTCTGAAATCCAACGTGTAGCGTTGCACTATTTCCATTGGTTCAATTGATTCAAGACGAGCTCTTTTTGAGATTCTGTCTTCACCTTCGTCAGAATCATTTTCTAGGTGGCCTACATCAGTTATGTTTCTGACATATCTAACTTTATATCCTAAATGTGTAAGGTAACGATATATTAAATCAAATGAAATAAAGGTTCTGCAATTCCCTAGATGGACATTACTGTAAACTGTTGGCCCACACACATACATACCCACTTTTTTGGGTAAAATAGACTTGAAGGCTTCTTTTTTTCCACTTAAAGAATTATATACCTGAAGTGAACTACTCATTAAAATCAGTTTCGAGATTAATGTAATCTAAAAACTCACCTTTTTTTTCTTTAGTTTTAAAAACACCACCAAACTCACTTGTCACTGTACTACTTAAAACATCTCTAATCCCCCTTGAATTTACACATAAATGTTTTGCATCAACAACACAAGCTACATCTTCAGTTTTTAATACATTTTGTAGTTCTTTAACGATCTGTATTGTTAAACGTTCCTGAACTTGGGGACGTCTAGCAAAATAATCAACAATTCGATTCATTTTTGAAAGTCCTACAACGGTTCCTTTAGAAATGTACGCAATATGAGCTCTTCCAATAATTGGAAGTAAATGGTGCTCACATGTTGAGTAGACTATAATATTTTTCTCAACCAACATTTCTCCATATTTATATGAGTTATTGAATGTTGATGATTTAGGCTTTCTATTCGGATGTAACCCACCAAAAATTTCTTTAACATAGGCCTTGGCTACTCGTTTTGGTGTACCTTTTATGCTGTCGTCAGTTAAGTCCATTCCCAGTGTTTCGAGTATAGAGTGTACGTGTTTTTCTATGATTAAAATTTTCTCTTCGTCGGTTTTTAAAAAAGCATCGTCTCTCAAAGGTGTATTTACATTTGAAGAGAAATGGTCTTCTGCAGAATCTTGTTGATTGTCAGGAATTATTTTTTCAATTTTCATAAGCCTAAAATAGCCACAAATATACTGAAATTAAAAGGAAATCAGATTTTAAGTAAGACTAGAATTTTATATTATAACTTAACGTAAGTTCTGTAAATTTATTTTCTAAATCATACTCATCTGTCAACCCTGCTGAAAATAATTGTAAATTTTTATTTATTTTTGACTGAATAAAAGACACACTAAAATTACTTGATCCAAAATCGAATCCTATTCCAAAAGTTAATGAATTATCATTTTTGAAAATATCCCGTTTACTGTTTGATCTTTGATAATAGCCCGCCCTAAGACTAAGATCTTCTATTCTATATTCACCTCCAAATTTAATTATATTAACTGATGTAAATGCCTGTTGGGAATTAGAGATTAATTCATCTAGATATGAGCTAATTGATTCGGAATTCAGTTTAATATTTGATAAATTCTGGTGATTATATTCAATAGATAATAGACCTTTTTTATTTAAAATATATGCAAAGCTTATACTTGATTTAGCTGGAATTCTTAATTCATATGGACTAAATGAGTTAATCACATTAGGCTCAAGGATTTCTTTTATGGACATACCGTTGTCAGATCTAAAGCTGCTGATTTTTTGTTGAGTCTCATCAGCAATATTTATCCATTGAGGACTATCATAGCTTAGACCCAGCCTAAAATTATCAAACTTTAGGATTGCGCCAAACTGCAAAGAGAAACCTTGGCCGAGGCTTAATAAAGAATTTTCAAAATTCACATTACTTACTAATGAATTCGAATCATGGTCTTTTTCATAAAAATCTTGCAAATTACTAAATTCAATTCTGTGTTGATTGATATTAAAACCAAGGTGTAAAAAGTCTTTGTATAGTCCGCTGAAATTAAAACTTGTTTTTCTATGATAACCCTCATTAAATTGATTTAAAATGTGATTAAATCTGTCAGATTTGATATTTGATACATAAGATCTCTCAGATAAATTATTTGTTAAAGGGTCAATTATATAGGATTGATATCCCAGGAAAGCTTGTTGAGCATCAAAACCTATCTCTTCACCTAAATAGCCATAAATATCAGAAATGGTTTCATCATCATATATTTGAATATCTTCAAGCAAAACTCCATCTCCGTAATAAAGAAAATAATCAGATATACTATTTTTTCCAGCTCCGTTAATAGAGCTTCTTTGATCAAAACTCGTTATTCTGTTAACACTTATAGAGGCAGTTATTCTTTTCCAAGAACTTTTCTCATTAGTGTTATTAAAAACAAATGCTGCACCAAATTGGTCAAAATAAAAATCTTCATCTTGAATAGTTCTTGACTGATCTGAATAAATCCCTTTTACGTTTTTCGAATTATAGTTTATTGATGCCCCAATTTCATTATATAAAAAAACTGATGAGCCAGCTGGGTTATTTGATATGGATGACAAGTCACCTCCTAAAGCACCAAAAGCTCCTGCCATAGACTTATATCTAGCTGAACCATTTAGAGATGAAAATGTCATATAGTTTAAATCATTAAGGGTTTGTGAATTAATTAAATTCGAAACCAAAGTGGCAATGCCTATATAAAATAAGTTTCGCATTAAATTATTTATTTTGGATTCTTAATGTGTATTTCCTCTCCCTCCAGATGAAGAACTTCTTCCTGAAGAGGATCTATTTACACCTCCAGAATTAAATGAAGAATTGCTTCTGCTTAAATTATATGACCTCCTGTAAGAGCTATTACTAGAAGAATTTTTCGATCTTACCAAATTACTTCTTCTAACATTACTATTTTGAACTCTTACGTTATTTCTAGGGTCTCTGTAACTACCTTCTTGAACTCGTGTGTAAGATCTATTTCCTCTACCCATATTACTCTGAGTTTGTCTAGCTTGAGGACTATTGAAAATGACAGACGAGCCTCTATTTAGATTTCTTTCAACCATTCGATTTTCAGTTTGTAGCCTACCTGAGCCGATTGATCTTTGGTTTGGTGTTTTTAAAATATTTGTATTCGTCTGCGGAAAGCTTGATGATCTGTTTCTGTTTACTAAATAATTTAAATTANTTGAATTTCTTATCGAGTTGGAATTATAATTTTGACTACTTCTTATTCGATTTCTATCGTAACCAATAGAAGAGATTCTTCCGATGGAGCCACTTCCTCTCCCAAGATTGAATCTAGTAATTGTTTTTTCAATATTTCTTGATCTAGAATTATTATCATTAGACTTCCCAATTAAACGTGAATTTGAATTTCTATTGGATCGTTCACCCCTTCCAGAATTAATTCTTGCTATTGTATTCCTATATGTTCTCGAACCTCTTCTTCTCATATTATTCCCATAGTAATCATTAAATCTATTATAATTGTAATATCTATTAAACCAATTATTCCTGTAACCAAATCCGGAAGCAAATCCTAATCCATAAGGGTTGTAAAAACCTCCAAAGAAATTATAAGGATTGTAAAAGGTATCATATCCCCTCCATCTCCAGAAATCCGCATATCTACCATAAGGACTCCACATCGGAAAGTTTGACCATGGACTCATAAATCTATTNAATCCAAATTGAAAAGGGGAGTAAAAATAATTGTTCCAAAAGGGNGAATNATTNAAAGCAAAACCTGACAAACCCCATAAAAAGTTTGAATTATTNTTAAATAANATAACCTCTGTTTGTGATGGATTTNCNCCCCATGGTATTTGACTATTATTTAGCTCAATNTCTGTAACATCATTTTCATCAAAAGANTTNTAAGAATCAATATCAGTAAAATAAGTTTCATTTGAATCTGAACTTACATATCCATTTTCAGCAGCATCATTAAAATATTTTTTGTAGTAATTAACATTTCCATCCCTTTTAGTATTATTGGGTCTCGCACTTTTATTTGACACATATATACCATCGTTGTCAAAGTATGATGATCCTTGAAAGCTTCCACAACTATATAAGAGTAGGGATAATAAAAGCAATAAATTTTGGCTATTTGTTTTTGAAATTAAGTAGAATGTTTTCATGTAAATTCATTTTAAATATGTGCTACAAAAGGCTTAATTTTGTATCACAATGTTACTACATTATATTTTATTTCAAATTCTATGCCAAAAAATTTATGCCAAAGAAATTAACACCCAGGGATGAAGATTATTCTAAATGGTACAATGAGATTGTAATTAAAGCTGATCTTGCTGAAAACTCATCTGTTAGAGGATGTATGGTAATCAAACCCTATGGCTATTCTATATGGGAAAAAATGCAACTTGAGTTAGATCAAATGTTTAAAAAAACTGGACATCAAAATGCTTATTTCCCCCTTTTCGTACCTAAAAGTTTGTTTGAAGCAGAAGAAAAAAACGCAGAAGGATTTGCAAAGGAGTGTGCTGTTGTTACTCATTACAGACTTAAAAATGATGAGAATTCCAAAGGAAAACTAGTAGTTGATCCAAAAGCAAAATTAGATGAAGAACTTGTAGTTAGACCTACTAGTGAGGCTGTAATATGGAATACTTATAAATCATGGATTCAGTCTTATCGAGATTTACCATTACTAATTAATCAGTGGGCTAATGTAGTAAGATGGGAAATGCGGACTAGACTTTTTTTAAGAACTTCTGAATTTCTATGGCAAGAAGGCCACACTGCTCATTCCACAAAGGAAGAGGCTTTAAAAGAGGCAAAATTGATGAATCAAGTGTATGCCGATTTTGTTGAAAATTTTATGGCTATCCCAGTGATTCAAGGCACAAAGTCAGAAAGTGAAAGATTTGCTGGTGCTGAAGAAACTTATTGTATAGAGGCGTTAATGCAAGATGGAAAAGCGCTTCAAGCTGGAACATCTCATTTTTTAGGCCAAAATTTTGCAAAGGCATTTGATGTAAAATTTACAAGTGATTCTGGAAAATTAGATTACGTTTGGGCAACTTCATGGGGAGTTTCAACAAGACTTATAGGTGCACTTATTATGACACACAGTGATGACAAAGGATTAGTCTTGCCTCCTAATCTCGCTCCTTATCAGGTAGTGATAATTCCAATCTATAAAGATTCAAATGAGCATAAGTATGTGGAAAAAGTTTCTGAAAATTTAATGAGTGAATTGCAAAAAAACAATATAAGAGTAAAGTTCGATAATCGTGACAAGTTTAAACCAGGCTTTAAGTTTAATGAATACGAGCTTAAAGGAGTTCCACTTAGACTATCTATTGGTCCCAAAGATGTAAATGATGGCACTGTTGAAATCGTTAGGCGAGATAATTTTTCAAAGGAAATTATAAAACAGAATGATATAGTTAAAGTGATAAAATCTAAACTAAATGAAATACAAAACACTCTTTATTTAAATGCGCAAAGATTCAGAGATGAAAATACCACATATGTTGATAATTTCAAGGATTTCAAAGAAACTCTGAATAATAAAGGAGGATTTATCGCAGCTCATTGGGATGGCAGTAATTCCACAGAAGAAGCCATAAAAAAAGAAACGAAAGCAACTATAAGATGCATACCCTTTAATGCAAAAGAGGAGAAGGGTATTTGTGTTTATTCAGGAAATCCTTCTGATAAAAGAGTACTTTTTGCTAAGGCTTACTAATTAATGTAAATTTTAGAGTATTTTTTATTATAATGATTTTTGATGTTCTTGTATAATAATATTATTACATGTACATTTGCGCTCGAAAATTATGGCCCGTTCGTCTATTGGTTAGGACGCCAGGTTTTCATCCTGGAAAGAGGGGTTCGATTCCCCTACGGGCTACAATAAAATATTAAAATATGGCAAATCATAAATCTGCACTTAAACGAATTAGATCAAACAATAAAAAGAGGTTATTAAATCGCTTTCAGCACAAAACGACAAGGAACGCAATTAAAAAACTAAAAAGTCTTACTTCTAAAAAAGAGGCAAAGAAACTCTTCCCCGTAGTCACATCATTAATTGATAAGCTATCTAAAAAAAATATAGTACATAAAAATAAAGCTGCAAATCTAAAATCAAAACTTACAAAACATGTAGCTTCATTAAAATAGGTTAATGTGATTTTATAGCTTACTTTTTACGAGTTCATAGAAATTAAAAACTCTTCGTTGTTTTGTGTTCTTGTAAACCTGTCATTAACAAACTCCATTGCTTCAACGGGATTCATGTCAGCTAAATACTTTCTCATTATCCACATTCTTTTTATTGTATTTTCATCAAGCAATAGGTCGTCTCGTCGAGTACTAGAAGATACTAAGTCAATAGCAGGAAAAATTCTTCGATTAGCAATTCTTCTATCTAACTGAAGCTCCATATTACCAGTACCCTTAAATTCTTCAAAAATAACTTCATCCATTTTTGAACCAGTCTCAGTTAATGCTGTGGCAATTATAGAAAGAGAACCTCCCTTTTCAATATTTCTAGCTGCACCAAAAAACCTTTTTGGTTTATGTAGAGCATTAGCATCTACACCACCACTTAAAATTTTACCTGATGCTGGTTGAACTGTGTTATAAGCTCTCGCTAAACGAGTAATTGAGTCTAAAAGGATAACAACATCGTGACCACACTCAACTAGTCTTTTAGCTTTTTCTAAAACAATATTTGCAACTTTTACATGTCTTTCGGCAGGTTCATCAAATGTCGAGGCAACTACTTCACCATCAACATTTCTTTGCATGTCTGTCACTTCCTCAGGCCTTTCATCTATTAACAAAATTAGTTGGTAAACTTCAGGATGATTTGCAGCTATTGAATTTGCTATATCCTTGAGAAGCATTGTTTTTCCAGTTTTAGGTTGCGAAACTATCATACCACGTTGACCTTTACCTATAGGGCAAAATAAATCCATGATCCTCGAAGAAATTGTGCTTTGTTTTTCTGCAATATTGAATTTATCATCAGGGAACAGTGGTGTGAGGTGCTCAAAAGATACCCTGTCTCTTACAACTTTTGGATCTAAACCATTTATTTTATCGACTTTTATTAAAGGAAAATATTTTTCACCTTCTTTCGGTGGTCTTACAGAACCAAGGACAGTATCACCTGTTTTTAATCCAAATAATCGTATTTGAGACTGGGATACATAAACATCATCGGGAGATGATAAATAATTGTAGTCAGAAGATCTAAGAAATCCATATCCTTCTGACATTATTTCAAGAACGCCTTCAGTTTCTACTATACCATCAAACTCAAAGTCGGGTTGTCTATATCTACTCTTGTTGTCTTTATTGTGGTTGTGATCTGTGCGATTATTTACTTTACTTTTTTGGATATTATTCTTCGAAAAAGGATTGTTACCCTGCTTGTCTCTCTGATGAGTGTGTTGCTCTTTTTCAGGTTTATTTTTGTTTTTTATTTTCTGAACTGGTAAAATTTTATTTATTGTTTTCTTTTCAAAATCAGTTTTCGTGATAGGTTTTATTTTTTCTTTATTTGATTGATCTTTTTTTTGATCTTCCTCTGGTTTAGTGGCTATTAAATCAACTATTTGGTAAATTAAATCAAGTTTTTTAAGTCCAGCCGAACCCTTAAGACCAATATTTTTTGCTATATCCTGCAATTCGGATAATTTCTTTGTTTTAAGATTTGCTATTTCGTACATTAAATATTTTTGATTAAGTCTAAAATCTGAAGTTAATAACAGATACTTAGTTTTGTAGATTGTAGATAGCAATAATACAAATTTTATTTAAAATAGAAAGTTTTAAAAAAAAATTAATTTTGTAAAAAGTAAAAATGATTCTTCGTATACAGACTTTTTATTTGTCGCTGGCTTTTTTCCTTTCAATTTTAATTTATACATATTCATTTGATACTCTTCATAATACTATTATAGGTAAATCGCATTTTTTTTTGGTTTCAGCAATTATTTTAGTTTTCACGATTTTACTTTATAAAAAAAGATCTTTCCAATCATTTATTTGCTTATCATTATTGATCTTAAACCTATTTGTTTTAATACTAATTGCATACAATTTTATAAACAAATTGTATCTCAATTTAGTTCACATTTTGCCTATCTTAATATTAATAAAGCAAAGTCTTATTTTTTTTGCTCGCAAATCGATAATAAAAGATGAAAATTTAATTCGATCAATCGACAGATTGAGATAATTTTTCTTTTAGTTCTATAACAAATAAATTTTTTACAACTCCTTTTTGTAAAGTAAATTTCAACATAGTTCTTTTTTTGTGAAAACCGTAAACCCCAGCTGCTCCTGGATTAAAGTGAAGGTGATCATATTTTTTATCTCGAATAACTTTTAATATATGTGAATGACCACATATAAATAATTTCGGTTTATATTTTTGTATTAATTCAATAGCATTTTTATTATACCTTCCTGGGTAACCGGCAATGTGAGTCATAACAACTCTTACTCCTTCAATCTCAAAGATTAGATTTTTTTCAGTTGACGACCGAATCATTGCACTGTCAATGTTACCAAAGACAGCTCTAATTGGTTTTAATAATTTGATTTTATCAATTACGATAGTGTGCCCAATATCGCCAGCATGCCAAACTTCATCAACGTCACTTGTATATGAAAGTATATTTTCATCTATATATCCATGCGTGTCGGAAAGTAGTAATATCTTTTTTACCATTAATAAAAATAAATTAATTGAAAATGACTTTTATGAAGTTGGAGATGTTATTTTAATTGTTCTAAAAACTAAATCAAAGTATATTTGACCTGAAACACAAAAGAGTGAGATTTTTTATTAATTTTTCGTATAAAGGTACAAATTATCATGGATGGCAATCCCAATCCAATGCAAACTCAATTCAAGAGGAAATGGAAGGTGCAATGTCAACTTTATTAAATATACCAATAAAACTTGTTGCTTCTGGAAGAACAGATTCAGGTGTCCATGCACATAAAATGATTGCACATTTTGATGTAAAATTCTACTCAAATTCGGATAACAATTTCATTCATAGGCTTAATCAATTTTTACCTGAAGATATTTCGGTTAATTCAATCACAAGAGTTAAAGATAACGCACATGCAAGATTTGATGCAGTTTGTAGAACATATGAATATTTTATTAATTCGAAGAAAACTCCTTTTGGAAATGAATTTCATTATAATCTTAACCAATCATTAGATATAAACTCAATGGAAGAAGCCACAAAAATACTTTTACAATACAATGATTTTGAGTGCTTCTCGAAGTCGAAAACAGATGTAAAAACTTTTATATGTAACATAAGTTTTGCAGAATGGACGCTTTTAGATAATGGTTTAAAATTTACAATCACGGCAAATCGATTTTTGCGTAATATGGTTCGGTCAATAGTTGGAACCTTATTAGACATTGGTTTAAAAAAGAAATTTTTAAGTGATTTGCCAAAAATAATTGAAAATAAAGATAGATCTCTGGCTGGCTTCTCAGTCCCAGCAAAAGGACTTTTTTTAAAGGAAATTNTATATCCAAAAAATATTTATTTATAAGATGGCCAATATAACAGGTAAAATTTTTGATAGAAAACTTTTTAAAAAATTAAGCTTTTTTATTACTCCATATAAAGCAACATACTATTTTGTAATGTTTACAGCAATTTCACTTTCACTGTTTTCTACCTTGACACCATACTTATTAAAAGTTACTGTCGATGATTACATTAGACCCAAGGATTATTCGGGTTTGCTATTTTTTGTCATACTCATGCTTGTAACATTATCTCTTGAAGTTGTTTTTCAATTTCTTTTTGTCTTTTATGCTAATTGGTTGGGTCAAAGTGTAATAAAAGATTTGAGAATTAAATTATTTAATAAAATAATTAATTTCAAAATGGCTTACTTTGATAACACAGCAATTGGTCGTTTAGTAACTAGATCGGTAAGTGATATTGANACTATAGCAAGTATTTTTTCTCAAGGTTTATTCATGATAATTGCAGACTTGTTAAAAATGTCTCTCGTTGTACTTATAATGCTATATGTAGATTGGGAATTATCAATCATAGTTTTTTCAGTTCTTCCAATTATTATTTATGCAACTCGACTTTTTCAAAAATCTATGAAAAAAGCCTTTGAGGAAGTGAGATCACAGGTTGCAAGTTTAAATTCTTTTGTTCAAGAAAGAATAAGTGGTATCAAAATAGTTCAACTATTAAACAGAGAAAAAATTGAGTACAAAAATTTTCTTGTAATAAATGAAAAACATAAAAGAGCATGGTTAAAAACTGTATGGTTTAATTCAATTTTTTTTCCAGTTGCTGAAATTGCGTCATCAGTCACTATTGGATTAATTGTCTGGTATGGCGGATTAAATATTATATCAAATGGAAAAATTTCATTAGGTGTCATTTTTCTATTTATTCAAATGTCGCAAATGTTATTTAGGCCATTGAGACAAATAGCAGATAAATTTAATTCACTGCAAATGGGTATGGTTGCTGCAGAAAGAATTTTTAGAATAATAGAAACCAATAGCAAAATACAAAATCATGGTAAACTCATTGCAAAGTCTATTAGTGGTAAAATAAATTTTAAAAATCTAATATTCTCTTATGTTCACGGACAGACTGTTTTAAATAATTTTTCACTCAATATTAGACCGGGTGAAAGGATTGCTATCGTTGGAGCAACAGGTTCAGGAAAATCGACTATTATTAACCTTTTATGCAGACTATATGATTTTAAAAGTGGTGATATATTAATTGACGATATTTCTATAAAAAAGTATGATCTTTTTTCTTTACGCAAGCATATTTCACTTGTATTGCAAGATGTGTTTTTATTTGCAGACAGCTTGTATAATAACATTACGCTTTTCAATAAAAAAATTAGTAAAGAAAAAGTTATAATAGCATCTAAAGAATTAGGAATTCANGAATTCATCGAATCACTTCCAGGAGGTTATGATTATGATGTTAGAGAGCGAGGAATAATGCTTTCCTCAGGNCAGCGACAATTNATNGCTTTTTTGAGAGCATACTTAACTGATCCTTCAATATTGGTTCTTGATGAGGCAACTTCATCNGTTGACAGTTATACAGAAGAATCAATTCAGCGAGCAATTGAAAAAATAACAACAGGTAAAACATCTATAATTATTGCTCATCGCTTGACAACAATTAGGAATGCTGATAGAATAATAGTTTTAGAAAATGGTGAAATTGTTGAACAAGGACCTCACGAAGAATTAATTAAAGTTCCAGGGGGCCATTATTTGAATCTATACGAAATGCAACTTGCAAAAGAGCTTTCGTCTTAATAAACTACTACTCATTTAGATCTGGAATTAATTTTTCCTTTAATTCCTCAGCGGATTTGATTTTTATAAATTCACCATTCTTGACATAAACTAGCTTTCCTGTTTGCTCAGAAATAACTATAACTAAAGAATCTGTCTTTTCAGAAATGCCTAATGCTGCTCTGTGTCTTAAACCNTACCTAGAAGGAACTTCTGAACTATCACTAACTGGTAAAATTACCCTAGTAGCTATAATTTGGTTATTTTCTATTAATATAGCACCATCATGAAGCGGACTATTTTTAAAAAAGATTGTTTCAAGAACCTGAGGGGTCAATTTTATTTGTGAGAGATTACTTTCATTTAGAGTAAAATCTAAGGAATTACTTCTTTGTAATACGATTATTGCACCAGTTTTTCTTTTAGACATCTCAGAACATGAGTTTATTAAAACGTTAATGTCTAAACTTGACGAATCTCTGTTTTGATTTAAAAATTTAAAATAACGGACAACATTCCGTCTATTTGTAAAGTTTGTTGACCCTAGAAGTAACAAAAACTTTCTAATTTCTTGCTGAAAAACTACAATAAGAGCAAAAAAACCAACGCTGATAAATTTTCCAAGTAAGTTACTTAATACATCCATATTTAAAAGATCAGTTAACTTCCAAATGAGATATACTATTACTATGCCAATAAAAATGTTAATTGCTACTGTACCCTTAACAAGTTTATACATGTAAAAAAGTAATAAAGCAACTAAGATAATGTCAATTATATCAACAAAAGAAAAATCAATAAAATCCGTTATCTTCAATCAATTAAATTTTTATAAAATTAACAAAACTATTGAAGTGTTTCCCATAAGGTAATGCATTCTTTCGCTTCTTTTACGTCATGAACTCTTAAAATTTTTGCCCCTCTTTCCAAAGCCAACATATGAACAGCTGTTGTCCCGTTCAAAGCAAATTCAGGCAAAATATCTAATTTATTGTAAATCATTGACTTTCTGGAAACACCAACAAGAATAGGATAATTAAATATTTTGAAATCACTGAGATTTTTTAATAATTCATAATTATGCGACTCTCTTTTACCAAATCCAAATCCTGGATCAATTATAATATTTTTAATTCCTTCTCTTTTAACTTGATTGATTTTTTCATGAAAAAAATCAATAATTTCTGTAGTTACATTTCTGTATTTAGGTTGTTTTTGCATTGAAATTGGTTTTCCTTTCATATGCATCANNACGTAAGGTATATTGTATTTACTTATTAATGAGAACATTTCANTATCAATACTTCCAGCTGAAATATCATTTATTATACTAACCCCCATTTCAATTGATATTTTGGCTACCTCACTATTATAAGTNTCTATTGAAAAACAAAAGTTGTNAAATTCTTTCAATATTTTTTCTAGATAGGGNATCAAAAGTTCAATTTCATCANTGGGANTTATAATTTTACTNCCGGGTTTACTNGAATGTACTCCAATATCAATAAAATGGGCACCTTCATGTATCATCTTTTCACATTGGAGCAAAGACTTTTTTATGGTATTATGCTTTCCNCCATCATAAAANGAATCCTCAGTTAGGTTAAGAATTCCCATTATTTTAGGAGATTTTAAATCAATTATATTNTCTCGAATATTTANAAAATTGGGTGTGTATTTCTTTTTAATAAATTTTAANCGTTTTAAAGATTTTAAGGAAATAAGTTAGAAATTTACATCAAANTTAATTAAATGAAAGNTACTGATAAAGAGTATAAAAAAATTATCTCCAAATGCCGCAGATTGTTTGAAGAAAAAATGAGTGACTATGGTCCTTCATGGAGAATTTTAAGATTAACCTCTTTAACCGACCAAATTTTTATCAAAGCCCAAAGAGTAAGAAATATACAAGTACTGGCAGAAAGAAAAGTAGATGAAGGCCAAGAACAAGAGTTCATGGGTATTGTTAATTACTCACTCATAGCGTTGATGCAAATTAAATTAGGTTTGACTGAAAAACCAGATTTGAGTTCAAATTCTGCATTAGATTATTATGACAAAGAAGTTAGTGGAATATACGAATTGATGAAAAAGAAAAATCATGATTATGGTGAGGCATGGAGAGATATGAGAATTAGTTCTTTAACAGATCTTATTTTACAGAAACTTTTAAGAATCAAACAAATTGAAGGAAATCAGGGCATAACAATTATAAGCGAAGGAATTGACGCTAATTATCAAGATATGGCAAACTATGCAATATTTGCTCTTATACATTTTAAAAATCAATGACACATATCCTAAATAGAATTTTGCAGGGTTTTTTTTCTTTATTAGGTGTAGCGAGTTTAATTTTTTTTATGTTTTGTNTTCTTCCTGGTGATCCTGCAGAAATGATGCTTGATCAAAATCAAAATAAAAAACAACTTGAGGTTTTAAAAGATAAATTTGGACTTAATCTACCAATATTAGACCAATATTTTTACTATTTGAATGATTTGTCTCCAATATCAATACACAGCACAAATAAAAGTGAGTTTTCTCACTATGAGAAAAAAAAATATGGTGGAATAGCTTTATCTAATTTTAAAAATAAAGTTATTGTTTTTAAGTATCCATATCTTAGAACATCTTATCAAAGGCGAGGTAAACCTATTTTAGATATTTTATATGAAACTTTACCCAACACCNGCATATTGGCAATATCTTCTATTATCATTGCAATTTTAGGAGGTCTTTTTTTTGGAATCACTGCTACTATTTTCAAAGACCATTGGATTGATCGTTTCCTATTATTTTTTAGTACTTTAGGAATGAGTATTCCTTCTTTTTTTAGTTCAATTTTATTCTCATGGTTTTTTGGTTATTTACTCCATTCTTATACTAATTTGAATATGACTGGAAGCTTATTTGAGCTCGATGATTTTGGAGATAATTACAGAATAGTTTTAAAAAACTTAATACTTCCATCTTTTGTTTTAGGTATTCGCCCTTTAGCAATTATCATTCAATTAGTTCGAAATAACTTACTAGAGGTTTTATCGCAGGATTATATAAAAACTGCTTTTTCAAAGGGACTCTCAAAATATGAGGTAATTTTCAAGCATGGTTTGAGGAACTCAATAAATCCGGTAATTACTGCGGTTTCTGGTTGGTTTGCCTCACTTTTAGCAGGTGCAATTTTTGTAGAATATATTTTTGGTTGGAAAGGCCTTGGAAAAGAAATNGTAGAAGCCCTTAATCACTTAGATATACCTGTGGTAATGGGATCAGTCTTATTCATAGCATTTATATTTATAATAATTAATATTGTTGTCGATTTAATATATATTTATCTAGATCCAAGAATTAAAATTGATTAATATATGAGAGATAAAATTGTTGCTGGAAACTGGAAAATGAATAAAGATTTTAAAGAAACTGAAAAAATGTTAGCACATTTAAAATCTTATTCTGAGCCCCCAGACATAAAAATCATGATCGCTCCATCTTTTACCCAACTTTATCAGTCAGTTCAATCACTAAAATCCACAAATATTTCAGTAGTTGCACAAAATATAGGTATAGCACAATCTGGTGCCTATACAGGAGAAGTATCTCCAAAAATGCTTCAGGGAATCGGAGTTAATACAGTCATAATAGGACACTCTGAAAGGCGAAATATTTTTCAAGAGGACGATGCCTTTCTGACAAAAAAAATTAAAATTGCAATAGAATCAAACATTAGAGTAATTTTTTGCCTTGGTGAAAAATTAGAGGATAGAATATCAAATAATCATTTTGAAATTGTAGCAGAGCAGCTTAAAAGAACACTTTTCAATTTTTCAAAGGAGAGCATGAAGAACATTATATTGGCATATGAACCTATTTGGGCAATAGGTACTGGAGAAACTGCGACAGCAGCACAAGCTCAAGAGATGCATTTTTACATTAGAAATTTGATATCCTCACGTTTTAATTCAAAACTTGCTAATAATGTTTCTATATTATATGGAGGTAGTGTCAAACCTAATAATGCAAAAGAAATTTTTAGTGAATCTGATGTTGATGGAGGATTAATAGGAGGTGCATCCTTAAACGCTGAAGATTTTATGAAAATTGCAAATTCATTTTAATATCCTTAAAAATTGGTTATTAAGATTTAAGATATTTGATTATAAAATGAGATACCCTGGTTTATACATTGTAAAGGTTCAAGAATCACCAAAAATTAATCCAGAAGAGCTTGAAGAGATTGAACTACTAGATGAAAAAAAATTTCAGATAATTCTTTATAATGATGATGTAAACACATTTGAACATGTCATCGATTGTTTAGTTAAAATTTGTGATCACAACTATCTTCAAGCTGAACAATGTGCGTATATCGTTCATCATTCTGGAAAGTGTTCTGTAAAAACAGGTAGCTTAGATGAATTGGTCCCTAAATGTAAAGCTCTCCTAGAGGAAGGCCTTAGTGCAGAAGTTGTTTAAGGTTTAATTTTTTTCTTTGCACAAAATAATCGTAATTTGCAAAAATTAAATTGATTTTGAAAAGAAATTTTGCATCAGAAATTTCCCAAATCATTTTGATGATTAAAAAAAAATGAAAATGAAGTATAGAAATTTAATTATCACACTATTTATGATTGCCTTACTTAAAACAACAGCCCAAAAAAATATAGATACTACAATTTATCAGTTCAAAGTTGAGAATATTGAAGGAGAGGAATTTAATTTTGATTCTCTTCGGGGGAAAAAGATCATGATTGTTAATACTGCATCCAAATGTGGTCTGACACCTCAATATAAAAAACTACAATCTCTTTTTGAAAGGTATAAAGGGGAGAATTTTGTTATTGTAGGTTTTCCAGCAAACAACTTTTTATTTCAAGAACCAGGGACCAATGATGAAATATCAGAGTTTTGTGAAAAAAATTACGGTGTTACGTTTCCGATGATGAGTAAAATATCGGTTAAGGGTAAGACTATGCATCCATTGTACCAATTCTTGACAGAACAGACAAAAAATGGTGTAATTAGCTCAAGAGTGTCATGGAATTTTCAAAAATATCTAATAAATGAAGATGGAAAATTGGCTAAAGTAATCTCCCCCAGGACTCAACCTGATGATCCTACAATATTATCATGGATAGAAAACTAATAAAAAAAAAAAAGGAAATCTTAAAACCCAATGTGTTCATGCTGGTGAGTTAGTTGACAATGTCAATGGTGGTTCTATTTCACCCCTTTATATGGCCACTTCATATAAATTTAATGATGTTAAAGTAAATAGATATCCGCGCTATTTTAATACACCAAATCAAAAAGGTCTAGCAGACAAAATTGCTGCACTTGAAAATGCTGAAACTGCAATTGTATTTAGCTCAGGTATGGCCGCAATAAGTACTTCTATTTTATCAAATTTAAAAATAGGAGACCATATTATTCTTCAAAACGATTTATATGGCGGAACAAGGAATTTTATAAAAACTGAATTGCCAAAATTTGGAATTGAATTTAGCTTTACATATGGTACTTCTTCTAAAGACTTTGAGAAAGAAATAAGAAAAAACACTAAAATCATTTATATCGAAACACCCAGTAATCCCAAACTGAAAATAATTGATTTAAAATCTATAAGTGATTTAGCAAAATGCAATAGTATCTTAACGATTATAGATAATACTTTTGCTAGCCCAGTAAATCAAAATCCTATAGAATTTGGAATTGATATTGTTATCCATAGCGCCACTAAGTATTTAGGTGGACATAGTGACATATCTGCTGGTGCTATTGTTGGCTCTGAGGAAATTATTAAAAACATTTCTGCTAGTGCTAAAAATTTTGGTGGAAACTTGAGTGATTATACTGTTTGGCTTCTTGAAAGAAGCATAAAAACGCTTTACCTTCGAGTTAAAGAGCAAAATAAGAATGCATTACAGATTGCGGATTTCCTTGAAAATGAAATCTTGATAGATAAGGTTTATTACCCAGGTTTAGTATCACATCCAAGCCACGAATTAGCAAAAAAGCAGATGAAAGGTTTTGGCGGTATGTTGTCTTTTGACTTATCATCAAAAATCGATTGTAAAAAATTCCTTTTAGGACTTAAGCTTATTAAGCCAACTATGAGTTTAGCAGGAATTGAGACAACAGCTTTAAGCCCAAAACTTACATCACATTCTTTACTAACAGATGAAGAACGAATTGAACAGGGAATAAATGATCAAATGGTTAGATTATCTGCTGGTATTGAAGATTACGAAGATTTAAAAGATGATATTATACAATCCATTAAAAGACAAATTTAATGAAAGTTGATATTTTAGCTTTTGGTGCTCATCCAGATGATGTAGAGCTTGGATGTGGAGGTACAATTGCTTTATCTGTTGCTCAAGGGAGAAAGGTAGCAATTGTAGATTTAACTCAAGGCGAATTAGGTACTAGGGGAGATGTACAAACTAGAAAAAATGAAGCTAAAAGAGCATCAGAAATCCTTAATATATATAATCGAGAAAATATAGAACTTCAAGACGGCTTTTTTGAAAATAATTTGAAAAATCAACTTGTTTTAATTGAAAAAATTAGAAATTACCAACCAAACATTGTTTTATGTAATTCTAGAAAAGATAGGCATATTGATCATGGTAGAGCAAATCAGCTAGTCAATGACTCTTGCTTTTTGAGTGGTTTAAATAAAATAGATACATTTGATCAAGATGGAAAAAATCAGTTATCCTGGCGACCACATCTTATTTTAGAGTATATACAGTGGAATGAAGTTAAACCAGATATAGTAATAAATATTACTGGATACTTGGAGAAAAAAATTGAAGCAGTTAAAGCTTATAAAAGTCAATTATTTGATTCAAAGAATAACGAAAATAACACACCAATAAGTACTGAAAACTTTTTAAATAGCGTAAAGTATCGTGCGCAAAATCTAGGAAGATTAATTGGTGCTGAAGCGGGTGAAGGTTTTACATCTAAACAATTGTTAGCCGTAAAAGAGCTGGACTCTCTAATTAAATGAACATGCCAAAGACCGTTAGATGGGGTATTTTGGGCCTTGGGAGTATTGCAAAAAAATTTGCAGATGATATAAAGTTTGTTCCTGATTGTAAAATTGAAGCAGTTGCCTCCTCAGACATGGAACGTTCTAAGAATTTTGCCAATATATATAAAGTTAATCGTTTTTATGATAATTATGATGATCTTTTTAAAGACGGAGAAGTTGACATAATTTATATTGCTTCTCTTAATAATAATCATTACAAATTCTCTGCAAAGGCTTTGAAACATAACAAAGCAGTCTTATGTGAAAAGCCTCTAGCTATAAATGAATCACAGGTTAAAAATTTAGTTTACCTTTCGAATGAAAGAGGGGTTTTTCTGATGGAAGCTCTTTGGACAAGATTTAATCCTGTCTTTGATCAACTACTTAAATGGATTTCGGAAGGGCAAATTGGAAAAATCAAATATATCTATGCCTCCTTTAGTTTTAAAGGGATAGATAGATCTCATGATTCCAGATTATTCAATCCTGAAAAAGGTGGAGGCAGTTTACTTGATATAGGTATTTATCCACTTTTTCTTTCTTATCAACTTTTAGGATATCCAATCTCCATTATGTCTGATGCAATAAAATCAGAAACAGGAGTGGATAAGCAAATGGCAATGATTTTTAGGTACAAAGATTCTCAAGCATTATTATATTCAAGTTTTTCGCATAATGAGGATATGTGCGCTAAGATTTGTGGTGAAAAAGGTGAAATTTATATCGACTCTAGATGGCACGAATCAAAAACGATAATTCTATCTAATAATAATAAGATCAAAAAAAAATTTGAGTTTATTGGTAAGGGTTATGTTTATGAAATAGAGGAATCAAATAAATGCATCAGGGAAAAACGTATTGAATCAAAAAAATGGACACACAAAAACAGTTTAGATCTTGTTAAGTTAATGGATAAAATAAGAGCACAGAATGATATTTTTTATCCAAATGAATAGATGTCTTTCATATTTAATTTTGACTTGAATGAAATTTAGTAATGTATATTTGATTTCTATATTTTAATCTAAATTCTATTATATTTGAAACTAAAATGGTGGTTGTAGCTCAGTTGGTTAGAGCGCCTGATTGTGGTTCAGGAGGTCGTCGGTTCGAGACCGATCTTCCACCCCAAAAAGGGATTCTAAAGAGTCCCTTTTTTTTGAAAAAATTAACCATAAACAAATGCGAAACCTTATCATAATCTCACTTTTTCCTTTGTTTGCAATTAGTCAAAACAATTCACAAAGCGCTGGTGGTTTTCGATTTTATGATACCAATAGGTCTGATATTGCTCTTTACCAAATAACTGGAAGTAGATTTTACCATGAAAAGTTTTTAACCTCAATAATTAAAGGTAAAAAGGTTGAAGTAAGATTTGATGCATTCAAAGATGCAATGTATATAAGATTTAATGATAATTATTTTGAATACCTATTGCCATCGAAAAATAATGTTTCAATTTTATTAGGAGGAAAAGAACCTTGGTTGGCATATGATAACAAATGGTACAGATTATTATTTAAGGATAAAAAAAAATCTTACTTATTTAAACCAATTGTGGAGTATAGTAAGCCAAGTGTGGCTAATTCAGGTTATTCAGTAAATAAATCTGCTGAATTTAAATTGAAAAAAAGATTTTTTGTTTTAGAAGCGGGAATATTAAAAAAAGTTTCTAAAAAAGAATTAAAAAGGATAGGTGTTATTAAAATGATAAATTNATTATAAATATTAAATATTTTANTTCAATAGTTATTTGTATATTTTGAGAATAAATTTTAAAAACACTCTATGAAAAAGCTAACACTTATTTTGTTTTTTTTACTCACTAATATATCCTTTGCTTCAAAAAATCCATTAGAAAGTTATAAGATAAAAGTTAATGCAGAGAGTAGAAACAATTATGAATTATCTGGTAATGACTTAAAAGGTATTGTTAAAGGGACTGATCCTGAATTGACATTTTTAGTAGAATCAAAAATTGATTTTTTGATCGATGCACCTGGCCACCCTTTTTATTTAAAAATAAAGGCGGGTATAGGTAAGAAAGATCAAATAGAAAATATTAAAAATAATGGAGATACAACTGGAATTATTTCATGGATTCCAGAAAAGCCAGGTAGATATTATTACCAATGTGGTAAGCACAAAAATATGTTTGGCGTAATAAATATTGTTGGTAAATAACTTATTATGCTAATATTTTATATTTAATCTTTAGAAAATCTTTCATAAGATAATAGTTTTTCTTCAATAATATTTTATCTATTTTTCGATTAGTAAATATTTAGTATTAGACAAATAAATTAAATTTCCAATGAAAAAAAATATTACATATTTTATTCTTTTGTGTTTCTATTTATCATGTGCATCATTACAAAAAACTGAAAGTGACCCTTTTATTGGAAAGTACAAAATGACGGTATTTAATGTTGATGGAGTAGGTGATGTGCCAGCGATTTTAACTATTACTAAGAGAAAAAAAATTTATTACTCTGAAGCTAATTACAAAATTTTTGAAGAAGAAAGATCTTTAGATGTAATATCAACTTACTCCATCGACAGCTCTACAATAATAATAGAATCTTTTATTGACGGTTATCAAAGGGATTTTGAATTAAATTTTGAAAACTCAGATTTTACGGGTACAGCTGGTGGTTATTACAAAATTGAAGGCAAGAAAATTGAATAAGAGAAATATTATATGTTTTGCTATGTTTGAATTTGGAAGGCAATATGTATTCTTTTATATGAAAATTTTGTTTACTATTTTGATATTTTTCATCTTTTGTCAAGCCAACGCACAGCAAAAAGTAAATTTAAAGGGACTTACAAAAAAAGAAATAAAATCACTAAAAAAACAAGAAAAAGAGAAAAAAANAATTGCCAAGCTTACAAGTATGGGACTAAATCAATGGGGTATCGATGAGAATGCACAAACTTGGTATCTTGCATTAAAACATTACTTGCCCACTGCTAGACAAGCTGGCGGACTTCCAATTTTGAGGCAATACCAAACATTTACTCAGGAATCATCAAAAATATTTCCATTATGGATAATAAATGGGCAGCAATTCAGTTCACCACCTCAGGATGTACAGGCTTTATCTTCCCACATACGTAAAGTAAAAGTTCTTATTAGCGCTGCTGAGACTAATAGATGGGGTAAACAAGGAAGGGCAGGGGTAATAATGTTGACGACTATTGACTTATAATGGATTATTAAGAAGAAATTATTTTTTTGCTAGCATCGCTAACAAATCTTCCAAATTTGCCTCTTCTCATTTCAAGTTGTTTTGCTTTAGTGAATTCTTCTTGTGTGTATTTTCTCCCATCGACATATATATGAGCTACATTTTCAGGAAAATTTATATGTAAAAGTCTTCTTGACATTACTACAATTTACAAAAAAATTTATGAATGTTATTAGTTATACCACTAACAAATTATATATATATAAGAATTTACTATATATGTATTAGATATTAATATTTAATTAGATTGATATTGTGAAAATCTTAAACAAAATTTGTATTGATTCTACAGTCAGTGGGGTGAAGTAATGTTGTTGATTAATGATTTGTTGAAAACTTCATTATCGAGTCCCCACTTTTTATGGCGTTTGTATGAATTTGTTTGATTTAATTGGTTTGTTTATGTGGGAGTTAAAATTGCTATGAAAAAGATTAATTCTTTTAATTCCCACATTTTTACCTAACAATCTATTTAAAAACTCAACTTTTATTTTTTAATCTAATCCTTTTTTTATACTTTTAATTTGCAATTAAGTATTAAACTTAAATGCTTATCACTAAACCAATTTGTTTTTAAAACCGCCTACTAAGGCGGTTTTTATTTAATTACATAAACTATTTCTGATACTTCAGACATTCTAAAATATCCAAATGCATTCTCATTTGAATTTTTTAAATTAACAATATTACCTTTAAGATTCACTGGTGTACCTACAAAAGGTCCACCTTGTTGAGTATTTTGTAAAATAAGAAGATACCAATAATTATAACCAAAATTTGATAATCCAAATTGACGAACTTTTACTTGATCTCCTTTTTTAATTCCTGAATCTAAAAGGAATCCATAATATTCACCTCCGCTGCTAAAGTCATCTCTAAAAATATTATACTCTGGAAAATCTAGTTCAGTGCTTGTAAATTCAAAATAACTATAATTATTTTCTTCCATTGGATCAAAACAATAAGCTTCCAATTGAATAGCTTCATTTCCAAATAATTCAACAGATTCTTGCTCTATTCTATATATACTACTAACAGTCCTAAGGGATTCTTCACCTGTAAAAGTTTGATTTTTATATTCAATGTTTATAGTATATGAATTTTCAGTATCGTAGGGTATAGTATCTATAGGAATATAGTTTCCACTTTTTTCTTCAGTAAAATAATAAATTTTTCCGTATTCATCCTCTATATATACATTAGCTCCGGTTGCTGGCTGAAAAGTCTTTTCAAAATAGGGACTACTCAAAGACAGATTAACTTTTTGCTCCGTTTTATTTGTTTCTTTTATCCAATTAATATAGGCATCAACAATTAAGATCTCTTTCGAATCATTTAATGAGATTTCGACTACATCTTCACAGCTGAAAAAGATAAGATTTATAAGTAATGCTAAAAATAACTTTTTCATGATTAAAACTTAAAATTATAAGTAACCGAAGGAATAATCCCAAAAATAGCTAATCTAATAGCTTCGTTAGTTCCATTATTTATGTTTTGTTGAAATCTAACTGAAGCTGCATTTTTCCGATTGTAAATATTATAAATTCCAAAGACCCATTCACCTGCTTTATTTTTTGGTTTATAGATAGCGGAAATATCTAAACGATGATAAGAAGGAAGTCTACTGCTATTTCTTGTTTCATAGTTTGGTATTGAAAAACCCTGAAATTGATATTGTGCATTTGGATAAGTTATAGGCTGACCAGTTTGAAATATAAAATTAGAATTGAGATTCCATCTAGAGTTTATTCTATAGTTTGAAACCAAAGAAAAATCATGAGTTTTATCATATGGTGTAAAATACCAATTACCGTTATTAATTCCTGTCTCTTTTTCGGTTCTTCCAGGAGTCCTTTGCTCTGATTTGGAAAGAGTATAAGCTACCCATCCAGTTAGCTTACCTTCATTTTTTTGAAATAAAATTTCAATTCCAGAGGCTCTTGCTTCACCATTTAGCAAAACTTGTTCAATAGCATCATTGGCTATTAATTCAGCACCATCAATGTAATCAAGGCGATTTTTAATAGTTTTATAAAACACCTCAGCCTGAAGGCTGTAAATTTTATTATTGAAAGTTTCAAAATATCCAACTGCTACTTGATTTAGTAATTGTGGGTCTATGTATTTTCCACTTGGAGCCCATACATCAATAGGTGTTGGTGAATTGGTATTTGAAATTAAATGTAGGTATTGAGCCATGCGATTATAGCTAATTTTAAAAGATTTGTCATCAGCAATTTCATATGCTAATGAAAAACGTGGTTCCAAATTAGTAAACTGTTTTATAACCTCACTTTTAGAATATTCAATAAACCCTAGAGGAGTTGCTTCTTCATATATTTGGACTGAATTAATAAATAAAAGAGGGTTGTCGTTTTCATAAGTGTTAATTTTTTGTCCAAGTCTTAAAAAATTGCTAAGTCTCAGACCAAAATTTAATTGAAGTTTAGGTAGTAATTTATAGTCTAAACTACTGTAAAAGGCACTTTCCACAGCAAATTTATCCTCTAGTTTTTTATTTTGAATTGTAGAATTGTCAGTTGTTGGTTGAATTAACCCTGGATCAAATTTGTAGTAGATACTATTTACTCCATATTCAATTTTAAGTTTTTCATTCAAATAATATTTTAAATCATATTTTAAATTAAAATTAGTTATCCCAAGATTCCAGTCAAATTCTGCAAGACCAAAATCTAGGGTGTAATCATAATCTGAGTATATCATTGAAAGATTTGAAAATAACTTATTAGAAAATAAATGATTCCACCTAAAGTTTGCCACCGAATTTCCATATGACAGGTCAAACAAATTGTCAATATCAAAAACATCTCTTCCGAAATAACCAGAAAGAAAAATTGTATTTTTTTCGTTTACCCTATGACTTAATTTGGTATTTAGATCATAAAAATATGCCTTGTTGTTATCAACAGATTCAATTAAGGGTAAAAATAGATGTGCGTAACTACTTCGTCCTCCAAATAGAAATGAGGTAGTTTCCTTCTTGATTGGACCCTCTAGAAGTAATCTAGAGGAAATCAATCCTATTCCACCCTGACTATTAAATTTATTCTTATTCCCTTCCTTTTGAAATATATTCAATACAGATGATACACGTCCTCCATATTTTGCAGGAATTCCACCCTTATATAAACGAATATCTTTGATAGATTCTGGGTTAAAAACAGAAAAAAATCCAAAAAGATGTGAAGAATTAAAAATTATAGCCTCATCAAGAAGAATTAAATTTTGATCAGCTCCTCCACCTCTAACATTAAAACCTGATGCTCCTTCACCAGCATTTGTTACTCCAGGTAACAATGTTATAGATTTAATTACATCTGCTTCCCCTAGGACTGCGGGGATTTTTTTTATTGTACTTATAGAAAGCCTGTTAACACTCATTTCTGGATTCCTAAGATTAATAAACTCAGAACTTTCTTCTATAACTACTTCATCAAGGACTTGAATCTCTTTTTGTAAATTGAAATTTTGACTGAAATCTGATAAAATAATTAAATCAATTTCCTGATTTTTGTAACCCAAGAAGCTTATTTGAAGTTTATAATCTCCTCTAGGTACGGTAAGTGAAAAAAATCCATATTCATTCGTTGTTGTTCCAATTTTAAGATTTGGAATTATTACATTAACTCCTATCATTGTTTCATTATTTTCAATGTCTGATACATACCCACTAAGTGTTACTTTCTCTTGACAGTATAATCTACTTTGAGTATAAACAAAAACAATAAAAATTAATTGAAAATAAAAATAGCCTCTGCTAAAAGATAGATTACGGAAGTTATTCATTTAAATTAATCGTATAAAACTGAGATTTTCATATGATTTTATAAAACCGAACGTTTTTAGCGTTAATCTTTCAATTAATCTTGTCTTAAAATGATAGACCAAATCCAATATTACCTATAAGTATTCCTCCGCTGTTGACGCCAGGTATGGGCGGAATCTCTTCTGTAAAACTATCTGAGATTCCATTTGCAGTTGCATTAAATTCAACAGTTTTTTGTATACTCCCGAATCCATACCCAACTTCAAAACGAAAATAAAAAGTGCCTCCTGTTTTTATTCCTGTTTTGATGTTAGTAGTACTGAATTTAAGGTTTGTTGAAGCATCACCTATTGTGCTTTGACCATTTTCATTGAATTCTAAATTATAAAAATTTAGATCAGTGTTGAATTTTCCTTGCCCAAGGGATATAAAAAATCCGTTTCCTTTTTCATTAAAATAAAAATTGGCACCATATTCTAAATACGAAAAATCTGTTCCAACGTCATCAATATCAATATTAAGTCCACTAAAATCTAAGAAAGGTGCTATTTTATTATTTAATATAGGAGGTAGTATCTCAATAGAACCCCCAATCACATTTGGAATACCGAGTTTTAATCCAAAATTTATTCTTCGAATCTTAATGCTATCTTCTATTTCATTTGTATACTCTTCGTTTTGAGATTGTAAATTCTGGCTAAATAAAAATCCAATTATAATGATTAATAAATTTATTGATCTGCTTACCATTTTAAGTCAATTTTAATTTTTTCCCCTCTGTTCGCNAGTTCCCATGCTGTATGAAAAATTAGTCTAGTCCTTTTCTCTAATGTTGAATATAGTATTTTATCTGCTGTATCACTTATTTTATGATAATCTTCGTGAGTACCACTAAAATAAAAAATAACGGGGATGTTATTTTTTGCAAAATTGTAATGATCACTTCTATAATAAAATCTATTCGGATCATCGTCTTTATTATATGTATAGTCTAATTCTAATTGAGTATATTTTTCATTCATCTCCTCTGAGATATTATGCAGCTCCATACTTATTTTATCTGATCCTATTAAGTAGATGTAATTTGGATTATTTGAATTTCTTTTTGGATTAATTCTTCCAATCATGTCAATATTTAAATCAGCAATTGTAGAGGGTAGGGGATAAAGCGGATTTTCGGTATAGAATTTTGAACCAAGTAGGCCTTTTTCTTCCCCAGTAAAATGAAGAAAAATAAGACTTCTTTTTGGACCTTTTCCATTGTCAAAGGCTAGTTTAAATGCTTCAGCAATTTCTAGCAAAGCGACAGTTCCAGAACCATCATCATCAGCTCCATTATAAACATCCCCATTATCATTTGTCCCTAAGTGATCTAAATGCGCCGAAAGAATGACGTATTCATTTGGAAAATGACTTCCTTTGATGACTGCTGCTACATTTTCAGTTTTAACTTTTTTCTTATTAATTAAAAGCTCCATTGGTTGAAAATAGTTTTTCGTGCCTTTAGCTGGATAAATATTATTTGATTTGTAGTAGTCCCTCAAGAAATCACAAGCCCTTTTTTGACCAAGTTCACCTGTACCCCTTCCCTTGAAATAGTCAGATGAATAAACATATAAAAGCTCCATTAATTCTTTTCCAGTAATGGTGTCTGAATAATAGTTTGAGTCAGATGCTAATTTCTGTGAATTACACCAGAATTGACATAAAATAAAAATTAAAAAAAAATTTCTCATTTTAATGTAATTCAATATTTAATTAATTAGCTGTGACTAATTTACTTTTAATTCTTATTGAGGAAAGAATCCCATCCCAAAGGTTAATACGGTTTTCTAAAGCTTGTTTTGAATACGAAAGAGCTTCTTCCCATTTAGTTTTGTCGTTCTGGCAGAGCTCTTTTATCATTTCTAGTGCCAATGGCCCATGTTCTCCTGAATCTACTTCAATGTGTCTTTCAAAGTAGTANATCAAATCAGAAAGATCTTCATTTGTNGAGGCTTTTAANTTTTTTATAATTTCAATAAACATGTCAGGTATCAAATCTTCTCTACCGAANGTAAATACAGCAGCGATGACATGTGGTTTTTCAGTTTGAATAACTTCAAAAGTAAAATCCACGAAGTTTTTTACATACTTTGGCAATGACGATTTATTAATTATATCAAAGATATCATTACTAGACCTGACTTCATTAATTAGATGGTTGATCTCTTTTGTATTTGCCTTAATATTTTTCATGGCATCCAAGTACATTTCAAAATGACTCATAGGGATACCATCTTGATTTACATCTGACTCTTCTCCCCATACAATTTCATTTATAAGTCTAGATGCCTTAGGAAATCCAGACGGGTACCATGGGATCTGGTTACAGCTAAGAATACTCTGTAGTTTTTTCAAAAGNGACATAAAATCCCAAACTGCAAACACATGAGACTCCATAAATATTTGAATATCACCTAATGATTCAATTTTATTATAAATGGAGTGGTTTTTTAGCTTAATTCGTAATGGAAGCAATTCGCTTTCTAATCTTTCTATCATCTTCAAAAACTTTATTCTAATTGCAAATATATCGATAATTTTACCTTTAATGGATTTAAACACAATTTTACTTTTCCTTATTAGTAGTGTTGTTCTTACACTATCTCCAGGACCTGACATTTTGTTTGTAATTTCTACAACCATTTCGCAGGGTTTCAAAAAGGGATTCAAAGTCTCCTTAGGGTTGTGCTTAGGACTAATTATCCATACTTTTTTAGTTATTCAAGGTTTGGCGACTCTACTAGAAACCTTTCCAGAGATCTTTCGCTCTATTGAAATACTTGGAGGTATATATTTGATTTTTATAGCATACAATAATTTTGTAGTTGATAAAAAAATAGAAAATCAAAAAAGAAGAAAAGAAAGTTATTTTGTAACAGGATTCATAATGAACCTAACTAACCCAAAAGTAAGCTTGTTCTTTATTAGCTTTTTTCCAGGTTTTATTTTCTCATTAACTTTAAGTTTAAAAACTCAATTTGCAATCCTTGGTAGCTTATTTATAATACAAGCACTTATTATATTCTTTATAGTTTCTTNTATTTCTNANNATTTTGGCAANCGNATTAAAATAATNAGNNAACNNANTATTTGGAACAGAATCCANGCNTNTATTTTANTTCTAATAGCNGNTTTTTTATTNTATCCATAAATATTNNTTTTTTTAANGTANATAAAATCAGATCTTTNTAAANTTTATTTAAAATAATTCTAAATAATNTTNTTTNANAANNANAATANAGCTAGTTTTNTTATTTATAATTNGTCTAAATNAAATTAAATGAAATNNNTTNTAAANTTNATANCNTNNACTNTTTTNTTANNTAATATTNTTTTCNGTCAAAAAAAAACNTTAGACAGCATNCAAAAATTGGATGAAGTCATCCTAAAGGCAAATACTATATTAGGAAGTAAATATGTAGCTNAAAACAGAACTGGGGCATCATATTATTTATCAGAAGATGATTTAAGTAAATTTGGAAATACAGATATTAACAGAGCTTTACGCTCAGTACCAGGTGTTAACCTTTATGAAGAAGATGGTTTTGGTTTAAGACCAAATATTTCTTTAAGGGGTACTTCTCCACAACGAAGTTCAAAAATCACAATAATGGAGGATGGAGTTTTAATCTCACCTGCACCTTATAGTTCACCTGCTGCATATTACTTTCCNACTGTCTCTCGAATGGAAGCTTTAGAAATACTCAAAGGGAGTAGTCAAATACAGTATGGTCCGTTTACAACTGGAGGTGCAATTAATATGGTTTCCACTATTATCCCAGATTCACTTAAGGTTAAAATAAAATCTAGATTTGGAAATTTTAATACTGGACAAGTTTATGCTGCAGCCGGGCAATCAAATGGCAGACTTGGTTACCTTTTGGAATACCACAGTAATAAATCCGATGGATTTAAGAAATTAAAAAATCTTAATACTGGCTTTGATATAACTGATTTGATGGGGAAAATACGTTTCTCTTCAAAAANAGAATCGAATATTCCGCAATATATTGAGTTTAAATATCATTATTATGATGAAGNATCAAATGAAACGTATTTAGGTCTTACATCTTCTGACTTTGAAAGTGACCCTTATCAACGTTATTTAGGCTCACAAAAGGATCAAATGAATGCTGAACAATCACAATTTATGATTACCCACGTTATTGATATTTCAAACAATATTAAAGTTATCACAAATGCTTATCAAAATAGTTTCTCAAGAAATTGGTATAAACTGGATGATGTAATATTTGNTGGTGTAAAAAAGAAGTTATCAAATGTTCTCGAAAATCCTTTTAATTTTTCAAATCATTTACAAGTTTTAAAGGGAGAGAAAAACTCACAACCAGACGCATTAAAAGTAAAGGCTAACAATAGAGTTTATTTTGGCAGAGGGATACAAACTAAATTTGACTATCATTGGTATGATTCGAGTGGNTCTTTTCATGATATTGAAATAGGAGGTCGTATTCATTATGACGAGGAAGATCGTTTCCAATGGGAAGATGGGTATAGTATTTTTAATATGGATATGACCCTTACTTCAAACGGCTCGCGCGGTGCAGAAGGAAATAGAATTTCAAGTGCTAGAGCAATAGCATCGTACATTCTATATAAATACAAATGGAAATCTTTGACGATTACTCCAGGTGTTCGCTACGAGAATATTAAATTGATAAGAGATGATTTTGGTAAAAATGATCCAAACAGGACTGGGAAAGAATTAAAATCCAGAGAAAATAGTTTAGGTGTAATTATTCCAGGATTTGGTTTCAATTATAATTTACCAAAAAACCTCTCTTTATTTGGTGGTATTCATAAAGGTTTTTCACCTCCTGGAAATACTCCTGGAGAACTAGCTGAAGAAAGTNTTAATTATGAACTNGGAACCCGATTCTATGCTNGCAGATTAAGAGGNGAATGGATAGGATATTTTAATAATTATTCTAATTTATTGGGATCNGATCTNGCTGCTACAGGAGGNACGGGATCNTTAGATCAATTCAATGCAGGAAAAGTNCATGTTAGTGGTTTTGAATTTCTTTTAAATTTTGATCTGTTGAATGAAAGTTCTAAGATTAAGATTCCACTTTCTTTCGCTTACACATTGACCAATGCTTTTTTTAGAAATGATTTTGGAAGTACTCAGGGAATTTGGGGTGATGTTAGCTTCGGAGATAGAGTGCCTTACATACCTCAAAACCAGTATAATTTTAGCTTAGGGATTATTGATTCATCGATAGAATTTAATTTTAATTTTAGATATAACGGTTCTTTTGATACTCAAGCATCGAATAATGGTATGAATGATACTATGACAATTGATTCAAACTCTATAATTGATTTGTCTCTTAAATATAATCTTGTATCTAAAATAGATTTAACACTCAATGCTATAAATCTTTTAAATAAAAAATACATCGCTTCTAGAGTGCCTTCTGGATATCGCCCTGGTCATCCTTTTGGAATTTATGCTGGAATAGAATTTAAATTATAATTGAGTCACATTTTAATAAACAATTTATTAAAAACTTCCATTCAGCTATAAAAACACTATATTTGTATGCAATTAATTTAAAATTAGTTGCTTATGATTTCTGATAAATTTTTAGGACAGGGGTTAACCTTTGATGACGTTCTTCTTGTTCCCGCCTATTCAGAAACACTGCCAAAAGATGTTTCACTAAAATCACAATTTAGTAAAAACATTCCTTTAAATATTCCTATCACATCTGCCGCAATGGATACTGTTACAGAAAGTAAAATGGCTATTGCAATTGCGCAAGAAGGAGGGATCGGAGTACTACATAAGAATATGAGTATCGAAGAGCAAGCATTAAAGGTCCGAGCTGTTAAGCGTTCGGAATCAGGTATGATTATCGATCCAGTTACTCTTCCTGAGACAGCTTTGGTTTCAGATGCAAATTTTAATATGCAGCAATATAAAATTGGTGGAATTCCAATAATCAACTCGAAGAAAAAACTTATAGGGATAGTTACTAATAGGGATTTGCGTTTTGAAAAAAATAATAATCGCCCTGTAAAAGAAGTAATGACAAGCTCAAATTTGATTACAGTCGATGAGGGAACCTCTTTACAAGATGCAGAAAAAATTCTACAAAGGCATAAAATCGAAAAATTACCAGTTGTTTCTAAAAACAATACATTAGTTGGACTAATAACATTTCGTGACATCACTAAACACTCTTCAAAACCAAATTCAAATAAAGATCACTTTGGACGTTTGCTTGTTGCTGCTGCTGTTGGAGTAACCAGAGATGTTGTTGAACGTGTGGAGGCCCTAAATCACGCTAGTGTTGATGCTATTGTTATTGACACAGCACATGGCCATAGTAAAGGAGTAGGGGATGTAGTGAAGAAAGTAAAAAATAATTTTAAGAACTTAGATATTGTAGTTGGTAATATTGCTACAGCTTCAGCAGCAAAATATCTTGTTGATATTGGTGCAGATGCTGTAAAAGTAGGAATTGGTCCAGGATCTATTTGTACAACGCGAGTAATTGCTGGAGTTGGTTATCCTCAACTTTCGGCAATTTTAGAAGTTAGAAAGGCATTACAAGGAACTGATATTCCCATTATTGCTGATGGAGGAATACGTTTTACTGGAGACATACCTAAAGCTATTGCAGCTGGAGCAGATTCTGTAATGCTTGGCTCTTTATTAGCAGGCACTCGTGAATCCCCTGGAGAAACAATAATTTATGAAGGAAGAAAATATAAGACTTATCGTGGAATGGGATCTGTTGAGGCAATGAAAATGGGAAGCAAAGACAGATACTTCCAAGATGTTGAAGATGATTTGAAGAAACTTGTTCCAGAGGGTATTGTAGGTAGAGTTCCATTCAAAGGTGATTTAAACGAAAGTATACATCAATTTGCAGGAGGTCTTCGAGCTGGAATGGGATATTGCGGTGCAAAAGATATTGAGGCTTTAAAAACAAATAGTAAATTTCTTACAATAACTTCAGCTGGAATGAGAGAGTCTCACCCTCATAACATAAGTGTAACTAAAGAAGCTCCAAATTATAGTCCAAGCTAGATTTAGGAGGCAACTATCTTAAATGTAATAACATCTCTATCAGATAGTATCCTAATAATGTACATATTTCCCAATTCTAAAGGATAAGGTAAGATAAAACCATTTAAATCGTTAGAACTAATCTCAGTAATTTTATTTCCTATAATTGAGTAAACCTCAATAATTCCAAAACCTTTAAAGCCTACGAAATGTATGCTTCCATTTTTGTAGAACACACTTTTTTGTATTTGTGTTGCAATGGAGATTGTTGTAATTTTAGGGGGAGTTATTTCTGTTGCAGATGCAATTGGAAAATATAATAAAATAATATAAAGTAGTAGTTTTTTAACCAACAGCTTTAAATTTCTCGCAATTTAGGTATTTTTTGTGAGTTATTAAAATATTCTTAACAATTTAAGATGCACATTATCAATAAAATAAAGTACTTATTAAGAAAAAAAGTGAAAATTGTTAATAAAGACACTACACATTCAAACCACTCTATTTATTTAAATTTTAAAATTATTATAATTTATTTAATAATTATAATAAACCTAGTTTCATGTGATAAATTAGTTACAAATAACCAAGAAGTAGTTGCACGTGTAGGAACTGAATATCTATATCGAAACGAGCTTGAAAAAATAAAAAAAAATTATAATAATGAATCTGATAGTATTTTAAAAATCAGGAATTTTATTGATTCTTGGGCAAGAAATAAACTACTACTGCAAAAGGCACAAGTTAACCTCCCAGATGATGATATAGATAATTTATTACAACTTGTAGAACAGTATCGGTTCGATCTTTTTGGCAACGCATATACTCAAGTATTAGCTGATAAAAGTATTGATACAATTATTTCTGAAAATCAAATAGATACCTTTTTAAACGAAAATAAAGAAATCTTTAAGTTAAAAGCACCCTTATATAAAGTAAGATATATCCATTTGCCTTCAGACAATGTTGATCAAGATGAAATTCAATTTAGCTTTCAAAGATTTAATAAAGATGACCAATTATTTTTGGATTCTTTATCATTCCAGTACGTCAAATATATTCTCTCAGATAGTATTTGGATTAATAGAAACACACTTAAATCCCAGGTTCGTTTTCTAAACCAGAACAATTTTGATGAATATGTAAAAAAATCTAAATTCTTTAAAATTGAAGATCGATTGGGAGTATATTTGTTTTTTGTTAAAGATTTAATGCAAAAAGGTGATATAGCTCCAAAAGAAGTTTCATCTGCAACAATAAAAAATATTTTATTAAATCAACGAAAATTAAAATTTACAAAACAATTTGAAAAAGACATATTACAAGATGCAATTGAATCTAAAACATATGAGATTTATTAATTTTTTTGTATTTCTTAGCTTTATTTCTTTAAATGCTCAAGATCAAAGTTCAAAAAAGAGAATAAAGGTTGATGGGGTTTCTGCAGTAGTAGGTGATTATATAATTTTAGATTCTGATATAGATAAGACTTTAGTTGAAATGAAATCACAAGGGATTTCGACAAAAGGCATATCTCGATGTCAATTGCTCGGAAAACTTATGGAAGACAAACTTTATGCTCATCACGCTATTCAAGATAGCTTAGAAATAAGTGAGGAGGAAATATACAGTTCAGTAGATCAAATTATTGAAAACTTTACTCAAGAGCTAGGTTCTATTGAGAAAGTACTTGAATTTTATAATAAGGAAGACGAATCAACTTTTCGCCAAGAAATTTTTGAAATCAATAAAATTCAAAAACTATCTTCAATGATGCAAGCCAATATAGTAGAAGATGTAGAGGTAACCCCTGAAGAAGTAAGAATATTTTTTGAATCAATTCCAAAAAACGAATTACCCACTTTTGGGACTGAGTTAGAGATATCACAAATTGTTATTGAACCAGAAGTCAGTGATGAAGAAAAGGAACGTATTATCAATCAACTTAAAACTTTTAGAGAGGATGTTTTAGAGCGCGGTTCAAGTTTTGCTTCTAAAGCCATATTATACTCTCAAGATCCCGGTTCAAGGTCAACTGGAGGGAAATATACTCTACACCGAAAACGTCCTCGAATGGTAAAAGAGTTTAGAGATGAAGCATTTAGTATCGAAGAAGGAGAAATTTCTCAGCCATTTAAAACAGACTTTGGATGGCATATCCTAACGGTTGATAAAATTCGTGGACAGGAAGTTGATGCAAGGCATATATTGCTAACGCCCAAAATAGGTCCTGTTCAGCTTAAAGATGCAAAAACTAAGTTAGATAGCTTAAGATTACGTCTTATTAACAATGAAATTAGCTTCAAAGATGCAGCACTCATGTTTTCAGATGAAAAAGAAACTAAATTTAATGGAGGTGTACTTATAAATCCACAGACTGGCGATACACGGTTTGAATTGACGAATCTTGATCCAGTATTATATAGTCAAATACGAAATTTAAAAGATGGAGAAATTTCCCTTCCCTTAATTGAAGAAGAGAGATCCGGTCTTAAAAAATATAAAATTTTAAAAGTAAGCAATCGTTATGATGAGCACATTGCAGACTACTCGAAAGATTTTTTAAGAATTAAATCTCTAGCTCTAAAAGAAAAGCAACTAAATATTATAGGCGAATGGATGTCGGATAAGATTGAAAACACTTATATAAACGTAAATAGCGATAGCCGTTATTGTAAATTCACAAATAATTGGCTAAAAAAGTAATTATTTAAAATATTTTATAGGCACCCAAAGCATTCCAAAGCATTCCCCTTTTTCTTTTCCTATATTTTTATGGTGAATTTTGTGTGCCCGCCTTATTCCTTTAGCATACCAATTATTCGTTTTTTTAAAGATTTTAAATCTTTGGTGAATAAAAATATCATGGACTGCAAAATAAGTTAAACCGTAAAGAAATATTCCTATTGCAATTGGTAGCCCAAACCAAAAATTAAATTCACCCCAAAGAACAACAAATCCAGA
>NHDV01000008.1 GCA_002167525.1 Flavobacteriaceae bacterium TMED68
CTGTGCCTAGAAAAGTTATTTTGATCATATGGCCAATTCAAAAGTAAATATTTAAGGAGATATAGAACAAACTTTGTAAATTTATATCATAAACTAGAATATGCCTATTACCCTTCCCGGAGACAAGGAATTTGAGAAAAGACCATCCATTGAGCGTAAAGCTCTAAAAATAAATCTTAATGATCGTATTTACGGCACTTTTGCTGAAATCGGAGCAGGTCAAGAAGTAGCTCGACATTTTTTTAGAGTCGGCGGCGCTTCGGGAACCATTGCCAAGACCATCAGTGCCTACGATAAAAACTTTAGTGACACAATATATGGCGAAGAGGATGACAAGCGGTATGTGACCGAAACAAGATTGCATAAAATGCTGCAAAGGGAAATCATGCTACTTGAAACTAGAATTCCAAGGCACAATCATCCGGATAAAATGTTTTTTGCTTATGCAAATACTATTGCAACTATTGATTTTGCGAAAAAGTTTAAAGGACACGGTTGGATGGGTATTCGTTACCAAATTGCGCCAGAACAGCCCTACAATGAGATCATGATTCACCTACGGTTTCACCATACTGAAGCTCGACTCCAACAAGAAGCAGTTGGAATCATGGGAGTAAATCTTGTTCATGGTGCTTTTTACAATCATGATGAGCCCAAAAAAATCATCAAACATCTCTACGACCATATTGATCAAACTTCCGTTGAAATTGACACGATTAATTTTTCTGGACCAGTATTTAAAGGTGTTGACAACCGAATATTGAGTCTTTTATTGTTGAAAAATGACATGACTGACGCTGTTATGTTCAATCCTGAGGGAAATAATATACTTCCCGCACGAATTCTCTACAAAAAAAATATTTTGGTACTCAGGGGAAGTTTTAGACCAGTAACAAAAGTCAATATTGACATGTTCAAAAAGTCATATGATATTTTCATAAAGGAGCAAAATGTAGACGAAAATAAAACTGAAGTTATTTTTGAAATCACACTTTCCAATCTTACCTCTCAAGGTGAAATTGATGAATCTGATTTTATGGACCGTGCAAAACTATTGTGCTCTCTTGGTCATACAGTAATGATATCAGATTTCAAAGAATACTACAAAATGGTTGACTACCTCGCCGAATATACTAAAGAACAGATTGGGCTAACAATGGGCGTAAGTAATTTTGTTGAAATTTTTGATGAACAATATTACAAGGACATAAGTGGTGGTATCCTTGAAGCATTTGGAAAAATGTTCCACAATAATCTTAAAGTTTACCTTTACCCAATGAAAAGCCCTGAAACGGATGAAATCATCAATTCCAACAATTTGAAACTACACCCAAGAATGAAAGATTTTTATAAATTCTTTAAATACAACGGTAAAGTAGTTGATATTTTTGACTATGAAAACGATTATCTATCCATTTTTTCAAGGGAAATTCTTACCAACATTAAAGAAGGTAAAAAAAATTGGACAAATCAGCTACCAGAGGGAATTGCTGATATGATCATGAAGAATAAAATGTTCGGCTGGAAAGAAAAAAAAATTAAAGTCTAAACATCTTCCAATATTTGAGCCGCGTGGTCTTTGGTTTTCACTTTACTGAACACCTTCTCTATTACTCCATTCTCATCAATTAAGAATGTTGTTCTATGAATACCTTCATACTCTTTTCCCTTGAACTTTTTAGGGCCCCAAACACCAAAAGCATTAATCACGGATTTATCCTCATCAGCTAGTAAAGTAAAGCACAAATCGTATTTAATTTGGAAATTCTTTTGCTTTTTGGGATTATCAGCACTAACACCGAACAATTGATACCCCTTTTCCTTCAATAAGGAATAAT
The DNA here is from genome assembly GCA_002167525.1 of Flavobacteriaceae bacterium TMED68. Next base: position 1,839 of record NHDV01000008.1, read on the forward strand.
TATCTCTCAAATTACAAGCCTCAGCAGTACATCCCGGCGTATTGGCTCTTGGATAAAAAAACAATATACTTTTTTTTCCCTTCAAGTCAGTTGAAATAAAAGAATTTTCGTCTTGATCAACAGTGGTAAATAAGGGAACATTGTCCCCAACTTGTAGTGTATTCATATTAATTTTTTATTTTGGATTCGAATTAACAAAAAATTTCAATGACGAAAAAGGAAAAGGTAACGTTTGTAATGGAGGAATTGGATAAATTATATCCTGAAATACCTATTCCACTCGACCATAAGGACCATTATACACTCCTTATTGCAGTTTTATTATCAGCCCAGAGCACAGATGCTAGGGTAAATCAAATCACGCCCATCTTATTTAAAAAGGCAGATAGTCCAGAGGCAATGATTAAGCTTACTGAGGATGAGATTAGAGCCATAATTAAACCAGTAGGTCTTTCACCCATGAAATCAAAAGGTATATATGGTTTATCCCGCATATTAATAGATAAGTATGAAGGAAAAGTACCTCAGAGTTTTGAAGCATTAGAGGCTCTACCTTCAGTAGGCCATAAAACAGCAAGTGTAGTAATGTCTCAGGCTTTTGGAATTCCCGCATTTCCTGTCGATACTCACGTACACAGACTAATGTATCGGTGGGGGTTGTCAAATGGTAAAAATGTTATACAAACAGAAAGGGATGCCAAACGACTTTTTCCAAAAAATAGATGGAATGACCTGCATCTTCAAATAATTTGTTATGGACGGGAATACTGCCCAGCAAGAGGATGGAATTTAGAGAATGACACAATTAGCATGACAATAGGCAGAAAATCAGTAATAAACAAACAGTTGAAAAAGTAAATATCAATCTTTTTTAAAAGTATCGATACCTTCCTTTTGTTTTAAACTGTAGTATTTTGAAAAGGCCAAAATACGTCTGAATACTATAGGTCTCGGTCCTTCAAAATCATTTTTTTTACCAGAGTAATTTTGCTCCATAAAATAGCTTTTACTCTTAAACGAAAAAATAGACTATAAATTGTCTAGTGGGCAAGAACAATTTGATTATCCTCTATCATTTTTCTTAAGTTTATGATCGCGTAACGCATTCTACCCAGTGCAGTATTAATACTAACTCCAGTAATTTCAGCAATTTCTTTAAAACTCATATCACGATATAATCGCATATTCAAAACCTCTTTTTGATCTTTCGGTAACTCAGTGATCAAATTCTGTAGATCATTCATAACCTGATCTTTTATCAAATTATTTTCTGCATTGGGAGAATTATCAGTAATGAATTGAAACACATCGTAATCATCACTGGCCTCAAATTTAGGCATTCTATTTGATTTTCTGAAATAATCTATAATTAGGTTATGTGATATGCGCATCACCCAAGGGAGAAATTTACCTTCTTCTTTGTAAACACCATTTTTTAGGGTTTTGATAACCTTTATAAAGGTCTCTTGAAAAATGTCCTCCGCAATGTCGCGATTAAATACCTTTGAAAATATAAAATTATAAAGCTTTGATTTGTGCTTGTGAATTAAAATTTCAAGAGACTTTTCATTTCCAGAGATATAATCACTGACCAGGTTAGTATCAGACTGTTGATGAGATTGAATTGAATACATAAAATACTTTTAAAGCTGAGCTTTTGTTAAACTAAACGTTAAGAAATAAAAGTAATTTTATGCTATGTGTTAATTATTTTGTTCAAATATACTTATATTTTAATAAAAATCAAATGATTGATAATTTCATTTAATTTTAATAAACTGATTTGAGTGTTTGCAAAGATTAGTTGTAATATTGTGCTTCGATTTTGATTAATGGAGCAAATTCTTGATTTAGACACCAAAAAATACATCATCATAAAGGGTGCCCAACTCCACAACCTTAAAAATATTGATGCTGTTTTTCCTAGAAATCATATGACTGTAGTGACTGGGCTTTCAGGCTCTGGTAAGTCTTCTTTAGTTTTTGATACCCTTTATGCAGAGGGTCAACGTCGCTATGTAGAGAGTCTTTCCTCTTATGCTAGACAATTTATGGGAAAACTAAATAAACCTAAAGTAGATGAAATTAAAGGTATCGCTCCTGCCATCGCTGTAGAGCAAAAAGTATCTTCCTCCAATCCTCGATCAACGGTGGGTACAAAAACAGAAATCTATGATTATCTTAAGTTACTTTTCTCTAGAATCGGAAAGACCTTCTCCCCTGTCTCAGGAAATCAAGTCAAAAGTCATAGTGTAAAGGACGTTTTGGACGTTCTCAAAAATGAATTCAATACTGGAGACAAATTATTATTATTGGCTCCAATAGACCATAAGGCAGACAACAAAAATGACCGCTTGGGGATATTAAAACAACAAGGGTTTGCAAGAATTTTTATTAATGGAGAGGTCCTACGCATTGAGGAACTTATCCAAGCCCCAAAAGAAAAATATGATCTCATTGTGGACCGAATGATTATTCGTCAAGAGGATGATTTCTTCCAGCGGGCAGCCGATGCCATTGAAATTGCATTCTACGAGGGAAAAGGGACCTGCTCCCTGTGGTCACTTCATAGTAAAAAAAATATTTCTTTTTCCAACCGCTTTGAGTTGGATGGGATCTCATTCGTAATGCCTAACAGTCATTTTTTTAGTTTTAACAATCCTTTTGGCGCTTGTAAAAAGTGTGAAGGTTTTGGAGATATCATTGGTATTGATAAAGAATTGGTGGTCCCTGATTCCAGTCGTTCTATTTTTGATGATGCTATTGCCCCTTGGCGCGGACCAGGCATGCGAAAATTCCAAAAACAACTTATTGAAAATGCCTACAAATTTAATTTTCCTATTCACAAAGCCTATTATCAGCTGAGTGAAAAAGATATTTATACACTTTGGGAAGGAAATTCTTATTTTACAGGGATCAATAATTTTTTTAAAAAGATTGAAGCCAAAAATTATAAGATTCAAAACCGAGTATTACTTTCTCGCTACAGAGGAAAAACAGTTTGTGATAAGTGCAATGGATCTCGACTGCGAAGCGACACTAATAATGTAAAAGTTGGGGGAGCGACACTCGCAAAACTACTTCATCTACCCATAGATGAATTAAGTGTTTTTTTCAAAAAACTCAGACTTGATAATTATGATAATATTGTAGTTGAGCGGATTATTAAAGAAATAAAATCCCGTATTCAATTCATTCAAGATGTTGGATTGGGGTACCTTAACCTGAACAGGAAAGCCAATACGCTTTCTGGAGGAGAGTCCCAACGCATCAATTTGGCAAACTCACTAGGGAGTGCTTTGGTAGGTTCAATGTACATTTTGGATGAGCCATCTATTGGATTGCATTCTGTTGATAACGAACGTCTGATTAAAGTATTGAAAAAACTCAGAGATATAGGTAATACAGTGATAGTGGTTGAACACGATGAGGAGATTATGAATGCTGCCGATAAGATCATTGATATGGGGCCAGAGGCTGGGAGTTATGGTGGAGAAATTATCGCTGAAGGAGATTTAAAAATAATATGTAAGTCGCAAAGTTTGACTGCGAAATACCTGCGCAACGAAATGTCGATTCCAATTCCTTCCAAAAGGAGAAAAAGTCGCAGTAAAATTTTTCTAACTGGTAACAGAGAAAACAATCTAAAAAATATTGATGTTTCGTTCCCTNTAGGGTGTATGACAGTAGTCACCGGAGTATCGGGAAGTGGTAAATCAACTTTGGTTAAAAAGATTCTTTATCCTGCTCTACAACGTGAAAAGGGTATTTTCAATAACAAACCAGGACAATTTGATGACATTAAGGCTCCATTTGANAAAATTAACAGCATTGAGTTTGTTGATCAAAATCCAATTGGAAGATCCTCGCGGTCAAATCCTGTTACCTATATCAAAGCTTATGACGAAATCAGAAACCTTTTCGCAAAGCAACCCATTTCTAAAAACCGTGGTTACCAAGCCAAACACTTTTCTTTCAACGTGGATGGTGGAAGATGTGATCATTGTAAAGGAGACGGAAATACAACTATCGAAATGCAATTCATGGCCGATGTTGTTCTGCAATGCGAATATTGCAAAGGAAAACGATTTAAAAAAGAAATTTTAGAGGTTGAATATAGTGGAATGTCTTTAGACCGATTACTGAAAATGAGTGTAGACGATGCCATTGATTTCTTTGAAAAAGAAAACCAAGCCAAAATGGTTCAAAAACTCAAACCACTGCAAGAGGTAGGCTTGGGCTATATTACGCTTGGGCAACCTTCTTCTACCCTATCGGGTGGTGAGGCACAAAGAATTAAACTGGCTTCCTTTATTGGAAGAGGAGTCTCTCAAGATAAAATCGTTTTTATTTTCGACGAACCAACGACTGGCCTTCACTTTCATGACATCAATAAACTACTTCTTTCTTTCAATGCACTTATTGATCAAGGTCACACGGTGATTGTAGTGGAACACAATTTAGATTTAATTAAATGTGCAGACCAAGTCATTGATCTCGGTCCTGGGGGTGGTAAAAAAGGGGGTGAATTAGTTGCCATTGGAACACCAGAAGAAGTAGCTAGAATTAAGACTTCATATACGGGACAGTATCTTTTTAAAAAGCTGGAGATTTAATCTCTTTTGACAAAAGGAAATATTTTGGCTAAAAATTGTTGAATATCATCCGTAAGTTTTAATAAATATGCTAATAAGATGAATGTAATACCGATGAAGGTTGATCTAAATATCATAACTGTAAAAGGATCATAATCAATCGAGATAGAGGAAATTAAAAAGTAAAGTAAAACAACAATGGATATGGTAGGCAAAGTCTCCCTTCCATAGGGATTGATTTTAAACCTGTATTGAACCAATATAATTTTTAACAAATTGATAAATACAATTACAAANAGAGTAGCATAGGCAGCACCAATAATCCCATACCATCGAATTAGATAAAGATTAAGAACAACAGCCAATACTGCAGATAAAGTAGAAAACCAAAATACGTAGTAATAATATTGAGAATTGGTAATGATGTTGTTTAAGCANCCCATTGACATGGTAAATAATTTACCCACTGATACAATAAGTACTACCTCAAGTGCAACCTTATAATCATCCAGATTAATCCATTCATAAAAATCATCTAGATTCAAATTGATTAAGAGAAAGAGCAATCCCGAAACCAATAAAAGGTTATTGGAACTTTTTCTCAAAAGGTTAGATAGTTTTCCATTATCCTTTTCATTAATGGCTTTAGCTACTAGGGGACTAACGATCTGAAACATGGCTCTTCCGGGGAATTCTATTACGGCAGCAATAAATACAGCCACACTATAATAAGCAACATTTTCAACAGTTAAAATTTTGGAAATCATTGATTTATCAATATCCAAAATCAAACTGGCTGCAGTTCCAGACATAAAAATCAAAATACTGTATCGTAACATCGATTTAAACTGTAAAGGCAAACTAAATGAGAATTTTGGAGTGTACTTAACAAGACTATAAACAATAACAAGAAATAACCTGATGTAATATCCAATAATCAAAGCCATAATAAATCCGTCGAGGTCTAACGACCCAGATGAATAAACCAACAGCAAAGTAAAAATTAAGACGCGTGGAAAAAATTCCTTTAAAAAATTACCGAATACTGAAAATAATTGAATCCTAAGCCAGTTGTAAAACAACTCGAATAATGCTGTAGAAAATGCCACTGCGATAATCAAATAGGCATATTTACCAATCTGCTTATTTTCTGAGGCAATAAATTCGGTTATTTGTTCATAAAACAAATATGTAGTCAAAAGTATTGCGGTAAAAACTAATATCGGAAGTATAAGAGAGAAACTCAAAAGTTTATCTTTTTCCGCTTTACTCTTCGTACTGCTGTAAAACTTAATCACTGCATGTTGTACCCCAAAAGATATAAAGGGTTGAACCAAATTGGATAAAGCCAATAACGCTACAACAAGTCCCTGAAGGGAACTGCCCATGTGAGTAGGATATAAATAGACGGTATTGAAAGCCCCAATGATAAAAGCTAATGCAATACTGATGCTGTTGTAAAAAGACTGTTTGGCTATAATACCCATTTCTATTAAATTCAGTTGGATTTAGATTTAAATCTATGATATCCAAAAAAGTAGATAATAGCTGTAAATATCAATAGGGTAATCAGCCTGATATATGCTCCNTTTTTGATCACGGGAGGGTCAAATATAAAATCAATAGTATGATTTCCTTTGGGAACTTTTAATCCTCTAAGTACATAATTGATAGGGAAAAAGTCGACTTTTTCTTTATCTATACTAACATACCAACCTTTGGGGTAATACATCTCAGAAAATACCATGAGTTGATCCTCACGGGCTTCAAAATTGTATTGAAGATGCGTAGGGTGATTATTTAAAAGTTCAATTTTATCCAGTTTACTCGAGTCGTATTGAATTTCCAAATCNTCTGGAAACTCAGATTCTAGAACAACTGCTTGACTTGTAAAATCGATGGTTTTCATAGACTCAAGAACCTCGTCTGCAGTCGCCTCAAGTAAAAGAGAATCAACCGCCCAAGCCTGTCCCAATACATTTGGGTTTTCGATTACTTTTTGTTTGTTATTTTCCTGAATCAAAAGATATTTAACGTTCAGCATATCCATCACACCGGCAATCTGGTGACTACTGAAAAAATCATAAAGTTCTTCAAATCTTCTGGGTTTAGCACCATGATATCCGCCTATAGAATTGTGAAAAAAAGAAGTTCTTGCTCCAGAAAGTTTAACTCCAGGCTCATAAACCCTAAAACGAGTAGTATCCTTTAAAATCAATTGATCACCTTGTTTAGCAACGAAAAGATTTTTTATTTGTCTTGGGCTTACAAATAAATCACGGTCAATATACCTACTTGACACACCCAATAAATCTGATAGCATTATAACAATTAAAACAATAAGGGAAATATTTTTGGAAAGTTTACCCTTTTGGAAATAATATACGATGGCAGAAATCAACAAACAGTAAATAATGGCTCTGATCAAATCATAGCTAAAAATCGACTTTCTCGCAGCAATAATTTGATCCATTAATACAGATCCATAGGCCTCTCGAAGGTAGCCATCCATTGCACTAGAAAAATCAAAAAAGCCTTTAGAAAACAAGATGATCAATAAAAACGTAATAAAACTTCCTCCACATTTTAAAATTTTACTAGGGACTCTCGATTCAGATTTTTGAAAGATGCGGTAGAGGCCCAAGCAAGCCAAAACAGGAAAGCAAAATTCTAAAATGACTTGAATCGAACTTACAGCTCTGAATTTATTATATAAAGGAAAATAATCAATAAAAAGATTGGTCAAAAAAGCTAAATTTTTACCCCAAGAAAGTAGTAATGATAAAATTATTCCTCCCAACAAAGCATTCCGTAACCTTCCCTTCACGACAAACACAGCTAAAAAAGCAAGGAAAATAACAGTAACCCCTACATAAGCAGGTGCTTCTAGGATAGGTTGATTTCCCCAATAGGTAGGAACATTAGAAACAAAACTTTTGGCTTGTGATTGGGGCAGTCCACTTTCTACTAAAAAATTATAAATTTCGGAGCCCTCACCCAGGTTTTCAGAAGAACCNCCGCCTTGGATTCTTGGCACCAAAAGATTAAGGCTTTCAAAAATTCCGTAGCTAAATTGAGTGATATAATCTTTGCTCAACCCACCTGTATTTTCTTTTAGACTACCGTCGGGATTTAATTTTAATTCTGTTTTGCCACGGGTACTGAAATCAGTATATTCCATTGTTGCCAAAAGTGGAGGCGCATTTAGTCCTAGGGCCATTATTCCTACCAAAATAAGAAGAAAGAATTGATGAATAAAAGTCTTAAGCGTTTTACGTTTGAGTGCTTGAATACCATATACAATAACGAAAACAAGCATCAGCAAAAGCATATAATAAGTCATTTGGTAGTGATTCGCCCTAATCTGCATGGACAATGCTATAACAGTTAAAATAAATCCTCTTGGGCGTTGATCACTCAGTATCAGGTACATCCCTCCTATCACCAAGGGCATATAGGCCAATGCCTGAGCCTTGGTATTATGACCTACCTGTAGGATGATTAATAAATAAGTAGAGAGAGCATAGGCAAAGGCACCAAAAACAGCAATAGGGACTGGCATTTTGATGATGAGTAAAAAAAGGTAGGCGCTTAAAAGATACAAGAACAGGATTTCTGCAGGTTGAGGAATCAATTGGAAAATCTTATGAATTGGGGTTAAAAAATCATATGGATAACGAGCTCCCAATTGATATGTAGGCATTCCACCAAAAGCATTGTCAATCCAAAAAATTTCTTCATTATTTTTTTTACGATAATCGTGAATTTGCCTAGACATTCCATTATACTGGCTAATATCAGATTGTACTAATTTCTTACCCGACAATACTGGATAGAAAAATGAAACAGAGAAAAGGCCAAAACCAAAAATTATGGCAAGGTGCTTGAGGTTCTGTAGGGCTAAAAACGACTCAATCAATTTCTTCATAATCTATGTATTCACCTATATCTTTATTTGGGTTTTTTTTGAGGTTATTTGTGTTTTTTTTTGGGGTAGAGGAAGAATCATTGGCATTAAAATCCTGCATTTTTTTGGATAATCGGTGAATCAAATATTTTACGATATAGGGAGAAACAAATCTAAACAAGTAGACGATCACTGTCAAAACTAAAAAAAACTTTAGCAGTCCAATCACATTATTTAGATTAAGTAATGACCAAAAGTAATTAAAACTTATGACTCTTGTGATGTTTTTATAAGGCCTCTCCTGTAGAAGTAAAATTAAATTTATCTTGCATAAAAAATCTAGATGCTCAGCAGATATTCCCTAGTATTTGTTTTTTTATCGGGTTTGCTTCATGCACAATACACGGATCAGATCAACTCCAATCGACCAGGTGCTTCGATAGGTGCGTTTGCCGTGGGAAAAGGGATTATTCAATTTGAGGGGGGCTTTGAATACAGAAAATACAAACACGAAGGATACAACAATTCAACCCTNGACGGAACTATTCTTTTTTTNTCTGCCCGTTGGGGGTTTTTATCTGAGCGTTTGGAATTAACTTATCAAGGTTCATTTATGTTCGATAAATTGACCAATAAAATATCTATTAAAGAAATTGAATTAGAAAGGAAAGGCTTTCTTCAGAATTTCTTGGGAGTAAAATATTTGATTTATGATCCTTTCAAGAAGGAAGAGGAAATAAACGTTTACAGCTGGAATGCAAATAATGGTTTTAAGTTAAAGCATTTGATCCCAGCCGTGTCCATTACTTTAGGCGGTAACTTTATTTTTGGAGAAGATAACCCATACCCTTTTGGAGATGTTTTTAATACATTGTACCGTCCTATTTTTTTTCAAAACCTAAATATCCCAACAGAGAAAGAGCCTTTTTTTTCACTTAGAGGTGTATTGGCAACTCAGTCTCATTTTTTGGGTACTTGGGTCTTTGTAACTAACTTTATTTATGATAGGTATTTAACCGAAAAAACTGCCAAAAGCTACATACTGACTTTGACCCACACTTTTCATCCATTATGGTCTGTTTATCTTGAAAACGAGGGGCTTTTTACTGAGCGATATAATGACCAAATATTCAGGACAGGCGCTGCNTACCTTTTATCTGACAATATACAATTGGAAGGAACTATCGGCGTAAATACAAATAGCTATCCTAGTGCTCTTTTTGTTAATTTAGGGGTTTCGTATCGATTAAATTTCCACAAGGATTTCATCAGTGCTGCTGAAATTGAGTATAAGAAATCCAAGAAGGAAGAAAAAGAATTGAAAAAAACCATGAAGAAAAATAACAAAGCGGAGAAGAAAAGAGCTCGAAAAGCAAAAAGAAATTAGTTAATGAGTAAGGAAAAAATTGAAATAATTGAAATAAACTCTAGAAAAGACATTAGGAGGTTTATAGACTTTTCTTTTAATCTATATTCAAAAAATCCTTATTGGACTCCACCAATCATAATTGAGGAAATTGATACACTGGATAAAAATAAAAACCCAGTTTTTAAAAATGCTACAGGGCATTATTTTTTGGCATTGAAAGAAGGTGTTACTGTAGGCAGAATAGCTGTAATGATTAACTGGATTGAGGTTAGGGAGCTAAAAAAGAAAAAGGTGCGATTTGGTTGGTTTGATGTAATTGATGACATCAACGTCACTGCTGCCCTCATGGAAAAAGTTCATACCATAGGAATTGAAAACAATATGGATTTCATTGAAGGACCCGTTGGATTCTCTAATATGGATAAAGCAGGAATGCTAGTTGAAGGTTTTGAGGAGAGGAACACCATGATAACGTGGTACAATGCACCTTATTATTATGAACATTTCAAAAAATTGGGATACAAAGACCTTGCGGTATGGGTAGAATATGAGATTAAATTAAGTTCCTTTGAAAAATCTCCTGAAAAGGTCAAAAAGTTTTCAAAATTGATGCTCAAGCGCTACCGTCTAAAACCCTTATATTTTAAATCCAAAAGCGATATTGTTCCATATATTGAAAAAATGTTTGTTTTACTGGAACAAACCTATGGAAAACTGCAAACATTTGTACCAATACAGAAATATCAAATAAAGCAATACAAAGAAAAATATTTTCGCTATATACATCCTGAATTTATCAAATGTATTGATAATGAGGAAAATGAATTGGTTGCTTTTTGTATCACTATGCCATCCTTTACCGAGGCATTGAAAAAAGCTAATGGAAGGATGTATCCATTTGGTTTTTTGTATTTCCTAAAAGCGTTGTATTACAATTCTAGGGCTTCTTTTTATCTAATTGGTGTTCATCCAAAATATCAAAAAAAGGGGGTAACTGCNATTATTTTCAATGAGATGCAAAAAACATTTAACAAACAAGGTTACAAAATTGTAGAAACCAATCCTGAGCTAGAAGAAAACAGCTCAATAAAGAATTTATGGAAAAATTATGAGCACCGATTACACAAAAAGAGACTAACTGTAACACAAAAATTAAAAAAGGGAGCTAAGATATAACATCATGGCCCCCAGAATAAAGTTTAATTTATTTATTATTTCAATTCTAATATACAATAAAATTTAAAAATGTTAAGTGAGGGAAGCATCATAGCTCGAGCTACAGGGGTTGGAATTTCCGCAATTAGCTTATTTAGGCTGTCTGGGAATGATGTGATAGATATGGTTTCTAAATGTTTTCATGCAAAATCTGGAAAAAAATTAATAGATCAAAAGAGTCATTCNGTCCATTTGGGAACATTACATCGGAAAGGTAAATCTCTAGACGAGGTGCTAGTAAGTATTTTTAAAGCACCTAATTCTTACACTGGGGAAAATTTAGTTGAAATTTCTTGTCATGGATCCAATTATATTCAGGAGGAGGTTTTAAGGCTTTTTGTTGAACAAGGTGCTTATCATGCCAAAGCTGGTGAATTTACACTCAGGGCATTTTTAAATAAAAAAATTGATTTAAGTCAGGCAGAGGCTGTAGCCGATCTTATCGTATCCGAATCTAAAGCAGCTCATGAGGTCGCTTTCAACCAAATGAGAGGTGGATATACCAAAGAAATCTCTTTGCTTAGACAAAATTTATTGGATTTTGCATCGTTAATTACTTTAGAACTCGATTTTGCTGAGGAAGATGTTGCTTTTGCAGACCGAAAGGCATTGAAGAATTTACTTTTGGAAATTCAATCAAAAATTAAATCACTGCTCGATTCGTTTCAATTCGGTAGTGTAATCAAAAATGGGGTTCCAGTAGCTATAGTAGGTAAGCCAAATGCTGGGAAATCATCTCTCCTCAATGTTCTTATGAATGAAGATCGTGCCATCGTTTCAGATATTCCTGGTACCACAAGAGATACAATCGAAGATACTTTAACACTATCTGGAATTCTTTATAGATTTATTGATACTGCTGGACTAAGAGAGACCAAAGATCAGATTGAGGCCGTGGGTGTAGCTAAAACAAAAGAAAAAATTGATCTCGCTAAAGTAATCATCTATCTTTTTGATACTAACGATACTTCACTCCCAGAGATCATTGATGCAATCAATGAATTTAAAAGAGAAGGTTTGATCATCATTTTGGTTGAAAATAAAATTGATTTAAATAAAGAAAGTGGTCTGTCCTCATTAGCGCAGAAACTAATAAATAGTTCTGAGGAAATCCCTTATGATGCTCTATGCAGCTTATCCACTTTTGATACTGATAGTATAGAAGACCTTAAAAATATACTTGTTGACAAAGTTAATTGTATTTCTACAAACGNAGATGCAGTGGTTTCAAATGCGAGGCATTTTGAAGCANTNCAAAATGCATCAAAGTCAATTTCAAAGATAAGNTCGGGGTTGGAAACTGATTTAAGTGGTGATCTACTTATTGTGGACATCAATGAGGCCATGAAATTTCTGGGTGAAATTTCTGGTGAAATCACAAATGATGAACTGTTAGGTAATATTTTTAATAAATTCTGTATTGGGAAGTAAGTATAGATTTCAGAGAGTTTCATTTACTTACATAACTCCTATTATATAAGGGTTTATAACTTTCAATAACTTTCTTTGGGTTTCATAAAATTAGTGGTAAATTTGTGGTAAATATTTTATTACCACTAAAAAACCACTATTATGGACAGAAAGATTCTAAATTGCGTACAAGCCAAACCTAAAAATGTTAGCCTTATAGAACCCAATAAAAAGGTTAAGCGTGGTTATATTTTAAGGTTTAATTATGGTTCAGTAGATGGTAAACAAATTAGAAAGGATGTTTATCTAAAAACCGACTTTAATCACGAGCCTAAAAACCCATTTGATAGGCAACAAAATACCCAAGCAGGAAAAGACGCCAATGCAATCTTGGATGCTGTTAAGACTATGATTAGGGAGGGTAAGTACCCAATTATTGGTAGCCACTCCCTTAAAGACTCTGAAAACAACTTTATAGATTGGTTATTTAAAACAACCCAAGAGAACAAAAAATATTCTGACAATACTAAAAAATCATACAGGGCATTGGTAAACCATATTAAGAAGTTTGCAGGGAATCGCCTACCATTTGAATCAATAGATAAATCTTTTGTGGCAAGGTTCTACGATTATCTTAAATACGATTCTGTTAATTCAAAGGGAATTTCAACATCGGCAAATTCTTCTATTAAATACCATAGTGCGTTTTACCACCAATTAGCTAATGCCTCCGCAAGGTTTAACTTTGAACTGCCTGATAACGTTAAGTATTCAGAAGATAGAACAGACTCAAAACCAAAGGAGTATCTAACGGTTGAAGAACTACAACAGTTGATTGCCACCCCTGAACCTAATTTTACTTTAAGGATGGGGTTTCTGTTTGGATGTTTTGCAAGTCTTGCATTTGATGAAATTATACGCGCTAAATATTACGATGTAGAGCAAGACAATAAGGGTAAACACTATATAAAACTACGAAGGGGAAAAACTACTTATTACAATAAAGTCCCTTTATCAAATAGTGCAATAAAGATTATAGACCAAATGAGGGAAGTGAATGGTAAAAGTTCTACTCAAAGCATTTTTAAAGGCTTAAAATATTCTGCTCACAATAATAGTGTTTTGCTAAATTGGGTACACAGGGCAGGTATAAATAAACATATAACGCCTCACTGTTGTAGAAATACTTACTCTGCAATACATTACGATAAATACAAGGATGTTGGTGCGTTAATGCAAATATTAGGGNATAAAGATATATCTACAACCCAACGCTATCTTGCCACTTTCTTAAAGAATATAGATTTAGATGTTGACCGCTTACCTGAATTTGATTTAGGGTTTTAAACACACCTCCACCCCTACTTTTTTAAATAGCTTTCATTAAGTTTCATTTTATTGAAATTGGTTGAAAACTCAACCCTTTTGTGGAAAACTACCCCATTGATTGTTAATGACTTGTATGTACTTTTACAGAGTTGATTTAAGTATCAAATAACAAACCAAATTAACTAAAACACAATGAAAACAATGAACAAATCGTACGCCTTAAAAAGCCTACCCTAAAAAAGAAGTTTAATTTAAATGTAAAGTTATGCAACACCCAAAAAAAGAAGGACTTTCCAAAGACAACAGCAGACGCCTTCAAAGAACCTACAACTCCGAGCAAGTAATGGAACTACTTGCATTTTCCAAGTCCAAATTGGACAAACTATGCCACCTTAACAAGATACCTTACCACGTTTACGAGGGGCAACGCAAAAGATACTTTTTAGAGGACGATTTAATCGCATTTCAGGAGGGTTTAATCCGCAGAAGGACAAAAGACGAAGTTCTCTGCAGTCTTAATTAAATATAGGCTCTTAAAACGCCTTATTTGACGTAAAACGGATACTCTGCCTAAATATATTCTTGGATTAGTAAAATCAACCGCTTTCTAATTGGGCAAGTGTTTCCAACTGCCACTACAAATGCAACAGATTTAAGATAATACTATTGTGTATTTAGTATTGAAAATGCAACACTTGTAATACTTGGAGTTATATATATAGATGAAAACACAGAACTAATCGAAAAAATGAACCTAAAAAGATTANGAAACATCGNATTAATACAGAGGATTGGTTGAGCAAAAAGGATTGTGGTACTTACGATACACACATCAAGAAATTGAAACAGAATATTAGCAATAGTGAAAAAATACGTGGCTATTGTTCGCCAGAGATTATGAGGGAAATAATAGCTGGTCAAATTCGAGAAATTACCTTGTTTCAATCAACTCACAGGCATTCACTTTGGTTCAATAGAGATAGAATGAAAAATCAGATTGATAGCTTAAATAATATAATACGTGACCTCAATCTCTATCTAAAAATATATAGTTAGATTCTTGACTTCCAAGTGCCTCCATACTTTTAATGGATATTATTTCTTTTGATTTTTACCTTTCATTTTCATTGAAAGAAAGAATACTATTAATTACAATTCTAAACTAATTTTATTTAAAAGTTCAATTGCCATATTTCTTTGTGCATTTAATTGTTGAAATGCAACATTTCTGTATAAAATTGACATTTCAAAAGAATTTCTAATCCTGTAGTCTTTTTTAAGTTTTTTTAAATCATAATTATCAGATGCAGTTGATTTTGGGTACAATTTAATGTAGGGCATAATATTTTCTATATGAATATTTTGCAAAGAGACACCGAATTTTGTTTGTGCCTCTTGGTTGTATTTAGTTACTTCAAAATATTTAATCAATAGATTTTTAATCTCAATATTTGAAATAATTCCCTCAGAAATTTTGATATCGTGCCTATTAACATTTTTATTTATGGGGGTTAATTTAAGTAAATCGTGGATTGCGTTAATGAAAATTTTCTTTTCCTCATTACTATGTGAAGTTTTACTTAACAAATCTTTTCCATTAAGAACAGATTCTTGAAANCCTTTAAAANTTCTTTCTTGCTCAGATATTTTAATAGTATCCAATATNAATTCNTCCTTTAATCCTNTNAGAAATTNTTTTTGTTCTTTTTTATATTTTTTAGCTTCATTGAAATTATTAACCTGAAGAGCTATAAGAATTCCAATGACTACAAGTATTACCTCACCAACAGCATATCTCAAATATTTACTTGTATCCATGCTAACCAATTTTTTAAACCTGAAAAATCTCATTAGATAAATTTTATTACCTAATCCAGATTTTTAATGTCCTCATAAATGAGTCTCTCAAATGAAGTAAAAAGGTTGTAAGAGTAAACATCATTAAAATCTCTAATTTGAGTCATATACACTATTCCAAATTCATTTTGAAAATCAACCATGAAATAAGAATTCCAAGCACCTGCCCAATAACCACTTCCAATTGGTCTTGATTTAGATTGTTCTTCATAGGCCATTCCAAGTGAATGGTTATCATATTCATCAAAAAAATGATTTAAATCCCCTCTGCCAGAGAAGTCAAATCCTCCCTCTACTTCATCATCCCAAAACTCTATCTTGTAACCATTAAGTTGAGGAGAAATAAATTCTTGTAAAGAGTTCTCACTTAATATTACATGATTTTTGTATGTACCTTTATTTAGGAAAATTTGCATGAACTTACCAAAATCCTCAGGCGTTGAGTTTATACTTCCCTGACCACTGTACTTATAGTCTGGAACAATGTTTTTGAAGTAATCCCAGTCATTAAACAATTCATTTTTTGGTTCTTTTTTTTCAAGTTTTCTGGTTTTTAGATTTCTTTGAGATGAACTAACTAACATTTCGGTTTGTTTATCTGTCATATCATACTCGAAAAAAGTATTATTCATTTCCATTGGTATAAATAAATTTTTTTTCATGTAATCAGCCAAACTCATTTTTGTTAATTTTTCAATTAATATACCTAACCATGAAGTACTTATTCCATATAAATATGATGTTCCAGATTCAAACATTCTTGGGAAGGGATACAAGTATTTCCAATCATAATTATCTTTAATTTTCTCCCATTCTACCATTTTAGGATGACTGTTTTTATTTCCAAAGCCGCTTGAGTGCGTTAATAAATGTCTTAAAGTAATCTTTTGTTTTGCTTTTACTAATTCAAAATCGTCATTAAGAATCGGTATTTCAGTCATTTCAGGAAGATATATGTCAAGAGGCTCATCAAGAGAGATGATGCCTTTATCAACTAATTGCATTCCTGCTACAGAGTTAATTACTTTTGTCATAGAGGCAATCCAAAACAAATCTTTCTCACTAATAGTGTCATTTCTTTCCCATCTTGATGGTCCGAAGGAATAAAAGTCCATTTGACCTGATTTATGAATCTTACCCATCACAACTGCTGGTATATCTGTCTTCTTTATTTCACTTATAACTTTATTCTCAAATTCATTTTTATCATTTGATTGGCAAGAAATAAATAGTATAAGTAAAGTAAAAGCTAATTTTTTCATTTTAAATAGTTTATGGTTAGTAGTAACTAATATAAGAAAAGTTGATTACTCCTTTAAAAATTAAAACTGCTCAATAAACTCTTTCA
>NHDV01000009.1 GCA_002167525.1 Flavobacteriaceae bacterium TMED68
AGTTACTCTCAATCCAGACTTTTCGCAAGTCGAAGCAGATGTAACTCAAATTGATGCTAATTCTTCCTTTTCTTTAAGGTACCCAGAACGACGTCCTTTTTTTAATCGAGGCACGGATTTGGTAAACTTTGTTAGTGGCACATTTTATTCAAGATCAATTGATAACGGAAGTTGGGCTAATAACGAACTCCAACACTATACTGAAAACATAAAAAACTGTTTCGTTAAGGATGGATCATTAAATATTGTAGCTGTAAAAGAAGAAGTTGAAATGTATAATTCATTAAAGAATTATTCTTCCGCTAGATTAAATTCCAAATTTGATTTTAAATATGGGAGAATTGATGTTAAAGCAAAGCTTCCNTCNTCNANNGGNACATGGCCTGCNATTTGGACCCTTGGTTCAGATNTAGATGAAATAGGAAATTATCTTGGTGAAAGTAAAGGTGAAAATCCTTGGCCATANTGTGGAGAAATNGACATAATGGAACAAAATGGATGGGANAAATCAGACCTATACAATGTCCTTCATTTTCATAATACCGGTACAAATAAAAAGGATGAAANGAAAAAAATTTCAAGTATTTCAAATTCTAANNAATTCAATGTTTATTCGCTGGTTTGGACCAAAAAAANAATATATTGGCTCCTCAANAATAATATTACTTATNAACATAAGAACATGGACGTAATGCCCTTTGATAATAATCATTATTTGTTATTAAATCTTGCAATTGGTGGAGNATTAGGNGGTAAAGTTCCTGANNANTTTNNTNAAGANAGNATGGTNATTGATTATGTNAGNATATTTCAATAAGNNTTTAAAAATCTGTCTTAGGGATATTAGATCCNTGTGGGTCAATTNTATCTTGTTTTAGCATNTTTCTTACTTTACTAAAAAAAATAGGAGAATTAATGTGCTCAATTTCTTCNGCAATTTCATGAACNTCATCTGGTTTAAATTCCATTACTTCGACCAAAAATNATTCTATNAGTCTGTGCTTGGCAACAACTTGCTTAGCAAATTTTCTTCCTTTGTGAGTNAGTTTTATTGACTTATANGGAGATGTATCTACAAATTCCATCAANGAAAGNTTTTTTAACATATTAGANACAGATGATTTNGAAACATTCAAAAGCTTGCTTAAAGCAGAAACAGTAACTTTCTCACCAGCTTCATTTAGCTTAAATATTTCTTTTATGTAGTGGTCTTTTTCTTTAGTTTTTTTCATTAGTTTTGCAGTGGTGAACTTTTTTATGACTTATTTAAATTCTTTATCACGTTTTACTTTAATATTTCTCAATTTATTGATTTTTTCTTCAATTTATTCAAATGCGCAAATGTTTAAAGGAATAATTTTAGATCATAATAATAATTTATTAGCAGGCGCTACGGTTTACAATTCTAGCCTAAAAAAATCAATTATTTCAGATAGCTTAGGAAGATTTAAAATCAATGCGAAAAAAGGAGAAAATAAATACACAATTTCTTTTGTTGGTTTTAAACCAAAGTATTTAAATATCACATTTGAAAATGAAGATTTTATTGAAACGGAAGTCATATTAAAAAGCGATGAGTCCCTTGAAGAGGTTGTTGTCTCAGGGACGTTGAGAAATGTATCTAAACTCAATAGTACAGTCCCAATTGAATTATACAAAGCAGATTTTTTTAGAGCTAATCCAACAGCAAGTATTTTTGAAGCAATAGAAAATATCAATGGAATCAGAGGACAACTAAATTGTAATGTTTGCAACACTGGCGATATTCGAATAAATGGACAAGAGGGGGCTAACACAATGGTTCTTATAGATGGCCTTCCAATTGTAAGTGGCCTTTCTACAGTTTATGGTTTATCAGGAATTCCACAATCTTTAATTCAACAAATCGAGATTATAAAGGGTCCCTCCTCTACTTTATATGGATCAGAAGCAATTGGAGGAATTATAAATTTAATTACAAAAGTGCCAGAACAAGTAAGTCCATTATCTATTGAAAGTTTTTCGTCTTCCTGGGGTGAGATAAATACTGATCTTGGAATTAAATTCCTAATTGGACAAAAAACTAATCTTCTTGGTATAAATCACTTTTTATATCAAAACCCTATAGATAAAAATAATGATGGATTTACTGACCTAACTCTTCAAAATAGAATTTCAATTTTCAATAAATTAAGTGGTAAAAAAAACACTATTGCTTTTAGGTACTTCTACGAGGACAGGTGGGGTGGTCAAACTAATTGGAATAAAGGCGAAAGAGGAAAGGATAATATTTATGGGGAGAGTATTTATACCAATCGACTAGAAATTTTTGGTAAGTACTTATACAATGACAATCTCTTTTTTCAATATAGCCTGAATCAACACCATCAAGACTCGTATTATGGGATATTATCATTTGATGCAAAACAAACAATTGGATTTTTACAGGCTATCTATAATTTTAAGATAGATAAAAGTTTATACACCTTAGGATTCAGCTATAGATATACAGGATATGATGACAATACGCCCGCAACTTTAAAAAAGGATAATACTCATCTACCTGGAATATTTATTCAAAATGAAATACTTAAAGACCCTAACAAATCACTTTTGCTTGGAGTTAGATACGATTATAATTCAAATTATGGAAATGTCCTGACACCAAGAATTAATTTTAAAAAATCAAGTAAAGAAAAAAATTCAACCCTAAGAATGGGATTTGGTTCTGGTTATAGAATAGTAAATGTTTTTACAGAGGATCATGCAGCACTAACTGGTGCGAGAGATCTTGTATTTACAGAAAAATTATCCCCGGAGAAATCATGGAATTTTAATCTAAACTATGTTAAGGATTATTATACAAAAAAGGGCCAAATTTTTAAATTTGATTCAAGTATTTTTAGAACTCATTTTTCTAATAGAATAATACCAGATTACGATAGTAATCCAAATCAAATAATCTATTCAAATGTAAACGGAATAGTAGTTTCTCAAGGAGGAAGTATTGACTTTTTTGGAAAAATTTCAAATGTCTTAGATTTTCAAATTGGATTAACTTTTATTGATACTTATATTAAGGAGGATGATACGAAATCGATCCCTTACTTAACCGAAAAATTTTTAGGAAATTATAAACTAACATATTANAATAATTTTACAAAATCTAAATTTGATCTAACGGGTAATATAGTTGGGNCCATGAAACTCCCTCTTTTAAGCACTTTGGACCCTCGACCTGAATACAGCCCAACTTTTAATATTTTAAATCTACAGTTAACAAGAAAGNTTTCAAATTTTGAATTTTTTATTGGGCTGAAAAATTTATTTGATTTCAANCCTCCNNTNAATAGTATTGCTCGAGCATTTGACCCATTTGACAAAGAAGTAGTATTTAACGAAACCGGCACTCCCGTGGTTAGTGAAAGCAATCCTTTCGGGCTTACATTTGACCCCAGTTATGCATTTTATTCAAATCAAGGAAGAAGATCTTTTTTCGGACTTAGATATTTAATCAATAATTAATATTAATTTAAAATTTGATTTTTAAATTCACTCCATGAAGTTGATTGGTAAAAAAATTGCTTTACTCCTTTTTCTCTGCTGTCTAATTTCATCCGGTCAAGAAAAGGTTGTGATTTTTTCAATAAATGATATGCACTCAAGGATTGAAAACTTTTCTAAAATAAAGCCTCTGATCGACATAGAAAAAGGTAAGGGGACTAAAGTTTTTTTTGTAAGTGCCGGTGACATATTTTCAGGTAACCCTGTAGTAGATAATTATTCAGAAAAGGGGTTCCCAATAATAGATCTATTGAACCGTACTGGNTTAGACATAAGCGTAATTGGCAATCATGAATTCGATTATGGCCAAAAAGTACTCAGTGATAGGATTTTTCAAGCTAATTTTCCTTTCGTGTGTGCCAACTTTTCTGGTGGGAAAGGTGAATTGAGTAATGTTAAGGGGTTTTCGATTATTGAAAAAGATGGATTTTCAATTGCCTATATAGGAGCAGTTGAAACTGGAAACTTTGGGAGATACCCTCTTACTCATCCAAAAAAAGTTAAAGGTCTTTTTTTTACCAATCCAATTAAGGTTTTTGAAGATTACAAGATGATTGGTGAAAATTCTGATATTGATCTGGTCGTCGCATTAACTCACTTAGGTAAAAGTGGAGATGAAAAAATATTAGAAAACTACAATTATATAGACTTAGTTATAGGGGGTCATTCGAATCATATTTATGGGGAAAGATATGAAAATGGTTATATGATAATGTCGGGGAAAAATCTTGAAATGATTTCGAAGACTACTATATCCGTTTATAAAGGAGAAATTTTAGACTTTCAATTCGAAAAAATTGATTTATCAAACGAGGGTTTAGAAAAAGACCCTAACATTGACCTATTAATTCAAAAATATAAGGACAGTCCGTCGTTTTATAAAAAAATAGGATATTCTTCTGTCAATCATACCAAAGCTGAAACTGGCTGTTTTTATACCAAAGCAATCAGAGAGACAACAAATGTTGATATTGTAATTCAAAATAATGGAGGTATAAGAGGTACTTTAAAAAAGGGGTTTATTACACCTATTGACATATACACCATTGACCCTTTTGGGAATGGACTAGATAATTTTTTAATCACCCCAGCTGAATTAGGCTTTTTTTTAAAAAAATATAATAAAAAATATTCCATTTCATCAAGGTTAAATATCAAACAAAAAACCAGTGGCANTATAGAAGTTTATAGAAATGGGGTGGAAATAGCTGACNATGAAAAGATTTCATTAGCAATGAATGATTATATATCAAATACATACAGTGAGTATTTACCTGAACCTTTATATTCGTATCCATCTACCACAGCTGAATATTTAATTGAATTTTTAAATAATAATGTTGAGGAAAAACTGAATTTTGAAAATTGCAGTGATTTTTAAAAATTGGTTTTATAAACTTAATTAGATTAATTTCATTAANTATTTATGAATTTTTCAACGCCAACTTTAGTTATAAACAAAGCCATCTCTTTAAAAAATTTGGATAGAATGATTGATGTTGCCAATACNAACAATTTAGTTTTAAGACCGCATTTCAAAACCCATCAGTCCATAGAGATAGGAACCTGGTTTAAGGAAAAGGGGGTTACTTCAATTACCGTTTCTTCAATATCAATGGCCAAGTTTTTTTCAAGTGAGTGGAATGACATTACAATAGCCTTCCCATTAAATATTTTAGAAATAGATAAACTAAATTTAATGATAAGAGGAAATAGAGTTAAACTTTTAATTGATTCCATTTCATCTCTAAAAATATTGGATGGTAAGTTAGAAGATTCTATTGAGGTATATCTAAAAATAGATGTTGGATATAATAGGGCTGGATTAAAAGTTGAAGAAAAACAAAAAATAAAATCAATTATCGAGTTTTGCAAGACCAGCAAAAAAATTTCTTTTTTAGGTTTTTTAGCACATTTTGGTGATTCATACAAATCTAAAAACAAGATGGAAATCAAAAATGTTTTTCAAAAATCGATAGAAAAAATTAAAGTTTTAAGTTATAGTTTTCCTAATTATCATATCTCTATTGGTGACACCCCTACCTCCAGTATAATAAAGAAATACCCAGATTTTATAAATGAAATTAGACCTGGGAACTTTATTTTTTATGACCTTGCCCAATATAAAATCGGTTCTTGTGAAATAGATGATATCGCTATAAGAATGATTTGCCCGGTTGTGTCCATTTATGAAGAAAGAGAAGAGGTTTTAATATATGGAGGGTCTGTTCACTTCTCAAAAGACAGATTGAGAGAAAATGAAAGTGACATATTCGGTTATGTATATTATGGAGAAGTCTGGGATGTGAGTAATAAAATTGGATATATAAAATCATTATCTCAAGAACACGGAATTGTCAAATTAGAAAAAGAAATAGATATAAAAATTGGGGACCAACTAAATGTAATACCTGTTCACTCTTGCCTCGCCGTTGACAAGATGGGTGCTTTTTATGAAAGTGGTAAAAGGGTTGAGATTATGAAATAAAAAAGCCCCATACAGGGGCTTTTTTCATAAAGAGTAAATTTTTTTAAATCCCACCATAAGTCTTTAAGACTTCAACAATAAAGTTTGAGACAGCAATTACAGGTCCCCTGGTTCTGAAATTCTCTTCCCATTGTTTTTCAAATTTTCCGAATTCGACTTTGATTTTCATAAGATCCCCAAAATTCGAGTGCCCAACCGCAACCCAGTGGGTCGCACCTTCTCCTCCAATATCGAAATTACCTAAAACTATTGGTCTGTCTCCCATAACCTTTTTTAATTGAGATGCCATTTTAATGTGAGCTTTTTGAAAAGCGGATGGATTAGATGGTCTAAACGTATATAATTGAATATAAGGAAAATCCTTAGGCGCTCCACCTTGGTAATGTATAAAACGTCCTGCCGCAGACGGACCCGACTCTTCAACATAATTATTAAACCTCTCGAGAAATAACGGCCATTCATTTTTTTCTACATCACCCTCTTCTCTTCCAAGATTCCCTACTTGCCCAAATACGACTACTCGATGAGTCCACTCATTGTCTCCAATTCCTATTCTTTCAATTTGAACACCACCTGACTTAAACTTAGCGTCTCCCCAATATTCGTCAGCAAGTGCTGCTATGGCACTCTCGGCTCCCTCTTTTGCATTAAAATGGTAAACTCTAAAAGAATTTTGGGAATATGCTACGGCCCCAGAAATAAATAATATAATAATCAATAATTTTTTCATTTTTTTAAATTTAATAGTTAGTAAAATTAATTGCTAGTTGATAGATCCGCTCTAAGAGAATAATTGTATTGAGGCCTAGCCCACTCAATTAGTCTTTCATTGTACTTATTAAAGTCATCTTCCCATGCACCTTCATACATTTCATCGTATACCTCTCTAGCAGCTCCATTTTCAGATGCCCCTTGGGGATTTTTCATGTCATCGTAAGCAGTTACAATTCTGATTGTATTTGCATTGCCTCCAGAGTCCAATCTGAAAACTGTCCATCTAACATCTGGCCTAGTCTTCTTTAAAACTTCTGAGTATCTTCTAAGATATCTCCAAAAATCAGAATTATCACCATTTTTTAAAACTCGAGTAAGTACACGCAAATATTTTGCTGGTGATGGTTTGTCAAAATTGATGCTTAATTGCTTTACCCTCATCCATACATATGGCCCTTCTCCCTTTTGAACATATTTGTCTACGTTTGTCATCCAATATTTACCTTCGGCTGAGTTGTCCCTCATAAACCAATCTATGTCTCTTCTAGGCATAATCCTTTCATATCTTCCGTTTTCAGACAGCTCTCCAGTTGTTTGTATGGCTGTGTAAACAGGGTTATCCACCTTGTTGTACATTTTTGTTTTTGCTTTTACAGCACTTTCAAATTTGGCTGTCATGCCCTTCTTTGGGGTATACTGATAAGTGATCCAATATTCCGCATTGGGATTAGATTGGGCAACTGATATCGATACAAATAGAAGTGCTAAAATTAAAATTTTAAAATTTTTCATAATGAATAAGTTTAGGTTAATGAACAATTTTACGAAAATATATTTAATTTGAAAACATATCTATTTTTTTAATGTTATATAAATTTTGAAGAATATTAGTTTTTGGGAAAGAAATTGGCTTACAGATTATGACTACGTAGTGATCGGTGCTGGAATTGTAGGGTCGTTTACAGCTTTAAAAATTGCAAGTGAAAATAAAAACGCAAAAGTAGCATTAATCGAAAGGGGTATTTTGCCATTAGGGGCCAGTACAAAAAATGCTGGTTTTGCTTGTTTTGGTTCAATTTCAGAAATTGAAGAAAATCGCAAGGAAATGTCAGATGATAATTTGTTGTCATTATTGGAATTAAGAATTAGAGGTTTAGAAAAGTTACGAAATGATCTTGGAGACAAAAACATATCATATTCTAATTGTGGCGGATACGAACTCTTTTTTGACAATAATGGGCTAGAGAAAAGAATTTGCGAAATCAATGAGTTATTGAATCCTTTAATGGATGAGAATTGTTTTTCTATGTCTAATAAAGACATTAAAAGGTTTGATTTTGCTAAAGAGATTGTCGTTGGATTAGCTAAGAATAAACACGAGGGCTCAATTAATCCAGGGAAAATGATTTTTAGTTTAAAGAAAAAGTTAGGCTCTTTAGGAGTTGACTGCTACTTTTCAACTGAAGTTGAAAGCTTTGAGGAAACCTCAAAGAAAATTTTTCTAAAATTGAAAAGTAGAAATCANTCTATTAATATAACCACAAATAAATTGGCAATTTGTACAAATGCTTTTGCAAAAAAATGGTTTGATGTGGAAGATATTTCACCAGGAAGAGGAATTATTTTAATGACTAATGATCTTCCCGGATTAAAAGTAAATAGTTGTTTTCACTACAATGAAGGATATTATTATTTTAGAAATGTTGGTAGAAAATTACTTATAGGTGGAGGCAGAGAAATCGATAAAAACAACGAGACAACTTTTTCATTTGGAATAAATAAAACCATTCGTCAAAAATTGATTAATGATATCGGAACTTTTATTATTCCCAACATGGATTTTAATATAGAATGTGAATGGTCTGGAATTATGGGATTTGGAAAAATTAAACTGCCCTTGATTAAGAAGGTGTCTGAAAATATATCTTTAGGAGTACGACTAGGTGGAATGGGGATATCAATTGGCTCAATAATTGGNGAAAAAACAGCGAACCTTATCTTAAACAAATAGTTTTTTGTAAAACGTTTAATTTGATTATATTTTTTTATTTTACATGTATAAATCCATAAACTAAATAANATGAAAAANATAATCTACCTATTAATATTTTTAAACATTATTGCCTGTGGTAATGAAAACAAAAAGAGCGAATTTAAGTATGACTCTCCACCTCAAGGTAAATATATTGAGTGGTTTGGCAACAATAGCTTGGCCAACGAACTAGCGATGATTGGAATGTATCACTTTANGAATGCTGAACAAGAAAAAGCAACGGCNTTTTTTGAAGAGGCAGTCAAATATGATTCAAGTATGTTTGCTCCTCATGTTTGTCTAGCAGAAATGTCCGTGGACGGATCTGAAAAACAAATGTATCACATTGCTGAAGCTAAAAAAAATGTTGCAGATAATAATGAAACGTCAAAAATGTTTGTTTCAATATTAGATTTAAAACCAGACGGTTATTGGGGGTTTTTTGATTCTTCAGAGGCGCTTCCATTATGGGAAAAAATGCATGAGCTAGAGCCTAGAGGTAATTTTATTCAGCAATTTTATTCTTATAATATAAAGGATAATAAAAAAAGTATTTCAATAATCTCTAGGTTCATCGAAAATGCTCAAAAAGAGGGAAATAGATATGATCATTTTTTAAACCTTCTTGCCTACAAATACATGGCCGAGGGGAATCTAGAACTTGCCAAGTCTACTTTTGAAAAATATATAAATGTTTACAAAAATGGTTATAATCCTTATGATTCTATGGGCGAATATTATTTAAAAAAGGGTGATTCAACCTTAGCAAAAGAATATTATTTAAAAGCAATAGAAAAATATCCATTTGCAAGAAATGCTTCGAATGTTATAGGAACTTTAAATTAAAATTTAAAAATTCAGCCCCCATTATAGGGGGCTTTTTTATGAAAAAGAATATTTACATAATTCTGGTTTTTGCAATAATATTGTCGTCTATCTCATGCAAAAAAAGTGAGAAACAAATAAATCCATTTTACAACGATGTTGTTGAAAAATTAAGTGATGCTATAGGATATGAAATAAAAGACAAAAATCTAAATGCTATTTCAATTGCAATAATAAAACAAGATGATTTTTTTTGGGCTGAAGGATTTGGGTTTATAGATGAAGAAAAAAAAATAAAAGCAGATGAGAACACTATTTATAGNGTCGGGTCGGTATCTAAGCTTTTTACCGACATTGCCATTATGAAAAAAAGTGAAGTTGGTGACATTGATATAGACTTGCCTATCCAAAGCTACCTTCCAAAGTTCAACCCCAAAAATATTTATAATAATAAACCCATTACTCTGAGACAGTTAATGTCTCACAGAGCAGGAGTTTTAAGAGAGCCCCNATATGGAAATTATTTTGCAGACAATGAAACGTCCCTTAAAAAAACAGTTGAAAGTGTAAACAATTCTTCATTAATTCATCCTCCAGGAACCACAACGAAATATTCAAATGCTGGAATTGCAGTTGTTGGTTATACATTGGAAAAAGTTTTTCAAAAACCCTACGTTGAGTTTATGCNAGATAATATTTTAACCCCTTTGGGTATGAATACCAGTTCATTTAAATTCAAAAAGTCAATGTCCTTAAATCTAGCCGAAGCAAAAATGTGGAGTTACGATGGAAGAAGTTTTAAAGCCCCTAGATTTGAGCTTGGTATGATCCCTGCAGGAAGTTTGTATTCCTCAGTAACTGATTTAGCAAAATTTGTCAATATGATTTTTTCAGATGGATCTATAAATGGCGAGANGTTTATNAATCCCGATACTTTAAAAGAAATGTTTACTCCACAATTTACTGATTNTAAAGTGAGCGGATATGGAATTGGATTTAGAATATCCAAACATAATAGATATAAAATGATTAGTCATGGAGGCGCAATTTATGGTTATTCTACACAGTTGTCAGCTCTACCAGAACCAAAGATTGGAGTTGTTGTTGCTTCGTCTGTAGATATTTCAAATTCAATAACAAGAAAAATTTCCNGTTATGCACTAGATCTTTTAATCGCTAAAGAAAAAAGATTAGACCTTCCGGAATATGTTAAAACGAAACCCATTGAAAAAGAAATTGAAGAAAATTTAATTGGAGATTATCAGAACGAAGGTGAAAGAATTACAATTAAAAAAATTGAAAACAAAATTGTTTTGGAGAATGACTATTTTGAAGTTCCAATTAGAGAATTTAATTCTAAATTTATTTCAGATGGTAAAATTAATCAGGGAGGAATATTAATTGAAATGAAAGGGGACAATCTAATCGTGAACAAAAAGGAGTACAAAAAGGTTATAAAAAATTCGGATCCAAGTTTTCCAAATGAGTGGCTTGGTCTTATTGGCGAATATGGTTGGGATCATAATATCTTATATGTCTATGAGGATGAAGGTAGTTTGTGGGTTTTGATTGAATGGATTGAAAAAAATAAATTAATTCAAGAAAACAAAAGTTTGTTCAAATTCCCAAAGAAAACAGGGATGTACAGAAGCGAAAAGCTAAATTTTAAAATCAATGAAAATGGAATAGCTACTGAAGTTTCGATATTAAATGGACCCATATTCAAAAGAAGAAGTCCTTTGTCCCTAACAAAAAAAACATTCAAAATAACTCCCGTAAAGCCAATCGATGAATTAAGAAAAGAGGCTCAAAATTCAAACCCGCCCTTGAGAAATTTAAAATCAGAGAAATTCGATTTGGTTGAAATAAAAAACATTGATAAGTCAATTAAATATGACATACGTTATGCTAGTGAAAATAATTTTATGGGTAATAAATTCTATAAAACAAGCAATGCATTTCTTCAAAGACCTGCAGCACAAGCACTTAAAAGAGTTAATGAAAAATTAAAATCCTATGGATTTGGATTATTAATTCATGACGCATATCGACCTTGGTATGTCACAAAAATGTTTTGGGATGCGACTCCTGAGGACAAAAAAATATTTGTTGCAAATCCGCAAAACGGTTCAAGACATAATAGAGGGTGTGCCGTTGACCTCACACTATACGAGCTTTCTACTGGAAGCCCTGTTGAGATGATAAGCGGCTACGATGAATTCACAGATAGAGCTTTCCCGTATTATTATGGCGGTACAACCAAACAGAGGTGGTTAAGAGATTTACTGAGAAAAAATATGGAATCAGAAGGCTTTAGTGTATACGAGTATGAATGGTGGCATTTCGATTATAAGGATTGGGAAAAATATGGAATTGGTAATTTGAAATTTGAAGACATAAAGTAAATGAAACTAAAAAAATCTCCCGTTGATGTTTTTGATAACTGGGTAAAAATTGGAAAGGATGATGGATTAGAAAAAAATCATGCTTCAGCTGTGTCTAAAATGGTAGAATATTCAACAAGTTCTTTAGAACAATTTTCGTTTATAGATGCAGGGTGCGGAAATGGTTGGTTGGTAAGAAATATGTCTAACGACTCTAGATGCATTAAATCAATTGGGGTTGACGGCTCAAGGAGGATGATTAAAAAAGCGAAGAAATTAGATGGAAAAAATGAATATGTTTGTTCGGACTTGTTAAACTGGAAACCTAGTGAAAAAGTAAACCTGGTCATATCCATGGAGGTTTTTTATTATTTTGAAAATCCCGAAAAACTCACTCATCATATTTATCAAAGTTGGCTGACCCAAAATTCTAGATTGATTATTGGAATTGACTTTTATAAAGAAAATTTAATTTCTCACTCTTGGCCAGAGGACACAGGTGTTTCCATAATGAAGCTTTTTTCAGAAAATGAGTGGAAAGAATTTTTTATAAATTCAAATTTTACAAATGTTCGTTCTTGGAGAGTGGATCAAAGAAAAGATTGGGAGGGAACACTTATAATTACTGGCGAAAAATTATAAACAATCAGAATTTTCTGAGATAAACACAAAAGCTCCCTACTCCGACGGGATAAGCCACTTATTATTTGTT
This sequence comes from Flavobacteriaceae bacterium TMED68, assembly GCA_002167525.1. Next base: position 12,699 of record NHDV01000009.1, read on the forward strand.
GTGTCAATCAAACCTGACATTTTTTTCAAAACTACTTTGTCCACTATATTTTGACCCTTAAGCGCCATATTTCGAAAATTATCGATACCCCCATTAGAAAATCCTCGGCGCGTTCTGTGAATATTAAATGATGTAGAAAATTTTCTCCCAAATATTTCTTCTACCTTTTTTTTTCCTAACATGAATCCTATCAACCCTCCCCATGTAGAAGTTGGATTGTCAGAATCCCAACCCGCAAGAGCACCAATTTTTATTGTCTCTTTTAAATCTCCTTCACCATACAATAAACTGATTAAACTTGCACCAAAATTTATACCCGCCGCAAAGCAACCGTTACAGGTTTTGTCCTTTTTGGACCAAAGGTAATTATCCATGTTTTGAATTTGATATCTAAAATTTAGTTCGTCTCGAGCATCTTCCCAAGGAATTTGATCACAATGTTTTTGATAAACGAAATCAAACATTTTAGC
>NHDV01000010.1 GCA_002167525.1 Flavobacteriaceae bacterium TMED68
AGTTGAATTTAATGTACAAACTAAACTCATTGAAAATCTCACTTTCTTTGGTAATTATACTTTCACAGATTCAAATACTGATGGTATCGAAGGGCGACCAGACGCTCCTTTGGCAGGTGCTGTTGAAAATATGTTCAATGCTTCTTTGGCATATGAATCAAACAAGTTTTTTGTAAGGGTTTCAACTAATTATTCAGGGGAGGCTGTTGATGAGTTAGGCAGTGATGCTTGGGAAGATCGCTATTATGATGAACAATTTTTTCTTGATGCGAATGCTGCTTTCACTGTAAATGATAAAATCAGAATTTTCACTGAGTTCAAAAACATCACAAATCAACCATTAAGATATTATCAAGGAGCTTCTCATAGAACAATGCAACTAGAATACTATAATTTTAACTGGAATTTAGGTGTTAAAATAGATTTATAGAAATGAATAAACTTAAACTTACTATAGCTGTATTTTTATATTCAATAAACTTTATAAGTGGACAAGAGGGTAAATATTTACCCTCTTTTTCATTTGAGACTNTANNNGCTGATNNGGAAACANNACCTGTTANAAGNTCAGGNGATGCTGCTGANGANATNGCNATNTGGGTNAATCCAAATAATGCATNATNAAACTATTGTTATAGGAACGGATAAAAAATGGGGTTTAATAACCTATAACCTTAAAGGTGAGATACTAAGTGAAGTTCAGGAAGGCAGAATAAATAATGTAGATGTATTGCCGTTGATTAAAACAGAAAATAAAACATCATTTCCAATAATTTGCAGTTCTAACAGATCTGATAATTCTGTTATTTTTCATCGTTTATATCCAACTGGTAGACTTCAATCCATTGATAAATTTAAATTCTTCCCTAATTTGAAAGAGGTTTACGGAATATGTTTTTATGAGGATAACGATCGAATATTTCTTTTTGTAAGTGATAAGAAAGGGACAATCGAACAATGGGATATGGGAAGTAAAAACNTCTTTACCAAAGCAAAACTAATTCGTACCATTAAAGTAAGATCAACAGTCGAGGGAATGGTAGGAGACCCTTTTTATAAAAAATTATATTTTGCTGAAGAAAAAAAAGGACTTTGGCAGATAAATGTTTATCCTGACNNAGANTTAGACAAGAAATTAATTCTCAAAACTGATAAGAAAATTTTAAAAGCTGATTGGGAGGGACTTGCTTTATGGGAGAAACAAAATGGTTACGGCTTCATATTAATTTCCATTCAAGGCAGCAATAAGTTTTGTTTTGTTAGTCGAAAGACCAAACAAATTGTTAAAACATTTGAAATTAAATCAACACCTCAAATTGATGGCGTAGAAGACACAGATGGTTTAGCATTAAAAGTTTTCAAAAGTGATCTTTTTCCAGAGGGTATATTAGTTGTTCAGGACGGGAAGAATGGAGTGGAAAACCAAAATTTTAAATACATCAGTTTGAGTAAATTAAATTAGTAAAAACATGAAAAGTAAATCACAAATTCTAGCATTCTTTTTCATATTTCTTATAATAAATACATTTGCTCAAGACAAAATTTATAAAAAGCCAATAACTCATCNAAGTTTCGGGTCTTGTAATAGGGCTGGGTTAAATCCTGAAGTATGGAAAGCAATTGGTTTACAACAATCAGATGTATGGATATGGCTGGGAGATATAGTTTATGGAAAAACAGCTGATTCAAAAGATTTAAGTCAGCAATATGAAATACAAAATGAAAATCCATATTACAGGGAGTTAAAAGAAAAAGTAAAAATCTTTGGTATTTGGGATGATCACGACTATGGTAAAAATGATGGTGGCAAAGACTATGCACTTAAAGATGTGAGTCGAGAACTATTATTTAATTTTTTAGAAATACCTGATACCCATCCTGCGAGAAAAAGAAAGGGAGCATATCAGGCATATAGTTTTGGTAGCGGCTATCAAAAGATACTTTTGATACTTTTAGACAACCGATATTTTAAAGAACCCTATAAAAATAATCCTGACCCCAAACAACGCTACTACCCTAATCCAGGACTCCTACTTGGCGAATCACAATGGAAATGGTTAGAAAATTTACTTTCAAGTAGTGATGCCAGAGTACATTTATTTGGTTCAGGTATTCAATTCCTTTCCGATCAACATCCTTATGAAAAATGGGAAAACTTCCCAAATGCAAAAGCACTTATGCGAGAATTAATTTTAAAATATAATGTTAAGAACCCTGTGTTTTTGTCAGGTGATCGGCATATTGCTGAGCTTTCAAAAACAGATTTAACTCCGGCTAAATCATTATTTGACTTTACATCTAGTGGAATAACTCATTCTTATGACGTGCTACAAAATGAAATCAATCCGTATCGCATAAGTCCTTTAATAGTCAAACGTAATTTTGGGCAAGTTTTCTTTGATTGGAATAGGAGTACAATACGTTTTGAGATTACCTCTGCTGATGGAAGATCCCTTTATCGGAGTAAGCATTACCTAGAGTAATTTAAACCATTTAATTGACTTAAAATTAATTCTTTCTTCAATCGTTTTGATAAAAAAGCACTCCTTTTTGACATGGATGGGACACTGGTCGATAATATGGCCTACCACCAACAGTCTTGGATAGATTTTTTTGCCTTCCATCAAATCAATATGAGTTATGAAACTTTTGATTCCAAATATCATAAGGGTTCTTTAATTGAAATAATGGCTCGACTTTTTCCAACTGTAAATTCCAAAGAGGAACTTCAAAAAATAGGTAGTTATAAAGAGGTTTTATATCGCAAATCATATCACCCCAACGTGAAAGCCATAGATGGATTGATTCCATTTTTAAAGCAACTATCAAAAAAAGGGATACCTATGGGTTTAGCAACAATGAGTGGTCAAGACAACATTGACTTCATTTTTGAATCACTACAACTCCACTCCTATTTTCACTCTACTACTGGAGGGCACGAAATATTAAAAGGAAAACCGCATCCAGATATTTTTTTGACGGCTGCTAGAAAATTAGGCGTTACTCCCAGAGATTGTCTAGTATTTGAAGACACCCATTCAGGCATTGAATCTGCAAAAGCTGCTGGTATGGAAGTTGTTGGAGTAAGCACCATGTTTGATAGGAAAACACTTCTAAAGTTTGGCTGCATTGAGGTGATTCAAACGTATAACGAACTTGGGATTAATTGAATCCCGTTTTGCTTTTTTGTATATTTATGACTCAATGGAAGGAATAATGAAGCACATGGCTAATCAAGGCGCAGTTTTAGACATACCTAATGACATGGTCGGAAAGTTTTTAAGTAATCTACCAAATGGGTTTAATCATAGGAACACTACTGAAATTATTGTTGGAACAAAATAGTTTTAATTTAACCATATTTATACCCTCCCTAGTGGAGGGTTTTTTTATATCATCAGCATATTTACTTCATTAAGTTCAAGGGCATAACAAAAATGGATAATTATTGTAGATTTAGGTTGTGCAAATTATTAGTCTCAGAGATATCAAAAACGAGGAGTTTTGGAATGTTGTAACCCACTTTTCGGGCTTTGTTTTATCTGCCCTTGGGATACCTTTTTTATTCTATTTTGATAATGAAATAACACCCTTAAGTTCGCTCTCAATTGTATTATTCTCCATCGGTTTATTACTTGTATATTCATCATCATCTATTTATCATTTTATCCTAAACCCTAAGCTTAAAAAGAGATTTCAGATATTTGACCATATAAGTATATATTATCTTATTTTGGGATCATACGCCCCTGTATGCTTAATAACTCTTTACAACTACTCGGGCATAAATATATTTATCGTTGTTTTAACTTTAACATTAGTAGGAACTTTAAAAAAACTTTTTTGGACAGGAAAATATCAATTTATATCTCTACTGTTGTATTTAGCTATGGGATGGCTGATAATTTTTGACATAAATTCTCTTTTTAAATTGATTGATTTTAATGCTAAATTATTACTAATTCTTGGTGGGGTTTCTTACACCTTTGGAGTAATATTTTATGTTTTAGATAAGGTTAAATATTTTCATTCAATATGGCATCTGTTTGTTTTAACTGGCTCAGTGTTCCATTACTTTATGATATTGTTTTATGTAATTTAAATCATCGGAATATAATCTTCATAATCTTCAGGGAGTAACTTGTATATTATTGCTTATTAACACTGAATCATTGAAAAAATTTCTCTTATTGTCTGCAATGTTATTTTTAGGTTGCTATGCTTTAAAATCAGAAATAACAATACCAGCAAATGAGACATTAGTTCTTGGGGAATCTAATACTAAAAATTATAGAGCTGAAATAAGTAATATATCCCAATTTAAAATACTAATAAAAGGAGAAAAAAAACAAACTAGAGAACATACTCAAGGAGTTGAGTTGCCTCCAAAAGGGAACTTAAGATTATATGTTGCTACAGATGAAGTGATTAGGGTTATTAATAGTAATAATAAGTCTGTAAAAATAAATATACAGTTTACAAGAGGAGTTGAAGGGATGAGATATATTAAAAACTAAATCATCTGCATATCTTCCCCGTTATGTTAATTACATCTTTGTATATTGTTATTTATTAACTACAAATCAATTAAAATGAAAAAAGTCTTATTTTTTTGCTTAGCTGCAATTTTTATATCATGCCAAAACAATCAAATTACTGACAATTCTGATTGGGCTGGATGTTCGACTCAAAATGACGAAAAAACTAAAATCGTTGAAAAACTTGCAAAAGGATATGAGAGAGGAGAATTTGAAATTGCTCGAGAATACTTTTCTTCAGATAGCAAACACATGGTCAATATGCAAGTTTTTAATGTAGAACAAATTATTGAAGGTTATAACTTCCATTCAGTACTGTATGATAAAATTCAACATATTGATCCTGTTGTTCATACAACAAAGTATAATAATGACAGTATATTCACAAACCAATGGGCAAATTGGAGTGGAATTTCAAAAATTACCGGTGAGGAATTGAAGTTAACATTTCACTGTTGGTGGAAATGGGAAGGAGATAAAATCACACAAACGCAATGTTATTTTGAAACTGCAGATTTGCAAAGAGAAGCAGCCTTGTATGCTGAAACCCAAAATGCTAAATCGCAATAATTAACTTAATTTTTAAAAAATGAAAAAATCCCTCTTTAAATGAGGGATTTTTATTTATAAAAGTAGAGCTAGACTTATTTATTTATAATCAGGTTTTTAGTTTACCCCACTACATAGTGCAAGTTCTTCTTCCATCAATTTTGGGTTATACATATGATATTCTTCAACAATTTTGTTTTCTTCCCCCCATTTAAATCCAATGTGGATAGGGATTGTAATAGTTTTACCTGAAACAGAACTAGTGGCTTTCCAAAAAAACCACGAACTTGTCCAAGTATTCCCGTTTGGATAAGTTTTTGTTTCAATTATAGCATCTTCAAGAAAGGGTGAGATTTCTGAAAAACATTTATGTTGGGCGATAATTAGATTAGAAATATCTTCAACTCTTGATTCCTTTGTGTCAGTTAAATATATTTTGAGATTTGGTGACCATAAACTTTTTAATCCTTCAATATTATTGTCTAAATAGTTTTGGTAGTGAGATCTAATTGATTTAGTTTTTTCATCATCAAATGTGACTATGGTTACATCGGATTTATTGTCTGCACAACCAAATAACAATATGATAAGTGATAAATAATGAAATTTCATTTTGATTGATTTATAATTTATAGTAGTTAATTTACAAAGAAATTTAATAATTCCATTTATGCACTATTAAATTGTTATAATTGAAATGAAATTCTCTTAACTTAATTTATAGAAGTTATTTGTATATTGGGTTACTAATCGTAAATCAATCATAATGAAAAAACTACTATTTTTAATATTACTACTTCCATTATCAATTACAGCACAATATGCTGTAGCTGACTTTATTGTAATTAATGAAGGTATGGAAAAAGACTACGAAAAATTAGAATTAGCTTGGTCTATTTTAAGAGAAAATCAAATTGAAAACGGCCAGAAAATGAATTGGGCAGTCTGGAAAAGAACTCCTAAAAAAAATGATAATGATAATGCCGCACATTATGTTGTTTTCAATCAATTTGAAACAAAGGAGGAGATGGATAAATATCTTAATGGAAATCCTAATTTTTCTTTTTCTTCAGCTGCATCAATTATTCGAAGAGGAATGAAAGGAATGTCAAAAAGTTCCATTATACGCCTTATAACACCGGGTAAAAATAAAATCAAAAAAGAAGTAAGAACCTATCATATTCAAGCTATTGACGCAACTCCTTTTACAGGTGGAGACCTTAAAATTGGTGAAAAAATAAATATGGGTGCAATGGTTCAAAAATCTGACGATTATGAACAAATGGAGTCTAACATTTGGAAACCTTATGTCCTTGAACAGGTTAAAAATGGCTTACATAGAGGATGGGCATTAACTAAAATTATTAACAGAGGAGAAATTTCAAATAAAGAAGTAACTCATTTTACATTTAATATTCCTGTCGAAGGTGCAGAATGGCCACCTTATTTTGTGGAAAATGAATTTATCACAAAAAAACTTACTGATATGATGTTTAATTCAAGAAGCACACCCTATGGGGGCGCTGAACTTACCTTAATGATGCAAAAGCAAAGTAATTAATTTTATGATTAATTCTGTTTAATTAAACCCTCCAAGTTGGAGGGTTTTTTATTTGAGCTTAAATCTTTTTTAAATAGTTCTTTCTATATTCCTGCTTATTAACCATAAATTATTTAAAATGAAAAAAATATTATCAATACTTTTAATGTCGGTTATTATCTATTCTTGTTCTAATCAACAACAAGGCACAGCAATTGTAAAAACAGATGACGAATTAACTCTTAATGTACAGAAACTACTCAATGGGTATGTTGGAAACGATTTTGCCCTGTGGGAAGAATTACTTTCCGACGATTGTGAGGTCTTATTTAATAATATCTCTCTTGATAAAAAATCAGTCATTGCTGGGATAAGTCAAGATCATACTCTGTTTAAGTCTATAGAAATTAATGAAGACTACGCTCATACAAACTATTTTAACAACGGAGAAGTTTGGACTAACCACTGGTTTACAACTACTTATGTGGGTAACTTTACTGGAGATAGAACCAGTGCAAGAGGCCACACCGATTTGAAATGGGAAAATGGAAAAGTGGTAAGGTTTCAAGTATATTATGATCCAACTTTCCAAATTAAAGAAGCTACTGCAATGGCAGAAATGTCAAAGTAAAAATTCTTTGATATAATTTTAAATCCCTCCCTTATGGAGGGATTTTTATTTAAACTCTACACTAGCTGAGGAAATTATTTTTACATCTCCTTTTTCTAAACCAATTTTAACTTTATAGTCTTTGTGATATTGAGTCTTAGGAATGGTATCTAGAATAAATCTTAAGTGTTCTATATCTTTAGCTCTAATTAGAGTATAGTAGTTCGCATTCATAACCTCACCATCATGAATTTTTGCAATTGTCATTTTACCGCCATCTAAAATTGGTTCTATTTGTTTTCTTAATTTAAGAAAAGCATTTTCATAAAGTTCCGGATATTTAACATCGAGAAAGAATTGCACACCAATTTTATTTTGTGATTTTTTAGAATCGCAACTAAAAAAAAGAAAAAAAAGAACTATGGTAAATATTTTTTTCATTTCAATTGAATTTTAATTATATAATTCATCATTACAAGAGTATTCTCTTACTTCATCAATAGTTGTTGTTCCATTTTCTAAAAAATAGTAGGTCACTGAATTATTTTCATCGATAATATTATTCTCATCTGAAGTGTACGATTTTATAATTNCCCTGGATTCAAAAACAAAAAGGCTGTCTATTTTTTCATCAGCTTCATTTTGTTGCAAATATGAACAAATACTAAAACTGTTTTCATTAACTCTGCAGAGTTTTCTATATCCGTAGTCTTCTTCGTTATCTAATTTATTAAAGTCGAAACTTAAATTATAAACTTGTTTTTGTATACATTCTCGCAAATTTTCATCTGCACAAACTCTATACTGGTAACTAATTTGCTCTACAATACCTCCTGTACCTATGTAAAGAAGTACTTGGTAACGATAATCGCAAGATTGATCTTCATATTGATCATTATAATCGAGATCTAAAATATATGTAATATCTTCATATAATTCTAAAGATGTGTTTTCAACAACACCCTCTAAACCTTGATTTGTTTCTGGAGTAAAAACGGTTACGCCAATACCTTGCTCAGTTGAATTACATCCATAATGAACAAAGAAGGCTAAAAAGACAAGTAAATATAAAACTCTTTTCACTAGAAAAGTTTTGGAGATAATTTAAAACAAGATCTATGTTTTTTTAATAAATGATTTTGAGCTTTTAAGGTATTATTTTCATCATTTTGGCAGAGTATTAGGATTAAAATAATAGGTTTCTCCAATCATTTTATTATTATCATCGAAAAAATGACCTATCATTAAATGAATTGGTCCTTGATTTCCAGATAATTTATTTCGCCATGTAAATTGCCACCATGAGATGACTAAATCGTTCGCTTCTTTGTAATCGAAATGGTCAGGATAACCAAGCTCTTTAATACTTATTATTTCGTGAGTATTAAAAATTTCACCCATATTTTCCATTTCCTGATCAAGATCCATACTCTTACCAAGGGGACTTTTTTCATCCATATTATTTAGCGCATCTCTAAATACAAGCTTATCAACAGATATTTTCTCGTAAGCTTTTTTGATTTTCTTAATATTATTGGTCTTATATTCATTCATAAGATTTCTCACGGCCTCAACATATGGCCCATTTTTATAAATAGTACCATTATTTTCTTTTTCTTGAGAAAAAGATTTTAACGAAAAAATTAAAAATAAAATAGTAACTGATAGTCTCATCTAATTAATTTATAGTTAATGAACATAAACTTACAAAAAACCCTCCAAAATGGAGGGTTTTAAATAATGTCTAGTTACTTTGATAAACTAAGGTGAGCTCCTGCGCATTTCGCATTTCTCTAGAGCTGCTTATTTTATCGTTTAAGACTTTTTGAACAAATTCATTTTCAATAAGCCGATCATCAAATTCAGCANCGGGGATNAAAATATTCCAAGCTATATGGGAAATTTCTTTATATGCCTGATCATTTCTGTTTATAACCTTTGTAAACGCCCACCAGCGGTGTTTTCCATTCATAACTTGNTGAAGAAAGNATGGTTTAGCTATATAAGATTCAACTTGTTCATAATCGNCGGATTTTTGAATCATAGGTGCAAAAGTCATTTTATCCCCAATTTTTAGATCTCCCCCTGTAAAAGGTGTTGCGTCTAGAAGTTGAAGGTGATAAGTTCGTACCTGTTTTTTAATTTTTTGTTCTGATTGAACAATTTTTCTAATAGTTCCAATAGACATGCCCTTAAGGTTTGATTTCATAATAGATATCGCATTATTCATAGAAAAGTTTCCTCCCCCGTTAGTATAATTATCCATTTGCTCTTTAGAACTAAACTGATTGAAAACTACATAATGAGCNGCATTTTCATTATCATTATCTGTTACAGTTCTTTTCCACACAGCCCANCCACTCTTTTCTCCNTTTTTTATAGAATTTTTGTGCCAAGCTCCCCAAACTTTTTCGAGTTTGTGATATTCAGAATCCATCCCTTTGTTCAAAACAATGTAATCTGCTACAGCGTACTGTGCTGAAACAGTTAAGGGCAAGATTATTATTAAGAATAATAGTTTTTTCATTTTTGATTGATTTATGATTAATGATTCATCAAATATAAAAAAACCTCCTTAACGGAGGTTTTAAAATTTTTATTCAAGCATTGTTACTTTCCGTATTATTACACTTTCTCTTAAATCTCTTATTTTAAGCATGGTTTGATAGCTTTTATTGGCATCCCAACTGGCTGTATTTGCTCTTGTTTTTATTACATCGCTAAATTTTGAAAACCAGTCAACAGTGAAGTAATTCCAATAAACATCAACACCAACTTTATCAATTCTCTTGGCTAAAGACCAACCTGTTCTTAATCCTTTTTTATTAAGGCCATTTATATACAAGTCCTTTTCCATTTTTTCATAGGTTTTAAATTTGCCTTCTTTAACTTTCATCCAGTTTACTACCCCTATATCGTCAGGCAAGTTTACGTTTTCATCTCTTTTAATATCTTTTACCGGCATAAAAAAAGCCTCCGCAACAATTTCCCTTTTTTTTCTTATACCGTCCATAAATACTGTCCAATCGGAATCAGTCATTCCAGGAACTGCCTCATTTCGCATTTTAATCCATCCTTCTGAACTTCTTTCTTTCTCCATTTGACTAAGTAACATTGGCTCTACAATCATATGAGTAAATGGAGCTTGAGGATTCGCTACGACTTCCCAAAGATGCCAACCTTCTTGGTATCCGGCATCAATTCTTTTTTGAGCCATTTTGCCAAATTTAGTTTTAAGATCTTCAGCGTAGTTATTACCAGGCTTAACTTTAATAAATGTTTGTCTTAAGACAACTTTATCTTGTCCATTTAAAGAAATAGAGAAGAATAATATAAATATTAGTAAAACGTATTTTTTCATAATTATTTGGTTTATTGTTTAGACTTAAATATACAAAGAACACGCTTAAGTTATTGTTTAAACTCAATTACAACTTAATGAAAATATCACAGAGGGGTCGTACATCCAAGAATCTGGATAGTTAGCAGCGTCTTCACTAAATGGAAAATCAACAACATTCCATGGATTATCACAGGAAAGATTAGGATTATCGTCATTGTTTAAAGGAATATTCGCTTCTTCGCAACCAGGAGGTATGTTATTTATAAGATTCGGGTGAACGCTAATACAATTGAAAAGATTTGATTCTGCTCTTAATATTCTTAAATTCGAATTTTTGCTTAAATCTAACCCCGTTAATTCATTTCGATTTAACAAAAGGGCGTACAAGAAGTTCGATTCTGGAAGAATAATTTCTCCTAACTCGCAATCTTGACATGATACTACCTTTAGATTTTGATTTTCACTCAAATCCAAAAAATCAATCTTATTTCTATCAAGCCAGATCATTTCTAAACTATCTGTATTTGGTAGAATTAATGATGGATTATTGTGATCAAAAATATTATATGCGTACAAATATTTTAATGAACTCTGATTCGATAAATCAAGCTCAGTTAATTTACTGTCCCAAATCCTTATATGTTCAATAATGGGGCTATTTGACAAATCCAATTCTTTAAGTTTTGTGTTATGCACTGAGAGCTCTTTAAGATTGGGGGAATTTGATATTTCTAAGACTTCAAGTGTATAAGTTTCGTATATAAAGATTCTTTCAAGTGAAATATTATTTTTGAAATATATTTCTTCAAGTGGATTAAATGGCAAATCAACATAAGTTAGTTGTTTATTAAACGAAAGATCCAAAACACCTGAAATATAATTGTTGCTGGCAACTAGTGAATTTAAACTTTCAAAATCTTCGATTCCAACTAAAGATTTGATCCCTCTTTCTCTAGCATCAATTTGTCGTAATGAATTTATATTTGATGTTAGTACAAAACCATCAATTTCTTCATCTAAACCGAGCTCGATCAAATATTTTTCAAACTCAACATCAGCTATATATGTTTTATCCTCCTGATAACTTTCATCTTTTTCTCCTTCCAAAACATCTTTACACACATTAGTTAAATCAATTTCAAATGTGATGATTGAATCGGTAATTTGAATATTATTCAAACTCCCAACAATTGCCCCTTCTGTGTCATACATTTCAAGGCTTTCATCTGAGACTATCTTATAAGTCCCAATTAAGACGTTATTATCACTAGTATAAATTTTAAATGCCAAATTGGAGTTTAAAATTAGATCTGTAATATTACAAGATTCTTTTTTTGATCCAACTAAACTCCCTTTTTTTCTAATTTTCCATTTCCCTACACCATAGAAAGATTCCTGATCAATATTAATAGACTCTTCTTTAGTGGAACAACTTGCTATTATTTGAAAAAAAATGATAATAAAAAAAGTTATACTCTTTGAAACCATTTGATTTTGATAATACTTTTTAAATGTAAAGAAATAATCCTATTTGATTGAGCTATTTTAACTAATTGAATAAAATTAAAAGGCTATGAAACCGCTATTTCAAATCTTTAGTTTATGCTACTAATTTGTATATTTAGATTGCAAACCAAAATTTTATTTAGATGACCAATTATCTTTTCTTTATTGTTACGGGTATATCCCTTTTATTTTTATTTTTCTTATGGAGCTCAAAAAAATCAGTGAAAACTGGGTTTGCCAAAGATGAGAACAACAATCAAATCCCAGATGCATGGGAAAAGAGATTTAAGTTCCTTTTCACTTTCGAAAATATAATAATTCTTATTTTAGGAATTTTAATAGGGTATTTATTTGCTAAGTCCTCCTTACTTTCTTAAAAAATTTACTATACAACTCTTAAATTAAATATTTGTCATTAATTTTAAGATTGGTAGATAATTTTCATAAACCAATTTGTTTTTTCTAGACCGCTGGAATAATTCTAGCGGTTTTTTTTGTTTACTTTTAAGAACTCTCTTATAGGTTATTATGAATGTTGTAGTTCGCTTACTTTCATTAAAAAATTTGATTATTTTTTTTCTCCTTTCTTTATCCACAACATTTTCACAGGGTGAAAATTTATTAATTCAACAATACAATAAAGGACCTGCTTTAGATGATGTTTACTCTAGATGGTCTTTTTATTTAGGTGGTAGACTAAATTATTTAAATACTGATCTTGAAACATCTAACCCTGTACTCTCATTGGGCAGCTTAATAGAATTCCAATTAAATGTCTCAAAGACTTTCGGCTTCTTAATTGGCTTCGGAAATACAGTCATTTCATATAAGTATGATTATCAAAATTCATTTGCAAAAGACCGTCTTAATTACTTTGTTTTACCCATTGGAGTTCGATTAAATCCTACAAAAAAAGTGAGTGTTTCATTTGGTGCTACATATAATCTTTTTAACAAAGGTCAAAATCAGGTTACCGAAAATGATGTTGTAATGAAAAAAGAATATGAAAAATTAGATTTTAAAAATAGTTTCGGCGGGTTTACGCAAATTGGTTTTTACTTTTTAAAAAATTTCTATAGTTTTATTAATTATCGGTGGGCAACAAAATATAATTCCCCTCTAGCTGAAAAAAGCAACAATAATAACGGATTTCAATTAGGTTTAGCTTACAAATTTTGGTCCACTAAAATAAAAAGGTAAATGAATTGTTTAAAATTCCTAATAAACCTACAAGGAAATAAATTTATTTTTAGATGAAAAAGTACAATGAAATTTTTAAGTAAAAATGAGAGCGGTAATTTTGATTTTTAATATAGTTGGAACTCCTATTTAACATAATATTTGCCTTCCAAGGCAACCTTTGATAAATCAATCCAGCTTGGTATTTATTACGAAATTTATTTGGAACTAAACTAAATGGATTATTGTCTTTTAACCAACTCCCTGTTAATGAATAGTCATGAAGGACATACTCTAGTTCTGTACCTAAAAAAAACGAAAACCCATTTTGTAAAGCCTCTAATCTATTTCCAAAAAAAGGTAACCCAGGAATTGATCCTAATTGAACACCTATACGAGTCTTAAATGTATTTCGAAAAGAGCCTAATTGAGCACTATTATGATTTATCCATTTTAACTTTGTAGTTAAAAATCTCCCAAAAAAAAATGATCCGTTTATATTAAAATGTAAAGCCTGTGGAATTGAAACAGCCCAAGTTAAAGGATCCAAATTTAATAGATTAACGTGGTAAGTATTTTGAAAAAATTTAGCTAATGATTCGTTAGCTCCAGTTGTGCCAATTTGAAATCCCAAGCCATATCCAAAATCAGGATCTTGAAAATATTCTTGCCGATACCCTAAATATAACCAACCGCTGTAAGGATAATCCATCCTGGAAATAAGAGAAGTTGAGCCAATTGAAGGTGTATTAATTTCTTGACCAATTGTCCAATGCTTTGAAATATAATTCCATTTAGAAAGTGAGTCAGATGATTTTTTGGTAAGTTTCCCATATTCTACAAAAATACCACTGCTATAATAACGATCACTTTTAAAATAAAGATCATTATCTACATTTAAACCAATGTACTTTTGAGCATAGTTAAAAGTTGAAACTCCCAAAAGATAAAAAAACACCAAAAAATTTCGCACAAATAAATTCTTATTTCAATATTTTACACGTGTGAATTAAGTTATTGATAATTATGTAATATTCTATCAAACGCAAATATTTAAACAATAGTTACTTTTTAAATTGAATAAATTTAAAATTTTTAAACCTTAAGAGATTCATTACTTTTACATCCATATGGAACCATTTGTAAGACATTATATTAAAGGTAACTGTGGAATATTAGAATTTGGTAATCCATCTGGAAACTCTTTAACATCTAATATGTTAAAAGAACTTTGCCAAAGTCTCACTGTATTAGATTCAAGTAAACAGGTAAAGGTGATTCTTCTAAAAAGTTCAGGTTTGAAAGCCTTTAGTGGTGGAGCATCTTTATCTGAACTAAAAACTTTAAAAAGTTTCGATCAAGCAAGAGAATTCTTTTTAGGGTTTGCGAACTTAATTAATGCATTTAGAGCTTTAAAAAAATTTGTAATCCTACAAATCCAAGGTAGAGTTGTCGGAGGAGGTTTAGGTATTGTTGCAGCATGTGATTATGTCATAGCGAATGAAAAAGCAGAAATTAAACTTTCAGAATTATCCATTGGCATAGGCCCCTTTGTAATTGAGCCTGCTATAACAAGAAAAATTGGCTCAGCTGCTTTTGCACAACTGTCTTTAGAAGCAGAAAACTGGAAAACAGCAAAGTGGGCTAGACAAAAAGGCTTGTATAATTCTGTNCTAAATTCCCATAAAGAGTTAGAAAAGTTAGCACAAGAACTTACCAAAAAATTTGGAAATTATTCTGCTGATGCGATGGAAAAACTTAGAAAATTACATTGGAAAAATACTGAACATTGGGAGGATATTCTCAAATCAAATGCAGAGATCACAGCTAAATTACTTTTAAAAGATACTGCTCAAAGTATTCTGGAAAAATTTTAATCTATGGATAACATAATAAGAATTACCAAAGAATTTAAATTTGAAGCAAGCCATGCTCTTTCAGGGCATGACGGTTTATGTAAAAATGTCCACGGACACAGCTATAAACTATCTGTTACTGTTATTGGAAAGCCTATACAAGATCGTAATAATCCCAAATATGGAATGGTTATGGATTTTAGTGATCTTAAAAAGATCATAAATAATATTATCGTTGAACCTTTTGATCATGCAACAGTACTAAATGTGTATTCTAATAAAGAACTTGTGAGTTTTATGGAATATCAAGGGCATAAAATAGTTAAAGTGGACTACCAGCCAACAAGTGAGATGATGATTTTAGATTTTGCGGAAAGGATTAAATCTAATTTGCCTAATGAGGTTAAATTNCNTCATTTGATTTTGAGAGAAACTGNAACATGCTTTGCTGAGTGGCATTCNTCAGATTNNNAANCCTAAAANCCAAGAGCATCTAANTCCTCTTTTGGACTCNTNTTATAATTTAAATTGTTTNCTNATATTTTTTCACATTCAACAGGNATNNANATTTCTTTTGGTNGNAGAAANTCATCTTTAGAAATTCCNAAATCTGGATTTTCGTANAGAGATCNCATNTAATTTGCCCAGATTGGAAGNGCCATTGTTGCNCCCTGNCCAAATGNAATTTGTTTAAAATGAACTGANCTNTCNTCTCCNCCTACCCANACACCAGTTGCCAAGTTTGGAACCATTCCCATAAACCATCCATCNCTTTGGTTTTGNGTGGTNCCNGTNTTACCNGCTATNGGGTTTTCAAAAATATANGGGTANCCNGTTACAATTTTNTCNTAAACATAATTTGTCTTTTCAAGACCT
This sequence comes from Flavobacteriaceae bacterium TMED68, assembly GCA_002167525.1. Next base: position 15,998 of record NHDV01000010.1, read on the forward strand.
GCGTGTCTTANTCTTGCTCCGGATCCAGCAGTTGTNACNCCTTGCATCAAATTAACAGTTACNTAGGCTGCCTCTTCACTTAAAACATCCTTACTCTCAGGAACAACCTCATATAAAGTACGACCATTTTTATCCTCAATTCTCGTAATCATAATCGGTTTTATATAAATACCTTGGTTTGCAAACGTGCTATAAGCTCCAACCATTTCAAACAAGCTTATATCTGGAGTCCCTAATGCAATTGAGGGAACCGGCGGTAAATAAGACGAAATCCCCATTTTTCTAGCCAAATTTATAACCGGCTGGGGACCAACCAAATCCATAATTCTGGCACTTATTGTATTAACTGAATTGGCCAAAGCATTTTTTAAAGTTCGGGTTTGACCATATCTATCTCCAGAGTTTTTAGGACACCAAGCTGATGTATTCCCATGTTTTCTAGGTTCAATACAGTAAAGTGCATCTGGTAAAGAATCACATGGGGACAACTTTAACTGATCTATAGCGGTCGCATACAAAAATGGCTTAAAGGTTGAACCTATTTGCCTTCTCCCTTGCTTTACTTGGTCGTATTGAAAATGCTTATAATTAAACCCTCCTACCCAAGCCTTTACGTGACCTGTTTGAGGCTCCATAGACATCAAAGATGCTCGTAAAAAATGCTTATANTATCTTATAGAATCNATNGGAGTCATAATCGTGTCGATTTCACCNTTCCANCTAAATACNTTCATAGGGACNTNTNTATTAAATGAGNNNATNATATCTTCTTCTGGAATTCCNGCTGTTTTCATTTTTCTCCACCTCTCNCTCCTAANCATTGATCGNTCCAATAAGGTGTCTATTTCNCCTTCTCTNAGNTCTAAAAAGGGNGCTGTTGGATTTTCTTCTTCTGAATTTTGTATGAAAGAATTCNNGCTGNAGNTTTTTCATATGCTCTTNGACTGANTNNTCTGCAANTTGTTGNATNTTTGNATCNATTGTAGTGTAAATTCTAAGNCCATCTCTATACAANTTGTNTTTAGTNCCGTCNGGCTTAGGATTAGATTTNATCCANCNGTCCATAAATTCNTTTAAATATGCTCTGAAATANGTTGCTANTCCCTCCCTATGAGANTCNGGNGTAAAGTTTATNTNTANNGGNAATTTTNANAANGAGTCTTGNTCTTNAGATGTTATAAATTTNTTTCTATNCATCTGGCGAAAAACAATATNNCGTCTTNCTCTNACTNTNTCNGGTCGNCTNATTGGATTNTANAGTGANGANTTTTTTAACATNCCTACCANAGTTGCAGATTCTTCTATTGTCANNTGCTNNGGNGTTTTATTAAAAAANATTTTGGCTGCTGATCTNATTCCATCAGCTTGATANCCAAAATCATACTTGTTTAGNTACATAGCAAGTATNTCCTTCTTNGTATANCGTCNTTCNAGTTGAACAGCTATNACCCATTCTTGTGCTTTTTGAAGAATNGTTTTAAAAATATTTCTAGAACGTATTCCNACAAAAATTTGTCTTGCNAANTGTTGAGTGATTGTACTAGCNCCNCCTCNTTTACCTAAATATATNAATGCTCTGATTGTACCGCGCCAATCTATTCCTGAATGTTCATAAAAACGCTCATCTTCAGTGGAAATTAAAGCATCAACCATATGAGTTGGGATTTCATCAAAATCTATCGGAGTTCTATTATCATTAAAATAATACTTCCCTAAAATAGCTCCATCCGCTGAAATTATTTGGGTAGCTAAATTAGTTTTAGGGTTTTCAAGTTCTTGAAGATCTGGCATTGGTCCGTAAATACCCAACGCTGCACCAAAAAATAATATAAATCCTGCGGAAATAAAAAAAATGAAAAATCCCCAAAAAAAACGAATGAATTTTCTATTATAATTTTTTTGTTTATATATATTTTTTTTTGCCATTTTACTGATCCTCGATACTAATACCAACTGAAATAATTCCCTTTAGTTTACTTACACCTTTCTCCTCACCATTATTACGTACAGCTTGAGAAACTTCTATAATCAACGGCTTTTCATTGGGTAAAATTACTCCTCCTTTCCACCATAATTTGCTTTCTTTTATCTCATTAAAACCACTACCTAACCAGGTGCCATCTGCCGATGCCATAGCATATTCAAGTGTGTCATCATAAATTTTATCTTCTCCCGATCTTAAAGATGCTAAAAGGAAAATATTTGAGTAAGGATATTCGTTATTATTTCTCAAACGTAGAAAAATATTTTTTTTTGATGAATTAACTATTCCTTCGGGTACTTTAAATATTAGAGGGTTGAAACCTAGTCCTTCATTTGAGACTGACTTATAAAATGTGTATCCTTTCTCTGGGCTACATCCAAAGTTTATAGTAATTAAATTTACAAGTAGTATATATCTTATTAATCTTTTCAAATCAGGTTAGTTAATCGTTATTTTAATTTAAATCTTAGAGCATCTGAGCGCCCTTTTTTGAAAATTTTATTACCATTATGCTTTCCTTTCCTAGAGATTTTTCTCTGTTCATATGGCAAATTGATAACTTCTTTGCATTTTTTTGAGCAACAATTATCCATTTTCGATTTACAAGAATCACATTGAATAAAAAGTAAATGACAAGCTTCATTAGCACAATTAATATGGCTATCACATGGAGCACCACATTGGTGACAGGAAGCAATTACATCATTTGAAATACGTTCCGCTTTTCTTTCATCAAAAACAAAATTTTTGCCAATAAATTTATTTTCCAAATTTTTGTTTTTGACCTGTCGAGCATATTCAATGATTCCTCCCTCTAATTGATAAACTTTTTTAAAACCTTTATGTTTGAAATAAGCTGACGCTTTTTCACACCGTATACCACCTGTACAATACATCAGAAGCTTTTTGTTTTCCCTATATTCTGACATATTTTTTTCAATTAGAGGCAAGGAATCTCTAAATGTATCAACATCAGGGGTTATAGCTCCCCTAAAATGTCCTATTTCACTTTCGTAATGGTTCCGCATATCAATACAAATTGTGTCATCATCATCTAGTAAATGATTGAACTTTTGTGCATCTAAATGGATACCCTTTTTTGTTACATCAAAACTTTTGTCATCTAGTCCGTCAGCTACAATTTTTTCACGGACTTTAATAGTTAATTTTAAAAATGATTTCTTATAGTGTTCTACAGCTACATTAATTCTAACATCTTTTAAAAAAGATATAGTGTTTAGATGATCTTTAAAAGAAGAAAAGTTTTCTGAGGGTAAGCTAAGCTGTGCATTAATTCCTTCATGAGCAACATAAATTCTTCCCAAAACTTGTAAACTGTCCCACGACAAAAATAAATGATCTCTCAAAAGCTTTGGGTTTTTAATGTGCGCATATTTGTAGAAGGAAAGTGTAAGCCTATCTTTTGTTGACTGATCTAACATATCAGCAATTTCTTGCGCACTTAGTTTGTTGTACAGTTGCATGCTATAAACTTTTTAAGTGTAGTACAAAGTTAGGCAAAAGGTTTATTCTCCAACCAAAAAATTTTATAACTATATAAAATCTTAACCTTAAGTTTATACTAATATTTTGGGATTAAATGTACCATTTGAAATAGAACGTGTTTATTCTCGATATAGTGTGAAAATGAGTTCCCTTTCGCTATTATATAATTTAGCTAAGTTTTCGTCAATGTCAAAAATTAAAGTCGAATTTTCTAGAAGTAAAACAAATTGCTCTTCAAATTGCCTAAGCTGATCCGTGCATCCTATTTTGGTGGATGCAATCAAATAGAAATTTATTTTTCCATAAGTAATTTTAATTTCACCAAAAAGAGTATTACACCCAAATGAAGCAGAAAAAGAATCCTTTTCAAAAATGAAACTTCCTCCTTTTTCAATATTCCAATTCCCCAATATTGTTTCTGAAAGGTTATTTTGGAAATCTTCTTTTTGACAACAAAAAAATGCGGCTAAAGTAAAGATTAGAAAGAACCTGTTTATCATAGTTTAACACTGTGGAAAATATTATTTAATATTTAGTCAAGGTATTTATTTTTATTCCCTATTATCAAAAACTTGGTCTGACGCCCATTTACATATCTAAATCCGTTTGGCCCAAAATATCCTGCTTCCTCCAACATTACTCTAATGTCTTTGCTCCACTCTTTAATGTATACTTTTGCATTTAATTCAATTGCATATACAGTGTTTTCATGTAAAGGATGGTCACCTGACCCTGGAACTCCATTTTGAGCGTCCCACATTCCAAATGTTGTTCCTGCTGAGTGACCATATAACCCAAGTGGATGGGTATATATTTGTGGCCTAAGACCCTTTGCTTTACTTGCTTGTATTGCCATTTTCAATGTTGTGTTACCCGTCCTTCCCTTTTTAAAATTGGACGTTAAATCATCTTGAACGTCATTCCCCTTTTTAAGAGCTTTCTTTAGATATCCAGGAGCTCCTGTTTCATTAGGTCTTAATACATATGCTAATTCTTGGCAATCCGTATTTAATGTTAAATATGTGATTCCAAAATCACAGTGAACTAAGTCCCCTGGATTTATAATATCAAACTTTGATTTTCCATCAAAACCATATAAATCACTTTGCCCAGTTCGCTGCACATCTACAGTGGGATGAAACCAGGTTCTTAATCCTAACCTAGAAACTTTTTCCCTCATCCACCAAACTACGTCATCAGTTGTTGTAACACCTGGTGTTATAACTTTCGAAGAAAAAGCTTCTTTAATAATGTTATGTGTGATTTCTACCAATGTGTTATAAATAGTCATTTCTATTGGAGTTCTTGTTTCAATCCATCTTACTGCCAAGCTTTCTGCTGAAACAATTCGTTTTTGAAATTTAATTGGAAGAGAATTCATAATTCCATCAAAATCCGTTTTTGCCAAACCATCAGCTATCCCATAGTTATCTGAAATATTAATTCCGATTTTATTTGGATTCTGAGTAATTATATAATCTGACAGTGCTTTCCATTGGTTTGGTTCTTTTTCTTTATCCCAAATGGAGCGAATGTTTTTCCCAAAGTTGTATCTAGTGATGGCCACAGCATCAATTTTATTTTTCATTTTGGAGAAAACCAAAATTGTTCTTCTTCTAGCATTAAGCCAAGTTGGGGGTAATAATGTCCTTACTACAGGGTCTTCGTTATATTCACGNGTTATCAAAACCCAAAGATCTAAGTCTTGTTCCTCCATAAGTTTCGGGAGTAGATTTTGAATACGTTCTTTTTGGATTTTTTCTATTANATCTGCTCTTTCTCTGAGAGATAAAATATTTTGTGAAAATAAAGGAGATGTTATTATTATAAATAAAAAAAATAACTGTTTCATGAAAAAAATTTTAATAAACCTACCAAAAAAAAATTGTTAATAATGCGATCTAAAGGTACTTGGAAGCAGAAACAAGAAAATGTAATTTAGTAAAAAAGTTATAATGTCAGATCAAGAAAGTTCAAAGCTAAAAGCACTCAAGCTTACATTAGATAAATTAGATAAGACCTATGGTAAAGGAGCCGTTATGAAACTAGGGGACGAAGCTATTGAAGAAGTGGAGTCTATACCCTCGGGTTCTTTAGGTCTTGATATTGCCTTAGGAGTAGGAGGTTACCCTCGTGGTAGAGTGATTGAAATTTATGGTCCCGAATCTTCGGGGAAAACAACTTTGACACTTCACGCAATAGCTGAATGCCAAAAGCAAGGTGGCATAGCAGCTTTTATTGATGCAGAGCATGCCTTTGATCGTTTTTATGCAGAGAAACTTGGAGTCGATGTGGGTGAATTAATAATTTCTCAGCCTGACCATGGTGAACAAGCTCTTGAAATTGCAGACAACTTAATTCGCTCTGGTGCAATTGACATAGTAGTAGTCGATTCAGTAGCAGCCCTAACACCCAAAAGTGAGATCGAGGGAGAAATGGGGGACTCAAAAATGGGTTTACATGCGCGATTAATGTCACAGGCATTGAGAAAGCTTACAGCTTCAATAAGTAAAACCAATTGTACAGTTTTTTTTATAAATCAACTTCGTGAAAAAATTGGTGTAATGTTTGGTAATCCAGAAACAACTACGGGTGGAAATGCACTTAAGTTTTATGCTTCTGTTCGATTAGATATTAGACGATCTACACAAATTAAAAGTGCAGAATCCGAAGTAATGGGAAATAAAACAAGAGTTAAAGTAGTCAAAAATAAAGTTGCTCCACCTTTTCGCACAACTGAGTTTGATATTATGTATGGAGAAGGTATTTCAAGAATCGGGGAAATAATTGATCTAGGTGTAAATTATGAAATCATAAAAAAAAGTGGTTCATGGTTTAGCTACGGTGATACCAAGATTGGTCAGGGTAGAGATTCTGTAAAAACACTTTTAGAAGACAATCCAGAGCTATTGGAAGAAATTGAAAAAGAAATTATTGATACTATAAAAAAAATAAATGAATAATTTATTTTTACAATGATCGCCTTTTCCATACTTCAATAGCTTTTAAAGACTGCTTTTTTGGGTCTTCTAATAAAGATCTTTCGATTTCCTTATGAACTTTAATGGACAGAGGCTTAATGCTATCTCTCCCTAGCTTATAAGTCTCAATAACTTCCAAAGCCCTGACACGTAAAGAGCCACAGTATCCATGAGTGGTATACCATGGGAACTTCCTTTTACAGTCATAAAAAACAAGAGGTAATATTGGTAATTTGTGTTCTACTGCCATTTTAAAAGCTCCTATTTTAAACTTATTTAAAAGTATTGTTTCATCTAAATATTCTCTTTCGGGGAAAACACAGATACTATATCCTTTATTAATAAGTTGATTTGCACGCTCATAAACTTGAAAACGACTTTTAGAGCTACTTCTATCTACCGTGATGGCAGACCTTTTATATAAATATCCAAAAATTGGAATTTTTACAATCTCTTTTTTTCCAACGAAAACAAATGGCTTTTTTCTCATACGAAACATTAACATTATGTCTATATAACTAGTGTGATTGGCAACTAAAATCATACTTCTATTATCAGGGGGAAAAGTGTTAAGCCTTTTAATTTTAAATCCCATCCCGATTAAAACAAAAGGGGACCATATATTTCTTGCTACCCAATATAAGTGGCGATATCCGTTGGGAAGTAATAAAAAAATTGCTAATGGAATAAAAAGTAATATTACAGGAAAGGCTGACAAAACATAGAACCAAATTCTCCATAATATCAAAAGAACTTTTCTCATGAATCAAATATATTCATTTCAGAAAATAATGTATGAGAGAGTTGCTCTCAAATTAGAGGAAATGTACCTTTGATTAAAATTTTTTAAATGGCACGCATTTTAACTGGTGTACAATCAACTGGTACTCCTCACCTTGGAAATCTTCTAGGAGCAGTTCTCCCTGCAATAAAAATGGCTAAAGAAACAACTGATGACTCTTTTTTATTTATTGCTGATTTGCACTCGCTTACACAGATAAAAAAAGGTGATTTACTTCGAGAAAATACTTTTTCTACTGCTGCTACTTGGCTTGCTTGTGGGCTTGACGTAGAAAAAACACATTTCTATAAACAAAGTGATGTAAATGAAGTAACAGAATTAACATGGTATTTAAATTGTTTTTTTCCCTACCAGCGCCTCACACTTGCCCACTCTTTTAAAGATAAATCTTCAGATTTATCAGATGTAAATAGTGGTTTGTTTACTTATCCCATGTTAATGGCTGCAGATATACTTCTTTATGATGCAGAAATAGTCCCTGTAGGAAAAGATCAACTTCAACATATAGAGATCGCTAGGGATGTAGCATCAAGATTTAATCATCAAATGGGGAAAACATTTGTAATTCCTGAAGCAAAAATACAAACTGCTTCTCATTACGTACCTGGTACTGATGGACAAAAAATGAGTAAATCAAAAAATAATACAATAGATGTTTTTCTACCAGAAAAGAATTTGAGAAAACAAATTATGAGTATTCAAACCGATAGTATCCCTATTCATGATCCCAAAGATCCTAAAAGCTGCAACGTTTTTTCGCTTTATTCGATTTTAGCATCAGAAACTGAAACTGAAATTTTAAAAGAAAAATATCTACTAGGAGGTTTAGGGTATGGNNAAGCTAAACAAGAACTTTTCGATTTAATATTAACTCGTTTTCATAAAGAGCGTGAGAATTACAACTACTATCTCCAAAATCCTAAGGAAGTTCACTCAGCACTTTCTAAAGGTGCTGAAAAAGCTAGAAGGGTTGCNNAAAAAGTTTTANTGAGAGTTCGTAACAAAATAGGTTACTAATCTTTACTTGCTTTTTAATTAAATTTTACAAGATAATTGAAGTCTTCAGCTTTATTCTAATATTTTACTATTTTTGATAAATGCAACTTTCAAGCTTCATACAAGAACTTCTATATCATTATGAATGTGTTACAATTCCAAAATTTGGAGCCTTTTTAACACGTTCTTTCGAAACAAAAATAGACGGTAATGGAAACTTTTTCCCTCCTAGAAAGGAAGTAACTTTTAACCAATTATTATCATCAAATGATGGAATTCTAGCAAATTATGTTGCTAGAAGAAATCAAATTTCATACGAAAAAGCTATTAGGATAATTGAAAGAGAAGTAATTGTCTGGAAAAAAAGATTACAAACACAGACACTTCTTTTCCCAGGTGTTGGGGAAATTAAGCTTAATAAAGAAAATAAATTTGAATTTTCTCCTTTAGGAAAAATAAACTTCGAATTGAGGTCTTATGGACTTCATTTCTTTGAACGTAATAAAATTAAAGAACGTAAATTTACACCAAAAACAAATAATGTCATGGAAGACAACAATAAAGAAGACTTAGTTTTTACACCAGATCAGGATGAAAACAATAAAAAATCACCTATTTTAAAATACGTAGCTATAGGAATAATTGGCATAGCCGTCCTAGGCGGTGGATATTTTTTTAGTGATAAATATGTCACTGAACAAAGAATCGTTGAACAGGAAAAGGCACAAAAGAAAATTGAAAAAAACGTTCAGGAAGCAACATTTGAATTAGAAGATTTATCCCTAATTAATGTAGTTGCTTCAACAGAGTCTGAAAATGAAGAAATTATTCTAAAACAAGANTANTANAGNNTAATCGCAGGNGCATTTCGTTCTATGGAAAATGCTACTAAAAAATTAGAGCAATTAAAAAGTGAGGGATACCCCGCNGAACTTGCTGAAATAAATCCNGAAGGAATACACCGTGTGGCTTACGGAAGGTATTTAACTAAAAANGAGGCTATAAACATGCTTTATTTCATAAAGTATACACTTAAAGAAGAGGCTTGGTATTTAGAAGANAAATAAAAACTCTTTACATCTGATATACCCAGTCTTTTGGATTAAGTGCTTTAATATTNTTGAATATTCCAAATTGAAGTTGTGTTCTACCTGTCTGCTGGTTTGTAAAAACCTCCCCAATAACCTGTTTCGACGAAACTTTTTCTCCTTTTTTGACATATAACTTGGAGAGATTTGTATAAAGGGTAATATAACTACCATGGCGAATTAAAACGGATGGGTTACTGCCTTTAATTATAATGACAGACATTACCTCGCCCTCAAAAACAGCTCGAACTTTTGCGAGAGGTTCTGTTGATATAGTTACACCGTTACTTTGAATAATAGTGGTCTTTACTACTGGATGTCTTTGTCTACCAAATNCCTGTGTCACTATACCTTTTTCAAGNGGCCAAGGAAGCCGNCCTTTATTTTGTTGAAAATTTTCAGCGATAAGTTTTGCTTCAGGTGTAAGTTGAAAAATTTCTCTTGATTTTTTCCCTGAAATTCTGTTGGATTCTGCAATAGCCTCNCGAATAAGTCTATTAATTTCTTTATCTATTCTTTGTCGTTGTTTTTGTTTTTTTACTATTTGTGCTCTCAATGAATTTTGCTTGAGNCTCAAGGTCTTGATTAATTCTTGTTGCTTTTTTTGTTCCTTAGCCAGCTTTTGCNGAATGTCCCTATTTTCATTGATTAGCTTGGTTTTCATTTCATTTTCTTCAATTAAAACTTGATTTAAGTTCTGTAATAATCTTGTTTTCTCACTGATCTGTANTCCTTGTTTTCTTCTATATCTAGCATATTGTTTTAAATATTGAATTCGCCTATATGCTTGTAAAAAATTCTCAGAAGAAAACAAAAACATCAACCTATTTTGCAATGATTTNCTAGCATAGGACCTTTGNATCATTTTAGCATACTCCTTTTTTAATTCATCTAATTCTTTTCTTTGATTGTCAATGTTTCTCTGATTTATATTGATTCTTCTTGTTAAAAGGTTTGCTTGCTGATTTGTTACCTTGATTAATTCTAACCTAACATTTAATCTTATTTCGATATTTTCAACCTCATTTAAAGCATTTTTTCTGATTTTTATATTTGAAAAAAGTAGATTATTAATTTGTTTAATTTCTTTTTTTAGTTCTAAGCGTTGGGCTTCAAGTTTTTTTTGTTGATCATTCGTAATCTGAGAAAATGATTGATTAAATGAAATCGAAATAGATAGGCACAAAAAAAATAGCCTTTTCATTTAGAACTTAATTTTGGAATAATCTTGAGGGATTTCGAATGGAAAAGTTAATCCTTCTGTAAAATCAGTTCTGCTAAAATCTAAAACTAATTTTTTCGAATTATTCCCATCGAAAAGAGTTATATCAATTAAAGTAGGCAAGGATTTTCCTTCAATTCTAATATGTCTTAAATATTTAATTGTTAAACTATTTGTTGTTCCAGGAATAAGAAAGCGTTGCTCCTTTAGTAAAAAGCTTACAGGATCAAAAAAAAGAGTAGGTGTAAACATTGAACGCTTCCCTTTTGGAGATAGTATATAATATTGAGGATTCATGATGTGTTTCCACTGACCTTGAGCAGGATCAGAAAATGGCTTTCCAAGAAACAAATTTTCCAGATCATTATAACCAAAGTTTGTTCCAAAAGAACTATTAATTTGATTAAAGTTACCTTGAAAATAGGTTTTTTGGAATTTTTCATAAAAGGAAATTTCATTGGGTGTAACTTTCAATTTTGCAATAGGTATTAACATCGTAGCACTTAACCAAATTATTTTTTTTGTTTCCATTCTTAGCTGAACTATAATCTGCTGTTCCCTTTTCCCATCATTATAGACTGCTTTAATTCGTGAGCGAAGTTTATTTATTTTGGGGTAATTGGCTTTTATTTTTTGAGCTAGGGCCTCCAAATCTACATTTTTTATAGGAGTTCTAGTGGGTAATACATTTACTGTTTTACATGAAATAATGAACATGAAATTCAGTACAAATATTGAAATATAGATGAAATTTTTTTTCATTATCTATTTTTTCCCTGTACTCCCAAATCCTCCAATTCCCCGTTTGGTCTCAGGAAGCTCTTTAGTTATTTTCCAGTTAATCTTTTCATATTTTGTTAATACTAATTGNGCTATACGGTCACCNCTATTAATAGTGAACACTTNGTTTGANAAATTTACTAGTATGACACNAATTTCTCCTCTATAGTCAGAGTCTATGGTNCCGGGAGAATTTAAAATTGATATTCCATNTTTAGCGGCTANCCCACTTCTAGGTCTTATTTGAGCTTCATATCCTTCTGGTAAAGCTAGNTTTATTCCAGTGGCTATAATTTTTCTTTCTAAGGGTTTTAAATTTANGGNCTTGTCTAAAAATGCTTTTAAATCTACCCCTGCGGAAGCAATAGTAGCATAGGCTGGGAGCTCAAATGGACTTTCATTTATTATATAAACCTCTGTCATTTTACTAGATTGAGTTGCTTAAATTTACGAAAACAGGTTCCTTAAAAGTTTTATTAAAAAATTACTTTCCTATTTTTTGTTAACGATAAAGATTATAAGAGTTTTTATAGAGTTAGTTTTCTGTACAGTTAAAATAACGAACTCCCTCCCAGTCTCTTTTGAAAAAATCGTTTTTATCTTTTATAAATTCNTCCAAAGTACTATTTTCAGGAACCATTGATAGCCACATAATAGGGTAATTNTCAGGAGCNGATGTCANCTCNGAACGTTCATAAGGATGGCGGTATTTNTATCTAGCATGTCCAGCTTCNTGATAAAATGTATATAGNCTTTGNACAACAGAAAAATCTTCCCAAAATGACCTGATAATTTCAAANCTCACNGTTTCGTCATTACAAACATCGTANGCTCTNCCAGCATGATCCGCTGTAACTCCAGATGCAAAATCAGGTTCNTTTCCAAANAAAAGATTCATTGTCCTCCCAAANNCAGGNTCNGGCTTCCCAGAACGAATAGCATCNGCAACAAAAAGTTCCCANTATTCTTCTAGNGTNCTATTTTCGTCTATANNTGCATAAAAAGGATCAACTTCTTCTTCTAATTCTTCTTGAGCAACTTNATCNTATTCGATTGGTTCTTCTTCTTCTTCATTACCACANGAAAATAAAGTAAATAAAAATANTGGTATGTATAATNTCCTTGAANATAGTCTATTCTTCATANTTCNTTTTTATAGCTNNTGCAATATAATTCTTTTTGTATTATCTAATTTTTTGATTNAAAAATTTTTAATAATATTAACTTNCATNCTATTAAAATAATTATTGAGTTTTAAAANAGGCTTATTTTGTTNNAGAANCNNTCATTNCNTATCNAACTATGNCAGAAAAATCTTTAATTGAAAAAGCTAAAAGAGTATTAATTGGAAACTTCCAGAAAAAGGGATTCACTATTCCAAGTAAAAACCTTTACCCATTTCAGTGGAAATGGGATTCTGGATTTATAGCTATCGGTTTTGCACATTTTGATATAGAAAAAGCAAAAAAAGAAATATATAGTCTACTCGATGCTCAATGGGAGAATGGTTTTATACCACACATAGTTTTTCATACTAAAAATGACTCATACTTCCCTGGAGCGGAATTTCACAAATCGTCTTTAAATTCCAAATCCCCAAAACACATTGATACTTCTGGAATTACTCAACCACCAGTATTAGGCTTTGTTTTAGAAAAGCTGTATGATATTGCTGATAATAAAAAAGAGATTTTAAAATTTATAAAAAGTCAGATTAATAAAGTCTACAAAAATCATCAGTATTTTTATTCAAAAAGAGATATAAATAATGAAGGATTAGTTTATATATATCATAATTGGGAATCAGGAACAGATAACTCTCCTGTCTGGGACAACATATGGAAAACCATGAATCCTCCTAGATATAAATTTGAAAGAAAAGACACTACTCATGTTGATTCTTCCCAACGGCCGACAAATCGGGAATATGACCATTATATTGATATAATTGAGCTTGCCAAAAAGTTTAACTATGACGATAATAAAATTGCTAAACACTCTCCTTTCCTAGTTCAAGACCCACTATTTAATTCAATTTTGATAAGATCTAATGAATGCCTAATTCGGCTTTATAAGATTTTAGGTGGAAATGAAGAAAAAATAAAATACTTAAAATCCAAAAATGAAAAAAGCCTCATCAATATAAATAAAAAACTCTATAATTCGTCAATGGGAGCTTACTTACACTTCGACCTGAGAAACGGAAAAAAAATTCCGCTTATTTGCTCATCATCTTTTAGTCCTCTTTTTTGTGGAGCTCCTGATCTTGAAATGGCACAGAAATTAAAAAGTACTTTGATGGAAAAGTTTGGAAAACATGATTATTATCTTTGTTCGTCCTTTGATCCAGAGGGGAAGCAACATGATCAGAAAAAATATTGGCGTGGCCCAGTTTGGATTAACTTGAATTGGATACTTTACCATGGGCTTAGAAGATACCAATTTGAAGAAACAGCAAAAAGAGTTAAAAATGATTCACTTGAATTAGTAGATACACTTGGTTTTTACGAGTATTTCAACCCATCAAAAAAAACTTCTAAAGAAAGCAATAAAGGATATGGGGGAGAAAACTTTTCTTGGACTGCTGCTTTAACAATTGATTTTTTGAGTCGAAAATGACTTTTAAAGCCCCCTTTTCTATTAGATTAAACTAATTTGCCATTGTAAATGATAAAACTTTAAAGCATTAAATGAACACTTTGGACTACATAATTATCGTAATCTATTTAATAGTTTTTCTAGGATTAGGATATTTTTTTAAAGAAAATAAGAGTTCTCAAGATTATTTTCTTGGCGGGAGGAGTATGGGTTGGTTACCACTTAGTTTATCAACTATGGCAACACAATTATCTGCAATTAGTTTTATCTCTGCTCCAGCTTTTGTAGGGTTAAAGGATGGCGGAGGTCTTCAATGGCTTACATACGAATTTGGTGTCCCATTAGCAATGGCTTTTTTAATGGTCGCACTAATCCCTACTTTATATAAGTCAGGAGTTGTTAGTGTCTATGAATATCTAGAAAAACGCTTCGACTCTTCTTCTCGTCTTCTAATTAGCTTTGTTTTTCAAATAAGTCGATCAGTTGCCACAGGGGTCATGGTATATACTATGGCTTTAATTCTGCAAGCTACTATCCAAATAGAATTTTGGATCTCAATTTTAATTATTGGTGCAATTACACTTGTTTACTCTTTTCAGGGTGGAATGAAAGCAGTTATATGGGGAGATGTGATTCAAATGATTGTTCTTTTTCTTGGTATTTTAATTTGCTTAGGTTTTGGTTTAAATGAGTTAGGAGGTATTGAAAGTTTTATGTCAAAAATTGATAAAAGTAGAATTGATGCAATAGATTTTTCAAAATGGGGATTTTCAAACTCTAATGGTGATGACGCTTTTGGATTTTGGCCAATGGTTATTGGAGGTATTTTTTTATATGCTTCTTATTATGGAACTGACCAAACTCAATCTCAACGTTTGCTTTCATCAAAAAATTTAAAAACAATTAAAAAATTACTTTTTGCCAATGCCTTTTTTAGATTCCCAATCACGCTAACTTATTGTATTATGGGACTTATTTTAGGAACATTATTTAATCAAGATTTTTCATTTCAGGAGAACCTAAATCTAGTTTATCAAAATAACATTGAGTCTTTAGAAGGTAAAAATGCTGATCTTATGGTTCCTGTTTTTATAATCCATTATTTACCAAATGGAGTAATAGGAATTTTAATAGTATCTATTTTGTCTGCAGCAATGTCATCTTTAAGCTCAACTATCAATTCTCTTTCTGCAGTATCCATGGAGGACTTTGTTAAAAGATTTTATCCAAAAATTTCGGATGAAAAATATGTTCAAAGTTCTCGTATTCTTTCCCTTTTTTGGGGATTAACCTGTCTATTTTTAGCTTTTTTTGCAGGTAAAATTGAAGGAACTGTAATTGAAGTTATTAATAAAATAGGTTCTGTTTTTTTTGGCCCTATTCTAGGTGTTTTCGTTTTGGCCATCCTCACAAAAAAAACTCCTGCGATTGGCGCTAATATTGGTCTCCTTTCTGGTGTTGGTCTAAACATTTTTTTATGGTTATATGTTCCCGAAATTTTTTGGTTTTGGTGGAATGCTATAGGGTGCCTAATCACTTTTGGTATTGGAGTTCTTATAAGTGTTTTAATTAAACCCGTTACAACTAGTAAAGAAATCATTACATACTCAGCGGGAAAACGTGAAGTAATAATACTTTTTGGATACTTCCTTCTAATTGTAGTCATAAGTAGTTTGATAAGTAAGGTGTTTTAAAATCATGAAAATTCTTATTATCCCAGACTCATTTAAAGGATGCTTATCTGCAAAACAAGTTGCTAATGCAATTGAAAAAGGTATTCTAGAAATATTACCTGATGTAGAGGTTGAAAAATTACCGTTTTCAGACGGTGGTGAAGGTGCCATAGATATTTTAGCTGCGAAAAATTTAGGCTCTTTAATTACTATTAAAACTGAAAATGCTTTAGGGAAAAAAATGAACGCTAAATATTTACTATTCAATGATAAAAAAAGTGCTTGGATTGAACTTTCTCAGGCTTCAGGAATAATGCATATTAATGAAAATCANCGNAATATTCTTAGAGCCTCNACATACGGAACAGGTATTTTGATAAAACATGCTNTTGATTCAGGCTGTCAAGAAATTATTTTAGGTGTTGGTGGTAGTGCCACCAACGATGCAGCATCCGGAATTTTTCAAGCTCTAGGAGGGAGCTTACTTGACATAAAAAGAAAACAGATTGAAAAGGGAGGAGCTGACCTGTGTAGACTTACTAGTATAATAGATCCCAAAATAGATAGACCCGTCACATGGAAAATAGCTTGTGACGTTATAAACCCTTTAATTGGCAAAAATGGCGCTTCCGCTATATATGGGCCTCAAAAGGGTGCTTCTGAGGATGAAATTGAGATTTTAGAAAACAGTTTATTAAATTTTTCTAAAGTGATTAAAAAACATTTTGGAAGATCAATTTCAAAAATAAAAGGCGGTGGNGCTGCAGGNGGAGTTGCTGCAGGTATGTTTGGATTTTTTAATGCAAAACTGTTTTCCGGGTTNACAATTTTATCAGAAATTTTTAACCTTGAATCTCAAATAAAAAGTGCTGATTTAATATTTACAGGCGAGGGAAAAATTGATTCTCAATCATTAAACGGNAAACTTATAGGAAAGTTAGGAGGGATGGCTAAAGAAAACAAAATTCCCATAATCTGTCTAGTTGGTTCAAAAGAAAAAGGATTAGATGAAAGGTTTTATGAAAATGGGTTGACAAAAGTTTTTTCAATCCAAAAAGAACGGATGACAATTGAAGAATCAAAATCTAATGCTTCTCANTTATTATCTGANNCGGCAGGTAAGGTTNTAGGTCANTATATTGAAAAGTAAATTAACTTTCAAGAGCTTCTGCTCCACCNACAATTTCAAGAATTTCATTTGTTATGGCTGCCTGTCTAGCCTTATTATAAGTCAATTTGAGTTGATCTCTAAGTTCAGTAGCATTGTCTGTAGCCTTGTGCATCGCTGTCATGCGTGCTCCATGCTCGCTTGCAAAGGAATCNCGTAAAGCTTTAAAAAGTTTTATNCTGAGGGCTTTTGGTAAGAGCTCATTTACAATTTNAGATTGGTTAGGTTCAAATATGTAATCTGGGCNTTTCANGCTTTTTTCATCTAAATTTTCTTCTATAGGTAAAAATGTTTCTGTCTCTACAATTTGAGTCGCTGCATTCTTAAATCTGTTATAAACCAAAATAACTTCGTCATACAATTCTCTCTCAAAGCTGTGCACTATTTGTTTTGAAATTTCATTAGCCTTTTTATAATTTAAATCATCAAAAATATCATCGTGAGTAGAAATTATTTTTTCTTTCTTTCCTAAAATCTCTGATCCCTTTTTTCCGATAGTAATTAATGAGACTTTTTGATTGGAAAATTCTTCAAGAATAAGGTGCCGGGTTTTTTTTATAACGTTGGAATTAAATGCGCCACATAATCCGCGATTAGAAGTGATGGTTACTAATAAAATTGATCTTTTTTCACGAACAGAAATAAAAGGACTGTTCATATCAGACTCTAATGATGAACTTAAATTTCGAATTAAATTATTTAATGTAGAGGCGTAGGGTCTCATTGAAGTTATAGCATCTTGTGCTTTTTTAAGTTTAGCTGCTGATACCATTTTCATTGCACTAGTTATTTGCATCGTTGATGATACGGATACAATTCTATTTCTTATTTCCTTGAGGTTTGCCATAATTTATTCAAATTCAGCAGCTNTTTCTTTTGCAACAGCATTAAGTGTNTCAAGTGCTAGATCTGAAAGTTTACCTGCTTTAAGATCATCTAAACATTTTTTATGTTTTGCCTTTAATGTATTCAAGAATGATATCTCAAATGCTTTAACTTTTTCAACTGGAACAGATCTTAAGAGATTTTTTGAACCGGCATAAATTATTGCTATTTGTTCTTCAACAGTAAATGGATCGTTTTGAGCTTGCTTTAAAATCTCTACATTTCTTTTCCCTTTTTCAATAACGTTCAGGGTAGCTGTATCAAGATCTGATCCAAATTTGGCAAATGCTTCTAATTCACGAAATTGTGCTTGATCTAGCTTAAGGGTCCCTGCAACTTTTTTCATTGATTTAATTTGAGCTGATCCACCTACCCTTGATACTGAGATTCCAACATTTATGGCAGGACGTACACCTGAGTTAAATAAATCAGATTCCAAGAAAATTTGTCCATCTGTAATTGATATTACATTTGTAGGTATGTAAGCAGAGACATCCCCTGCTTGAGTTTCAATGATTGGTAAAGCTGTGAGGGATCCTCCTCCTTTTACTTTATTTTTTAATGCTGAGGGTAAATCATTCATNCCTTTAGCTATTCCATCATCTGAAATAACTTTAGCAGCTCTTTCCAATAATCGAGAATGTAAATAAAACACGTCTCCTGGATAAGCTTCACGGCCAGGAGGCCTTCGAAGAAGTAATGATACTTCTCTATACGCTACNGCTTGTTTTGATAGATCATCATATATTATTAATGCTGGTCTGCCTGTGTCTCTAAAATATTCTCCAATTGCAGCACCTGCGAAAGGAGCATACACTTGCATAGGAGAAGGGTCTGAGGCGTTAGCAGCCACAATAGTTGTATAAGCCATTGCTCCCTTATTTTCCAAAATTTTCGAAATTGCTGCAACAGTTGACGCCTTTTGACCAATAGCAACGTAAATACAATATACCGGATCTCCTGCATCAAAGAACTCTTTTTGATTTAAAATTGTATCAATACAAACTGTTGTTTTCCCAGTTTGTCGGTCACCTATCACCAATTCTCTTTGGCCTCTCCCTATTGGTATCATTGCGTCAATTGACTTTATTCCAGTTTGCAAAGGTTCGTTTACGGGTTGTCTAAATATCACTCCAGGTGCTTTTCTCTCAAGAGGCATTTCAAAAAGTTCTCCATTTATTGACCCTTTACCATCTATTGGTTTACCTAATGTATTAAGCACCCTTCCTACAACATTTTCTCCGACATTAATAGAAGCAATACGTTGTGTTCTTTTTACTGTGTCGCCTTCTTTTACCTCTTTAGATGAACCGAGTAAGACAACGCCTACGTTATCTTCCTCGAGATTTAATACCATCCCCTCTAATCCAGTTTGAAAAGAAACTAATTCGCCGTACTGGGCATTAGATAACCCATATACTCGAGCAATTCCGTCACCAATGTTAAGAACTGTGCCTACTTCTTCCATTTTGGAGTTTGAGTTAAGGCCTTCTAATTGTTTTTTTAAAATTGCTGAAACTTCAGCTGGTTTGATATCTGACATAATCAATAATCTTTAATACACATTATTTGTGGTCAATTTTGCTTTAAATATTTTGAGCTTATGAGCTAAACTTGAATTAAACTCCATATCACTAATTTTTAAAATAAAACCTCCTAATAAACTTTTGTCAATTTTTTTTTCAAGATGTATTTTTTTANCAGAGAAATCCTCTAGCTTATTGTGAATTTCTTTTTCAAGGCTTTGCGAAAGAGGGAAC
The DNA here is from genome assembly GCA_002167525.1 of Flavobacteriaceae bacterium TMED68. The sequence goes on from NHDV01000010.1 coordinate 35,441, forward strand.
GCCGAAATAACTGTTGCATTCAATTCTCCTTGCTGTTCAGTAAACAAATGAATGTAACTATTTGCTACTTCTTTTAATAAAAAAAGGCGGTTATTAGAAGTTAAAAGATTTAATAGTTTTAGTGTTACATCAGAAGCGTTTGGAACTATTGATCTAAGAATTGATTGTTTTTTTGTATTTGANAAAAANGGGTTACTAAGAAGCCTGTTNAGCTGACTGTTANTNTCATACANCTGAATTAANTCCTGCATTTCTTTAGCNACTTTNNCTGAAAATTTATTCTCATTTGCATAAGCTAAAGTTGCCTTAGCATANCGAAATGCTGTTCTTGNTGTTTTCATTTCATCTATTTAAAATCTGTTTCTTNCAACANATNCTTNACTAAATTTATCTGTTTGTCTTTATTTTCCAACTCTTTATTAATAAGTTTTTCAGCTATATCAATAGCTATTGAACCAACCTGATTTTTTAGTTCTTTTAAGGCTGCTTTTTTTTCGCTTTGAATACTCTCTTGAGCTTGCAATAGAATTTTTTCAGCTTCANCTTGNGCTTCTTTTTTTGCGTCNNCTATGATCTGATTCTTTGTTTTTAGAGCTTCNTTTATAAGAATTTCTTTTTCCTTNCGGGCTTCTTTTAACANACGCTGATTNTCACTTTGNAGATTTTCCATTTGAATACGTGCTTCCTCAGCGGAATCTAAGGCATCTTTNATTGAGNCCTCACGCTCATTTACAGCACTCAAAATTGGTTTCCATGCAAACCTTCTAAGTAAAAATAATAATCCTAGGAAGATAGCAGATTGCCAAAAAAATAGCCCTAATGAAAATTCACTAATTAATTTTTCCATTTTAGAATTTAGCTAATACCCCAAAAAACTTTTTATACAGCAAATAAAGCTGCAAATCCAATCCCTTCCACGAGGGCAGCAGCAATCAACATCGCTGTTTGAATTTTACCATAGGCATCTGGCTGACGTCCAATAGCTTCCATTGCGGAACCTCCGATTCTACCAATACCCATACCTACGCCGATTACAACTAAACCGGCACCNACCATTACTGGAATCTCCATACTATGAGTTTTAAATTAAACATTCTTTTTTTCACAATTAAGTGTTTTGTTTCAATGATGCTCATGTTCCTCGGCAGCAAAGCCAAAATAAAGAGCAGACAGCATCGTAAATATGTAAGCCTGTAACAAGGCAACTAATAATTCAATAATCGANATTGCAAAAGCTAGTCCAAAGGATAAAGGGCTCCCTAACCAACTTTTAAATATAAACATTAANCCTATCAAGCTCATCAAAACGATATGCCCCGCTTGCATATTCGCATACAATCTAATCAATAGTGAGAATGGTTTTATAATAATACCTAATAGCTCGATTGGTATCAATATTATGTAAAGTGGAATTTTTGCATACCATTTCATAGAGTTTCCTAGGGGATCTAAAATATGAAACCAGTAGGTTTTTGTTCCTGTTATATTTGTAATTAAAAACGTTAAAAGTGCGAGGCCAAATGTTACGGAAATATTTCCAGTCACATTTACCCCTAAAGGTGTAAGGCCCAAAAGATTTAAAAACCAGATAAAAAAGAAAACTGTTAAAAGGAAATTCATATAGTAAAAATATTTTTTTTCTCCAATATTAGGTCGGGCGATCTCATCACGGACATAAAGCAATATAGGCTCAAAAAAACGTCCTATTCCCTTTGGTATACCACTATTTTTTTTGTAAGATTTTGCTAAACTGGCAAAAAGAAAAAACATAAGAACTCCAATAATTAACATACTAACAACTCCCTTAGTTATTGATAAATCTAGAGGTAATTTATTAGTTGGATGTTTGTTCTGGTCATAATTAATTTTGCCTGAAAGATCCGTTTTATATATTTTGCCATGTTCTAGCTTATAGTAACTAGATCCACTTTTCACAACGCCTTCACCATGTTTAAGTTTTGAAGAAGAAAAAATTTTTAGCCCTTCATCCCAAAGAATTACAGGTAGAGGTATTCCAACATATACATGTTTACCTAAATTATTTGTATAAGAAAAAAGACTAAAATCATGTGCGTCTTCTAAATGGTGTGAGATGTAATCTTTAATTTCTGTTTTTAAATCTTTTCCTGATTGAGTTTCTTTTGCTAGTAATGAGAGAGAAGTTAAAAAAAACGCAAATATATATGGTGAGATGAAGTTGGCTTTTTTTAGCAAATACAGCATAAAATAATTATAAAATTTCCTAGCGATGCAAATGTATAGCTTTAGTATAAATAAAGAAACAAATAAATAGATTTTTAGATTTGTTTTTTAAGAAAATTAATTTACGGTCAAACTAAATTATATCTACACATTAAATCTCTTTACTAAAATCAAAATTTCAAAGACTAGGCCTAACAAATAAGGAATAAAAAAGACTAGAAACTCTTCTTTTGATGTAAAGCCATCTATTTTGAATTGAGGGTGAAAAATTAAAAAATAAGTGATTAGTTTTAGAGCGACTGTATAAAGGTAAATAGTTGTTAAATTACTTTTTTTTTTAATCCATAATTTAATGAGGATATTGCGATTATCGATAGTATTACATTAATTATATAGCTTTTTATTAANAAAATTTTGTCCCCTTCGAAGAATTTAAAATGTGAGAAAAAAAATAAGCACATTGCAGAAATTAAAATNATGATGTAANATAGAAAACTTTTCATCACTCCTTCCAAAAGCTTTTACTTTGCCTATAAATAACCCAGATTGTAANAATTNTNCCAATACTTGACAAAATTAAAACNAATCTTTGTTCAGAATAAGGATAAAGGTTGTCTAAGTATTTCCCTAGTTTAACACTACCCCAAATGANTATTGCAATTTGAAAAGCAAGNCTAGAGAACATTAGCCATTGGTTCNTCGGCTTTCTTCTCTTGTTCATTTAAACTANTTAATTTTTTAACCCCGTCTTNAGCGGAATGCATTGAACAATTAGCATTGAATATTGACCCNGATTCAACAATCANTTTTTGAATTTTCACTTTNCCCTTCACNTTTGAGCCCGCTTTTAAATTTAAAGTNCCAGAGACTGTCAATTCTCCGTCAAATTTCCCTTCAACATCTGCATTACCACATAATATTTTTCCAATAACATTAGATTCTTTTCCCAGAATAACTTTGCCTGTGGTTATGACTTCACCATCTACATTCCCATCTATTCGAATATCAGTCTTTGATTTTATATTGCCCTTGAGTGTGGTACTCTTTTCAATTTTACTATACTGCCCGTTGTTTTCTATTCCTTTCATTTTAATTAATTTTCCACGTTTTATTTTTAATATATTCTCTGTATTGGGATGCCAAAGTTACAAAATTATCGAAGTTAACAAGTTTTTCCCGGTCAAACTGAATTCTGTTTTTCAAAACTTCAATTTCATCAAGATCTCTTATTCCATGAATTACAATAAAAACGTAGTCTTCATTGTAAGTGTCTTTGCTTACAATTAAAGAGTTATTGTAAATAGAAGTTTTTCTTTTAATTTCAGAATAAAATTTTTCAATAGTTATATTATTGGAACTTTCAAAAGGAAAAATCCATTTATAATTTTTGTAAATAACACCTTTATCCTCTAGGTTTTTAAAAGATTCAATTTTATCAACTAGGTTCTTTGCTTTAATACCTTCTTCAAAAGCACTATATTTAGAAGCTACNANGTTTAGTNCTTTTTTCCAGGATGAAATTCCATTTAAACGGCCAATGGNATGTGCNTTAAGTAAACTTATTTTAGGNTCAATTNTACTGCCGCTGCTAATAACTTTTAATAGTTCTATTTCTTTTAAAGTTTCTGAGAATTTTTGCTCTTCAAACAACTTTAAAACTTTTTCGTAAAGTAATTCTGGTGTTTTAATTTCAGAAAGATCATAATTTTTTGGATCAATCAATAAAAAAGCGAAAGGGGTATCAGGATAATTATTTATCAAATTAATTCTGTAAGATTCTGCCATTAGAATAGAATCTTTTTCAGCCATTCTATATAGATGATACAAGGCTTGAGATGCTATACTCTCTGGTGGATTTAAATTCAATGCTTTTTTTAATCGATTTCGAGCTAGATCAAAATCATTAAACTTCTCCTTATAAATCATTCCTAATTGTAAATAAGATTGTTGACTTAGAAGAATCAGACTATCAATTTCTTCCTTTTTATTGGGTATAAGAGAAACATAGCTTTGAGGTGTCTCTTGTATCACAAAAAAATTGTTGGATTCTTTTTTTTCTTGGATTTCAAATTCTTTTGGAGCTAAAATTGCTTCTGAGCTCCTCCAATTGTCTAAATTCGGTCTATCTCCCCAAACAGTAAAAAAAGCCTGTCTCCCTTTTAATAATTGATTTGGATTATAAAAGTAAAAAGATGTTTCTAATTGATTCATTCGTTGAGAATTCCTATTATCATTAGATTCTTTGAGTCTTTGAGCTTCCTTTTGTCTTTTTAAATTGATGTAATTTTCAAAATAAATTAATTGCTCATCTTTATCTAATAAAGCTAAATTTATAATACTGTCTGAATCCTGAGTCGTTTTTTCATATAAAATAACCTCGTTAAGATCTTCTCTTTTTCTCTTGGTTCTTTTGTACGAAGTAGAGTTTTTTTCGTAAATAGAAAGAAGTTTGTCAAGAAATCCTCCACTTACTACATAGTTACCTTTCTTAAAATGATAGTCTGATAAAAACTTAAGATTTTCAATTTTAGTGTAAGAATCTAGTGAGACTGATTCAAGAGACTTGTTTAAATAGCTTAAACCAATACTATCTTTTTTTTGTTTGAAGTAAAGTTCTGCCAAAGCACGATTTATAGAATGTTCGTATGGCTCGTTTTCATAATTTTTTAACATCTTTTCTAAAGACTCGATTCGATAATTAAAGCTTGAACTTGTGTCCAACAAATTTTGCTTTATTAAAGCTTGGACAAAAAATTTTCTTGGTGCTTTTCGATTTAAATCTATTATCTGTTTATAAGCCCATTGAGCTGAGTCTTTTTCTTGAATGCTTTCAAACAGCTGTCCAGTTAAGAAAAAATAACGTGCTTTTATCGTTTTCTTGGGTTCTTTTTGTGCTGCCCTTTTTATATAATATAAAGCAGAATCTTGGTTTTTTAAGTTCATAAATGCATCTGCAAGTGTCGCATTTGCAATAGAAAAATATTTATTTTTCGTAATTAATTTACGAGCCAATGGCCGAATATTTGCGATTGCTAATTCAAAGTTTTTTAAACGAATATTTGTTTTTTCTCGCCAAACCTTAGCATCAAGGAAATTTGACCAACTAGCGCCAGTCTCTAACAAAAAATTAAATGCTTCTAAAGCTGGGAAAAAACGACGATCGAAATATCGCGCTTTACCAAGCAATAAGTATGCTTTTTCAATTTCCCTATTATACTGTATATTTTTGATATTAATTGAATGTTTTTGAATTGCTTTTACAGCTTTTTCTTCTGCTCGATCAAAACCAGGAACAATTGTTGTCTGATCAATGTCTTCGCCTCTTAAACTAATTGGTTCAACTGGAATGTATTCGAAAAAATTGTCTTCAAAAGCCTCCAATAATATATCTTCGCCAACAGAAAAAGCTTCCTTTCCATTGAATATTACATTGTATTTGGATGTCAAAGCGTGATATTCCCTGTTTAGAACACCTTTTTTAGCCGTACTGCAGGAAAGTATTGTGACAATCGTAAACAAGGTTAACCAAAAAAAAGGTTTTCTGTAAAACATATAAAAAACTTGCCTATTAATAACTTTAAATCAGCACAATTATTACTTATTTAAATTATAAATTTTAATCTCCTGTAACATAAATCGTTTTTTTAATTAGCAAAGACAAACTCTTTATTTTTATAAAGTGATAGTTTTTTTGATTTTTGTAAATTTGGAAAAAAAGCTATGTCCCGTCTTNACACACTAATAGTNGGTGCTGTTGAAAGATTAACTNCTCAATCTGTAGTCATCTCAATTGACATTCCCAATCATTTGAGTTCGTCCTACGTTTNCCTCCCTGGTCAATANATTACTTTAGAATTAGAAATNAATGGTNNNANNGTTCGCAGATCTTATTCTATTTGTTCGTCTCCAAATAGCGGNTTACTTCAAGTGGGAATCAAAGAAGTGCCCAATGGCATTTTCTCAACTTATGTAAATCGAAAAATTAAAAAAGGTGACNAAATTAAGGCTGGAAAACCTGAAGGACGTTTTATATTTGATCCTAAAAATAATTCAATTCCAATTATGGCTATCGCAGCTGGAAGCGGAATTACTCCAATAATGTCTATTATAAGGTCTTTTNTTGACAGTTCTCCNAATATNCCTTTTACTCTTATATANGGTAACAAAACGCCAGNAAAAACAATGTTTTATGATGAATTAAAAAATCTTGATGATAGATTTGAAACATTAAAAATTTATTGGTTTTTTAGTGAAGAAAAAATTGATGGTGCAGAATTTGGAAGGATTGATTCTGCATTTTTTAATTATACTCTAAAAAATAGTTCTAATTCTTATCCTAAGTTACTCTACTTATGCGGCCCTGAAAAATTGATCGGCTACAGCAAGCAATTCTTTTTAGAAAAAGGTTTTGATGAGGATAATATTCTTTTTGAGCTATTTACCTCATCAATTCAAGGCTCTCANAAAAATAATGATATAGAAGAAGGTTTACTAAATATTAAGTATGATGATATAACACATGAATTAATGCTTAATCAAAATAAAACATTGCTTGAAATTGCACTAAATGCGAAAATTGATGTCCCTTATTCATGCCAAGGGGGTGTTTGCAGCAGTTGCATTGCTAGAGTCACTGAAGGTAAGGTTGATATGACAAATAATCAGATTCTAACAGATGAGGAAATCCAAGAAGGTCTAATTCTAAGCTGCCAAGCGATCCCAAAGTCTAATAAAATTAAAATTGATTTTGATGATGTATAATTACCTTAATTCAAATTTTTTGAGAATAAAATATGTAATAGTAAAGCTTTTAAATATCTTTGTTTAAGGATTTTAATCTCGATTTATATTTTCTATGATGAAAAATTTTTTTGAAGGTATAGCTTGGATATTTGAGGAAGTTTTCTTTTTACCTTTTTCAATATTAAGAGAGCTAGAGAACACTAGTTGGACTTTAGCGAGTTCAATCAATTGGATATTTCTTATAATTGGTTTTTTAGCAATGATCTATTGGGTGCTGAAACTTAATATTTTCCATAAAAATGGTGATGAGAACAAGGATACTTCAGCCCATTCATTTTTATAAATCAAATCCAATATCCTTGCGATAATACTTCCCATCATATCCAATTTTCTCTATTATTTNATATGATTCTTTCAATGCTGTTTTAAAATTTTCTCCAAACGAGGTAACAGCCATAACTCTTCCTCCTGAGGTTTTGAGAGAACTTTTTTCAATGCTTGTNCCAGCATGAAATATCATTTTATTTTTTGGTAACCCAAAAATATTTTTNCCTTTTTGATAAGCTTCAGGGTANCCNTNAGAAACAAGCATAACTGTAGCTGCGCTTCTAGGTGTAATTTGCAATTTAATTTTATTTAGGGTCCCATCATTTACTGCTTTAAAAATTTCTACTAAATCGTTTTCAATCCTTGGGATAACTACTTCAGTTTCGGGATCTCCCAATCTCACATTGTATTCAATTACAAAAGGGTTATCCCCTACTTTTATAAGTCCAATGAAAATAAATCCTTTGTAATTTATACCATCTTTTTTAAGGCCTTCTATTGTCGGCTTAATAATTTGGTTGTCTATTTTTTTATCAAAAAAACTGTCAACAAATGGTACTGGTGATATTGCACCCATCCCTCCAGTATTTAAACCCTTATCACCATGACCAATTCGTTTATAATCTTTTGCCATTGGGAGTTTAATATAGTTGTCCCCGTCAAATAGTANAAAACAAGAAAGTTCAATGCCTGATAAGAATTCCTCAATTACAACTTTTTTTGAAGCTTCACCATATTTACTTTCTAAAAGCATTTGGCCTAGCTCAAATTTAGCCTCTTTTAGGTCTTCAATTATCAAAACTCCTTTACCAGCAGCAAGACCATCGGCTTTTAAAACATATGGTGACTTACTTTTTTCCAAAAACTTTTCTCCTTCACTAAGGGTTTCTGAAGTGAACTCTGAGTATGCTGCAGTGGGTATTTTGTGACGTTTCATGAACTCCTTCGCAAAAGACTTACTGCCCTCTAGCTGCGCAGCCTTTTTTTGTGGTCCAATAACCCCAACATTTTTTAAATGGGGATCTATATTAAAAAAGTCTTGGATGCCTAAAACAAGAGGATCCTCTGGTCCAACAATAACTAAGTCGATTGAATATTTTAAAACAGCTTTTTTGATCNCANCGAAATCAGAAACTTTTAANTTTAAATTTATAGCGCAGTTAGCAGTTCCTCCATTACCTGGAGCTGCATAAAGTTTATTACAAAGTTTACTCTGATTNAATTTCCAGCATAAAGCATGTTCTCTTCCGCCACCTCCAATAANAAGTATATTCATGNAATTAAATTTCTATAAAGATAATATCTAAAAAATTCTNTACTTATTAAACAATCNTTTAATCTTCAATAAAANGAGATACTTGTTTTTCNAATTTTTTAACAAAAGTTAAATGTGATTTAGCTGGATCTGGCCATTTCNAAATCCATTTATTAAGATCNTTTGAATTTAAAATTGGGAAAAAACGCTCCATTCCTTGCAAACGACTTTTTTGGTTAATGTGTTCTAAACCATCTGATATAAATAAAACTGGTGTTCCAAAAGCTACTGCAGGTAATGCTGAATGAATGCGTGAGGTTATTACCAATTTAGCTNTGGCAATATCTCTAAGTTGTTTTATTGCCTCATTTGATCTTTCTTTTTCTGAAAACTTTTTAGGATCTAAAANTTGAGATTTAAAATATNCCTGATCTTTCTGCTTTGATAGAAAAAAATTTAATCTTTTCATGGCTTTTGAATACTGTCTGTTATTTTTAAAGGTTTTGATCTTATTTAAGACTGTTTTTAATGCATAACTTGATTCATCAAAATTTTTAGATATTAAGCGCTCCATAGGACTAATTACTAAAATTCCTTTTCGTTTGGAGTTTTTTGGAATAAAGTTGTCTCTCTTTAGTGTAAGAGTTAAACAGGCAGAAAAATAGGTGTCAATGCCATAATTAGATAAAATTTTTTGGGTGTAAATATCCCTACAACCTATAGGTTGGTACTTTTTTAAATACTTGATCCCTGTTTCCGAAAGCATCTTTTTTTTTGACTTAGGATTTAAATGAAATGATAAAAAAATTGGTTTAATTTTATTCGAAGGAGGCCAATTATTGGGTTTTTCCATGAACCACCCGTTCATAAACATAAAGACCTTTGGTCCGTTGTAAATATGTAATTGATCACGATCCAATTCTTGAACAATTTGATTTTTAAAATATTGTTTCACAGCTTCGCTTTGGATAAAGTCTCCTAAATTATTTGAATTCGGATAAGATAGTACAGCAAGAGTTTTATTCATTAGAATTTATTTCGGTCAAACTATTTTTAAATTCTTCTTTTCTTCTTTCTATAGGATACTGAATTTTAATTCTATTTCTAGCTTTTATAGAAAGTGCTTTTTGTTCCAATTTTAAAAAAGAACAAACTTTATCAATATCTTTTGCTCCTTCAAAAATAAGACCAGTATCTCCAATTACTTCAGGAATACCAAATACTCTATTCCCAATAGGTATACACTCACACAACATAGCTTCACATAGAACATTCGGCAAGCCTTCTATTACTGACCCTTGGAAATAATAAGTATGTCCTCCATAAAGTCTCTTTAGTTGTTCAGTATTTTGTTCTCCAAGAATTCTTACATTTTTAGGAATCGAGCCCAAAAAAAATTTCTTCTTTAAACCTGCCAAAGTAAACTTAAAGTGTGGTAGTCTCTCTGCCAAATCAAAAAATATTGGAATCCCTTTTCTTTCAAATGTTCTTCTATCAAAAATATTTGCAACAGTCAAGATCGATTTAGGTGCTTTTTTATTCTCTTTTTTCCAAAAATTACTGTCATAAGCTGTTGGGATTTCTTTTATTGGAGTTGATAAGTCAGGAACAAAATTTTTAATGCCTGAATTGGTATTTGTCTGTGCCTTTGCAAAACTGCATCCTTCAGATAATGTCTTGTGAACTACCCAAATTGAATGTGATCTTTTTAAATTCCATCTAGCTAATTTTTGTCGAGCATTGTTTTTCGAAAAAATCCCATATTTCAACCTCGTATTTGCTACTGCATCGTATCCTCCAATAATAATTGTTATTGGTTTTTTAAAAAGTTTCGCCATTAGGACTGGTATTGTGGTATGATAATCATTGAACCAACTAAAGATCCCTTTGGAAATTGGTAAATAAAAACACGAAAGAACTAACTCTTTTGTTCTATTGTAAAAAAAACGAAAAGGATCTCTATATGGAGGAGAGTGAATTAATAAAACGGTAAATCCAATTTTTTCTAGAAGTTTAATGTCTTTGCTAACAAAAGTATTTTTTACATTGTAAACTAATACTACTTTTTTTGATAAGCCTTTCTTCATACGCTTATTGTAAATTTATTTAAACTCTCTGCAATTAATCTATCATCAGAGACTCTTGGAACTTTATTCTGTCCTCCCAACTTGCCTATACTTTTCATATATTTTTGGAAGCCATTTTTTTGTACCACCGTGATGACTAACGGTCTTAATATTTTACCTTCAATTAAGTCTTTGTAGTAAATATTTTTACTTTTCATAGCAAAATCGATATTATTNGCAAAAGTATCTTTTTCTTTTGGTGGTGTATCGAATTCAATAAACCACTCGTGATAAGGTAATCCAGCTTTAGGTGTAATTTGAGGAGCTACAGTNAATTCTTTTACTCTTANAANATCTTCTGTCTTCTCTATAGCCTCTCTTAACGATTCTTCTANTTCGCTANCGATTACNTGCTCACCAAAAGCAGAAATAAAATGTTTTATTCTTCCNCTTACAATTACTCTAAANGGATATTTGTTTGTAAACTTGATTGTATCTCCAATATTATATCTCCAAAGACCTGCAGAGGTGGAAATAATCATAACATAATTAACCCCTACAATCACTTCGCTTAAGTTATGAATGACAGGTTTTTGATCGTAAAAAGTATTTGCTACAACAAATTCATAGAAAATTCCATGGTCTAGTAACAATAATAATCCTTTATCATTTTGATTATCTTGATATGCAAAGAAACCTTCTGAAGCAGGGTAAAATTCAATGCTATCAGGAATATGTCCAATTAATTTTTTAAACAACCCCTTATAAGGTTCAAAGTTAACACCTCCATATACGAATAAAGAAAAGTTTGGAAAAAGATCTCCTATATTTTTATTTGTTTTTGATACTAATTTTTCGAAATACATCTGAACCCATGAAGGTATTCCTCCAATTATTGTCATATCCTTATCATAGGTTTCCTCCACAATAGCACTAACTTTTGTCTCCCAATCTTCAATGCAATTTGTGTCCCAAGTAGGCATTCTATTTTTTTGTAAATAGCTAGGTACGTGATGGGCTACAATCCCTGAAAGACGTCCTAATGAAACCCCATTTTTGTCACCAAGTAGAGGACTCCCCTGAATAAATATGTGTTTCCCATTTACTATGTTTGAATTATTTGTAAAATAAATATAATTCAACAAGGCCTCCCTAGCAGCGCGAATATGCTGGTGAATAGAATCTTTAGTAATAGGAATATATTTTACACCTGAAGTGGTACCACTTGACTTTGCAAAATAAAGTGGCCTCCCAGGCCACATAATACTTTGCCCCCCTGAAATGATCATTTCTATGTACCGCCGTAGCCCTTCATAATCTCTAATTGGGATCCTACTTTGAAAAGATTCAATAGTTGTAATTTTTTCAAACCCATGGTCTTTGCCAAAGAGTGTATATCTTCCTTTTTTTATAAGATTCCTAAATACTTTTTCTTGAGTCTTAAATGGATTTTTTATCCAATTTTCATTTTTCCTATGAGACCACGCTGCAAATATTTTAGCCCCTAGCTTTTTTATCATTTAGCAGAAAAATTAAAAAAATTCTCTGGATCCATCGGGTAACCATCCATCCATAACTCAAAATGAAGATGATAGCCTGTGGTGTACTCTCCAGTGTTTCCAGCGGTTGCAATAACTTCACCAGACAAAACTGAGTTCCCTTGCCTTTTATTTAGAGAAGAATTATGCTTATAAACTGATAAAAGACCAAAATTGTGCTCTAAAATAATTACGTATCCTGTTTCTGAGGTCCATTCTGAAAATATAACTGTTCCATCAGCAATTGCTTTAATTGGAGTGTTTTTTTCAACTGCAATATCAATTGCATAATGGGATTTATTTCTGTCAAAAGGCTGCGATATTTGTCCTTTTACGGGTTGAAATAAAAATGTATTTAATTCAATCTCTTTTCTTGAAACTGGACTATACTTATCTTGCTGTGAAACAAAAACTCTAAGTAAAGAATCTTCNAAAACTGACTCTGTATTTAGTTCATCTTTGATAATAAGACTTCTTTGGGTTTGGGCCAATGCACTTTGTTCCTCTAAGGAAATATCTTCCGTTATAACTTTTTTGACAGAATTTAAATATTTCAAATTTTGATCATATAATTGGATAAGAGAATCCGTGAGAAATAGATTCTGAATTGCTTTTGCTCGTATTTCTGATGAATCATAGCCTGGAATATATTCCTTTAGTGGGGAATAGGAAATTATTGTAAAAATAAAAACTGAAGAAATACATATCAATAAAAATGAAACCAGAATAGTTTTGAGTCTTGAAATTCTAATTTGACCCTTTTCTTCAAAGGTTTCCTCGTCAATTATCATTACCAGATAAGGATTCCTTAATTTTTGAATAAATTTTCTCTTTATGTTTACTTTATCTTTCATGANGATATCAAAGATAAGGATTCCTAGGGGTGATCANATTGAAGTATNTAATTTTCCTGTAATTGAAATTAAATATTTCTGTACATTTGTTGNATAATTNTAAATCATGTCGGTTTTAACATTTTTAGGTATGATAGGAGCACCACAAATAATTCTGATTATAGCAGTTGTCCTGCTACTTTTTGGTGGACGTAAAATTCCAGAATTAATGAAAGGTTTAGGTAGTGGAATTAAAGAGTTTAAAAATGCTACAAAAGAGGAGGAGGATTCGTCTAACTTAGATAAAGATAAGAAGGCTTAATTCACTTTTTTAATTGTTGTAATTATTGTNTTTAANTCAAACATATAGTCCCTCTTATTCATAGAAGGNGCGAAAGCAAACCCTTCNATAACCATCCATTTTNCAGTTAAGCTATCCCTAACCATATAATTTACAAACGGTCCTGCCATNAAGTCGTTTGCTACTTCCCATGTTCCCTTTGTTAGGTAACCTTTTTTACCATCTAAAACNACTTTATAAAAATAAGGCTTATAAGCTCGTTCTGTTATCATGTAACTTCCTTTTAAGCGACCTGGTATGTAAAGTTTTCCTATCGAATCTCTTATATTTAAAATTTTAGCATTAAAATTATTATCTGATATTCTATCTGATATTTCATAAGCAATGATATTAAGGTGACCTTTTTGAACTTGTTTTTGTATCCANATAAAATTAGCAGTGTCTTTTAATATTTCGTAAACTGATGGATAAACTAAATCGTATCCAAAACGATTTCTGAGGTTTTTATCCTTAGTTGGAGATTTATTAATTCTTCTTAATTTTTCTTTTCTTTCATTCTCTTTAATAGTTCGNCTAAACAATACTATATTTTCCTCAAAAAAATACTGTTGTACTTCAGAATCTTCACCAGTAACTAACCCAATTATCTGAGGCTTTGAAAATTGATCTTTTGCTAGTTGAAATCTAGANATAGAATCTTTTTGAAACCAAATTATATTTCTACTTTGCCTTCCGAATCCAGAAAATGCTTTTGGATTTAAATAATNAAGGGAAAATTGAGGTTCNTCTAACGGAAGACCTTCATACACNTCNCTCAAATTATCTNGTANAGATTTCCCTAATTTCCCTTTCCAATCTGAAATTGGCATAACGACTGTTATATGATTTAAATTACCACTAGAATCAGGAATAAATGCTTGAGATCTGTCAANCTTTCTATTACAGGAAATAATTGAAAATANNNCNAAGAAATAAAAANCTACAATGTATTTCATGCCTATTAATTCAAAGAAGCAATTCCTGGAAGAGTTTTACCNTCTAAACTTTCTAACATAGCNCCTCCACCNGTNCTTATATANCTCATNTNNTNATCCATTTNAAACTTTTTTACAGCAGCAACAGAGTCTCCTCCTCCAACTAGNGAAAAGGACCCATTNATAGTTGCTTCAGCAATTGATTTACCGGCAGCTATCGTTCCTTCTGAAAAGTTGGGAAACTCGAAAACTCCAAGCGGNCCATTCCAAAGAATAGTTTTACACTTTATTATAATGTCATGAAACTTTTTTATGNTTTTNGGGCCAGCATCCATAGCTTCCCAACCATCTGNAATTTCCATAACATNGAAAATTTTTTGCNTTGCATCATTGCTAAAANTATTTCCTGCNACAACATCAACAGGAAAATGCAATGTCACATTCTTTTGTTTTGCTTTNTNAATTAACTCTAAAGCNTGATTACAANAATCTGGCTCGCATAGCGAGTTCCCTACTTTGCCCCCAAGTGCTTTTGTAAATGTATATACCATACCCCCCCCTATAATTAGATGATCCACTTTTTCTAAAAGGCTTTCTATTATTGTAATTTTTGTAGAAACTTTAGCGCCTCCAAGTATAGCCAAAATAGGAGATACTCCATCTTTCAGGACTTTATCTATAGCTAAAACCTCTTTTTCCAAAAGACTCCCAAAACATTTATTGTCTTGGAAAAAATTAGCAATAATTGTAGTAGATGCATGGGCTCTATGTGCGGTTCCAAAAGCATCATTTACAAAGATTGTCCCTAGCTTTGAAAGTCCTTCCGAGAAAACTAAATCACCTTTCGTCTCTTCTGGACTAAAGCGAAGGTTTTCCATTAATAAGACTTCTCCTGGTAGAAGGGAGGAGGCTTTTGACTCTGCTTCGGAACCTAAACAAGTTTTACAGAACATTACTTTGTGCTCCAAAATTTCAGATATTTTGTCTATTATATTTTGAAATGACAGTTTCTGTTCAAAACCATTCGGTCTTCCAAGATGTGAAAGCAACACACAACTACCTCCCGCCGACAAAATATAATCTATTGTGGGTTTTGCTGCCTTTATTCGTGTCGTGTCAGTCACCTGTAAATCTTCGTTTAACGGTACATTAAAATCAACGCGAATGATTGCTCGTTGATTTTTAAAGTTTATGTCTTTTAATGTTCGCATTTTTTGGTTTTCTCAAAAATACAACAAAGGCATATTTAATCAATTTATTTTTAAAAAGATGTAACGCTTTTGATGTTTAGTTCCTTTATATTTACTTATGCACTGGAGAAATGTTATAGGACAAAAAAATTTAAGAAACAAATTAGAATATCTGATTGAAACGAGTCAAGTGCCTCATTCTCAGTTATTTATAGGCCCCTCGGGTTATGGATCTCTTCCCTTAGTTATAGAATTTTCATTATTTCTATTAGAAGATAAGAATGTTAGCAACGCCGCAAAAAAAATAAGTGAAAGATGCCAACATCCTGATTTACATTTTATCCTCCCTATTGTGAAAAAAAAGAATGAGAAAGTAGTTTACAGTCATGACTACATCCAAGATTGGTTAATGTTTATTGACGAAAAACCATATGGTAGCTATAGTGAGTGGTTCGAATCCATTAATGTTGGCAATCGACAGGGATTAATTAGTATTGTTGATATTGAAAACGTTCGTAAAAAAATCTCCTTAAAGGCTTTTAATGGAGGTGCTAGAGTTTGCATTTTGTGGGGTGCAGAAAAGATGAGTAACCAGGCTTCAAATGCGTTTCTAAAAATTTTAGAGGAGCCGCCTAAGAATACCTATTTTCTACTAATTGGTGAAAATCAAGAAGAAATTTTACCGACAATAGTATCACGTTGCCAAATTGTCAATTTGAGGCCTATAGAAAGTTCTGCTCTTACAGATGTAATTGAGAAAAAAACTAATAATCCAGAAGTATTAGTAGCAAAAGCCCAAGGCAACTTCAATGATTTACTTAATTTGCTTAATAGCGATAAGGATAAAGAGCACGAAGCTCTCTTAATTGAAGGCCTAAGAACGGCTTTCAAAGTAAAAGAGAATAAAAAATTTATTGTTGATTTAATTGGCTGGTCTGCCTCACTTTGCGAATTTGGCAAAGAAGAACAAAAAGCTTTTTTAGAATTCGGTATTCAGTTTTTTAGAGATGCATATTTATTAAATTATTCTCTAGATGATATTGTAACTTTTCAAACAAAAACAAATTTTGACTTGTCAAAAATTGCACCTTATGTTAACGATATGAATGTAAAAGAATTGGTCACCCTTTTTGAGGAAACTCATTTTAACATTCTAAGAAATGGTAATGTGAAAATGCTCTTTATCAATCTCGCTTTTAAATTATCTGAATTGATTTATCTAGATGTTAAATAGTCTTTTTAAAAATAAAAATCATAGATGAAAACTCTTTATTAAATAAAGCGCTAAAATTTGATAATAAAGCGAAGAAAAATCCTCTAATCATTGAAAACCGCGAATTTTTACGCGTTTCAGATATATATGAAACATAAAACGCATCAAAAAATAAAGGATACTTTTTTTCAAGTTTAAACCCTTTTGATTCCACTAAAGAGATTATTCCTTTAATTGTATAATGCCATATATGCCTTGGTACATCTAATGCTGCCCAGTATGACTTGTAGTACCTTGCATCTAAACTACTAATATTTGGCACTGCTATCATTAAAACCCCATTTTTTTCTAAAAGATTATGAATTTTGGATAATACGTGTTCTGGATTCGAAAGATGCTCAAGAACGTGCCATAACGTTATTCCGTCATAGTAATCGGATTTAGGGATATCGGTAATTTTTTCGAAGACATTTATGTTAAGTGGTAATTGATTTTTAATTTCTTTATTATATGGCTCTACAACAGATGTNTTAAATTTTTTTTTTGAAAGATATGCTGCGAATTTACCTGAACCCGCTCCATAATCTAATATTCTATTACCTTTTAAGTAAATTCTAAGTAGAAAGAGTTTATATCTAAACATTATCTTTTGAATAAGAAAATATATAATGTCTAAGGTGCCTTTCGCTGTATTTTTAAATGAATCGTAATTTGATGAATTGTAATATAATGATATGTCTTTTATATTTTCAATATTGGTTTTAGCTATTGTCCTAGATTCGTTCCAAATTATATCAAAATATTCACCTGAAACCAAGTGATCTTTTGCTCTGAATTTTGATATATGTGACTCGTTCTGTTCCACGTGAAACAAATTTTACTTTTACCGGCCCATTGATACTAGGAGAACACTAATATCGCTGGGGTTAACTCCACTAATTCTAGATGCCTGNGCTAGTGTTTCTGGTCGCAACNTATTTAATTTTTCTTTAGCCTCAAATGATAAAGAAGCAAGTTTATCAAAGTTGAAACTTGATGGAATCTTAATATTTTCTAAACGTTTTAGTTTATCAGCATTTTTTTTCTCTTTCTCTATATATCCAGAATATTTAATTTCAATCTCAGCTTGTTCGAATATAGAATCATCTATATTCGATTTCTTAATGAATGAATTTAGTTCACTAAAAGAATTTAAATCAGACCTAGAAATATTTGGGCGGGACAAAAGCTTAGAGTACTTATCTGTTTGCTTTATTAGAGTTTCCTTTTTATTAGTCAATAAATCATTTGCTTCTTTTACTGTGTAACTTTTATTTTTTAAAAATTTAACTAGCTCACTGCGTTTTTTTAATTTTTCTTCGACCTTGTTAAGTCTATTTTTAGAGGCCAAACCAATCTTAAAAGATATAGGAGTTAACCTTTCATCAGCATTATCTTGTCTTAAGAGAGTTCTATATTCGGCTCGAGAAGTGAACATACGATACGGTTCTTCAGTGCCTTTAAGAATAAGATCGTCAATTAGTACACCTATATAAGCCTCCTCCCTTCCAAGAACGAGTGAGTTTTTATTATTGTTTTTCTGATGTGCATTTATACCTGCTATAATCCCTTGGGCAGCGGCTTCCTCATATCCTGTAGTTCCATTAATTTGTCCAGCAAAGAATAGATTCTGAATCAATTTAGTTTCGAGTGAATGAAACAGTTGTGTTGGTGGAAAATAATCATACTCTATAGCGTATCCTGGCCTTAAAAATTTAACAGACTCAAAGCCCCTTACGTATCTTAAAGCCTTAAATTGTATGTCATATGGTAAAGAGGTAGAGAAGCCATTCACATAAACCTCATGAGTGTTCCACCCTTCGGGCTCTACAAAAATTTGATGCTGTAACTTATCACTAAACCTATCGATTTTATCTTCTATAGAAGGACAATATCTAGGGCCTGTACTTTTAATAGACCCGTTAAACATTGGAGATCTGTCAAACCCCTGCTTTAGAATTTCGTGAACTTCTGAGTTAGTATGCGTTATATAACAACTTTTTTGGTTTTTTAATGGTAGGGTTTCTTCAGAAAAAGAAAATTTCGAAGGGTTGATGTCACCTTTTTGTTCCAACATAAAAGAATAATTTAATGACCGGCCATCAACACGAGGAGGTGTTCCTGTTTTCATTCTTCCAGACATAAAACCTATATTTTCTAAACATTTTGTGAGGCCAAACGACGCGTTTTCACCCACGCGCCCTCCACTGAAGTTTTTTTCCCCTATGTGTATCAAACCATTTAAAAAAGTTCCGTTAGTTAAAACTACTGTCTTTGAAAATATTTTGACTCCCAAAGATGTAATCACTCCTTCAACTTGATCATTTTTGACAATTAGATCAACTACCATCTCCTGGTAAAAGTCAAGAAAAGGGGTGTTTTCAAGTTTTTGTCTCCACTCTAACGTAAACAAACTTCTATCAGATTGAACTCTAGGGCTCCACATTGCGGGGCCTTTTGACTGATTCAACATTTTGTACTGAATTGCAGATCTATCTGAAACTATGCCGCTATATCCCCCTAAAGCATCAATTTCTCTGACTATTTGCCCTTTAGCGATTCCACCCATAGCAGGATTACATGACATCTGTGCTAAATTTTGGAGATTCATAGTAACCAAAAGAGTTTTAGAGCCAAGATTGGCTGAAGCTGCAGCAGCTTCACACCCAGCATGTCCACCTCCTACAACTATAACATCATACTTAGAATCAAACATAACGGTTATGTTTCACGTGGAACATTGATATGAATTTATCTTCCATTTTACGCATATTNTGAATTTCCGATTTGTTAACATCATTATAACCCATACAATGAAGTGCCCCATGTATTATTACTCTAAGTGTCTCATTTTCAACAGTTTGGTTATATTCTTTTGCGGATTTATTTATCGCCCAGAATGAAACAAAAAATTCTGCTTCCAATTTGTTATCAGAAGTATAATCGAAAGTAATTATGTCGGTATGTGTTTTATGATTAAGATATTTTTTATTCATTTTTATAAGAACTTCCTTTGAAACAAAATTATATTGAAGCTTTTTGATATCGTAATCTTGTATTCGTACGAATTCAAATAACGTATCAGAGAGTTTCTTAGTGTCTAAATTGTCTGGTATGTTTAAAAATCGTATAATTTTTTTTTTGCAAATATAATGTATTTGTTTTGCTAAGATAGGTGAATAGGTTTATAGCTATTATATTTGTTTCCAATGAAAATAAGAGTTCGTTTTGCGCCAAGTCCAACTGGACCACTTCATATAGGAGGTTTAAGGACAGCTCTTTTTAATTATCTATATGCGAAAAGTAAAAAAGGAAGCTTTGTTCTAAGAATTGAAGATACGGATCAAAACCGATACGTAGAAGGAAGCGAAAATTATTTAATTAAAGCTTTAAATTGGTGTGGCATAAGACCTGATGAAGGTCCAAATACAAAAGGCAGCTTTGGCCCTTATCGCCAGAGTGAAAGAAAGAAAATTTATAAAGAGCATATTGATAAACTTATAAACTTGGGAGCGGCATATTATGCTTTCGATAGTGAAGATCAACTCAAGAAATATCGTCAAGAAGATGAAAAGAATGGAAAAACATTTTTATATGGGAGTCAAAATAGAGAAAAATTTAGAAACAGTCTAACTTTAAATTTAGCTGAAACTAAAAAGGCCTTAAAAGGGGATTATGTTGTNCGATTAAAAATAATGGGGGGAGCTAAAGTTAATGTAAATGATGAAATTCGTGGTAATATATCAGTGTCTACAGATTTACTTGACGATAAGATCTTATTNAAAAGCGACGGGTTACCTACTTATCATTTTGCAAATGTTGTCGATGACAAACTAATGGAAATAACAGATGTTATACGCGGAGAAGAATGGCTTCCTTCATTACCGATACACAAACTAATTTACGATGCTTTCAACTGGGATTTACCTCGGTTTATGCACTTGCCTTTAATTCTGAAACCCAATGGAAAGGGAAAACTATCAAAAAGGGACGGTTTGAAAGATGGGTACCCCGTTTTTCCGATTAAATTTAAAGAATTACACTTAGGTTTTAAAGAAAGAGGATTCTTGCCAGAAGGAATGGTAAACTATCTTGCTTTATTAGGGTGGAATAGTGGAACAGAAAATGAAATATTTAATCTGTCGGATCTAACAAAATACTTCAGCATAAGAAGAGTTCAAAAGGGAGGAGCAAGATTCGATTATGAAAAGGCTTGTTGGATAAATCAACAACACATATCAAAATCTGATGTAAAAACCTTAATGGAACAAAAAAGTGTAAAGAAAATATTAGAAAAAGTAGATGAAAAGAAGCGTATTAATATATTGAATCTGGTTAAAAATCGTCTCAAGACTCTAAATGATCTCAAGAATGAAATCAAATTTTTAGATGATCCGCAAGATTATGATAAAAAAAGTGTAATAAAATTAGTAGATAAGGGCCCGGTAAAAATTATGGATCAGATTATCAAGCTATTGAATTCTGATATTGAAATAGCAGACATGAAACAATATTTATTTGATTGGGGAAATAACGAAAAGATTCCATTTAGTTTAATCATGCAAACTTTAAGGCTTGCTATTATTGGTCAGTTGTCTGGGCCAGATTTATTTAAAGTTTGTGCCCTTTTAGGAAAAGATGTATCTTTAAGAAGAGTGGAAAAATTAAAAGCTTTTTGTTTAAAGTAAATTTTGATCGATGAGTTTAATAACCTATTTAGTAATACTTTTCTTGTTACTACTCATCTCGTCGGGTGTGTTTGTTGTAAAACAACAAACCGCTGGAATAATAGAACGATTTGGTAAATTTACATCAATTAGACAATCAGGGTTACATTACAGAATCCCATTAATTGATAAAATCGCTGGGCGGCTAAGTTTAAGGATTTTACAATTGGATGTTATTGTAGAAACGAAGACTAAAGACGATGTTTTCGTCAAACTTAAGGTGTCTGTTCAGTACAAAGTTGTTAAAGAAAAAGTCTACGATGCATTTTACAAACTTGAGTATCCACAAGATCAAATAACCTCATACGTTTTTGACGTAGTNAGGGCCGTNGTGCCAAAGATGAANCTCGATGATGTTTTCGAAAAAAAAGATGAAATNGCTAATGCCGTTAAAGGGGAATTGAATGATGCTATGATNAATTATGGCTACGATATTATCAAAGCCCTTGTTACNGATATAGANCCAGATACTGAAGTAAAAGCTGCTATGAATAGAATAAATGCNGCCGAACGCAAAAAAGTTGCTGCACAATACGANGGAGACGCAGAACGTATTCTTATTGTTGAAAAAGCNAAAGCNGANGCTGAAAGTAAACGTNTACANGGTCAGGGAATAGCAGATCAAAGGAGGGAAATTGCACGGGGCCTTGAGGAGTCTGTTGACGTTCTGAATAAAGTAGGTATAAACTCTCAGGAAGCCTCNGCTCTAATTGTAGTAACCCAACATTATGATACTCTTCAATCNATTGGNGGAGAAACCAATACAAATTTGATACTGCTCCCTAACTCTCCTCAAGCTGGAAGTGAAATGTTAAATGACATGGTGGCTTCCTTTACTGCAAGTAACCAGATAGGCGAGGCTATGAAAAAGCAAGATTTAAATACTAAAAAATCAGAGGAAAAAGATTAATCTATTATTTAGTCTTAGACCATGTGTCCCTTAAACCAACTGTTTTGTTAAAAACAAGATTATTTGTACTGCTTTCTTTATCAACTACAAAATATCCTTGACGTTGAAATTGAAACTTGTCTCCTGGTTTTGATGAGATTAAACTAGGCTCTACCCTTGCATCTACAACTTTTAATGAGCTTTCATTTAAAAATGATTTAAAGTTTTCCTTCTCTTTATCAGGGGCAGATATGTTGAATAAGCGGTCGTAAATTCTTACCTCTGCATTTAACGAGTCCCTCTGTGTTACCCAGTGCAAAGTCCCTTTTACTTTCCTTTTACTTGCGTCTGTACCTGAACCACTTTTACTTTTAGGGTCATATGTACACAGAACCTCAGCTACATTTCCTTCTGAATCTTTAATAATAGATTCCGCTTTAATAATATAAGCGTTTTTTAGGCGAACCTCTTTGCCTAAGGAAAGACGAAAAAACTTTCTGGTTGCATTCTCTTTAAAATCTTCTTTTTCGATGTAAAGATATTTTGAAAACGGGAACTCTCTTTTTCCTTCGTTAGGATTCTGGGGATTTATTTCACCCTCTAATGTCTCGATCTCATCTTCCGGATAATTAACTATAGTTAACTTAAGTGGGTCTAAAACTGCCATCACCCTTGGAGAAGTTTCATTTAAATCTTCTCTTATCGAATGCTCTAATAATGACAAATCGATTACATTCTCCCGTTTTGCAACTCCAGCTGATTCGACAAAGTTTTTTAAGGAGGTTGGCGTATAGCCCCTCCTTCTTAATCCAGATATAGTAGGCATTCTAGGATCGTCCCATCCTTTTACATGTCCTTCCTCTATAAGCTCAAACAACTTTCTTTTACTTGTAACGGTGAAAGATAAATTCATCCTGGCAAACTCTCTTTGTTTGGGGCGTAATGGTTTTTTTTGACCTAATGCATCTAAAAACCAATCGTAAAGATCTCTATGGGGTTTAAACTCTAACGAACATAGTGAATGTGAAATTTGTTCAATGTAGTCTGACTGGCCGTGTGTCCAGTCATACATTGGATAAATGCACCACTGCTTACCTGTTCTATGGTGCTTCTTAAATAGAATCCTGTACATAATTGGATCTCTCATAAGCATATTGGGAGAGGTCATGTCTATTTTTGCTCTTAATACATGCTCTCCTTCCTCAAATTCTCCCATTTTCATTTTTGAAAATAAATTTTGATTTTCTTTTACAGTTCTGTTTCTGAAAGGACTGTTTACACCGGACTGTGTTGGTGTTCCTTTTTGTTCAGCTATAGTTTCTGAAGGCTGTGAGTCAACATATGCTTTTCCTTTCGAAATAAGGTCGTTGGCCCAAATAAAAAGCTGCTCAAAATAATCTGAAGCGTAACACTCCNTGTCCCATTTATACCCCAACCATNATATATTTTCTTTAATCGCGTCTACATACTTCTGTTCTTCTTTAGCCGGATTCGTGTCATCAAACCTTAAATTAATTGGGGCATTATATTTTTTCCCTAAATTAAAATTTAAACATATTGCCTTAACGTGTCCAATATGTAAAAAGCCGTTTGGCTCTGGTGGAAACCTAAATTTTAGTTTATTTTTTGAGTAGCCTGACCTTAGGTCATCTTCTATAATATGCTCTATGAAGTGTAGGGCTCTAGCCATAGATTTTTTTGTAAAGATAATGAATGCATTTGTTGAAAGAAAACAAGAAAACAGTCTTTATATTTGCAATGCGTTATGGACAAAATATATTTAAAAAACATAAAAATTTATGCATACCACGGTTGCATGGAAGAAGAAAAAAAAATAGGTAGTGATTATTTGGTTAACCTTATTGTACACTCAGACTTGGGCTTGTCATGCAAATCTGACAAATTAATGGACACCGTTGACTATGTTGCTCTACTTAACATTGTAAAAAATCAAATGAAAATGAGGGCCAACCTTTTGGAAAATGTTGCGGACAGAGTAGTAAACGAAATAATTTCCCAATTCCCTTCTGTCAAAAAGGCTGTTNTTAAGATTGCAAAACTTAATCCTCCCATCAATGGAGAAGTAGATGAAGTTGCGGTAAGACGAGAAAAAAAGAGAGAAAAGACGAAATTAGATTAATATTGTGTTATTTTTAATNTCCGGCATCGTGGCCGAGTGGCTAGGCAGAGCTCTGCAAAAGCTTGTACAGCGGTTCGAATCCGCTCGATGCCTCTTTTTTAATCAGAATAAATTTTACCGCCGAGCTTATTATTTATAATTGTCTTATTTGGTCTCCCAAAAACTCGTAAAACCCCACTTAGAATATTTGCGTCTAGTAGGTTTTTAACGTGAATATATGCATACCCCCCAAGGATACCCTTTATTTTGGTTTGATCAGTTTTAAGGCTTTCNGCCTCACAAATTCCTCCTGAGTGATAGTTTAGTTCGTGGTTCACAACTTCNCCAGAAAGGTATATTTTTCCNCCTAAGCCTACTTGTGTGTCTAACCTTTGCAATTGTACTTTTAAGTCGATTTTAGAATTTGATAAAGAAACCAAAATAAGTTTAGTCTGGTCTAATCTTAAAGAAGATTTTATTGTGCTCCCTTGATAAGCTGAGATACTGTTTAAATTATTATTAAAATAAAGATCTATTTTAGTCGGTTCTTGGTTAAAAATATCTCCCCTTGATCTTCTAATTTTTAGATTGCCGTCTTTAATTGAAACAACAATAAGATCTGAGTCTGGCCCAGTGGCTATAATTTTATTAACATCAGATGAAATTAGATTCACTTCAATGTTTGAGTATGTTTTAATACCCGTAAAGGATCCTGTTGTTAGAACTCTCCTGCTTTTGTCCTGACAAAAACCTGAGTTTATAATAATAACTGAAAGATAGAATAATAGTTGTCTTGTTTTCATTTTCTTGTATCACTCAACTAATAAAAAATCTAAGTACCTCTTCTTAACATTTGCTTTGTGAACTTTTATTCGAAGCATATCGCCAAGCTGATAGTTTCGTTTTGTGTTTCTCCCGAAAATTGAATGATTTTGAATATCGTAAATATAAAAATCTCCTTTTATATCTTTTAGCCTAATCATTCCCTCACATTTGTTTTTAATTATTTCGACGTAGATCCCTCTTTCTGTGACCCCAGAAATAACTCCCTCAAATTCTTGTCCTATTTTGTTTTGCATAAAAACAATCTGCATGTGCTTAATAGAATCTCTTTCGGCTTTTGTGGCTAGTTGTTCTCTAATAGATGAGTGTTTACATGCTTCCTCTAAGGTCTTTTGCTTTTTCGTTTGCTTCTCTTCTATATATGAGTTTAATAGCCTATGCACAAGGACATCTGGATATCTTCTGATCGGTGAGGTAAAGTGAGTATAATTATCAAATCCAAGACCATAATGTCCAATATTATTTATTGTGTATTTTGCTTTTGACATGCTTCTTAGAGCTAAAGTCTCTATAAGATTTTGTTCCCTTTTTCCTTTACATTGATCTAATAGTTTATTTAATGCTTGATTGATGTTTTTACTTTTAGAATTAAATATATATCCAAAAGACGATATCGTTTTTTGCAAATTATATAACTTTTCCTCGTCTGGGCTATCATGAACTCTAAAAACGAAGGGTTTCTTTTTTTTCCCTTTTACAAAAGATGCTACTTTTTTGTTTGCCAGAAGCATAAACTCCTCTATTAACTTATTTGCATCTCCATACTCTTTATAAAAAATACTCTCAGGTTCTTTTTTGCTGTTGAGTCTGAAGTTTACTTCTGTACGTTCAAAAGATATTGCCCCTTTTTTCATTCTTTTTTCACGCAGTTTTTTTGCGAGTTTATTTAAAATTTGTAGCGTATCATACAGATCTTCAGTAATAGTGTAACTCTCTTTTTGAAGGGATATATTCTTATTAATTTTTTTTGTTTTTTCTAGTAATATGTGGTTTACCTCCTCATAAGAAAATCTTTTGTCTGATTTAATAACCGTTTTGCCGTACCACTCATTTAACACTTCACTTTTATTATTCATCTGGAAAACTGCAGAAAAAGTATATTTTTCTTCTTTTTCTCTTAAAGAGCATAACTCATTTGATAACTTCTCAGGAAGCATTGGTACAACCCTGTCTACTAGGTAAACAGATGTTCCTCTTTCGTAAGCCTCTTTTTCCATAAGACAATTATCTTTAAGGTAATGACTAACATCTGCTATATGAATTCCTATTTCGAATAGTTCTTTATTTATAATTTTTAATGACAGCGCATCGTCAAAATCTTTTGCGTTGACTGGATCAATTGTAAGGGTTGTTTCCTTTCTGAAATCTCTTCTTTTTTTAAGTTCTTTTTTATCAATCCTATTGATTAATTGTTCTGCTTCTTTTTCTACTTCTTTTGGAAAATCATAGGGAAGACCATACTCATGCAATATTGAATGGATTTCTGTCTCTGTCTCTCCTGGTAGCCCAATACTTTTTATAATCTTACCATTAGGTGCATCTCTATCTTTAAACCACTCCTTAATAATTACAACTACTTTTTGTCCATTTTTGTGGTTTTTAATTTCTTCNGGCTCTATAAAAATATCAGTATACATTATGCCTCGTTTTGTTAGAACAAAACCGTAATCATTTTTTAAGACTAGCTCTCCAACGTATTCTTTTTTGTTTCTTTCAAGCACCTTTATATCCCGTATTTTTTTATTACTCTCAATTATTTTGAAATTAATTAAATCACCGTCAAGAGCTCTATTTAGTTTGCCGTTNGAAATAAAATACTCTTCTTTTTTTTCAGACAAATAAACTTTTCCTTTACCAGATGTTAGCATGCATAATTTACCTGTGTATGTAAGTTTTTCTTTTTTTAAGTATATGTATTTTCCTCTTTCTTTTTCTAATAAAATATCTTTTTGGTTTAAGCTAAAGAGGGCCTCTGCAACATTATTTTTTTCTTTTTCCCTTTTAAAACCTAGAGAAGAAGAAATTTGCTTATAATTAAAGATTTTATCTGGATTCTTTTTAAAAAAAGACAAAACCTGTCTTTTTATTTTTTTCTTTACTTTCTTCGTTTTTGACATGTAAATCACTTCAAAACAAAGATAAAATATTCAACGTTTCGAACATATTAACATAATTAACATTATTTAATATCTAATAACTATTTTTTATATAATTTATAAAATATATATAGGTTGTTAATATTATGAAATAAAAAAGGCATANCTTTTTGATATTNGNAAAANACTAAAANNTTATTTTTTTTTAACNAATTGTAAACCTNNTAAANCNTTNNTTAATAATTAATTNGAGGTTTACTAACTAGATGTTAAAAAGATAAGATTGTTATAAAAAAATTGAATTCTTCTTCTACTAATTGTTCATAATAATTGTTTTATAGTTACAATTTTTATAAAAAAAAANGTAAATAAAATTTTGTTAAATTAAATTTATTTNAANGGGATATAAAAATAAATAAACAGAAAGAAAAAATAAATTTTGTCAACAAATAATTAAAAAAGATGTAAACCTAAAATCATGTAAGAGCACCAATATTTTTTATTTTTATAAAAAAGAAATTATATAAAAATGAGAGTAAGCATAGGGAACGATCACGCAGGAACAGAATATAAAAAAGAAATTGTAGTATTTTTAAAATCAAAGGGATACAATGTTAGAAACCACGGAACAGACACAAAAGAAAGTGTTGACTATCCCGATTTTATTCATCCTGTTGCATTAGAGGTTGCTAATGAAAAATCTGACGTTGGCATTATTATTTGTGGAAGTGGGAATGGCGCTGCAATGACAGCAAATAAATACCAGAAAATTAGAGCAGCAATATGCTGGAATAAGCAATTAGCAAAATTAGCAAGACAGCATAACAACGCAAACATTTTAAGCTTGCCTGCTAGGTTTATATCTATAAAAGAAACAATAGGTATTGTAGATAAGTTTTTAAAGGCCAAATATGAAGAGGGAAGACATAAAATAAGAGTAGACAAAATACCATGTCCTTAAAACTTAATTTTTTCTACAAAAAGTTTAATAGTTTATCACGCAAAGAGATTCATGACTTGTTTTTGTTAAGATCAGAAGTTTTTGTTGTAGAGCAAAACTGTATCTATCAAGACATAGATGGAAAAGACGAAAAGGCAGATCATATAATAGTTAAAAAAAACGACAAGATTATCGCTTACGCCCGGGTTATGGATGATACTTNTTCTAAATATATATTAATAGGCAGAATAGTCGTGTCGAAAAAAGAAAGAGGAAAAGCTTTAGGCAACAAATTATTAAAATTTGTACTAAAAAAAATTTATGAAAAAGAACCAAAAAAGGCAATAAAAATATCCGCACAAGCACATTTAGAAAAATTTTACATAAATCACGGCTTTATAACAAAAAGCAAGACTTATATAGAAGATGGAATTCCCCACATTTCAATGACAATAGAATAAAGAAAGTTAAACTTGTCTTATTAAAAGTTTAATTTCTTTTTCCAATGCAGACAAAACAGGAAGCTGCGAACCATTATATATAAAAATACAATATCCATTAAAAGAAAGGCCTTTTTCATTTTTTTTAATAGCCTCTCTTAAAAGGCGTTTTATTTTATTCCTATCCACAGCACGGGTGAAAAATTTTTTAGAAACAACAATACCAACCTCTAAATGCAAAATGTTATCATTTTGAATAAGGCGTAGGCTTAAAAGGCGAGTTTTAAAGACAGCTGAAGACAAAAAAAGCTCATCAAACTTTGTCTTACCTTTTAATCTCTTAATCTTCTTGTTTTTTAGGATCATAGTAATTGTTACTCTTATCTATGTCTGCCATTAGATTGCTGGGATCTATAATGATTGCTTGTATCTGATCTTTAGGGGTGTTAATTTTCAAAGAGTAATTTAAGCTTGACCACGACCAGTCTTTATGGACTGTCCAGTTAATATCATATGGATTTAGTTTTTCACCCCGCATCAAAGAGATGGGTATGTAATGTAATTCGCGTTTACCATTTTTTTGATAAAACAAGTATTTCAAGAGGCATAGGCATCAATTCTTTGCGCTTAATCTTTAAAAGCGTCGAAGAACCATATTCAACCACATCATGAAGGATATAATCAATTTTATTTGTCGTCTGAGTCCAATCAGTTAAATACCATTGAAGCTGCAAACCTGAAACACGTTCAGCTATTCTTCTAAAATCATTTGGTTGTGGGTGTTTAAATTTCCATTCTCTGTAATATTCTTGAAGCACTTTAATTAAATTATCAAAACCAATAATATACCCTAGTTGACCCAAAAACACAGCGCCCTTACTGTAGGCCGAGCTTTCATATGCATAATTATGATAGTATCTGTTTGCATTCGTGCTTTGGGGCATTTCTCCATCAGACAAAGCAAGTT
The DNA here is from genome assembly GCA_002167525.1 of Flavobacteriaceae bacterium TMED68. The sequence continues at coordinate 65,143 of NHDV01000010.1, forward strand.
GGTAATAACCATAATAAGAGTTTTGTAAGGGAAACTCTTTTTTTTCTTCCAGTATTTCGTTTGTAGCAAGCGTGGAGATAAAGGTTGTGAAACCTTCATCCATCCATTCATGTTTTGTTTCATTTGTTGCCAGAACGTGTTGAAACCAAGAATGCGCTAGCTCATGTGCCGTTACTCCAAATAAGGATCCATATTTTCTTCCTCCAGTAATTAAAGTAAGCATCGCATATTCCATCCCCCCATCACCACCCTGCACAACAGAATATTGTTTATAAGGATAGGGACCAATATTTTTATTAAAATACTGCATCATTTTAGCGGTATCTGGCTGTAATTTTTTCCAATTAGAAATTATGTCAGAATCATTTTTATAAAAAAAGTGTAATGTAACACCGTTAGGACCAGGATAAGTATCATGAATGTAATCCTTATCCGCTGCCCAGGTAAAATCATGCACCAAAGGAGCAACAAAATGCCATGTNATTTTCCCCTTTTTAGTTTTAGGTTTTTTTCTTTCATGGTAACCCATACCTATTTCAGAGGCATTTTCTAGGTATCCACTACCTGCGACCATATACTCTTTATCGAGAGTAATTTTAACATCAAAATTACCCCACACTCCGTGAAACTCTCTACCAATATAAGGGTCAGCGTTCCACCCGTCTACATCATATTCAGCCATTTTTGGATACCACTGGGCCATGGAGAACGCCACTCCTTCAGAAGAGTTTTTTCCAGCTCGCCGAACAACATCAGGAACATGCCCCTCAAATGAAAGGCTAAAAGTCGAAGAACCACCGGGGGGTATTGGAGTATTTAGAGGCACTTCAAGAATTGTTTCAGAAACGACAGCATCTAAATCCTCACCATCTTGAGTTAAATCAGAAACTTTCAAATAACCTTGCTGATTTTTACTTAGACTGTCTACATATACTTTAAAACGTCTGTTTTTGTCAGGAGAATTTTTCTGTTGTACCGCCATTTCGCTACCGGGCTGAAAAGCATTAAAGTACAGATGAAAAAATACTTTTTTAAGTGTTTCAGGTGAGTTGTTTTTATATTCAACAGTTTGTGTCCCAGAATAAATGGCTGTTTCTGGGTTAAGATCAACTTCTATTTTGTAGTCAACAAATTGTTGCCAGTATTGAGCACCAACCCCAGTAGAACTTATGAGAAGAAACATGAAAAACAAATAAAACTGAGAAGGATTCATTTTTTTATAATTTATCGCTAAAATAAGAATCGAATTTATATTGTTCCTTCATACGAATCCCTTTTTCTATTTTTTGAAGTGAAATTAGCTCGTTGTGAGGATCATGTTCAAAGAACAATAGAGAATTATTCTTCAGCGCATCATTTAAAAAAAGCTCCTTTTCTTTTAAAGTTATTAGAGGCCGAGTGTCATATCCCATAATATAGGGAATAGGGAGATGTCCGACGGTGGGTATTAAATCAGCAACATAAATAATCTGTCTTCCTTTATATTTTATTATAGGTAGCATTTGTTTTTCAGTGTGCCCATTTACCAAAAGTATTTTGAAAGGAAAAGGGGTTTTTGATAAGACAGGGCCGTCCCCTTCGATTAATTTAAGGCAACCATTTTCGTACAACGGTAAAATATTCTCTTTTAGAAAAGAAGCTTTTTCTCTTGAATTAGGATTATTTGCCCATTTCCATTGACCTTTATGAACCCAGTATGTAGCATTTTTAAATGCAGGTAATAACGAACCTGATTTAGATTCACGAATAACAGCACCGCCACAATGATCAAAATGTAGGTGTGTTAGAAAGACGTCAGTGATTTCGTCTTTGCAAAAACCAATTTTATCGAATGAATTTTCGAGAGAGTGTTTTCCCCACAATTTGTAATGGCCAAAAAACTTTGAACTCTGTTTATTTCCAAAACCAGTGTCAACTAAAATTAATCTATTTTCGTTTTCAATTAAGAGGCACCGACACGACATTTCAATTAAATTATCTTCATCTGCAGGGTTTGTTTTCTGCCATAATTTTTTTGGAACTACACCAAACATTGCCCCACCGTCGAGCTTAAAATTTCCTGCCTCAATTGTATAAATTTTCACGGGACTGATATTTTAATTTTCTTTCTAAACTAAAACAAAAAGATATCTTTTTTTAATGTAATAATTTGACTAATTCTTTACTATAATCAATTAATGCAATTGTCTCATCTGTTCTAGCTAATTTAATTTTATCAAAAATTATTAAACCCTCACCATTACTTTCCAGATGATAAATCTGCTTATTCTCAAAAAAACTGATGAGACCTTCAGTAAAAAAAGACCGTATTTTTGTCTCTTCGTTACCAGTCACAAGAAATTTTTTTGAAAAATCAGGATACATTTCAAAGTCTATGTCTTTATGTCCTGTAAATGCGATAACTCTATCAAAGATTTTTTCAATAATCCCTTCTTTTTCCATCGCAAAAACAGGGATGTTTTTGTTAATTTTCAAAAACATTACCGTAGTGTTAAATGTCTCAGATGAAAAAGCTGCCCCATCATTAAATGTAACATCAGAAATTTCCCATTCGACATTAAATTCACTAAAAAAACCACGGAGACAATTGGTTTTACGTTCAATTGGCCGAATTTCAAAAAAGTGAAACTTTTTCAAGTAAGATGTATTCCAATTCACTTTTGTGTTATATTCATAATCATTTTCATTTGCCAAATCTTGTAATCTTTTTTGCCTAGGAGATAATTTCTCAAGATTGTTTTTTAGAGAAATTTTTAAAGCTCTATTATATGGGGAGGTTGAAACATGAGAATCTAAACCTGCAATGACAACTTTGCCACCAGTTTCCTTTTGGGCCTTTAAAAAGTCAACCAAAAAGTCCATGTATGTCATACCTACAAGCCTTGTTTGAGACAAATCTATTTTAACATCAGCACCTGAAGGTATTTTGGAAACAAGATTGTTTATACCGAAAACACTTAAAAAATTTGCAACCCCTTTAATTTTAAGATAATAATCGTTTTCTGAGTTAGAAACCAGATTTGAACCTGAGCGGAAGACCAATTTAAAAAACCGAGGTATTGAAACTCTTGCAAGTAACATATGGCTTGCCAAAACCAAAAGCAAACCACCAAGTAGGCCGATTAAAAGATTTGTGTAAAGAGTTAAAATCATTGTTGCTAAAAAAAAGATCAATTGCTCAGATCCTTTGGAATAAACTTGTTTAAAAACAGTTGGTGATGCTAATTTAAACCCCGTGTAGACAAGTAATATCGCAAAAGCACAAAGTGGCACTTGACGCATAATAGGGCTTAAAACAACTACAAAAAGAAATAAAAATATTCCCTGATATAAATTAGACCATTTAGTTTTGGCTCCATTGTGTATGTTAACAGTGCTCCTTATTATAACGGCTATTATGGGTAAACCACCAATCATTCCTGCAGCCATAGTGCTTATACCAATACCAGTCAGTTCTTTATTTAGATCTGTCTTTCTTTTGTAAGGGTCAAGTTTATCAACAGCTTTGGCAATTGCCAATGATTCAATACTTGTAATCATAAGTATAGAAAGTACAGTTGTCCAAAATTCGATAGTATTTATTTTGTTAAAATTTGGGTGCATAATTGATCCGGAGATTTTGTCGGGGATTTCTAATAATAGTTTTGGGCCTAATTCATAATTGGCTCCCATAAAAGAAAGTATGTGATTGTCAAAAAAATTAAATCCGTACACAAAAGGAATTGAAAGTGCAACCACCCACATAGGAGCAGGTAATATTTGAAAAAAACGAAAATTTAATTTAGAATGAAAAATTAACAAAACTAAACCAGTTAGTGAAATAATGACAACAAACGGATTTGCTTGGGGTAACTTAACTACAGCATCAATTAGATTCTGAATAATACTGGGGCTATTTGATTGAGTATCTAAAGCAACATGAATTTGTTTTGAAAAAATTATAATCCCTATTGCCGCCAAAATTCCGTTTATGACAGAAGGGTGGAAGATATCAGCAAGCCTCCCTAACCTTAATATCCCTAAAATAGCTTGAATAGCACCAGAAACAACAATTGCTGCCAGTATATAGTTAAAGGCTTGACCAGAGCCATCATCCATTAATGTTATCCCAAGCAATATTACTGCAATAACACCTTTAGCAGGCCCGTTGATAGATATGTGACCTCCTCTGTAAAGAGTTGTTATTACTCCACCCACAATAGCTGAAATGATACCGGACATAGCTGGAGCACCAGCAGCTAGAGCTATACCTAGCGAAAGCGGCAAAGCAATTAAAGAAACACTTACAGCAGCAACCATGTCGTTTTTCCAATGATCTACTATATCTCTCAAATCTTTCTTAAACATAAAAACAGTAAATATTTATATTTCAAATCATTTTATGGATTAACAGTTGTTTGCAGAAATTTTACCAGATTGAATGACAACATGCTAAATGCCTTGTCTGTAAAAATTTAATCATAAAAAAACTTGTTAAATAACAATATAATAAAACATACCTCTTTATTAATATAAAAATTCATCTTATTAACTATTGCTTTATAAAATAATATGATTTTTATGCAACATTGAAAATCAAATTTTATAGAAAGTCTGGCAGAAAGCAGAAAAANAGTTTGAAAATTATCTAGTCATTTAATTTAAGAACAGCCATAAATGCTTGCTGAGGGATTTCAACACTTCCAACCTGACGCATTTTCTTTTTTCCCTTTTTTTGCTTTTCTAGTAACTTTCTCTTTCTAGTGATATCACCTCCATAACATTTTGCTGTAACGTCCTTTCTAAGAGCTTTTATTGTTTCTCTGGAAATAATTTTTGCGCCAATAGCTGCTTGGATTGGAATATCAAACTGTTGACGTGGAATAAGCTCACGTAACTTTTCACACATTTTTTTTCCGATATTNAAAGCATTATCAGAATGGACTAATGCAGATAAAGCATCAACAGAATTAGAGTTTAATAAAATATCAACTTTAACTAATTTTGACTCTCTCATCTCAATTGGAGAATAATCAAAAGATGCATAGCCTTTGGAAACGGTTTTAAGCCNATCATAAAAATCAAAAACAATTTCAGCCAATGGGAGATCGAATGTCAGCTCAACTCTTTCTGTAGTTAAATACGTTTGATTTTTAATTTGACCTCTTTTTTCTATGCATAAAGACATAACACTACCCACAAATTCAGCTTTAGTAATAATTGAAGCTTTTATAAAAGGCTCTTTGACCNTCTCAATTATAGACGGATCTGGGAGATCTGAAGGATTATTTACCCACAAAATACTATCAGGATTTTTCTTAGTGAAAGCGCAGTAAGATACATTAGGGACAGTTGTTATTACAGCCATATTAAACTCTCGCTCTAAACGCTCTTGAATTATTTCAAGATGTAACATACCTAGAAAACCGCAACGAAAACCAAAACCCAGTGCAGCNGAGCTTTCAGGGGAAAATACAAGCGAAGCGTCATTAAGCTGTAATTTTTCCATTGAACTTCGTAGCTCCTCAAAATCTTCATTATCAACAGGATAAATACCTGCAAAAACCATAGGTTTGACTTCTTCGAACCCATCTATTGCTGTTTTTGTTGATTCTATAGTATCAGTAATTGTATCACCAACTTTAACTTCTTTTGCTTGTTTAATACCTGTAATTAAATAACCAACATCACCTGCAAGTATTTTTCCTTTAGGCTCTTTATCGAGTTTGAGAGTTCCGATTTCGTCAGCAAAATAATCTTTTTGTGTAGCCATGAATTTGATCTTCTGGCCTTTTGTAATAGAACCATTGATTACTCGGAAATATGTTTCCACCCCTCTAAATGGATTATAAACTGAATCAAAAATAAGGGCTTGTAAAGGGTCATCTAAATTACCTTTTGGACTTGGGATTTTNTCAATTATAGCAGATAATATTTCTTCAATCCCAACTCCTGTTTTTGCTGAAGCAGGAATCACTTCATCAGCATTACAGCCTATTAGTTTAACAATATCATCTGTAACTTCATCAGCATTAGCTGATGGTAAATCAATCTTATTTAATACTGGGATAATTTCTAGGTCATTTTCTAGTGCTAAATAAAGATTTGAAATGGTTTGAGCTTGAATGTTCTGAGCTGCATCTACTACCAATAAAGCACCTTCACATGCTGCTATAGATCGTGAGACTTCATAGGAAAAATCTACATGTCCAGGGGTGTCAATTAGGTTAAGGGTATATTTTTCCCCAAGATGCGTGTATTCCATTTGTATTGCATGAGATTTAATTGTAATCCCTCTTTCACGCTCAAGATCCATGTTATCCAAAAGCTGATCCTGTTTCTCACGCTCAGTTACTGATCCTGTAAAGTCTAATAGACGGTCAGCTAGTGTACTTTTTCCATGATCAATATGTGCAATAATGCAAAAATTTCTAATATTTTTCATGCAACTCCTTCATTCATAGCGGACAAATATACGAGTTTGAAATCTGTAAGACNTCGTTTTAGAAAACTTTTAGACTACATTATATGTGGCATAATTAGTCCTAAATTCATCTTGTTAAATAATTTGAGTATTGTTTTCACTATTTTTGAGAAAATTTTAAAGCTTGGTAAAAATTGGAAATATTGATTTGGGATCGTTTCCCTTACTTCTTGCACCAATGGAGGATGTAAGCGATCCACCATTTCGAGCACTTTGCAAAGAAAACGGTGCTGATGTGGTTTATACCGAATTTATATCTAGTGAAGGTCTTATCAGAAATGCAGCAAAAAGTATTCAAAAACTAGATATTTATGAAAAAGAGAGGCCAGTCGGTATACAAATCTTTGGGGCTAATCTTGATTCCATGATGAGATCAGTCGAAATAGTAGAAAAAACCGAACCGGATATTATTGACATCAATTTTGGATGCCCAGTGAAAAAAGTTGTTTGTAAGGGAGCGGGTGCAGGGATTTTNAAAGATATTCCAAAAATGGTTAAACTGACTGAATATATTGTAAAACATACTAAGATTCCAGTTACAGTAAAAACAAGGTTAGGATGGGACCATAATTCAATAAAAATTTTAGAAGTTGCCGAACGCCTTCAAGATGTAGGTTGTGCGGCAATATCAATTCATGGAAGAACAAGAGCACAGATGTATAAGGGAGATGCGGATTGGAGCTATATTTCCCAAGTTAAAAACAATCAAAGAATGTATATTCCGGTCTTTGGGAATGGAGATGTTAATACTCCAGAGCGCGCGATTGAAATGCGAGACAGATATGGACTTGACGGAGCCATGATTGGTAGAGCCTCAATTGGGAACCCGTGGTTTTTTAATCATGTTAAACATTTTATTAATACAAAAAAACACCTTCCACAACCCACATTAACCCAACGTGTAAAAACTGCGAGGAGACATTTGAAAATGTCGATTAAATGGAAGGGCCCTATTTTGGGTGTTTTAGAGACAAGAAGACATTATGCAAATTATTTCAAAGGCTACCCTGATTTTAAGTCTTATCGAAAACAAATGGTTACTTTAAATTGTCCTAATGAAATATATGCCTTATTTGATGAAGTGTTGGAAAAATATTCTCTTCAAAATGCCATTTAATTTATTTTTTTGAAAGACCTTTTAATGCCCAAGCTGTACTTATAGTCCCAAAAAACATAAGGGTTGCTGTTACAATGAGTACATTTTTTAATTCAAAAATGACAGGATATTCAATATTCGTTCCTGGGACTAATATAAACGGATAGTAAGATTGAAATAATATGAGTGAAATGCCAATAATTAAACCAATAGTTCCTCCAATACCACAAATAAGCATTCCAATGATCATAAATATATTGTGAATTCCCTTTTGTGATGCGCCTAAAGCACATAAAATTTTAATCTGTCTCTGTTTATCCAAAATCATCATTGTAAGTGAGCCAATAACGTTAAATAAGCCAATTATCATTACTAGTGAAAATATAAAGTATACACCAAGATTCTCTGTGTTAAGCATTCGGTATAAAGCTTTATTTTGTTCTGCTCTTGAAATTAAATTAAAAGGTTTATCAAGATTTGATTTAATATGCTTCTCTAATATTTTCTTTTTCGTCCCAGGAACAACCTTTAAAACAATAGATGAATATTCAGTGGGTTCAAGATTAAAAAGATTTTGTCCAAACCTAAGATTGGAAAACATATACTTTTTGTCTAGATCTTCATTTATCTGATAAAGACCTGAAACAATAGTTGGAAAAGTTTTAAAAAAGTTTTGATTCAGTTGCCCCCTTAGATTTCTATTTGGAACAGTGACGTTTAAAAAATCACTGTAATCGTAAATACCTAAGGAAAGATTACCAGCAATTCCAAAACCAACAACCGCTTCAGGCCCTTTAAAAGAAAGCCAATCTCCTAGAGAAACTAGACTGTCGATATTTAATACTGAAGTATACTTTTCAGGGACTGCCTTTAGAATAGCTATTTGACTTTTATTTTTAAACGATAAATAAACTTTTCTTTCAATTTCTGGAGCAACAGCTATTATTTCAGGAATTGATTCTAATTTGAGAATGGTTTCTTCAGCTATATTAAAATAAGAACCTTTTTCAGGTAATATTTCAAAATCAGGATCAAAAATATTAGAAAAGGAAAGTCCAAATTCCTTTAGCCCTGAAAAGGCACTCAATACAACAAAAAGTGAGGTTGTAGTTACCACAACCATAATTAAAGCAAATGTGTTTATTCTATTTACAACAGTTTGTTTACTTTTTGAGAAAAAGTAACGCCATGCTATTTTAAATTCATAAGACATACATGTTTACTTTAATTTTCCACCTTATTTAGTAGATTTTCTAAAAGGATTACTCCCCGCTTTAAGTTCCTTTTCTATATTCTCAATGTAATCCAGTGAATCATCAATATAAAAGCTTAGTTGAGGTATTTTAGATAGTTGTTTTTTCATTCTTTGAGAAAGATCATGTCTCATTCGACTAGAATTTAAATTTCTTAAATGGTCTAAATAATTATTATTTGGGAAAATACTTACATAAACTTTAGCAGACGACAAATCTGGGGAAACTTTCACCTTTGTGACAGATATCATAAGATTTGATATATTTTCACTTCGGATTGATTCTAGCAGTAAAGAAGCAATTTCTTTCTGAAGAACACTATTAATTTTTTTTTGACGCGGGGATTCGAATCTCTCCATATTTCAAAAATAGTTAGAAAAAATTCTTAAAGAGATATGATTCCAAAATTAGTTCATATAGCTCATAAGGTGAATAGCAGATAGTTTAAATTTCTAAATAAAATGGTATATTGAAAGCAAAAATGAATTTCTTAGAAAAATATTATCCTATAATTCTAGCATTTTTAAGCTTTCTCTATTCAATTTATCTCTGGTTTACAGGTAATCAATTGGAAGGGCTATATGTTGGTCTATGGCCGGTCACTATTTTGGCTTTCGCAATTGCCATTAGACAAAGAAGAAATGAAGATTAAACTATAGATCATGAATAATAAAATAATGTTTGTTATTGGGTGTGTAATATTCGTATTATATGTTTATTTCCTTTTAAAAATTATTAGAAAGCAGCACAAAATCCAGAGAAAAGAAAATATGAGTTCTTATGACTCAAACGACCTTGACGGCATGGGAAACCAAGGGAGGTTTCCGAATAAAAAACCAAAAAATAGAGCCGTATAATTATTAGTTTAAAACGGGATTATTTTTTTATAAAAAAGGAAACAATTATTAAGATTAATCCTGATCCTATAACTAATTCACTATTATCAATCAAAAACTCGAAGACAGAGAGAACTAGTCCGAGTAGTATTATTTGAATACCAATAATTCGTAAAAAATTTTTGTTCATTGGTCTTTTTTATTTAAAAAGAAAAGAAAAAGTGGAGGTATAAATAGGACAAAAATAATTCCGAAATATACATATAGGAAAATCCCAAGCGCTATTGAAAATCCAAGAGCTAGAACAATATTTTTTTTCATAATGTAAAAATAGCCATTGTAACATTAGATTTATCTATAGCGTAACAAATTGTATACATAAAAGACTTATTTATATTTGTAATAAGCAATTGCAGAATTTATTTGAGTGCAGAGTTTCTTGCTAAGATTTCTCTTGAAATTTATAACTTTTTATCATGAAATTTTTTAATAATCTTAATGATATTCAGAAATCTTTTTTAATAACTACACTTTTTATAATAGGTATTTCATCTATTAATACTGGTATCATAAATATTGGATCTTTATCATCTATAGTTATATCATTTCTTTTTATTTTGTTTTATTTTTCCTCTTACATTTTGATAAATGTGATTTCAAACTCAGCAATTCAAATAAGCTCTGTAATTGTAATGTTTTGTATTAAAGTAACAATTTACTCTTCAATTCCAGTCGCTATTTATCTTCTGTTTTTATTATTAATTTTTCTTTTAACTATTACTATTTTAAGAAATCAATTTCGCTGGATCATATTTTCAACTCTTTCTATATTAATTATTTCATATTATTTTTTCAATGAAGAAAATATTTGGATTAGTGATAGTTTAGATTTATTTGAACATAAAAAAGGAGGTACCGATTCAAAGTACTTTACCTACTCGACAGGAGAAGATAAACACAGAGATGAGTATAAAAATCCAGATTTCTTATCTTATAGCATAGACGCATCAAAGATAATGCAGGATGATTGGAACCAATCAAAGATTAATTGGAGAGAGATTTTTTGGGGGTTCAATAAAAAAAATATTCCTTTGAACGGTAGATTGTGGATTCCGGATGGAAATGAAAAATATCCAATTATATCTATAATTCATGGGAACCATTCAATGCAAGAATTCTCTGATAACGGATATAATTATCTAGGAGAATTTTTATCATCTCATGGATACATATTTAATTCTGTTGATCAAAACTTTTTAAATGGTTCTTGGGATGGAGATTTTAAAGGAAAAGAGATGACGACAAGATCCTGGCATTTTCTAGAAAATTTATCTTATCTAAAGAAATTGAGTAGTGATTCTCTTTCACCTCTATTTAATAAAGTAGATTTTAATAAAGTTATATTTATTGGTCACTCAAGAGGTGGCGAAGCAGTAAATCTTGCAGCTAAATTTAATGATCTAAGCACTTACCCTGATAATGGAAATGTAAAATTTAATTATAATTTTAATATAATAGGTGTTGTTACTTTAGCACCAACGGACTATAGATATAATAGGAATTATAAATTAAAAAACATAAACTACTTAAGTTTACAAGGCAGTATGGATTCAGATGAGGAAAGTTTCTTTGGAATGAGACAATCAAACAGGATTACTAATTCAATTGATTCCCTAGTGAATACTAATATCCTTATTGAAGGTGCAAATCATTCACAATTCAATACTTCATGGGGAAAAAGTGATTTAGGGTTTCCAAGCAAATATTTAATTAATTACAGAAACATTATTCCTGACTGGTTACAGAGAAAAATTTTAACCTACTACCCAATAAATTTTGTTAATTATGTATCAGGAAAAGATTTAAATGCAATTAAAAAATTAAACAAATCTGTTGAATATAAAATATCAACTAATGATGAGCTTAAAATATTATCACAATATCAAAAAATCTCAAAAAATATCAAAAATGACTTTGAGGGAAATGACCTAGGAAATAATGAAAACACTATCGTTTTTTTTGAAAATATAGAGAAGCCTAAACTTGAAAAACTTGAATTTAGGGGAGGTAAAAGCCAACAGAATAGCGCACTAAAAATAAAATCAAAAAAAAATTCAAGAATCACATTTAAACTAAAAAATGATTCTTTTTTGGATAATCTTACACTTGATGTTTACAACGAAATAGACTCATCTTACTTGAATATTAACTTTTTAATTGATAATCAAATAGTTGATTCAACAAAATTAAAATTAATTAATAATAAAATTTCATTAAAGAATTATAAATTTAATTACCTCACAAGAAAAAAATTTAAAAAGATAAACGACATAATGCTTACAACATATAAGGTTAAAAAATCAAGTAGAAATATCAATTCTATATCAATTTCATTTAAAAAAACAGGAAATTACTACTTTGATAATATCGCTTTCTAAATAACGATATTGATATTATAATAAAGAGAGGATTATATAAAGTCGTTTATTTCAGAATGCTTTATTGTTTTGAGCATAGTAGGTTTCCCAAAATCATCTGTATTCATATATCTCTTTTTATTTATATTTGAGTGCCTATTTAATAGGTTGATAGAGTACCATACTTTTGACAATATTGTGATTTTGGTTGTGATTTTTAAAACTACCCTAATAACAGTTCAAGTAAAATGCTCTCAAAAGTACTATAAACAGTACAATAGGTCCTATAGCTCAGTTGGTTAGAGTAGCTGACTCATAATCAGTTGGTCCCTGGTTCGAGCCCAGGTGGGACCACCAACAAAGAAAGAGTGCGAGCTCAATCAAGACAAGCCCTTCGAGTAATCGAGGGGTTTTTCTTACCTAGTATCTAGACACTCAAATATACCCAAAATCATGTCAAC
>NHDV01000002.1 GCA_002167525.1 Flavobacteriaceae bacterium TMED68
TAGTAATATCGTCTTGCCTTATTTAGATATCCATAATCTTACACTTACCGATTTGATTCTAATTAGTAACCCAAATGATTGTGAGCGCATTGCCAATATACATATTAAAAAAATGCCTAATTTTAAGTTATTCCCTACATATTTTTCCCACATAGCCATTCTTACTTTCGAATTAATGGCAGGTCTTTTCATCATCAATGATTTTTTACCAGTTTTTTTAATATTTTTAGATATAAAGGTATCCAATGTGGTTTGTTTTATACAGTTGTTTTTTATATTTGAACACATTAACTCTTCATTATCTGAAAACAACTTTTTTACAACCCCATCAATTCCTTACAGAGATTCAAATTTTAGATTTGGTTTGAATTGGAATTTATTTAACTGACGGTAAATCTCCCTTAATTTTTGTAGGTAAATTAGAATTTCCCATTAAAAAATTATCAATATGAAAAGCAGCTTCCCTTCCTTCTGAAATTGCCCAAACAATTAAGGATTGACCTCTTCTTAAGTCACCAGCAGCAAAAACCTTAGGATTTGAAGTTTGATAGTTTTTTGTTATCGGTTTTGACATCTTATCAAGCTTGGTTTCAAGATCATTTAATAGTGAGTTTTCAGGACCTGTAAAACCTAAAGCTAGTAATGCTAAATCACAAGGCCAAATTTTTTCAGAACCTTCAATTTCTACGAGTTTAAAGTTATTGTTGATGTCTTTTTCCCAAGCAACATTAACAGTTTTTAATCCAGTAAGATTCCCATCACTATCTCCAATAAATTCTTTTGTCATAATTGACCATTGCCTTTTTATACCTTCCTGATGAGATGAACTAGTTTTCAATGTAAAAGGCCAATATGGCCATGGATTTTCATTAGTTCTATTTTTTGGTGGCTTATCTTGAATTTCAAAGTTGACAACAGACTTTGCCTTGTGTCTGTTAGATGTCCCGATACAATCAGAACCAGTATCACCTCCACCAATTACAATAACATTTTTTCCTTTAGCTGAGAGTTTTTTATTAGCAACAGAAACATTATCAACAACCTCATTCTGGTGTTTTAAAAAATCCATTGCTTGAACTACTCCATTCAATTCACTTCCATTTATAGGTAACTCTCTTCTTATTGTTGCGCCCCCCGTTAAAAGTATAATATCATATTTATTTTCAAGAGTTGAAATTTCAACATCTTTTCCAACCTCAACATTAGTTTTAAACTTGACTCCTTCGTCAATCATTAAATTAATTCTTCTATCAATTACAGATTTTTCTAATTTGAAATCAGGTATACCATATCTTAATAGTCCTCCAATTTTTTTATCTCTTTCATAAACTGTTACTCTGTGTCCAACAGAATTTAGCTGCTGAGCAGCAGCCAGACCAGCAGGTCCTGAGCCTACTATTGCTATTGTTTTACCTGTTGATTTTGATGGTTTATTTGCTTTTATCCATCCTTCCTTAAACCCTCTTTCAACAATGTATTTTTCAATCATTTCAATGGAGACTGGAGGGCTTATGATTCCTAAAACACAAGCTGATTCACATGGTGCAGGACATAATCTTCCAGTAAACTCGGGAAAGTTATTTGTTGAATGAAGTATTTCTAACGCTTCTTTCCATTCTTTATTGTAAACAGCATCATTAAAATCCGGTATTAAATTACCAAGAGGACAACCTGAATGACAAAAAGGGACACCACAATCCATACATCTTCCACCTTGTTCCTCTAATTCACTGTCCTTTGGTTCAATAGTAAATTCATCATAATTTTTTAATCTTTTAGTGACAGATACATAAGCTTCATCAGCTCTGTCATAATCCATAAAACCTCTAATTTTACCCATATTTATTTTATAATTGAGACAATTTTATCATTTGCCATTTTCTCTAAAGCAGCTTTATATTCAGTAGGCATAACTTTTATAAATTTATTTTTATTTATTTGCCAGTTTGATATAATATCTTCAGCGATTTTACTTGATGTTAGTGAAAAATGATTTTCGACTAATGATTTGACAAAATCTAAGTCCTGATTTTCAGGTTTTTCTAATTCAACACTTTCCATATTAAAATTTCTATTATCAAAGTGCTTTGATTCAGAGTAAATATATGCAATACCTCCGCTCATACCGGCAGCAAAATTTCTTCCAATTTTACCAAGAATAATAGCATAACCACCTGTCATATATTCGCATCCATGATCACCAACACCCTCAACAACAGCAGTTGCACCAGAATTCCTAACACAAAATCTTTCTCCAGCTATACCATTAATATAGGCTTCACCTGAGGTAGCTCCATAAAGACTGACATTTCCAGTTATAACATTCTCATTAGATTTAAATGTGGCTTCTTTTGGTTTTCTAACTATGATTGTTGCACCTGAAAGTCCTTTGCCAAAATAATCATTTGTATTTCCATCAATAATCATTTTTAACCCTTTTACAGAAAATGCTCCAAAGCTTTGTCCAGCCGATCCATTGAATTTAATTTCTAGGGTATCTTTTGGTAAGGCACTAGCACCATATTTTTTGGAGATTTCATTACTAAGAATTGCTCCAACAGTTCTATCTGTATTTTTGATATTAAAATCTAAAGACATTTTTATTTTTTTATCAATAGCTAATTTTGCTTTTTTTAATATTTTAAAATCTAAAACATTATCAAGATTGTGATTTTGTTTTTCAGTATTTCTTAAAGAAGTGTTCGGATCAGTTTTAGGCTTATATAATATTTTTGAAAGATCAATGCCTTTAATTTTATAGTAGTTTAGAGAATCTTTAGTATCTAGTTTTTCGCTTTTACCAACCATTTCATCTATAGTTCTAAAACCTAAATTTGCCATGATTTCTCTAAGTTCTTGGGCAACAAAATACATGTAATTTATAACGTGTTCGGGTTTTCCTTTAAAATTTTTTCTTAATTTAGGGTCAGTTGTTGCAATCCCAACGGGGCAAGTATTTAAGTGACATGCTCTCATCATTATACAACCAGAAGCAACTAATGGAGCTGTAGAAAACCCAAATTCCTCGGCACCTAAAAGACATGCAATTGCAACATCTCTGCCAGTTTTAAGTTGACCATCACATTCAATTACTACTCGAGATCTTAAATTATTCATTACAAGGGTTTGTTGGGCTTCTGCAATTCCAAGTTCCCATGGTAATCCACAATGTTTCAATGAAGTCAGAGGTGAAGCACCTGTTCCTCCATCAAATCCAGAAATTAAAATAACGTCGGCTTTAGCTTTAGCAACTCCAGCTGCAATGGTACCAACTCCAACTTCGGAGACAAGTTTAACATTTATTCTAGCAGATCTATTAGCGTTCTTTAAATCATAAATCAATTGAGCCAGATCTTCAATTGAATATATATCATGATGAGGTGGTGGTGAAATAAGACCGACATATGGTGTAGAATTTCTAACTTTGGCTATCATTGGACTCACCTTAGGACCAGGAAGTTGACCTCCCTCACCTGGTTTTGCACCTTGAGCCATTTTAATTTGAATCTCAGTTGAATTAGTTAAATAATGAGAGCTTACACCAAACCTTCCAGAAGCTACTTGTTTAATTGAACTCTTTTTTGAGTCTCCGTTTTTATCTTTTGTGAATCTTGCTGGATCCTCACCGCCTTCACCCGAATTACTTTTTCCACCAATTCTGTTCATAGCAATAGCAAGGTTTTCGTGAGCTTCCTTACTAAGTGACCCAAATGACATTGCACCAGTTTTAAACCTTTTAACAATTTCCGTCCAAGGTTCTACTTCATCAATTGATATTGGATCAAACTCAGAGAATTTCATTAAACCTCTAAGAGTCATGAATTGTTCACTTTGTTTATTAATAGTGTCAGAATAGATCTTGTATGTAGAATAGCTTTCTTGTCTTACTGATTGTTGAAGTTTGGAAATTGTGAGAGGGTTTAACATATGAGCTTCTCCATTTCTTCTCCATTTATAATCTCCTCCAAATTCAATCGCATTCAACTTGTTTTCAGAATCAAAAGCTTTTTTAATCTACCTGAAATTTCTTTTTCAATAACATATAAGCCTACACCTTCAATTCGAGAAGAAGTATTGTTAAAATACTTATTTACAAATTTTTGCCTTAAGCCAAGAGCTTCGAATATTTGTGCACCTCTGTATGAATGAAGAGTTGAAATACCTATTTTGTTCATCACTTTTAGTATTCCCTTCGCAATCGCATTATTATAGTTATTAATAGCATTTTCCAAATTTTTAAGAATGCCAACCTCACATTTATAAGCAATTATTTCATTAACTAAATATGGGTTAATTGCACTTGCACCATATCCAAAAAGCATGGAAAAATGGTGAGGTTCTCTTGGTTCAGCAGACTCAATTACAATTCCAAATTTTGATCGTTTATTTCTTTTAATCATAGAATGATGGATATATGAACAAGCTATGAGGATAGGAATTGGCGCAAATTTTTGATTTACATTTCTGTCACTTATTATTATTATGTTATGACCTAAATCAACCTTAGATTCAACCTTTGAAACCATTTTCTCTAGTGCTTCTTCAAGTCCATTGTGACCTTTTGATAATTTGTATAGCGCTTTGACAGATGCAGCTCTAAAATCTTTGTGCTTTATATATTTAATTTTGTCAAGATCTTCATTAGAAATAATAGGATTATTAATTTTTAACTTTTTTGCATGATCAGGTACAATATCAAAAATATTATAATCACTTCCAACAGTAAGACTGGTATCAGTTACAATTTCTTCTCTTATACCATCAAGTGGTGGATTAGTTACCTGAGCAAATAGTTGTTTAAAGTAATTGTATAAAAGTTGAGGTCTTTTTGAAAGAACTGCGAGTGGGGTATCGGTACCCATTGAGCCAATAGACTCCTTTCCTTTTACACACATTGGTACTATGATAGTGTTCAAGTCTTCCTTTGTATATCCAAAGACTTTTAATCTTTTTTCAAAACTAATTTTTTCACTTGGTGTTCTGTTTCCAGTGTATGGAATTTTACTTAGTGGTAAAATATTTTGATTTAACCATTTTTGATAAGGATATTTACTAACGATTTCTTCTTTAATTTCTTCATCATTGACAATTCTTCCAGCATCCATGTTAACAAGAAACATTTTACCAGGTTCTAAACGCCCATGATGCTGAATATTTTCGGGTTTTATGTCAACCACTCCAGTCTCCGAAGACATAATGACATAGCCATCTTTGGTTACAGAATATCTTGAGGGTCTCAAGCCATTTCGATCTAAAAGAGCACCAATGAATTTTCCATCAGTGAATGGAATCGATGCAGGTCCGTCCCATGGTTCCATAATACAACCATTAAATTCGTAGAAAGCTTTTTTTGAATCCTTCATTGATTTATGATTTTCCCATGCTTCAGGAACGAGCATCATCATTACTTCTGGCAAAGATCTTCCAGTCATCAATAGTAACTCAACAACCATATCCATCGATGCTGAGTCAGATTTTCCACCCAAAATAATTGGAAAAATTTTCTTCAGATATTCATCATCAATTAAGTCTGATTTTAGAAGTTCTTCCCTAGCTATCATTCTGCTAACATTGCCTCTCAAAGTATTAATTTCTCCATTGTGACACATATATCTAAAGGGTTGAGCTAAGTCCCAGGTTGGAAATGTGTTTGTTGAAAAACGTTGATGAACCAAAGCCAATCTAGTAACTAATAGAGGGTTTTTTAAATCAAGATAAAACCTTTCAATATCTTCTGGTATGAGTAATCCTTTATATATAATAGTTCGGGTGTGTAAGCTTGAAAAATAAAAATAGTTTTTTTGAGAAAGAGGACCATTATAAATGAGGTTTTCCGAAATTTTCCTAGCTAAATATAATTTTAAATTAAATTCCTCTTCACTTTGCTCACTATTTTCTTTAGAAATGAAAACTTGTTTTATTATTGGTTGAGATTTGGAGGCAATATCGCCAACAACTTTAGAATTAATTGGAACATCTCTCCATCCAATAATATTTAATTCTTGTATTGAAATTTGTTTTTCAAATTCTTCAATACATTGTTTTAATTGATTTGATTTTTGTGGCAAAAAAAGCATACCAACCGCATAGTCTTGAGGATCAGGTATATCAAAATCACATTCATTTGAAAAATATTGATGTGGAATTTCTATCAGAATTCCAGCTCCATCACCTGTTCTGCCATCTGAACTAACAGCTCCTCTATGTTCCAAACATGTAAGAATATTGAGCGCATTGTGTATAATTTTATTAGTTTTCTTACCAGTTAAGCTACATATGAAACCAGCTCCACAATTCTCGTGTTCATAAAATGGGTTATATAAACCTTGTTTTTTAAAAGCCATTAGTTTTTAGTCCAATTCACAAAATAACAATTTTATATTCTTTAGTTAGCAAATACTATACAATACTTTCAATTTATTTATAATTAATGTTAACTTTTCAATATTTGGCATTGTTTTTTATTTATTTTAAATAATTTGGTATAATATTTAAATATTTGATATATGATTGAAATTGTAATTATTTCGGTATTTGTTTTGGGTTATCTAGGTATAGCTTTTGAACATTCACTCAAAATTGACAAATTAATCCCAGCATTAGTTATGATGGCTATAATGTGGGGTTTGATCTCATACTTTGATTTGACAGTTTTTGAAATTGATACAAAAAATAAAGTATTGATGCCAGATAAATTAAAATATGTCTTAAATTATTTTTTAGGTCATACAGCTGAAATTTTAGTTTTTTTAATTGGCGCCATGACTATAGTTGAAACCGTTGATTTTTTTAATGGATTTGCAACAATAAAAAGACTAATTAAAACAAAAAACAAGATTAAAATTTTATGGATCATATGTTTTCTTGCATTTATTTTATCAGCTATTATTGACAACCTTACCGCAACTATCGTTTTAATTACTATTCTTCAAAAGTTAGTTACTGATAAAAATTTAAAGCTGTGGTATGCAGGTATGATAATCGTTGCAGCCAATGCTGGAGGAGCATGGTCACCAATTGGTGATATTACAACAACAATGTTGTGGATTGGAGAAAAGGTGTCCATAGGTGCTTTGATAAAATATTTAATTATACCATCATTGGTTTGTATGATTATTCCAACATATGTCGCTTCTAAATACAATGTTTTTAAAGGCGAAATAACCCCACCAGAGAAAATTGAAAGTGAAAATCCTTACGGTTTTAAAATTTTGATAATTGGTTTATCCTCAATTGTATTTGTCCCTGTATTTAAAATTTTTACAGGTTTGCCACCATACGTTGGAATGATGCTTTCACTTGCTGTTGTTGCAACTATTGCAGAATTCTACAATAATCGTTCGTTAAAGACTGCTAGTGTCAATTCAACTCATCATAGCCCAATTCATCATGCATTAACAAAAATTGAAATGCCTAGTATTCTATTTTTCCTAGGAATTCTTATGGCAGTTGGCGCATTAGAAGCTCTTGGAATCGTATTTGGAGTAGGGCAATGGTTGGTATCAACATTTGAGAATGTTGATTGGGTATTATTTGAAGGACTTGATATTGTAGTATTTATTTTAGGATTTCTTTCAGCTGCCATTGATAATGTTCCATTAGTTGCTGCATCAATGGGTATGTTTGGTGAATCTATAGATAATCCATTGTGGCATGGTATTGCTTATGCAGCAGGAACTGGTGGTAGCATGGTTATTATTGGTTCAGCTGCTGGTGTCGTTGCAATGGGAATGGAAAAAATTGATTTTATGTGGTATCTAAAAAAGATAGCATTCTTGGCTTTTATTGGCTATTTAGCTGGATTTATAACATTTATATTGCTTAGAGATTTTGTATTGTAATGACTTATAATCAAGCAATTGATTGGTTATTTAAAATACCTTTATCATTCAATCGTGATTATGACAATTATGATTTAAAGTTAGAGCCAGTTTATA
>NHDV01000001.1 GCA_002167525.1 Flavobacteriaceae bacterium TMED68
CCATCCATAAATCAAACTTATGATTAAGTGTTTCCAAAGTCTCTTTAATTGAATCAATAGAGATTTTCTTTAATTTTTTCCACTTTTTAAGAGTTTTCGAATCATTTTCATTAAGCTTTTTATTATTTGCTTGAGCTGAATCTTTAAATTCATTATCTTTTGAATAAAGTTTTGAAGCTTTGGGGTAGATTTTTTCTAGATCTTCTATGTTTATATTTTCAAAATCTATCTTTTTATCTTCAATATATGTAATAATCTGTGCAATTGGCATTCCCCAATCACCCATATGTATATCACTTAAAACATTGTGACCTGCTAATCCATATATACGGTATAAGCTTCTGCCAATATTTAACGATCTTAAGTGTCCAACATGAAGTGGCTTACCAATATTAGGTCCTCCGTAATCTAAAAGAACTGTTTCAGAATGTTTAACTTTTATATATTTTTTTATTTTGTCAAAGTTATTACTAAATTGTTCAATATCAATTTCTAGATTTACAAAGTAATTGTCAGTAATTTCAAAATTTTTAACTAAGATTTCATTATCAATTATTTTTGAAAAAGAATTTTCAATATTTTTTATTTCCTTATGATTTTGGTATTTTACCAAGTTATTTATTTGGAAATCAAAATCTGGATTATTTGAAATTTTTAACAAAATTGATTCAACATTAATTGTTTTTTCAAGTTCATTTTCTAAATTGTTAATTAAATTTGATAGCTGATACATTTATTTACTTAGGTATTGTTTTATAAAATAAATTATAAATAGAAAGTTATCTATCAAATAGCGTCTAAATAATCTTTTTGGCTCTTGTAATAATCTAAGTATCCACTCTAATCCAAGATTAGCAGCCCATTCCGGAGCTTTGATTTTCGTTTTTGCAACCCACTCAAAAACAGCACCAACACCAACAAGATTTGAATTAATTTGGTATTTATTTTTAAGTTCATAAATAAATTCTTCTTGCTTTGGGAACCCTAATGACACCCACACTATATTTGCATCTTTATCAATTAAGTCTTTCACATGTTTTTCTTCAGTTAATTCTTTGTAAGTCTTAATGGGAGGACAATAAAAGCCAACGATATTTATTTTTGGATATATTAATTTTAGATTTTTAATCATTAATCCCATAACTTTTGTATTACTTCCATAAAAATAATGAGTAAGCTCTTCATTAATCCCAGCTTCAATTGTTTTGTGAAAAACTTTAAATCCATCAACTCGATTTTGATTGTTTTTGTAAAGAATTTTAGATGATTTTGCAACTGGAAATCCATCCGGAGCCTTAATATCAAATGAGTTAATTTTATCTCGAATTACAGTATCTCGATATGATCTTACAAGAGTATTAGTATTACATATTGCAACTGTTTTAGATTTTTCTTTTTTTAAATAGGTTGCAATATTCCCCACAGTTGTTGTTGAAATCATTGTTTTTAGAATCAATACACTATTCATTAATGAAACTATTATATAAATAAAAATATGCAAATAAGATACTTTTTCATTCATCTTGCGCCTGTAGCTTAACTGGATAGAGCATCTGACTTCGGATCAGAGGGTTGGGGGTTCGAATCCCTCCAGGCGTGCTTAACCAAAAAGATTGTATATTTCTTTTGTTCTTTCTTCCAATGAAATATTCTGTAATGAAATATCTTTAAATTTAGTTTTCTCTGCTAATTTAATAGCATTTATAAAGTCATTTTTATTATCTTCCATAAAGAAGAATATGTTATCTTGATTTGGTAAGACTCTATGTGCTGGAAAGTCAATTGCAATAACTTTTAATCCAACAGATATAAACTCAAAAAATTTTAGTGGAGAAGTATATTTGACAGAGTGCGTATTTTTATTTGAATTTAGAAGTATTCCAAATTCAAATTCTTGAAGTTTTTTTGCAAGGTTTTTTCGAGAAACCCTATTGCTTATCTTAACGTTTTTTATCTTTAGCTTATCAACCTTATTTCTGAGGTCATCAACCTCTTTTGTACTACCCCCTATAATTTCTAATTGATAATCTGATAGTTCACTGCTCTTAAAGGCATTTAAAAGAAAATCAAGATTCCTATCTTCATTAAATCTTGAAAAACTACCAGAAAATATTATTTTTTTATTTGTTGAGGAATCTTTTATTTTAAAAATATTTTTATCTACGCCGTTGTGTAAAATTTTTACTTTTTTATTTTTTTCATCAATGTTTAATCCAGAATCTTCCAATAAATATTTATTTAAAAAAATTATTTTTGAAAATTCGCATTTGATAGATTCTTTCATTATCCATTTTCTTAATTTAGATAATTGATGACATTCAAAAATTACATTTTTATTATATTTTGATAAAAAATAAAATACCCAATCCGACCTTGTAAAATAGTAATTTTTATCAATGCCTTCATACTTTTTGCATATTTTTTTAGCCCACAAATAATGGCTAATTAGAAATAAATACTTTTCAAATATTTTAACTTTTCCAAAAGGAAGTTTGTGATTTGTTCCTAAAAATCTGATATTTTTATCAAGATCATAATAATTTTTGATTATCTCAGTTTTGTCAGAACTATAACTTTCCCTCAGAGGAAAAATAAGTTCAACATCAAAATATTTTCTCAGATGATTTAAATTTTCAATTGTTTGTATGGAATTAGCTTTTATTGATGGAAAAGTCTGATAAGTAATGTATTTAAGTTTTTTCATTTTTATAAAAATTGTTATTGAGCATTTGAAGAGAAAATAATATTAATAGAAAACTATTTAGGTAAAGAATAGAATCACTTTTTAAAAAATTTATAAGTAAAAATATTGAAGGATATAAAAAAATATTTGTTTTATCTGCTTTATAAAATATTTTTAGAACATAAAGAAGCACTAAAAAAGTTCCTATAAACCCGACAAAAATTATTAAATCTAATAATGATGAATGAGGTAAAAACAACGAAGAAGTCTTGTAAGAAGGAACATCAAGCCTTATTTTATGACCAAAAAGATATTCATTTAATTGCTGTGGTCCATATCCAAATAAGAATTCAAAAACACTTGGATTATATTTTGCGATAAAGATACCCCACATTTCTGACCTATTTATGAAAAGAGACAAGATTGAAATTAACCCAACAAGATTTGGTACATATTTTATATTAAATTTTGGTGTAAAAACGTTAAACAAGAATTTATAACTGCTTGAAGCAGCTTCAAAATTTGATTCGTCTAACAATATAGTTCCTACATTATTCTTTTCGATAGCTTCAAGAACTAGATAATGACTTTTACTTGTGCTGCCTAATTGGTTACTAGTTGACGGAATATTTTCATAAAAACTTTGGTGTCTCGTAGCTTCATAAATTAGATTCGAGGTATTAAATGAATAATTTGAATTAAAAAATAAAGTTATTAAACCAATAGTCGTACAAAAAATGAACAAGGATATATGCAGAGTTCTGTTTCTTCCTTTATAAAATCTAAAGTATAAATAGAGGGTCATAAGTAAAAATAATGACAATATTGAAGCAAAGTTGTTCGACCTTATTAAACCAAAAACAACTACTAAAGTTAAAAGATTATATTTATTAGTTATTTTAATTTTTTTACTTACAGCTAGTATTAAAAAAATTAAAATTATAAATCCAAAAACTTCTCCAATTGACTCAGCACTTGAAGAAAACCCCCTCCAAGTATTACCCGCAATACTTGTAAATTCCTTCATACCTCTTTTATTTTGACCAAATAAAAAGAAATTAAAAAAGTTAACAATTGGAGACAGTGATCCAATGACACCAAAGAATACAACTAATCCTGCAGAAATAAGAAAATTTTTCATAAATTTATCTATATTGAACTCGTCTCTGCTTTTATCCACAACATAGAAAAATCCCCTTATTGTAAAAAACATTATTAATATCCAAAAAAGTTGGGATCTTGTTGAATAAATCGAATTTGAGAATCCTCTTAATTTATCTCCATCAAAAAAATGATTGTTACTGCTGAAATTCAGTATCCAAAAACCAAAAAAAACTATGTAATATTTATCAGTTTTCAGCAATTTTTTCTTTTTTATATAAAAACTAATCCCAATACATGAAAATAAGATTAAATAAAAATTTAAATTACTACCTAAATATGTACCGACTATTAAAAAAAGAAATGGAATATAGTTTGATAAATTCTTTACTCTTCCATTAAGAGAATCAATTATTAACAGGGAAACAAAGAAATTTAAAATGAAAACTCCTAATAAATATAAATTTTCAGTCGATATTTCGCTATTGTATAAAATATTGCTACCAGAATAAAATCTAATTTCAGATACATGTTGATAAGTCAATAAAAAAGGCAACAAGTATAAACATTTGTATGTAAGATAATTTTTGTCATCCAGCTTAGGAATTAGGGTAAGTAGCAAGATCCATATTAATGATTGGATTAAAGCACTAAATGAAGTATTAGTACCAATAGATACGTAGTAGGTGTTATTAACTTTATCTACTCCAGTAATTTTCCCAAAACAATTTATGTCGGCATAGTCATTATTATTGAAATAAATTTTTTGTTCCGAACCTCTATTTTCTAAATAAAATTCAATTAAAGAAATTTTACAAGTTGTAGATTGGTAATAACCAACAGTAGAATTTTCTATTTGAATAGCTTCAATATCATCAGATCTATTATTTACTAAAAAAGGAATTATCAGTATTAATAAAATTAAAACTGAGGTAAATAATTTTTGCTTGTTCATAGTTTAAAGTTAAGTATCTTTTTTGAGAGCACATAAATACTAAATAAACTAATTGTTGTTACAAGAATAAAAATATTACCATCAAAATTTGAAAAACTTGTAGACCAACCTCCATTTACATAATGTGCACATTCGATCCAAGAGTTTACATTTACTATATTTCCATCTACGTCATAAAGTACTACTGTTTCGTAACTTGGATTATTAATAAAGACAAAATTTGGATCATTAGCTATGTCAGGAATTTGTTCATTGTTAAGATTTTGACCACAATTTTTTTCTATATTTAGATTATTTTCACTCATATTAGCCTTATTATTCAATACTAACTTATCTTGACGATCTATCGAGACAGTATTTATGAATAAGGATTATTTAAAACTTATAGATATTGATAAAATTTAAATATGCAAAGTGATCCTGGGTATTTTGGCCCAAATTCTATGATGTGGAAAGTTAATAAGGAAATTACAGTTTTGTTTGGTGGAGCAAGAGCCTTACTTATGCACGCTTCCCACCCATTAATAGCAGCAGGGGCAAGACAAACATCATTCTATCAAAGAGATCCTTGGAAGAGATTAATTAGAACTCTCTCATTACAAAACTCAGTGACATTTGGAACAAAAGAAGAAGCAGACGACAGTGCAACCAGAATTAATAAATTACATGAAGTTATTAAAGGTAAAGACCAAATAACTGGTAAAATTTACGATGCACTTGACCATGAACAACTTCTTTGGGTTCATGCATGTTTACAATTGTCATCAATATTTTTCTACGAAAAGACAGTCAAAAAGCTGACTGATGACGAAAAAAATTTATATCACAAAGAAAACATGTTGTCAGCAGAATTAGTTTTAGTAAACATAGCAAAAATGCCAAAAACCCACGCTGAGTTAAAGAATTGGGTAATTTCTAAAAGCAAAGAAAAAGATTACTTAGTTATTACCGATGTCGCTATCGATGTAAAAGAAATTATTGGTGGCGGTCCGGTTCCAAAACACATAAAAGTAATTTGGCCATTTATTGCGTTTACTGCTTTTCATACATTACCTTCTGAATTTAAAGCAGTTTATGGAATTAAAACAACAAGAATTAATAAAGCAATATTGTCATTTAATTTATTATTTTTAAAAATTACACGACCATTTTTACCACCATTTTTTAGACTAATTCCACCAGCTAGATGGGCTAAACAAAGATTAACAAAAAGTCCAAATTTAAAATTTTCTGATAAAGCAAAGTTGTAACTTAATTTATAATTTTAATTGTGAATAATAAAAATAATGAAATTAGTAATGTTGAAAAAGTACTTGATAGTAATTTATCATCAAGCCTTGACGGGATTAAAGAATTAACAAATGAACTAAAAGCTTTATCTGAAAGTAACAAAAATGCACACGATATTGTAACGAGTATTCTCAATGAATTAGATGTTGCATATAAAAAACTTAAAAATATTGAAGAAGAATAAATCTAACTAACTTTTATCTTTGATTATCATTTTTGTTTAGGGTCGGTAGCTCAATTGGTAGAGCAGGAGCCTTTTAAGCTCAAGGTCGTGGGTTCGATTCCCACCCGACCCACTTTAAAGCCCTTTATTGTTATTGTTTCTAAATAACGAAAATGGAGTTTTCAGTAAAATCTTCAAATCAAAAGAAAGAGACCAATTATCTATGTATTCAATATCATATTTATACCAAGTTTCAAAATTAGGGGCGTTTCTGTCTTTAATCTGAAGTAATCCGGTTATGCCTGGAAGTACATTTAGCCTTCGCATATAATTTACATCATATTTTGAAGTATCCTCCTCAAATAAAGGTCTTGGTCCTACGAGAGACATTTCACCTTTAATTACATTTACTAATTGAGGGATTTCATCTAAACTAAATTTTCTCAAAAAAGCAGATCCCTTAAGCAACCTAGGGTCATCCTCTATCTTGAATAATATATCATCTCTTTGGTTCAGGTTTGATAGGTCATTTCTTTTTATATGTGCGTCTTTTTGCATTGTTCTAAACTTGTACATAAGAAATTTTTTACCATGAAGGCCAATTCTTTCTTGCTTAATTAAAAATGGCTTTCCATCAATAAAAATTATATATAAAGCAATCAATATAAAAAATGGAAAACTGATAATTATTCCCACAATAGATAAAAATATATCCATTCCTCTTTTAAGTATGTATTTTGCTCCATATTGAATATCATTATTAAAATAGTTAAGAACATAATCTGATAATTCTTCAGTTCTCTTAATAAATATTCTTTTAAATTCGATATTTTCTTTTGAGATAAGTAAAACTTTTTTGTTTAGGTTAATTAAAAAGTTAAGTAGTTTGTCATTTATTTCTTTTTCTTCATTTAAATTTATTACAACTAAATTAATATTTCCCTTTTTATTTTGGTTATTAATTATATCTATAACTTTTTCATGATCTTTATTTACATTAATCTTATTATTTCCTACAGAATTTCTTAGTGAAATAATCCTTAATTGTTTAAATATCGAGTCTTGGTCTAAGTTGAATGAGATATAATTCTCTTTTACAGGAGATCTTCCAAGCAATGATGACAATGTTTCACTATTTCTTAGAGAAACTAAAATAGTAGGCACTATAAAAGTAAACAATATTAAATAAAATCTCGATACAGCATCAAATCTAAATATCATCATGAACACGAATAAAGAACTTGTCCATAAAAGATATATAGAAAAAAACTCATCGTAACTTTTATTATTAGTTAAAAAACTTAATTCATTTACATATGTATAAAATTTTGTTGAGTAAAGAATGATAAGAAAAACAAATATGAATAAACCTAAAAAGATATCTATCTTAATAAGTGAGTTGGGAATTACTGGGTAAAATCTATCCCTGTCTTCAATTAAGTTATAAACTATAAGCTCATATCCATTTGTATAATCTCCAATCAAAAAATTATCAAAATAAAAAACTGTTAAGAGGGTCAGTAATATCTGTAATATAAGAAACCTGAAAGAATATTTTACTATTTCATTTATTCTCATATATCAATAATATTGTAATAAAATTTATTTGAACGAGATAAATTACGTTATAATTTTAGTTCATGGGGGCGTGGTAAAGTCTGGAGTTTACGCCTGCCTGTCACGCAGGAGGTCGCGGGTTCGAATCCCGTCGTCCCCGCAAG